>NZ_JBIRSJ010000005.1:0-654571 GCF_044334165.1 Streptomyces sp. NPDC020845 | reverse complement strand
TAGGCCAGATATGGAAGCCGGGTGACCGGTGGAGTTGACTGGTACTAATAGGCCGAGGGCTTGTCCTCAGTTGCTCGCGTCCACTGTGTTGGTTCTGAAGTAACGACCAACCGATCCGCACCATGGTCATGGTGGTGTGTGGTGTTGGTTTGTTTTCTTCATAGTGTTTCGGTGGTTATTGCGTTAGGGAAACGCCCGGTTACATTCCGAACCCGGAAGCTAAGCCTTTCAGCGCCGATGGTACTGCAGGGGGGACCCTGTGGGAGAGTAGGACACCGCCGAACAATCTTTGATAAAAGCCCGGTTGGGAGCCAAGCTCCCAGCCGGGCTTTTTCTTTTTCCCGTGCACTGCCCGAGTAGTCTGAGCGGCATGCGCTACGACCTGGTCATCTTCGACAACGACGGCGTGCTCGTCGACAGTGAGCCGATCTCCAATCGGCTCCTCGCCGCCTATCTGACGGAGTTGGGCCACCCCACCACCTACGAGGACTCCATACGCGACTACATGGGGTCGGCCATGCACCGGATCCATGAGCTGGTCCTCGAACGCACCGGCCGCCGGCTGCCCGCCGACTTCGATGTGACCTTCCACAGCCGCGTGTTCGACGCCTTCCGCCGGGAACTGGAGCCTGTCACAGGCGTAGCCGATGTCCTGGAGAAGCTGAACGCGGACGGCGTTCCGTACTGTGTCGCCTCCTCCGGAAGCCATGAGCGCATACGGGTCGCGCTGCGGAAGACCGGGCTGTATGCACTCTTCGATGAGCAGCGCATATTCAGCTCCGAGGATGTGGGGAGGGGCAAGCCCGCACCGGATCTGTTTCTGCATGCGGCGCGGACGATGGGGGTGCCGCCGGAGCGGTGTGCGGTTGTCGAGGACAGCCCGCTGGGGGTGCAGGCCGCCATCGCCGCCGGGATGGATGTGTACGGATATACGGCGATGACGCCGGCCGCCAAGCTCGCCCGCGCCCACGCCCGTTTCGCGAAGATGGCAGAACTTCCGCAATTGCTCGCCTGATCTCGCCTAATACGGCGTGGGGCCGTACGCTCCTCGGCCATGACAGATACGCGCCCGACCCCGCGGCTGCGGCACGGCCGGGCCTCGCTGGCCGTCAGTTTCTTCGTCCAGGGCGCGGTCTTTGCTCTGCTGGTGACCCGAATACCCGCGCTGCAGGACCGGTATGGGGTGTCCGACGGGCTGCTGCCCGCGTTCCTCGCCGCGGTTCCGATCCTCGCGGGCGTGGGCAGCGTCGGGACGGAGCACCTGGTCAAGCGGGTGCGGCCGGGGCTGGTGCTGCGTTGGGCCCAGCCGGTGGTCTCCGTCGCGCTGCTCACGGCCGGGTCGGGTACGGCGCTGTGGCAGCTCGCCCTCGCGCTCGCGGTCTTCGGGCTCTCCGTCGGTGCCCTCGATGCGTCGATGAACATGCTCGGCGTCACCCTGCAGCATGCGTACGGGCGGAGCATCATGCTCGGCTTCCATGCCGCGTACAGCCTGGGCGGGATCGGCGGGGCGTCGCTGGCCTGGGCGGGCGCGCACTGGGATGTGCCGCTGCCCGTGCTGTATGCGCCACTTGTCGCGACACTCGTGCCGGTCGCGCTGTTCGCCAGCCGCTGGTACATGGATCGAGCGGGGCAACAGGAAAAGGACCGGAAGCAGGAGAGCCCGGAGGACGAGCAGGCGTCCGCCGCCGTCAGCATGAAACTGCTGCTGCCACTCTGCCTCGTGATGTCGTTCGCCTATATCGGTGACTCGACGGTCTCCAACTGGAGTGCCAAGTACCTGGAGGACGTGCTGCACAGCTCCGAGCAGCTGGCCACCGTCCCGTACAACGTCTATATGGTCACCGCCCTTCTCGGCCGTACCTTCGGCGACCTCGGGGTGCGCCGCTTCGGCGCGGTCGCCGTCGTGCGGGTCGGCACCCTGCTCGCGTCGGGCGGGTTCGCGGTCGTCGCGGCGGCGCCCGGGGCGTGGGTGGGGATGCTGGGGTTCACGCTGCTGGGGCTGGGGCTGTGTGTGCTGGTGCCGCAGACCTTCGCGGCCGCCGGGCGGCTGTTCCCGGGGGCGTCGGACGCCGCGATCGCGCGCCTCAACATCTTCAACTACGTGGGCTTTCTGATCGGCTCCCCGCTTGTCGGCGCACTGGGCGGCGCATGGAGTTACCGGGGGGCGATGCTGGTGCCCATGGCGCTGGTGCTTGCGACCCTGTGGTACGCGAGGTCGTTTGCGCCCACTCCTGCCCGATACGGTGATGGACATGAGCGGTCGCGCACAGTTGATGTGGGATGAGGGTCTGACGGCGTACGACTTTGGCGCCGGACATCCGATGGACCCGGTCCGTCTGGCGTTGACCATGCGCCTGGTGGAGGCGTTCGGGCTCGACCGCGCCGTCGAGGTGGTCGCTGCCAAGCCCGCCGGGGAGTCCACGCTGCGGCTGGTGCACCGCCGGGACTACATCGAGGCGGTGCGGCGGGCGTCGGCCGATCCGGCCTCGGCGGACGGCTCGTACGGTCTTGGCACCATCGACGATCCGGCCTTCGCCGGGATGCACGAGGCATCGGCGCTGATCGCCGGCCAGTCGGTCGCCGCGGCGGAGAGCGTATGGCGCGGGGACGCGCTGCACGCCGTGAACTTCTCGGGCGGGCTGCATCACGCGATGCCGGGCGGGGCCGCCGGATTCTGTGTGTACAACGACGCGGCGCTCGCGATCGCGCGGCTGCTGGAGATGGGTGCGGAGCGGGTCGCGTACGTGGACGTGGACGTGCACCACGGGGATGGGGTGCAGGCGGCGTTCTGGGACGACCCGCGGGTGCTCACCATGTCGCTGCACGAGCACCCGAGGACCCTGTTCCCGCAGACCGGATGGCCGGAGGAGACGGGCGGGGAGCGGGCGCCGGGCGGTGCGGTGAATGTGGCGCTGCCGGCCGGGACCGGGGACGCGGGGTGGCTGCGGGCGTATCACGCGGTGGTGCCGGAGCTGTTGGCGGCGTTCCGGCCCCAGGTGCTGGTGACGCAGCACGGCGCGGATACGCATGTGGAGGATCCGCTGGCGCATCTGACGGTGACCGTGGACGCACAGCGCGCGGTCGCGGAGAGCTGTCATGAGCTGGCGCATGAGCACGCGGACGGGCGGTGGATCGCGCTGGGCGGCGGCGGGTACGCGGTGGTGGATGTGGTGCCCAGGACGTGGACGCATCTGGTGGCGATCGCCGCCGGGCGGCCGGTGGCGCCGGAGGCGGAGGTGCCGGAGGAGTGGGGACACGAGGTGTACCGGCGGACCCGGCAGTCGGCGCCGCGGCGGATGACCGACGGGCGGTCGCCGCAGTGGCGGGACTTCGGGGAGTGGGGGTACGACCCGGGGGACCGGCTGGACCAGGCGATCCTCGCGACCCGCCGGGCGGTCTTTCCCCATCACGGGCTGCTGCCCTGAGACGCCCAGTCGCTGCCGTCCCGCAACGCCCAGGCCCTGCCGTCCCGCAACGCCTGGGCCTGCTGCCCTGGAACACCCAGGCCCCGGGCCCCGGGTGCCGGGCCTCGGGTGCCGTTAGGCCAACCGTGGCAACTCTCGCCGTTCTTCGGCCTGCGGTCGCGGCGATCCGTCAGCATCGATGACGTGCCCCGTACCGCCGCGCTGCGTGCGCATCTGCTGGCCGCGCGGCTCGCCGGGCCGGTGGCCACGAGCCGGGAGCGGAGCCTGCGCAGCTACCGGCTCTTCGCCGCGCGCGACCCCCGGGTGCTGCTGGGTATAGAGCCCGAACATGACTGGTCCTTCCCGGAGTTACTTCGCCTCATGAGCGATAAATGCGGGGTTTCGGATAATCCGGCGCTCACCTCAGGCCAGGATGTGATCGATCCGGATCTGACCATCGCCGCGCTCGACGCCTTCGCGGAGCGGCTGGCCGCGGCCGCCGCCATGGGCGCGCCGGTGCTGCTCGGGACCGGGCATCCGCACCGCCTCCTCGGGTTCTACGCCGCGTTGGCGGCGGCGCTCTCGGCGGCCGGCTGCCCTGTTCTCACCCCCGCGCAGAATAGATGTATCGACATAACGACCCAGTTCGGCGTACGCACCTACAACATCGTCTACGTACGAGGAGTCGCGATGGTGCGGGAACCCGGCGCGCGAAACGAGGCTCGCGACCCGGGTTGCCACAGTCATTCACCGCTCCCGGTTCGGGTGGCTCTCGGCTGTGCCGCCGACCGTGGCGGCCCCCTCCCCGGGTTGGTCATCGGGGACCACGGATGGGTGTGCGGGGCAGGTCAGCTGGGGTTTGAGGCCATCGGCCTGGCGGACGCGGACGACCCCGCGCCGTTCGTCGGCCAGGCGGAGGGGCGGGTGTCGGTGGCGGTTCCGCTTGACGACGCTGTGCGGTCCGCTTACTACCGACCGATTACTCGCTATGTACTCAATCGGGCGTGTCTGTCACAGTAGGCGTCCGATCGCTACTCCTCTTCCCCACTCGTATCACGCGCCCCTAATCTGGTGAGGAGCGCGCATGCGAGCAGGAGTCACCGGAGGGGAAGCCGGTGCCCGACATGTGCGGAAGGTTCAGGTGTGTCATGGCTGCTGGCGAAAGGCCTCTGAACGAGGTTCAGTTTCTGACCGTGGCGGAAGTCGCCGCGGTGATGCGAGTGTCCAAGATGACCGTGTACCGCTTGGTGCACAGCGGTCATCTGCCGGCGATCCGGGTGGGCAGGTCCTTCCGGGTCCCAGAGCAGGCGGTTCATGAGTATCTCCGCGAGTCCTATGTGGGGGTGGAGTCCGCCTAGGCCCGGACGGGCCCTCAGGCCCGGACGTGCCTGACGGCAGGGCCCAGGGCGCCCCTCGGATTACGCGCTTCGCTCGGCGCCGGGTAGGCTGGCCCGATGTAGGTCGTGTGGGCTCGGACGCCCCGCACCGAGTGAATCGAAGTGAGCGAGGGTAGTCGTGGGCTCTGTTATCAAGAAGCGGCGCAAGCGGATGGCGAAGAAGAAGCACCGCAAGCTGCTCAAGCGCACGCGCGTCCAGCGTCGCAACAAGAAGTAAGCAAGCGACGCTGTGTTCGTCCCGCAGCCCTTCCACCGACGGTGGGAGGGCTGCGGCGCGTGCACACGGGGCTGCTCCCAGCGCCGCCGGACCCTCGTCCTAAAACCTCGTAACGTGCGGCGAGTGGTCATCACAGGGCAACATCCAGCGGTTACGGTGTTCGCCTCGGCCCAGCTCGCACGAGGGTGGGAAGGAAGGCGCTGATCTTGGGAAAGGTCGTGCTCGTCACCGGAGTCGCACGCCGCCTGGGGGGCCGCTTCGTACGGCGCATACAGCGCGAGCCCGATGTCGCCCGGGTGATCGGCGTGGACGCCGTCACCCCCGAACACCACCTCGGCGGGGCCGACTTCGTACGTGCGGACATCCGCCACCCCGCGATCGGGAAGCTGCTCGCCGAGACCGGCGTCGACACCGTCGTCCACATGGACATCAACGGCACCCCGCTCGGCGGGCGCGGCAGCCGCACCTCGGTCAAGGAGACCAACGTCATCGGCACCATGCAGCTGCTCGGCGCGTGCCAGAAGGCGCCGTCGGTCCAGCGGCTCGTGGTCAAGTCCAGCACCAATGTGTACGGCTCCGCGCCCCGCGACCCCGCCGTCTTCAGCGAGACCACCCCGCCCAAGTCGCTCCCCAGCGGCGGCTTCGCCAAGGATGCCGTCGAGGTCGAGGGGTATGTACGGGGCTTCGCCCGGCGCCGCCCCGATGTGGCGGTCTGCGTGCTGCGCTTCGCCAACATCCTGGGGCCCTGCGCGGACTCCCCCCTCGCCGAGTACTTCGCGCTGCCCGTGCTGCCCACCGTCATCGGCTACGACCCGCGGCTGCAGTTCGTCCACGAGGAAGACGCCATCGAGGTGCTGCGGATCGCCGCCTCCGAGCCGTCCCGGGGAACGCTCAACAGCGGCACCTTCAATATCGCGGGCGACGGTGTGCTGCTGCTCTCACAGGCCGCCCGGCGGCTCGGCCGCCCGACGCTCCCGCTGCTGCTGCCGACCCTGAGATGGGCCCGTACCGCGCTGCGCTCCGTCGCGATCACCGACTTCTCGCCCGAGCAGATCCGGCTGCTCACGCACGGCCGCGTCGTCGCCACCAATCAGATGCGCGAGACGCTGGGCTTCGAGCCCCGATACTCCACGGCCGGCGCCTTCGCCGACTACGCCCGCAGCCGCGGGCCCGGGCTGCTCCCGCCCGAGACCCTCGCCCGTACCGTCGACCGGCTCGCCGGGCTGCTGCCCGCCCGCGGCGCCGTCCAGAATTGAGGAGCGCAACCACCATGGCGGATGCCAAGGTCATTCCGTTCGGTGAGGAGCCGCGGTCCCGGCGCAAGGGTCAGCGGCAGGGGCGTACGCACCGGGCCGCCCAGGGCCCGCTCAAGCCCGTCCCGCAGCAGCGTGACGAGGAGCGCGACCAGCGGGCGGAGACGCTTGCGGCGGCCGCCGCGACGCCGCCGTTGCCGCCCCACGACCCGCCGGGAGGCGGCGCCCCCGCGGGCGGCTGGGAGCGGCGGCTGGCGCACGGCCTGAGCTTTCTGCGCCGCCGGGTCACGGGGGAGTACGAGGTCGACGACTTCGGCTATGACGAGGACCTGACCGACCAGGTTCTGATGTCGCTGCTGCGCCCGATGTACGAGAAATACTTCCGGGTCGAGGTGAAGGGCATCGAGAACATCCCGGACAGCGGGGGCGCGCTCGTCGTCGCCAACCACTCCGGGGTGCTGCCGCTGGACGGGCTGATGCTCCAGGTCGCGGTCCACGACCACCACCCGGCGGACCGCCATCTGCGGCTGCTCGCGGCCGACCTGGTCTTCGTGCTGCCGGTCATCAACGAGCTGGCGCGCAAGCTCGGGCATACGCTGGCGTGCGCCGAGGACGCCCAGCTGCTGCTGGAGCGCGGCGAGGTGGTCGGGGTGATGCCGGAGGGCTTCAAGGGGATCGGCAAGCCGTTCTCCGAGCGGTACAAGCTGCAGCGCTTCGGGCGGGGCGGCTTTGTCTCGACGGCGCTGCGCGCCGGGGCGCCGATCGTGCCGTGCTCGATCGTCGGCGCCGAGGAGATCTACCCGATGATCGGGAACGCGAAGACGCTCGCGCGGCTGCTGGGCTTCCCGTACTTCCCGGTCACGCCGACCTTCCCATGGCTGGGGCCGCTCGGCGGGGTGCCGCTGCCGACGAAGTGGACGATCCAGTTCGGTGAGCCGATCCCGACGGACTCGTATCCGCCGGAGGCGGCGGATGACCCGATGCTGATGTTCAACCTGACCGACCAGGTGCGCGAGACGATCCAGCACACGCTTTACAAGCTGCTGGTGCAGCGGCGGTCTGTCTTTTTCTGAGCGCTTTCTCAGGCGGCGCCCGGGTTCCATGGGGAACGCCGGGCGCCGCCTCCGTCGTACGCGCCACTACTTCCCGTCGCCGTCGATGCCGAGGCCTGGCAGCAGGTCGGGCAACAGCGGCGGGATGGTGATCTCCGGCTGGGTCGGCTTGGTGCCCGGGTCGCCCTTGCCGGAGGACGGGAGCGGGGTCGGCTCGCCCGTCGGCGGATCCAGCAGATCGCCGGCGCCGCCGATGAGGCCGCCGTCCTCGAGGTGGGACGGCGCCGAGGGGCGCGGGCGGCTGTCGTCCCCGCTGGGGCGGGGGGCGCTCGGCGTGGTCACGGCGGGCGCCGGGATGTTGGAACCGCCCGTGGTGGTCCGCTCGGGTGGCTCGACCACCGAGTGACCGGTGTTGTCCCGGCCGTCGCGGGAGGAGGGCAGCAGGGACTGCAGCGGACCGACCTCTTGGTCTATGGCGTCGAACACCGAGCTCACCTCGTCCCCCACGTCCATGAGCTGGACGGGCAGCTTCTCGCGCAGCCGGGACCAGCCATCGCGGTGGGAGCGGGAGAAGGACGACAGCGTCCGCATGGGGCCGAGCGAGCCGTCCCGCTCATAGACCTTGTGCAGCAGCCGGTGGCCCTCGGAGGCGTCATGGCGCATCCCGGCGAGGGTCTTGCGGATCTCGCTCAGCGATTCGTGGTCCAGGTCGCCCGAGCGGCCCCGCTCCATCAGCCGGCGCGCCTCGCTCATCCGGGTCGACGCCTGGTCCAGATACAGCCGGCCGCGGTCGGCGTCGTCGTCGGCCATCTCGAGCTTCAGATCCTCTATGCCGCGCTTGAAGCCATAGAGGGTGTCACCGGGCAGGGCGTCGGAGCTGGCCGCGGCGACGCCGCCGAACGCGCCCGCCGCCACCCCGACCGTGAGCCCTCCGGCGGCCAGCCCCTTGGACCAGCGGGAGCGGGGGCGCAGTCTGCTGAGGGGGGTCGCCCGGTGGGCGCGGGGCGGCCGCTGCCCGGGCACCTGGGGAGCGCCCTCGGCGAAGGCCGCTTCCATCGCGGCTACCAGCTGGGCCCGCTGGGTGACCCGGACCTCGGGATCCAGCTTCGGTGCCGGCAACTCCCCGAGCCCGCTCGTCAGGGCCAGCAGCCGTCTGTGCTCCGCGCTGTCGGCCGAAGAGCCGGGCTGCTCGGCGCCCGCCGCGCCCTGGGAATCCTGGCGGCTGTCCCTCTCCAGGGCCTCCAGGGCCTCCAGGGCCTTGGCGAAGGCGTGAGCCCGCCGGTGCGCCGATACGTTCGCGATCACAGGCGGCACCTCCTCTCGTCATGACGGTCCACTCCCCAGGACACCTGGAAGGTTGCACGCCGCATGCCTTTCCACCCGAACGAGTGGGGTGTCTATGGAAGGACGTGACCGCAAGGAGCCTGCATCCTCCTCAACGAGCGGCGCAGCACCAGGGTTACGCCCTCCCGATGATCGGACGGGGCGTGGTGGCGCCGCCACACGAAGGGACGCGCCGCCCGCGCCGGAGGCGCTGATGTGCGCTGTGAAAGGGAGAGCGCGCGGAGGCCCTGAGGTACGAGGGGCCGAGCACGGTCGACTGTCGATAGGGGACACCTCCCAGCGGTAGCTGGGGGAGGCTGAGGCGCCTCGAAGGCAAATCGAGCACTGTGGGTCAGCGGGCGTCCTCGGGGAGGAGCCGGGCCAGGGTACGGACAGCCCGGTACTGGAGGGTCTTGATCGCGCCTTCGTTCTTCCCCATGACGCGGGCGGTCTCGGCGACGGAAAGGCCCTGGAGGAAGCGCAGTGTCACGCACTCCTGCTGCTGCGGGTTGAGCTTGCGCACGGCCTGGAGCAGCGCGGCGTTGGAGAGGGATTCCAGGACGGAGTCCTCGGGGGAGCGCTCGACCTCATTGGCGTCGAGCATTTCGCCGGTGGTGACCTCCAGCCGGAAGCGGCTGGATTTGAAGTGGTCGGCGACCAGATTGCGGGCGATGGTCACCAGCCAGGCACCGAAGTCACGGCCCTGCCAGGTGAAGGTGCCGATGCGGCGCAGCGCCCGCAGGAACGTCTCGCTGGTGAGGTCTTCGGCCGTGGCCCGGCCGCCTACGCGGTAGTAGATATAGCGGTAGACGGTGTCGGCGTACTGGTCGTACAGCCGGCCGAAGGCCTCGGCCTCGCCCGCCTGAGCGCGCTCGACGAGGTCCATCATGCGGCGGCTGTCGCTGTCCGCGCCTGGACGGCGGGCGGTGGACGTGCCGCCGCGGGAGCGTCTGCCGACCGCCGCGCCGCCGTCGGCCAGGGCATAGCAGGAGCTGGCGGGGCCGGCCGCGCCGTCGGTGCCGACAGCGCCGACGGGCATGGGTGTGGCGAGGGCGGGGCCGGCATACGCGGTGGGGACGAAGCCGCGCAGACAGTCGAGGACCGTTGCGCGCAGCGTAGCCAGGCCCGAGGCGTCAACCCCGACGTGTGGGTACACGGGACTCCCAGAGGCAGAGCTTCCATCACGTGCAGTACGGGACCGTTCACCCGCCGTAGGGACGCGTGGGTACCGATTTGCGTCTAAGGAGAATAACGCTTCGTACAGGCAACGCTACACCCAGTTGTCCAAATCATCGTTTCAGTCTGCTCCGTTATGGGTTGATGACCGATCAAGTATCGAATGCAGTAGGGCTCTTGACCGGTAAGTGTCGGGGTCTGCGCGATTTCGTGGCGTGTTGTGCAAAAGGGGCGGTAAGAGGGCAGGCCGGGGCCTTGTGGGTCGGGAAACCGGGATTGACCGGCTGGGCGCGGCCGTGGTCAGCCGATGACGCTCCGGGGGCGGGGTGGCGCGCCGGGGGCCGTCATCACGGACGGTCATCGCCCGGCGCGAGTGGTCGGGTGTCGGCGCAAGCGGTCAAGGGTGAAGGCCGAGGCCACAGGGTGACGGCTGGCGGCTGGGCGACGCCCCGTGGCGCCTCTGTGCCACGCGGCGGAGCCGCATATCGAATGCGGCCTGTGGCTCTGCGTGGTGTCTGTGTGCCGCGCCGCGTCAGCCACGCGGTGTCAGATGCGGCGGTGTCAGAAGCGGCGGCGGCGGTGCAGGGCCATGGCGGCCGCCGTGCCGCCCGCCACCGCGCCGACCCCGGCCGCCGCAGGGATGCCGATCTTGGCGGCCTTGCGGCCCGTACGGTAGTCGCGCAGCCGCCAGCCGTGCTCGCGCGCGTGCTTGCGCAGCCGCCCGTCCGGGTTCACCGCGTACGGATGGCCGACGATCGACAGCATCGGAATGTCGTTCGAGGAGTCGCTGTACGCGGCGCAGCGCGACAGGTCAAGGCCCTCGGCCGCCGCCAGCGCCCGTACCGCCTCGGCCTTGGCCGGCCCGTGCAGCGGCTCGCCGACCAGCTTGCCCGTGTACACCCCGCCGACCGACTCGGCCACGGTGCCGAGCGCACCGGTCAGGCCCAGCCGCCGGGCGATGATCGTCGCGGTCTCCACCGGGGCGGCGGTCACCAGCCAGACCCGCTGTCCGGCGTCGAGGTGGGCCTGGGCGAGGGCGCGGGTGCCTGGCCAGATGCGGTCGGCCATGTACTCGTCGTAGATCTCCTCGCCGATCGTCATCAGCTCCGAGACCCGGTGGCCCTTGACGATGGACAGGGCGCTGCTGCGCACGTCCTCCATATGGGCCGGGTCCTCGACGCCGGCCAGCCGGAACCAGGTCTGCTGCCAGGCGAAACGGGCCAGCTCGCGCTTGCGGAAGAAATGGCGCTTGTAGAGGCCGCGGCCGAAGTGGAACAGAGCGGCGCCCTGCATGACCGTGTTGTCCAGGTCGAAGAAGGCGGCCGCCCGCTCGTCCCCGACGACGGGGAACTCCGGCTCGGGGACCTCGGGGGGCGGGGGCGTCTGGGCCGAGGACTTGCGCGCGGCCTCGGCCGAGGCTTCTCCGGCGAGGACGCTCGCTTCGGTGGCGAGGTGTCGACGACGGGTGAACCATCCCAATGCGGCCATGGGCTGAGCATAGCCAGCCATTCCCCGCATCCCGTTACGGCCGGGTGTCGGGACGATTCAGCCGCGCCGACTTCCCGGATACGGAACGGGTCCGGAAGGGCTCCGGAAGGGCTGCGGAAGGGCTGCGGAAGGGCTGCGGAGCAGCCCGGGACGGGGCCGGGACGGGGGCGGGGCGCGGGCGCTCGCTCAGCCGCGCAGCGCCTTCCGGAGCCGATCCGGGTTCACCCGCCAGAAGTCGTGCTGTGCGCCGTCGACGAGGACCACCGGGATCTGCTCCCAGTACTTGCGGTAGAGCTCTTCGTCCTGGGTGATGTCCTTCTTCTCCCAGGACGCGCCCAGCTCGCCGCAGACCTTCGCGACCACGGCCTCGGCGTCCTCGCACAGATGGCAGTCGGGCTTGCCGATCAGCGTGACCGTGCGTTCGGCGGGGTTCTTGCGCGGGGTGCGGCGCAGCAGCGGGCTCATGTCCGCCATTGTGCCCCGCGCCGTCGATTACGATCGTGGGCGATTTGTTGCTGTCTGTGCTGCTGCCCTGGAGGCAAGCGGTGAGGAGTGAGGGCCCGTGCTCCCGTCGGCGTCCCGGCCGTGCGGATGTGGCCGCCGGGAACGGTGTGACACCCGTTGCGGTTCCACGAGCAGGTCGAATGGATGCGTGACACCGGTCACTTTGCTCGGACAAAGCGGACACCATCTTTGTGCACGCGTTCACAAAGACATAGCCTGCTGTCGATGGGGACGTCCTGAAACATGCGGACGCCCGCAGCCCCGCTCTACCCGCAGGAGCACCGTGGCAACTGGCCGAACTCACCGACCGGCGACCCGAAGCCGAGGGATCCCCGAGGCCACCGTCGCCCGGCTTCCGCTGTACCTCCGTGCGCTGACCGCGCTCTCCGAGCGCTCGGTGCCCACGGTCTCCTCGGAGGAGCTCGCGGCTGCGGCCGGGGTCAATTCGGCCAAGCTGCGCAAGGACTTCTCCTACCTCGGGTCGTACGGCACCCGCGGGGTCGGCTACGACGTGGAGTACCTCGTCTACCAGATCTCGCGTGAGCTGGGCCTCACCCAGGACTGGCCGGTTGTGATCGTCGGTATCGGTAACCTCGGCGCGGCGCTCGCCAACTACGGCGGCTTCGCCTCCCGCGGCTTCCGGGTCGCGGCGCTGATCGACGCCGACCCGGCGATGACCGGCAAGCCGGTCGCGGGCATCGCGGTGCAGCACACCGACGAGCTCGAGCAGATCATCACCGACAACGGCGTGTCGATCGGCGTCATCGCCACCCCGGCCGGCGCGGCCCAGCAGGTCTGTGACCGGCTGGTGGCCGCCGGGGTCACCTCGATCCTCAACTTCGCCCCCACCGTGCTCTCGGTGCCGGACGGGGTGGACGTACGCAAGGTCGACCTGTCGATCGAGCTGCAGATCCTCGCCTTCCACGAGCAGCGCAAGGCGGGCGAGGAGACGGGCGCGCCCGACGAGGCGGCGAGCGCGCAGTCGGCCGCCCAGGAAACGCCGGGGGCCGCCGCCGCGGCGCCGGCCCCGCTCGCCCCGCACCGCGCGGTGCCGGGCGCGGGCACCGACAACGGTCGCCAGGGACCTGACGGGGATGTGCCCGCCGTGATGCCGGCATGAGCCTTCTCGTCGTCGGACTGAGTCATCGCACCGCGCCGGTGAGCGTGCTGGAGCGCGCCTCCCTGGTGGGCGAGGAGCCGGCCAAGCTGGCACAGGACACCCTCGTGGCCGAGCCCGCCACCGAGGCTGCCGTGCTGGCCACCTGCAACCGCATCGAGCTGTACGCGGACGTGGACAAGTTCCACGCCGGGGTCGCCGAGCTGTCCACGCTGCTCGCCCAGCACACCGGGGTCGATCTCGACGAGCTCACCCCGTATCTGTACGTCCACTACGAGGACCGGGCCGTCCACCACCTGTTCTCGGTGGCCTGCGGCCTGGACTCGATGGTCGTCGGCGAGGGCCAGATCCTCGGCCAGATCAAGGACGCGCTCGCGCTGGGGCAGGAGCTGCACACCGCGGGCCGGCTGCTGAACGATCTGTTCCAGCAGGCGCTGCGGGTCGGCAAGCGGGCCCACAGCGAGACCGGTATCGACAAGGCCGGTCAGTCGCTCGTCACCTTCGGCCTCGAACAGCTGGCCGGGGGCACCACGCCGGTGGCGGACTGGGCGGCGGGGCGGCGTGCCCTGGTGATCGGGGCGGGCTCGATGTCCTCGCTGGCCGCGACCACGCTCGCGCGTGCCGGTGTTGCCGAACTGGTGATCGCCAACAGGACATTGGATCGGGCGCGGCGCCTCGCGGAGTCGCTGGCGGGGCAGAGCGCCGGTGCGGATGCCGTCGCCGGTGCCCCGCGCGAGGACGGCTCTGCCGCCGGTCGTCCGCTCATCGCCCGCGCTGTGCCGAGGGATCGTGTCCCGGACGAGCTGCCCTACGCCGACATCGTCGTCTCCTGTACGGGCGCGACCGGCCTGGTGCTGACCGCCGACATGCTGCGCGAAGCCCTCGACCGGCGCGCGGAGCAGCGGGCGGCGGGCACCGCCGGGCCGGGCGCGGCGGAGACCGTCGCGCTGCTCGACCTGGCGATGCCGCGCGACATCGACGCGGCGGCGCACCGCATCGCCGGGCTGCGCCTGGTGGACATCGAGTCGCTGGCCGAGGCCGCGGCCACAGTGTCCGATCAGCCGACTACGTCGGCGGGGCCGATGGCCGCCGACGTCGACCAGGTCCGGGCCATTGTCTCCTCCGAGGTTTCCGCCTTCGGGGCAGCTCAGCGCGCCGCGCACATCACGCCGACCGTGGTCGCGCTGCGTACCATGGCGGCAGATGTGGTCGCCGGCGAGATCGCCCGGCTCGACGGGCGCCTCCCCGACCTCGACGAAAGACAGCGCGCCGAGATCACCCAGACCGTGCGCCGCGTCGTCGACAAGCTGCTGCACGCGCCCACCGTGCGGGTCAAGCAGCTCGCGAGTACGCCCGGCGGTGCCGGGTACGCGGACGCGCTGCGCGAGCTGTTCGACCTCGACCCGCAGGCGGTGGCCGCCGTCAGCCGGGCCGATATGAACGGCACCCGTCCGAACGGCAGCGGCGACACCGGCCGGCCCGGCGCCGCGGCCGTACAGAACGACCCGAAGAGAGGCCGGGCATGAACGCGACACCTCCCGCCGCCTTCGGCCGGGCACACACCCCCGCCGCCCCCAGCACCCCCGCGCCGCTGCGGCTCGGCACCCGGCGCTCCGCGCTGGCCATGGCCCAGTCCGGGCAGATAGCGGACGCCGTGCGCCGCGTCACCGGACGTCCCGTCGAGCTCGTGGAGATCACGACGCGCGGGGACGTCTCGCGCGAGGACCTTGCGCAGATCGGCGGCACGGGCGTCTTCGCCACCGCGCTGCGCGAGGCGCTGCTGCGCGGCGAGATCGACTTCGCCGTCCACTCGCTGAAGGACCTGCCGACCGGGCAGCCCGAGGACCTGGTCCTGGCCGCGCTGCCGACCCGCGAGGACCCGCGCGACGCGCTGATCGCCCGCGACGACCTCACCTTCGCCGAGCTTCCGCCCGGCGCCCGGATAGGCACCGGCTCCCCGCGCCGCACCTCCCAGCTGCGCGCCTGGGCGCGCTCGCTGGGCCTGCGGATCGAGACCGTGCCGATCCGCGGCAACGTCGACACCCGTATCGGCTACGTCCGCTCGGGGGAGCTGGACGCGGTGGTGCTGGCCGCCGCCGGCCTGACCCGCCTGGGACGGCTCGACGAGGCGACCGAGATCCTGGACGCCGACCACATCCTGCCCGCCCCCGGCCAGGGGGCACTGGCAGTCGAGTGCGCCGCCGCCAACGCGGCGCTCGCTGCTCAGCTCGCCGAGCTCGACGACCCGTACACCCGGGTCGCCGTGACCGCCGAGCGTTCCCTGCTCGCCGCCCTGGAGGCCGGCTGCAGCGCACCTGTGGGTGCGCTGGCCGACCTGCTCGGCGACGGTCAGGCTGTCACCGAAATGCGCCTGCGTGGCGTCGTCGGCACCACCGACGGCTCCTCGCTGGTGCAGTTGTCCATCACCGGTCCCGTTCCCGCGGCGCCTGGCGAGGAGGCGGCCCAGCTCATGGGACATGAGCTCGCCGCCGAGATGCTCGCGAAGGGTGCGGCCGGTCTTATGGGGGAGCGAGCACATTGAACCCCAACGCCCCGAACCACCCACCCGGACATGGGCACGTCACCTTCCTCGGTGCGGGCCCAGGAGATCCAGGCCTGCTGACGTTGCGTGCCGTGGAGGCACTAGGCGCCGCTGATGTGCTGATCGCCGATCCACAAGTGCTCGACGTGGTACGTACGCACGTCAGGCCGGGCGTGGCCGCGGACGCTCAGGGCACACCGGAGCAGGCGAGAGCTGACGCGTCGTCAAGCACCGCCGACGTGGCCCTACTCAGGGACACGGCCAATCTTGTCATGGGCGCCGCGCGGAGCGGCAAGCGGGTCGTCCGCGCGGTCGCGGGCGACCCTGGCCTGGACGGATACGCCGCCGACGAGATGCTCGCGTGCGCTGCCGAGGGCATCGTCTTCGAGGTGGTGCCGGGCGTGGCGGCCGCGGTGGGCGTGCCCGCGTACGCGGGGGTGCCGCTGCGGGACGCGCAGGGCACCGATGTGCGCTTCGTGGACGCCCGTACGGCCGACGACCGCTGCTGGAGCGAGGTCGGCTCCTCGGACGCGACCGCCGTGGTCTCCGCGACCCTGGAGACGGTCGCGGCCGCCGCGGGCGAGCTGGTGGCCGCCGGGCGCAAGCCCGACACCCCGCTGACCGTCACCGTCGCCGGTACGACCACCCGGCAGCGCACCTGGACGGCGACGCTGGGCACCATCGCGCAGGTGCTGAAGGCGGCGAAGGTGCTGCCGTCGCCGCAGGGCGCCCAGCCGGTGATAGCCGTCGTCGGCGAGCGCAGCGCGGCCGCGCAGCGCGAACAGCTGGCGTGGTTCGAGTCCAAGCCGCTGTTCGGCTGGCATGTGCTGGTGCCGCGCACCAAGGAGCAGGCCGCCTCGCTCTCGGACCAGCTGCGCTCGTACGGCGCGGTGCCCAGCGAGGTGCCGACCATCGCCGTGGAGCCGCCGCGCACCCCGCAGCAGATGGAGCGCGCGGTCAAGGGCCTGGTGACCGGGCGCTATGAGTGGATCGCCTTCACCTCGGTCAACGCGGTCAAGGCGGTGCGGGAGAAGTTCGAGGAGTACGGGCTCGACGCCCGCGCCTTCGCCGGGATCAAGGTCGCGGCGGTGGGCGAGCAGACCGCCAAGTCGCTCATCGACTTCGGGGTCAAGCCGGACCTGGTGCCCAGCGGCGAGCAGTCCGCGGCCGGGCTGCTGGAGGACTGGCCGCCGTACGACCCGGTCTTCGACCCGATCGACCGCGTCTTCCTGCCGCGTGCCGACATCGCCACGGAGACGTTGGTGGCCGGGCTCATCGAGCTGGGCTGGGAGGTCGACGACGTCACGGCGTACCGCACCGTGCGCGCCTCGCCGCCGCCGGCCGAGACCCGCGAGGCGATCAAGGGCGGCGGCTTCGACGCGGTGCTCTTCACCTCGTCGTCGACCGTGCGGAACCTCGTCGGCATCGCGGGCAAGCCGCACAACGTCACGGTCATCGCCTGTATCGGCCCGGCCACCGCGAAGACCGCGGAGGAGCACGGCCTGCGGGTGGACGTACTGTCGCCCGAGCCCTCGGTGCACAAGCTGGCCGAGGCGCTGGCGGAGTTCGGGGCGGCCCGGCGGCGGGCCGCGACCCAGGCAGGGGAGCCGGTCACCCGCCCGAGCGAGCGGCGGCCCGGTTCACGAAGGAGGGCACGCTCTTGAGCACGCACAGCAGCACGCACGGCGCCACCCCGTACGGGAGCTTCCCCGGCGCCCGGCCGCGCCGGCTGCGGGTGAACGCGGCCATGCGGCGCATGGTCGCCGAGACCCGGCTGCACCCGGCCGAGCTGATCCTGCCCGCCTTCATCCTGGAGGGCGCGGGCGAGCCGGTGCCGCTGGCCTCGATGCCGGGCGTCGTACAGCACACCCGCGACTCGCTGCGGAAGGCCGCCGTGGAGGCGGTCGAGGCGGGCGTCGGCGGGATCATGCTCTTCGGCGTGCCGGAGGAGAGCAAGAAGGACGCGATCGGCACGCCGGGCACCGACCCGGACGGGATCCTGCAGGTCGCCCTGCGCGATGTGCGGTCCGAGGTCGGCGACGAACTGGTCGTCATGTCCGACCTGTGCCTCGACGAGCACACCGACCACGGCCACTGCGGCGTGCTCGACGCCGAGGGCCGGGTCGACAACGACGCGACGCTGGAGCGCTACGCGGAGATGGCGCGGGTGCAGGCGGACGCGGGTGCCCATGTGGTGGGCGCGAGCGGAATGATGGACGGCCAGGTCGGGGTCGCCCGGGCGGCGCTGGACGGCATCGGCCGCCAGGACGTCTCGATCCTCGCCTACGCCGTCAAGTACGCCTCGGCCTTCTACGGGCCCTTCCGCGAGGCCGTGGGGTCCTCCCTCAAGGGCGACCGCAAGACGTATCAGCAGGACGCGGCCAACGCCCGGGAGGCGCTGCGCGAGCTGGCGCTCGACCTGGCCGAGGGCGCCGACATGGTGATGGTCAAGCCCGCGCTGCCGTACCTGGACATCCTGCGCCGGATCGCGGACGAGGCGGACGTGCCGGTCGCCGCGTACCAGATCTCCGGGGAGTACGCGATGGTCGAGGCCGCCGCGGCCAATGGGTGGATCGACCGGGACCGGGCGATCATGGAGACGCTGACGTCCGTACGGCGGGCGGGGGCGGGCATGGTCCTGACCTACTGGGCGACCGAGGTCGCACAGCGGCTGAACCGGGGCGACGTCTGAGACCGCGGCTTTTGTGGTGAGTATGAGACAGCGACACGCCGAAGCGACGGCGTGTCGCTGTCTCATACTCACCACAAGTTCAGGCTGCGTCGCTGATCCGGGTGAGTTGCGCGGCGGTGATCGTGCCGGGGGTGCGGCGCTCGCGTGCGCATTCGTTCGCGGTGTGCCGCAGCGCCTCGTTGACCGGGGTCGGCACTCCGTGGAGCCGGCCCAGCAGCACGATCTCGCCGTTCAGATAGTCCGCCTCGACCGTTCCTGAGCCCCGGACCAGGCTCTGCCACGACGAACCGCCGCCCCACGCCGCACCGCCGGCGACGGGGCGTATGCCCATCTTTCCGTCGCGCACCGCGCTCTGCTCGGCGTCGCTCGCGCGGTCGATGCCCGCCGCGTCGAAGACGGCGCTCGCCTCCGCCTTCGCGCGCCGCACCAGGGCCGCCGCCTCATCGCCTCCGTCCGGCCCGCAGACCGCCTCCACGGCGTTGGCGACGTTGGCCCGCAGCTTGGCGTACTTCCAGCGCATCACGTCCGGCACGACCGGCGCGAGGAAGTGGGACTTCTCCAGGTCGGCCGCGATCTGCCGGGCCGTCTCGTCCGCTCCGGACGGATAGGCGCCCAGGTGGAGCACGCCGGTGCAAGGCGCGCAGGGGGCTATGACCTCGCCCGGCTCCAGATAGGTGGCGGGCAGCCAGACGCACATGGCGTACACCCGGCGGAAGCGGCGCAGCGCCAGCCGCTCGCTCTCCACCCCGTTCTGCGCGCACACCAGCGGCAGCCGGTCGGCCGCCGTGCCGCCGCCGGCCACCGGGCGGGGCGCCCAGGCGTCCAGCGCGGCCACGCTGTCCTGGGTCTTCACGGCCAGGACGAGTACGTCGTCGGGGCGCAGCTCGACGGCCTCGGGCCGGTCGGCCACGGGCACCGGGAGCCGGTGCGTACCGTCGGGCGTCAGCAGCCGCAGCCCGTCCCGGCGCAGCGCCTCGTAGTGCGCTCCGCGCGCCACCAGGACGACGTCGTGGCCGCTCTGGGCGAGCCGCCCGCCGATCGCGCCTCCGACGGCGCCCGCTCCGATGACGACGTAACGCATCCCGGCTGCCCTTTCGCCTGTTCTCTTGCTGGTTCGGGCCGTCACGCTACCGCCCGGGGCCTGTTGTAGTTCATGAACCAGTGGGCGGCGAAGTCGGCGGGCATGGAGTAGGGGTGCTCGGGGTCGGCGAGCATGCGGAAGACGAACTCCGTGGTGGTCATGGCGAACCGGGTCCCGGCCTCGGGGCCGACCTCCGTGACATAGACGGGCCAGGCGTCGGGGTCGGGTCCTTCGGTGATCCAGTAGAACGACGTCTCGTGCTCGGTGCCCGCCCATGGCAGCAGCCCGCCCGGCTCGGGGAACGGCGGGTGCGGCTCCCAGGACGGGGTGCCGTGAGCCTTCGCCCAACCGGACGCGAACTCGGCGCCCTTGACGATGTCGGCCGGCAGATAGAGGTTCAGGAAGCCGTCGAAGGCGCCGTCCCCGAACGTCTCGACCAGCTTCTTGTAGTCGCTCGGCAGCGCCGTGCCCAGCCGCTTCTCGGCCGCCGCGCAGTCGGCCGTACGGATCCGGCCCGACTGCATCCGGTCCAGGCGGATCGGGTCGATGCCCACCCGGTCCGCGTCCCAGCCGGTCACGGCGACGAGCCGGTCCAGCCAGGAGGCGCCGGCGGGCAGCTCGTCCGGCGCCGGGGTGGTGCGCGGGGCCACGACCACCACAAGCCGCGCCTCTCCGCCGACGCGGACCACGCCTGCACCGATCCACCGGCCGCCGAACGCCCAGGCGCGCATCTCGACGACGCGCTCGCCGTCCCCGAAGGAAGCGATGAGCGGCAGCCCCGTCCGCTCGCTCACGGCGGCGTCGGCACGCCCTTCCGATACGAGGGTGCGAGGCTCCCCGTACCAGTCGCTGAGGGTCTCCACGAGCTCGCTCAGGCCCGCCCCGTCGGGGATCGTCAGGCACATATGCCCCGCCCCGTGCCCGGCCGACCGGCAGTCCAGGACCCGGGTGTCCGGCCACACCATGCCGTGGAGGGCGGGCAGCAGTTCGTCTTCGTTCACAGGAGACAGTGAAGCGCGTGCCACTGACATCGGCCCCGACGGGGCGTGCCGACGGGCCTACTGGGGGCCGTTCCAGCCCCAGCGCGGGGTCGGGCCCGGCTCGCCGAGGTCCTGGCCGACGGGTCCGGCGGAGACATCGCGGGCGATCTTGGTGCCCCAGTCGAAGTACTCCACGACGCGGCGGCGCAGCAGCTCGTCGTCCGGGAGCTCCTTCTCCACGGCGGCCGTCATCAGCTCCATCCAGCGGGTCCGCTGCTCCTCGGTGATCGCCAGCCCGAGATGCGACCGCAGCAGGGCCTGGTGACCGCCCAGTTCCTCGGTGAAGCGGGCGGGGCCCGAGAAGATCTCGGCGAGCCAGACGGCGACGTGCTCGATATGGGTACGGCTGAAGTTGGCGAAGACCGGGGCCAGCAGCGCGTCCTCCAGCACCGCTTCGTAGAAGGTGTCGCTCAGCCGGCGCAGGGTGTCCATCCCGCCGATGGCGTCGTACAGCGTCGTGTCGGTGCGCTCGCTCATGCCGTTTCTTTCCCCGTCGTGGCCGTCGTGGGCGCGCTCCGCGACCGTACGGAGCTGCTGATCTCGTCGCGTCTCAGGCTGGGCGAAGAGCGGCGGGAAACCCAGGGGGTTCACCCTGGGCGCAGGAAGCGGTGGTTGGGATTCCGGGCTGCTGTCACGGCCCTGGTGAAGGGCCGTGACAGCAGCGCCTGACGTCGGCGCCCGAGGTCAGCGGGCGGTGGCCCAGGAGTGGGCGACGTCGACGATCAGGTGGTCGCCCGACTGGAGGACCCGGAACGGCAGCCGGGCGCGCACGCCGAGCCCGACCTGCGTCTCACCCTCGAAGCTGGCGCCGTAGCGGGTGTCCTTGAAGGTGCGGTACCCGGCGATGTTCACCCCGGGCAGCGGCTTCCCGGCCCGCCCCGGATACGTCTCGCCGCCGGCCTCCGGGTCATAGCTCGGCGCGGCCACATGGATCTCCAGGATCGCGCCGCCGCCGACTGCGATCGGGTCGCCGGAGCCGTCCTGGTACATCGCGTCGACATAGCCGACGCGGTAGCCGGTCTGGCCGGCCGCCGTGCCGCCCTTGATGTCGAACACCAGACGGTCGTAGCACTCGTGCTGCCCCGCCCTGATGTTCTTCAGCGGCTTGTAGTCCGCATCTTGCGCGGTCTTCTCGCCGCTGCCCCACGCGGTCGCGCAGGCCTCCGCCGAAGCCTTGGCCGTCGTCGACGTGGTGGCGGCACCGGCCGTCCCCGCCGTCGCCGCCAGTCCGGCGCCGGCCAGCGTGAGCGCCGCGAGTGCGGTCCCCCAGCGTCGCATGACTTCCTCCAAAAGATCGGTTGCCAGTTACGTGACGTCCGACTGCCCCGGTTGGGAGGAGGTTGTCCGCGTCGGCGATTTTCTGCCAGGCCGATCGGGAAGTTTGTCGCAAACCATGCGGCTAGGGGGTGAGGTGGTCGAATTGGCCTGCCTTGGCGGCGCGTATGAAGTGGCCGAGGTGGGTGGGGGTGGTGGTGAGGACCGTGTCGGGGGCTTCGCTCTCGCGGAGGCGGATGGTTCCGTCGACGGCGGAGGCGACGTTGAGGCAGTTGTTTCCTTCGCCGCTGAAGGAAGACTTCCGCCAGTGAGGGGTGGGCAACTTCTCTGCCTTTCAGAGGTCTTGGGCGATTGTTTGGATGAAGTCGCGGGACTCGTCCGCCTTGAGGGCTGCGCTCTCTGTGCGGTCCATGAAGATTCGGTACCGCGCCAGTTGGGCGTCCGCGTCGAGGAACACGCTGCCATGCTCGCTGTCGAGCTGGACGGTGTCGAGTTGGGGGACGGGGCCGGCCGCGTAGAGCACTGACTGGCCCGAGCCCGGGATGGCGCCTGCGGCGAAGGGGACGACCAGGACTGTGATGTGGTCGTGCTCGCTCATGTCGAGGATGTGCTGGAGCTGCGACTTGGCGGTCGATCGGCCACCGAACCGCATCCGCAGAGCCGCCTCGTGGATGACGGCGGTGTACGCGGGCGGGGATTCCTGGAACAGGACGGCCTGGCGCTTGACGCGATGTGAGACCCGGTGCTCCACCTCGGGCGGTGGAAGAGAGGGCACTACTTGCTGGAAGACCACGCGTGCGTGGTCGTGTGTCTGGA
This sequence comes from Streptomyces sp. NPDC020845, assembly GCF_044334165.1. Taxonomy (NCBI): domain Bacteria; kingdom Bacillati; phylum Actinomycetota; class Actinomycetes; order Kitasatosporales; family Streptomycetaceae; genus Streptomyces; species Streptomyces sp. NPDC020845. The sequence continues at coordinate 632,194 of NZ_JBIRSJ010000005.1, read as the reverse complement.
GAAGCCCCGGCAGATGCATGAACTGCGCCGAACGCAGGGCGGAGGCGTGATGCTCAAGCTCGGCGAGGTCGAGCAGGGCGGCGGGCAGGATCTCCCGGTACTCCTCCCACCACTGCCGCTTCCGCTCCCCGGTCATGCCGACAAGGGCCTCGATCAGGTTCGTGTTCGAGCAGTCGTAGTGACTCGCGAGCCTGCGAACGCGGGCCGCGCTGACGCCGAAGCGACCGGTTTCGATATTGCTGATCTTCGTGCGCTCGGTGCCGAGCAGCGCCGCGGCATCGGTGGCCGTGAGCCCGGCGTGCTCGCGGAGCTTGCGCAGTTCGAAGCCGAGGCGCAGTTGACGGGCCGTAGGGGTAGTTCTGGGCGGCATTGCTCCTCTTTCGTTGACGACGCACAGTGTGCCGTCGTTCACCCACATGGGTCTAGTCGGACAGGAATCCCCGAACTAGTAGCACCTGTAATCCGATCGAAGCTACGGTGTGTCTCACGTCACTCACTCTACGGAGGCGCGTATGTGCAACGACCCCCGTGTGCCCGAAGACTGGGACTACACCCTCCAGTTCCCCCGCGACCCCCTCGCCCCGCGCATCGCCCGCCGCATACTGCGCCTCATCCTCGAAGAGCACGGCGTGCACGACCTGGCCGACACCGCCGAGTTGTTGGCCTCCGAGCTCGTCACGAACACCTACGCCCACTCGGACGGTCCGGCGTCCATGAACGTCAGGCGAAGCGATAAGCGGGTGCGGGTCAGCGTCTGTGACACCAACCCCCAACTCCCGTACCTGACCACGGACTGGGCCGGTGACGCCGACGCCGAGCGGGGCCGTGGAATCGGCCTTCTGGATGTGATCGCCGACAGCTGGGGCGGTTGCGCCATTGGCGACGAGCTGTTCGGGGTCGGCGGCAAGACCGTCTGGTTCGAGCTCGGGGAGGGCTGGCGGGACGCATAACAAAAGGCGCGGGTGCGCGAAGTTAACTCAGGAAATGCTCAACAAAGGCAGGAAGTTGTTCACGGCCGGAAACGCCCTGGCTAATCTTCCGGCTCAAGTTCACTGCACCGCAGGCTCGTTGATGTGGCCTGTTCCAGAAAAATCAAGGAGCACCCTGTGCCGAAGCTTCGGAGGCCAACCAAGGGGGCCGGGCTGCGGATTGCTGCGGTCCTCGCCGCCGCCGTCTCGCTGCCCGTCCTGGCCTCGCCGAGCGCCCACGCCATCGCTTGGGACCACACGATCCACTCGGACGACGGGGACCCCGGCGCCCGCCTGCGGTTCGAGGCCAACGGCGACATCGTCGAGCTCTGCGATATCGAGGCCGACGGCTTCGCCGCCTACGCCGAGATCTACGACCCCAAAACCGGCCAAACCCGCACCCTCACCGTCGGCGGCAACGGCAACTGCAAGCGCCGCGACGCCTCCGACTCTGGATGGAACCTCGTCGAAGGCCGTAAATACAGCTTCATGGTGGCCCTGACAGAGGGCAACTACATCGCCTACCCGGACGACGAAACCTGGACGGCCTGACACGCAACCCCACCGGGTACGCCGGCTGACGCAGCGGATCGGGGGTTATCCCCCGTCCGCAGCGGCCAGCTGGCCTGATGGGACTTCTGAGCGGATTGCGCGAGGCTCAAGGCCATGAGAATCGCCAACGCCAAGGCCGCCTCCCTGGCCCTCGCCGCCGCCACCACCGCTTCTCTGCTCGCCTCCACGGCCGCCGCCGACGCGGCCACCCCCCGATCCGCCGCGCCGCTGAGCTGGGGCGTGTGCGAGGGCACCGGCCTCGACCCGAGGCAGGAATGTGCGACGCTCAAGGTGCCGCTGGACTACCGCGACCCGGGCGGGGAACAGATCTCGCTCGCCGTCTCCCGCATCTCCAGTGCCAAGCCGGGCGCCCGCCGGGGCACGCTGCTGCTGATCCCCGGGGGACCGGGCGGCTCCGGCCTGAACAGGCCATCCACCCTGGGCGCCAAGCTGCCGCAGACGGTACGGGACGCGTACGACCTCGTCAGCTTCGACCCCCGGGGCGTGGGCCGGTCCACCCCGGTCAGCTGCGGCCTTGCCCACGAAGACCTGGCCCTCACCCGCTCCCGCCCCTGGCCCGCCCCGGACGGGAGCATCGCCGACAACGTCGCCACCGGACGGCGTATGGCCGACGCCTGCGCCCGCAACGGCGGCCCGGTGCTGAAGAGCGTCAGCACCGTCAACGAGGCCCGGGACATCGACCGCATCCGCCAGGCGCTCGGCGAGGAGAAGCTGTCGGCCTGGGGCGTGTCGTACGGGACCTACCCGGGGGCCGTGTACGCGCAGATGTTCCCCGAGCGCACCGACCGCTGGGTGCTGGACAGCAACGACGACCCCGACCCGAAGCGCGTGGGGCGCGGCTGGCTGGCCGCCTTCGCCGTCGGCGTCGAGGACACCTTCCCCGCCTTCGCCGCGTACGCCTCCAAGCCCGGCGACCACCGGCTCGCCGCCACCCCCGACGGCGTCCGCCGGCTGTTCCTCGACCTCGCGGCCCGGCTGGACACCCATCCGATCCCCTGGGAGGGCGCCAACCCGCCCGAGCTGAACGGCAATGTGCTGCGCCAGCAGCTGCTCGACACCCTCTACGCCCCGAGCCGGTACGCCGACCTCCCCGGGAGCCGCTACGCAGCCCTCGCCGAGCTGATACGGGCCGCCCGCGACGGCAAGGAGTTGCCGGCGCCCGCCACGCTGCCGGACGAGGCGATGCAGAACACCATGGCCTCGGGCACCGCGACGCTGTGCAACGACGTCTCGTGGCCGAAGTCCCTGCCGTCTTACGCCCGCGAGGTCGCGGCCAGCCGGACGAGCCACCCGCTGACGGCCGGGATGCCGGTGAACGTCATGACCTGTGCCTTTTGGCCCGACGTGCCCCGCGACAAGCCGGTGCGGATCACCTCGGACGGGCCGTCGAACGTGCTGCTGGTGCAGAACCGGCGCGACCCGGCGACGCCCTACAGCGGCGCGCTGAAGCTGCGCCGCGCCTTCGGGGAGCGGGCCCGGATGGTGACGGCGGACGAGACCGGGCACGGGGCGTACGTGGTCAACGGGAACGCCTGCTCGGACCGGTATGTGACCGACTTCCTGGTGGCTGGTGAGCGGCCGGAGCGCGACGCCTTCTGCGCGGCGGAGGGAGACCGGCCTGCGGTCGGTTCACTCGGACAGCAGTGAGTCGACCTCCAGCTCGACCTTGGCGCCGATGGACTCGGGCAGGACGAAGGACTCGCCGGGGCGATGGACGGACCGGGTGCGGTATTCGCCGTCGTGGGGGTCGGTGAGGACGATGACCTCGCCGTGTTTGCGGTCGCCGATGACATAGACGGGGACGCCCGCCCGCGCGTAGTAGCTGGGTTTGCGGTCCAGATCGTCGCGCCAGTTGGACGACGTGACCTCGAACACCACGCGGAAAACCGCGGGATCGATGCAGTTGAACCGAGTCATGTGGTCCCGGAAATCCGCGTCCACAATCGAGAGGTCCGGGATCGCGTAGTCCTCATCGCCCGTTGGCAGCCAAATGCCCACGGCCTGGACGACGCGGGTCTCGCCTTGGTGAAGAGCGGCGAACGCAAGCGTGAGATTGGTGAGCGATTCCGCGTGCGGGGGATCGGCAGGGGGCGTCACGATCAGCTGTCCTCCGAGGATCTCGGCCCGGTATCCAGGAAGGTTCTGGAACACCGTCTCGGCGATGTCGATGAGGCTGACCGCCGTCTCCTCCGCGGTGTGCGCGGCGGGCGGGCACGGGTGCTCGGGGGCAAGCGTCATATCGCTTCTCCTGTCTGCTTCCTCGGCCATATGACCTCACCTCGATCGTAGGATCCGCTCAGTAACGATTCTGCCGGGCAAATCGCCTGAAAGCAGCGTCGCGGCGGCCTTCGCGAAGTTGAGCGAAGGCCGCCGCGACGGGGGCGCGCGCGAGCGCTCAGAGGCGCTCGGGGGTGCGGATGCCGAGCAGGTCCATGCCCTGGTGGAGGGTGCGGGCGGTCAGGTCGCACAGGAAGAGGCGGTTCTCGACCTGGGCCGGGCCGCCCTCGGCCTTCAGGACCAGGCACTTGTCGTAGAAGGTCGTGTAGAACGAGGCCAGCTGGTACAGGTACGCGGCCAGCTTGTGCGGCTCGTAGCCCGCCGCGACCTCCCGCAGGATCTCCGCGAACTGGTCCAGGTGCAGGCCCAGCGCCCGCTCGGCGGGGGCCAGGGGAAGCTCGGGGTGGGCGACCGGGTTCTGGCCCTCGCCGGCGAGGCGCAGGATCGACTGGATCCGGGCGTACGCGTACTGGAGATACACCGAGGTGTCGCCGTTGAGCGAGACCATCTGGTCCAGGTCGAACTTGTAGTCGCGGGCGGCCGACGTGGACAGGTCCGCGTACTTGACCGCGCCGATGCCGACCTGGGCGCCGCGCTCGGCGATCTCCTCCTCGGTGAGGTCGATCTTCCCCTCGCTCTTCTCGCGGACGACGGCCGTCGCCCGCTCGATGGCCTCGTCCAGCAGGTCCACCAGCCGCACCGTCTCGCCCTCACGGGTCTTGAACGGCTTGCCGTTCTTGCCGAGGACGGTGCCGAAGGCGAGCTGGTAGGCGTGGGTCTTCTCGTTCAGCCAGCCGATCCGGCGGGCGGTTTCGAAGACCATCTTGAAGTGGAGCGACTGCCGGGCGTCCACGACGTAGACCAGGGAGTCGGCCTGGAGGTTCTGGACCCGGTCCCGGATCGCGGACAGGTCGGTGGCCGCGTAGCCGAAGCCGCCGTCGGACTTCTGCACGATCAGCGGCACCGGGTTGCCGTCCGGGCCCTTGACGTCGTCGAAGAAGACGCACAGCGCGCCCTCGGAGCGCACCGCGACGCCGGACTCCTCCAGCAGCCGGCAGGTCTCGGCCAGCATGTCGTTGTAGCCGGACTCGCCGACGACGTCGGGGTCGCGGATGTCCATGTCGAGCTTGTCGAAGACGGAGTAGAAGTAGATCTTCGACTCGTCGACGAACTTGCGCCACAGGGCGATGGTCTCTTCGTCCCCGGCCTGAAGGTCCACCACCCGGCGCCGGGACCGCTCCTTGAACTCCTCGTCGGAGTCGAAGAGCGCCCGCGCGGCCTTGTAGAGGCGGTTCAGGTTGGACATGGCCTCCTCGCCGGAGGCTGCCAGGTCCTTGTCGTCCCCGGCGCCCTGGTCGCCCGTGGCTGCCTTGTGGTCCAGTTCGTGCGGGTGCTCCAGCAGGTACTGGATGAGCATGCCGAACTGGGTGCCCCAGTCGCCGATGTGGTGGCGCCTGACCACCTTCTCGCCCGCGAACTCCAGGATCCGCACGACCGCGTCGCCGATGACCGCCGAGCGCAGATGGCCGACGTGCATCTCCTTGGCCACGTTGGGCTGGGCGTAGTCGACCACGGTCGTGCCGGGGCTCTCGGCGTACGGAACGCCGAGCCGGGCGTCGGCGGCGCGGGCGGCGAGGGTCTTCACGATCGCCTCGTCCGACACCGTGATGTTGAGGAAGCCGGGCCCGGAGACCTCGATGTCCGCGATCAGCTCGCCGGCCGGCAGGCTCTCCACGACCTTGGCGGCCAGCTCGCGCGGGTTGCCCTTGAGCTTCTTCGCGAGCGCCAGCATCCCGTTGGCCTGGAAGTCGGCCCGGTCGCTACGTCGCAGCAGCGGATCGGCGGCGCCGGCCTCCGGCAGGGCAGCCGAGAGGGCGTCCGCGAGACGCTGGTGGACCGTGGCGGCAAGGGATGGGACCGAGGCCATGAGTGGAATGCCATTCCGGTAGATGGTTGGGTCCACCTCAGTATTTCACGGCGTGTCCAACGCTTTTGTCCCGTGCCCGGGCCGTCCTCGGGTGCCTGCCGCAGCCCCTGCCTCGGCCCCCTGTGGAAAACCTCCGGGCCCCTCGTTCCGTCTGGGACAATGGTGTCGCCATGACCGCAAGGAAGGAAGTGCCGACCGTGGCTCAGACCACCGAGACCGACTGGGTCTCCCGATTCGCCGACGAGGTCATTGCCGAGGCGGAGCGTCGCGCCCCCGGCAAACCGATCGTCTGCGCCTCGGGTCTCAGCCCGTCCGGCCCGATCCACCTCGGCAATCTGCGCGAGGTCATGACCCCGCACCTGGTCGCCGACGAGATCAGGCGGCGCGGCTATGAATGCGTGCACATCCTGTCCTGGGACGACTACGACCGGTATCGCAAGGTCCCGGCCGGGGTCGACCCCTCCTGGGCCGAGCACATCGGCAAGCCGCTGACCTCCGTCCCGGCCCCGCCCGGATCCCCCTATGCGAACTGGGCCGAGCACTTCAAGGCGCCGATGATCGAGGCGCTGCGGGAGCTGGGCATCGAGTTCCACGGCATCAGCCAGACGGAGCAGTACACCTCGGGTGCGTACCGCGAGCAGATCCTGCACGCGATGCGCCACCGCGGGCAGATCGACGCCGTGCTCGACCGCTACCGCACCAAGGACAAGGCGAACGGCGGGGCGAAGAAGCCCGCCAAGCAGCAGCAGAAGCCGGTCGACGAGGCCGAGCTGGAGGCCGCCGAGGGCTCCGGCGCGGCCAGTGAGGACGACGGCAGCGCGGGCGGCGCGGGCTACTACCCGTACAAGCCGTACTGCTCGGTGTGCGAGCGCGATCTGACCACCGTCACCTCGTACGACGACGAGACGACGGAGCTGGCGTACACCTGCGCCTGCGGCCACGGCGAGACCGTGCGCTTGAGCGAGCACGACCGGGGCAAGCTGGTCTGGAAGGTCGACTGGCCGATGCGCTGGGCCTATGAGGGCGTGGTCTTCGAGCCCTCGGGCGTCGACCACTCCTCGCCCGGCTCCTCGTTCGTCGTCGGCGGGCAGATCGTGCGCGAGGTCTTCGGCGGCGAGCAGCCCATCGGTCCGATGTACGCCTTCGTCGGCATCAGCGGCATGGCGAAGATGTCCTCGTCCAAGGGCGGCGTGCCGACCCCGGCCGACGCGCTGGAGATCATGGAGGCGCCGCTGCTGCGCTGGCTGTACGCGCGCCGTCGGCCGAACCAGTCCTTCAAGATCGCCTTCGACCAGGAGATCCAGCGGACCTACGACGAGTGGGACGCCCTGGAGCGCAAGATCACCGAGGGGGCGGCCCAGCCGGCGGACGCGGCCGCCTACAGCCGTGCCACCCGCACCGCCTCCGGCGAGCTGCCGCGCACCCCGCGCCCGCTGCCGTACCGGATGCTCGCGTCGGTGGTCGACATCACCACTGGCCATGACGAGCAGACGCTGCGCATCCTCAGCGAGCTCGACCCGGACAACCCCGTGAAGTCCCTGGACGAGACCCGGCCGCGGCTCGACAGGGCTGAGCGCTGGATCAACACCCAGGTCCCGGCCGAGCAGCGCACCCGGGTGCGGGACGAGCCGGACACCGAGCTGCTGGCCTCGCTCGGGGAGACCGAGCGCGAGTCGCTGCGGCTGCTGCTGGAGGGGCTCGACACCCACTGGTCGCTGGACGGGCTGACCACGCTGGTGTACGGGGTGCCCAAGCTCCAGGCCGGGCTCGCGGCGGACGCCAAGCCGACGCCGGAGCTGAAGGTCGCGCAGCGCACGTTCTTCGCGCTGCTCTACCAACTGCTGGTCGGCCGGGACACCGGCCCCCGGCTGCCGACGCTGCTGCTGGCGGTGGGCGCCGACCGGGTGCGCAAGCTGCTCGCGGCCTGACGTTCTTGGACAGCGGGCGGGCCGGACTCGTGGTGAGTCCGGCCCGCCCGCTCGCCGCCCGGGACAGCATGCCTAGGTGGTGGGCATCTCCAGCCTGTACCGCTCCTTGCACTCCTCCAGATGCTGGCGTATATCGCCGTCGCTGAGGTCGGTTACGCCGTACCTCTCGCGCAGCAGACGGCCGAACTGGAACGGGGAGGGGAACTTGCCGTTGTTGGTGACGTGCTGGTGGAAGGCCCCGTAGTACGCCTCGTCGCGCGGCATGTCGTCCGGCAGGTTCGCGGGCGGAACGGACGGAATGAATCCGTCGGACGGCTCGGGCTCGCCATGGGGCTCCTGACCCCGTTGCGCCGGCACATACGGGACCTGGCTGCTGGTGCCCTGCCCGCCGAGCGGCCGGACCCGGCCCCCCGGGCCGACCGGGACGGTCAGCTGCGGCCCGGTCTCCTGAGCCTCCTCGGCCTCCGGCGCAGGCTGCTGAACCTGGAACTGCTGGGTCTGGGCGGGCCCGGGCTGGGGCTGCGCCCCCTCGTCCGGCACCTGTGCATGCGTCTGCCCCTGCGGCTGCCCGGCCGCCGGATGGCCCGCGGCCTGCTGCTCGAAGCCGGTCGCCGCCCGCCCGTCGTGCTCGGGCGCGGCGGGCTGCTGGTACCCCTGCTGCTGGTACACCGGCAGTGGGAAGGCCATGGGCAGCTCACGCTCCTGGGCCGCGGCCCCGTTCGCTCCCGCGGCCCCGTTCGCTCCCGCGGCCCCGTTCGCTCCCGCGGCCCCGTTCGCTCCCGCGGCCCCGTTCGCCCCCGCGGCCCCGGGAACCCCGACCGCTCCCGCGGCCCCGGGAATGCCCGCGTTCCTGCCTCCGTAGGGCAGCGCGGCGGGCAGCGGTGCGGGCGTGAGCTCGGCCGGGTCCAGGCCCGCCGCGGCGAGCCCCGCCGGGGCGGTCTCCGCCAGCGGCACCCCGTAGCGCGCCAGGCGCAGCGGCATCAGCGACTCGACCGGGGCCTTGCGGCGCCAGGCGCGGCCGTAGCGGGCCCGCAGCCGGGCGCGGTAGACGAGGCGGTCCTGTTCGAGCTTGATGACCTGGTCGTAGGAGCGCAGCTCCCACAGTTTCATCCGGCGCCACAGCCGGAAGGTCGGCACGGGTGCCAGCAGCCAGCGGGCGACGCGGACCGACTCCATGTGCCGGTCGGCGGTGATGTCGGCGATCCGCCCGATCGCGTGCCGGGCGGCCTCGACGGAGACCACGAACAGGATCGGGATGACGGCGTGCATACCGACGCCGAGCGGGTCGGGCCAGGCGGCAGCGCCGTTGAAGGCGATGGTGGCCGCGGTCAGCAGCCAGGCCGTCTGGCGCAGCAGCGGGAAGGGGATCCGCAGCCAGGTCAGCAGCAGATCGAGCGCGAGCAGGACGACGATTCCCGCGTCGATCCCGATGGGCAGGACGTTGGCGAAGGCGCCGAATCCCTTGTCGTGGGCGAGGTCGCGCACGGCGGCGTAGGAGCCCGCGAAACCGATCGCGGCGATCACCACCGCTCCGGTGACGACCACCCCGATCAATATGCGGTGCGTACGTGTCAACTGCATCGCGGCCACCCGCGACCCCTCCCCCGTCCTACGGCATTCGGCGCGCCCAGCGTCGCATACACGTCAAGGGCGGTGGACGGGAAGGGGGTCGCAACGGCTCGGCCGGCGGCGGGCGGTGGCTACGCGGCGCTGCTGCTCGCGCCGCTGCCCGCGCTGCTCGCGCCGCTCTTCTCGGCGTCCTTCTCGATGGCGGCGACGACCTCCTTGGCCCCGGTCTCGGCGTCCTTGAGCAGCGCCTTGGGGTCCGGGGTCTTCTCGTCCTCGTAGCCGGCGCCGTTGTACTCGAGGGTCAGGACGACGTTCGCGGTGCGGACCACGATGGTCTGGTTCCGGAACTCGTCGCCGTCCTTCTTCGACTCCGTGCTGACGGTGGTGGCCGCGTCGCCGATGCCGGACACCTGCCCGGTCTTGGCGTTCTTGGCGCCGTCGGACGTGGCGGCCTTCTGGGCCTGGTCGCCGGCGTAGCCTTGCGCCCGCTTGTCGCCGGAGCCCAGCGACACCTCGGATCTGAAAAGTTTGAGGGAGACGGTGAGCTGCCGGTACTTGAACCCGTTGAGGCCGGTCCACAGGCAACTGGCCGACTGGTTGGCGTCGGCGGAGGGGAGCTCCTTGCCCTTCTTGCTCTCGGCCTTGGGGACCAACTCGTCGATCGTCTTGGCGGACAGGGTCGGGCAGACCGCCGGGAGCTTGCTGTACTTTGCGGCCGCGACGGTCGGCGTCGGGCTGGGCGTGGCCGATTTCGACGGGCTGGCCGAGTCCTTCGAGTCCTTGTCGGAGCCGGAGGAGCAGCCGGCGACGAGCACCACCGGTACGGCTGCGCTGACGAATATACGGGCGAGTCGAGGGGCTGTTCGGTGCATGGGTCCTTCGCTCGTTCTCGGTCGATGGGCGGCCGTCCCGCCCGCGTCATGACACGGCACGGTACGCGGCCGATGCGCGCACAGCCCAATTCGGGCGTCTTGCGCGAGGCCCCCTACACCGGTCTATTCGTTGAGCCGCCCGGTCAGCTCCTGGGCCAGATCTTCGGCGTTGACCTGCAGTTCTTCGCTGCTGGGAATGTGCTTTTTGTTGGTCGACCACTGGTCGTACTCAATGGTGGCAATCACATTTGAGGACCTGAAGACGACGGTGACATCTCGGTGGATACCGGAGTCACTGGTGATGAGCTGGTCGTCGAGGAAGGCGTCGTCGGCGAGGTCGTCCAGGCGGCGCGGTGCGGCGGTCTCCGAGGCGTCGGTGTCGCCGGAGGCGTCCGTGCCGCGGGTCCCCGGCTCGTCGGTTCCGGAGGCGTGGGGCGTTGTGCCCTCGACTTTGGTGCCCTCGGTCTTGGAACCGTCCTTGCCGGAGCCGTTTTTCCCGGAATCGTCCTTCCCGGAGTCGGAGGAGGCCGACGCGGACCCCTTCGGGGTGTCCTTGCCGGGCGAGCCGGAGCCGGATTCCGAACCGGAGGAGCCGGAGGAGCCGGAGGGGGCGCTGGGGGTCTCGGAGGCACCCGGGACGTGCGTGGCGGCGGCCTTCTTCTCGTACCGCTCCTTCGCCTGGTCGTCGTCGCTGACCGTCGGGTCGTACGAGACGACGCGTTCGAAGTCGAGCGTGAGATAGCGGGTGCCGCTGCTCGTCTCCAGCTTCCAGCGGCAGCCGACGCGCCGGTTGGTGTCATAGGTGACGGTGGCCTGGCCGTCGTAGACCGGGTCGTCCTCCTCGGCGCCGGGCAGCAGATTGCGCAGCGTCTTGGAGTCGATCGCGCCGCACGCCTCGGGGAGGGTGCGGTACTTGCCGGGCGCGGCGGCGACCGGCGCCCCGGAGTCGCCTGGCTTGCCGTCGTCGAGGCCCGCGTGTGAGGCGGTGCTGGTGCAGCCGCTCAGGCCGATGGCGGCGAGCACCGTGGTGACCACGGCGGCGGCCCGTGCGGCACCCGCTGCGTACGCCCTTCGCTGCTGCGCTGGCTGCACTCTCCCCGTCCTTTCAAGGTCTCTCCGAGCGAACACGGAGCGAAAACTGCTTGCCGCCCGTGGGCGGGGCCTGCAGACAATGTCTATCGCACGCGCCGCCGCGTCTGCCGGTCGCCCGCCGATATTGGGGGCCTTGGTCCGGCTTTTGCCTTTTCAGTTTTCTATGGGGGAATGAGTAAATCATGTCGTATGTCGAGCTGCCCGGGGCGCGGGTTCCGATCCGTATGTGGACCGATCCCGCGACGGTCGAGGGCGTGGCCATGCAGCAGCTGCGAAACGTCGCGACGCTGCCGTGGATCAAGGGCCTGGCCGTGATGCCGGATGTGCACTACGGAAAGGGCGCCACCGTCGGCTCGGTGATCGCGATGCAGGGCGCCGTATGCCCGGCGGCGGTGGGGGTGGACATCGGCTGCGGGATGTCGGCGGTCCGGACCTCGCTGACGGCCGAGGACCTGCCCGGGGACCTCTCGCGGCTGCGGTCGCGGATCGAGCGGGCGATCCCGGTCGGGCGCGGAATGCACGAGGACCCGGTCGACCAGGGGCAGCTGTACGGATTCTCGGCGCCGGGGTGGGACGACTTCTGGGGGCGGTTCGGAGAGGTCGCCGAGGCGGTCAGGTTCCGTCAGGAGCGGGCCGTGAAGCAGATGGGTTCGCTCGGCTCCGGTAACCACTTCATCGAGTTCTGCCTCGACGAGTCGGGCTCGGTCTGGCTGATGCTGCACTCCGGCTCCCGGAACATCGGCAAGGAGCTGGCCGAGTACCACATCGGCGAGGCCAGGAAACTGCCGCACAATCAGGGCCTGGTCGACCACGACTTGGCGGTCTTCATCGCGGACACCCCACAGATGGCGGCGTACCGGCACGATCTGTTCTGGGCGCAGGAGTACGCGAAGTACAACCGCGCGATCATGATGGCGCTCTTCCAGGACGTCGTCCGCAAGGAGTTCAAAAAGGCCAAGCCGACGTTCGAGCCCGTCATCTCCTGCCACCACAACTACGTGGCGGAGGAGCGCTACGAGGGCATGGACCTGCTGGTGACCCGTAAGGGCGCGATCCGGGCGGGCAGCGGGGACTACGGGATCATCCCCGGCTCGATGGGCACCGGTTCGTACATCGTCAAGGGCCTGGGGAACGCGGCGTCGTTCAACTCGGCCTCGCACGGCGCGGGTCGGAAGATGAGCCGTAACGCCGCGAAGAAGCGCTTCTCCACGCGGGACTTGGAGGAGCAGACGCGGGGCGTGGAGTGCCGTAAGGACGCCGGGGTCGTGGATGAGATCCCGAGCGCGTACAAGCCGATCGAGAAGGTGATCGACCAGCAGCGGGACCTCGTCGAGGTGGTGGCGAAGCTCAAGCAGCTGGTGTGTGTGAAGGGTTGAGGCGCAGGACCGCACGTGATCGATGGCCCCGGCCGATCAAGGCCGGGGCCATCGTGCTGCCCGCGCCCTGGCAATTCGAAAGAAACCGCGTCCAATTCGCCATCAGTGGCACGGGATTGATCGCCGACACGCAGCGGAGAATAGCAGGCTGCTTTCTGTTCGTGAATTTCTTGAGGTTCTTCTGAGGTTACCGGCGCGGAGCTTGGAAAGGCTGTGTCCGGTTTACCGATCGGCAGTCAAATGCGCTGACCTTACCTGCTACTTCACGGTACAAAGAGCTTGATCGCAGACGGTTTTCACGGCTGCCTGAGGCCGCTAGCATCTCCGCAATCGATTCCCCTGATTCGCAGAGGAGAACAGGTGAGATTCATTTCCCGTGCCGCTACCGCGGTCGGCGCCGCCGCTCTGATTGTGGGCGGCTTTTCCGCCGCCCCCGCCTCCGCCGCAGACGGCAAGACCTGCGTCAGCAACCTGCACCCGACCCTCGACGTCTGGACGGGCAAAGGGTGCTTCATCGGCAACGGCGACGACATCCAGGCCACCGACCTCTACGGGGACGGCCAGCGCACCGTGGTCGACTGGTACACCGACTACGGCCGCGAGGGCGAGTGCGACAACGCGCTCGGCACGGGCTGGACAGTCACCTGCGACTACGACATGACGGAGACCGGCCGGATCAAATTCCGCGTCTGTGCCCGCAGCAGCGGAATCAACCGTGACTGCACCGGCTGGACCGGCTGGATAAGCATCCGCACCGGCGAAGCCGCCTGACCCGCGCACCGTCATCGACGACGGCCCGCCCCGGTGCTGTACCGGGGCGGGCCGTCGTCGTGCGCGTGAGGGGGCGGGTCAGCGCTCCCGGTGCACCTTGTGCTGGGCCGCCTGGGCGCGGGGGCGGATGACCATCAGATCGACGTTGACGTGTGAGGGGCGGGTGACCGCCCACTCGACGGTGTCGGCGACGTCGTCGGCGGTCAGGGGCTCGGCCACGCCTTCGTAGACCGCGGCGGCCTTGTCCTCGTCGCCCCGGTAGCGGTTCAGCGCGAACTCGTCCGTGCGGACCATGCCCGGGGCGATCTCGATCACCCGCACCGGGTCGCCGCACAGTTCGAGGCGGAGGGTGGCGGCGATGGCGTGGGTGCCGTGCTTGGCGGCCACGTAACCGCCGCCGCCCTCGTAGGCGATGTGGCCCGCCGTGGAGGACAGCACGACGACGGTGCCGTCGCCGGAGGCGATCAGCGCGGGCAGCAGGGCCTGTGTGACATTGAGCACGCCCACCACATTGACCTCGTACATCGCCCGCCAGTCGGCCGGGTCGGCGGTCGCGACGGGTTCGGTGCCGAGGGCCCCGCCCGCGTTGTTGACGAGTACGTCACAGCGGTCCAGGGCTGCCGCGAAGGCGTCCACGGCGGCGCGGTCGGTGACGTCCAGCGGGTACGCCTCGGCCTCGTGCCCGGCCTCGGTCAGCTCGGCGGCGAGGGCTTCGACGCGCTCCTTGCGGCGGGCGGCGAGGACGACACGGAATCCGGCGGCGGCGAGGCGGCGGGCGGTCGCGGCCCCGATCCCGCTGCTCGCACCGGTGACGACTGCGGTACGGGTGGTCATCGGCCCTCCTGAGGCGACGTGTTGGGCGGGGTCCGCATATGCGCGTTGTGTTTGTAATCCATACGCAGGATATGACGTACAGATTGGCCGCCAATCGGGGGACTGAAGATCGAAATCCGCTACGGCGCCAGAGGCCCGGGGAAGGGTGCACTGCGTCCGGCGCGCCGCCGGGCCGGAGCCTCCCTGTGCCAAGGAGTGAATACAGCCCATGACCCAGCACAAGAGATTTACCCAGCTGCACCGTCGTGCCCTCCGACGTTGGGGTGTCGTATCGGCTGGCGCCATCGCCGCCGCGGCACTCGTGGCCGGTTCGCCGACGGCTGCCTGGGCGGCCGGCGCGACCCCCAGCCCCCACTCCGGGATGAGCAGCAACTGCGAGCAGGGCCAAGAGGAACAGCACGGGAACCACGACAACGGCCATGACCACGGCCGTGATCATGAGAACAAGGGCGAGCACGAGAACGGCCGCGAGCACGACAACGGCCGCGAGCACGAGAAGAAGAACGAGCACGAGAACAAGGAAGAGAACGGCGAGCACGACAACGGCCGTGAGCACGAGAACGGCGGGAAGTACGGCGGCGGCCAGGAGCGGAGCCTCGCGCAGCCCTCCGCCGACCAGGCCATGGACGAGCAGTACGCCGCCGAGGGCAACGAGGGCTCCCAGGGCAACGACTACCGCTCGGTCCCCGGCGCCGAGCAGGCGTACGCCGCCATCGCCAAGTACACCACCGGTATGGCGCAGCCGTACGGCGCGACCGAGGCCGAGGCCGCCACGGAGCCCCGCCACGAGGACCAGAAGCGTCAGGAGGAGAAGCAGCAGGAGGAGAAGCAGCAGGAGAAGAAGTGGGGGAAGAAGCAGGCCCGCCACGAGGAGGAGAACAAGGAGGAGGAGAACAAGGAAGAAGAGAACAAGGAGGAGCAGAAGCGCAGCGGCCCCGTGACGCTCGACGAGGCCGTTGAGATCGCCGAGTGCGAGGTCGGTGGCGAGGCCGTCAGCGCCGAGCTGGAAGACGAGTGCGACGAGGACGAGGCGCACAAGGGCGAGGAGTCCAAGCGCAAGGACAACCACCACAAGGGCCCGCAGCAGCGGACCGGCGACAACAACAAGGACAAGGGCCGGGACCACAACAAGGACGAGGACGAGGACGAGAAGGGCCAGGACCACAACAAGGACCGTGAGCACAAGGAGTCGCGGCACGAGGAGTCCAAGAAGCAGGTCTGGGACGTCGACGTCAAGCGCGACCACGAGGTCTGGGAGGTCCTGATCGACCCGGACACCGGCTGCGTCCTGAGCGTGACCCGAGAGGCTGACTAAGTCGTCACCGGCCTCGCGGCGAATACATGATCACAGCTACGCCGACCAAGCAGATCAGCGCTCCGGCCACATCGAATCGGTCGGGCCGGTAGCCGTCGGCGACCATGCCCCAGGCGAGCGACCCGGCGACGAAGACGCCCCCGTACGCCGCGAGGATGCGACCGAACTCCGCGTCCGGCTGGAGCGTGGCCACGAACCCGTAGGCGCCCAGCGCGATGATTCCGGCGCCGACCCACGCCCATCCCCTGTGCTCGCGCACCCCTTGCCAGACCAGCCAGGCACCTCCGATTTCGAAGAGGGCGGCCAGGCAGAACAAGGCAATGGAGCGTGCGATGAGCATAGGGGAAGGGTACGGGGGTGACCGGTGGCAGATCGGTCATTATCGATCAATAAGAAATATCGCTGGCTAACAGGCTAATTCTCCTGCTACAACTCGAATTGGGTTGGCGCTAGGGGGAGGGGCAGCCCGATGGCCGGTGGGAGCGGGGTCCACGTACACGGCGATGTCGAGGGACAGGTCGTCGTCGGTGATCGCAATGTCGTGATCAATGCCGAGCGCGGCTCCTCGGTGACCGTACGGAGCGAGCCGCCGCCCTTTGCCCGCCGCAGAGCCCGTCCCGCAGGGCGCGCCCTGCCGTGCCGCATGCCCGAGCTGCTGGGCCGCGAAGGTGAGCTGGCGGCGCTGCGGCGGTGGCTGTCGCAGGGCCACCCGGTGCAGATCTACGGTCCGCCCGGCATCGGCAAGTCCCTACTGCTGCGCCGGTTCGCGGCCGACGCCGTGGCCCGCGGCCAGGACGTGGTGTATCTCCCGGCGGCCGGGGTGCCGGTCGACGACCTCGTCCAGGAGCTCTTCCAGGCGTGCTACGAGGCGCCCGACTACAAGCCCGCGCCGGCGGTGGCACAGCAGCTGATGGCGTCGGTCCACGCCCTGGTCGCGGTCGACGACTTCCAAGGCTCGGCCGAGGATCTGACGGAGCTGGTGGCGGCCACGCCCGGATGCGATGTCCTGGTGGTCACCGCCGAGCGCCAGGAGTGGCAGGAGGGGCAGGAGGGGCGGGCCCTGCGCCTGGACGGGCTGCTGGAGCAGCCCGCGCTCGCGCTGCTCACCGAGGAGCTGGGCCGCCCGCTGCGGGGCGATGAGCGAGCGGCGGCGGCCCGTCTGATCGCCACCGTACGCGGCCACCCCCTGAGCCTGCTGCAGGCCGCCGCGGCCCTGCGCTCCGCGGGGGCGGGGCGTATGGAGTCCGCGGGAGCCGCCGGTTCCGCCGGGCTCGTGGTGGACGAAAGGGCGCTTGCGGTCGGGGTGGCGGGTGGGCTCAGTGATGGGGCGGGCAAGCTGCTGCGCATTCTGTGCGCCGTCGAGCCCCTTCCGCTGTCCCCGGCGCTGCTGTCCGTGATCGCCGCCGGGCCCGCCGGACCAGCCCACCCCGTCGGGGCCACCAGCGCCGCCGGAGTGGACCGGGCCGCCGCGGAGTTGGAGGCGCTGCGTCTGGCTTCCTCGGAGGGCGGCGGCTTCCGGGCCACGGGGCGGCTCGCCCCGTTGGTCGCCGAGCGCACCGGGCCCGCGCAGGATCCGGCCGTGCTGGCTGCCGCGTTGGCGGGCTGGGCGCGCGGGGCCACCCGTCATGAGCTGGCCGTCGAGTCCGCGGTGGTCCGCCGCGTCCTGGAGGCGGCCGCGCTCGCGGGCGGCCATGGAGCCGTTCGCGACCTCGCCCGCTTCACCGCTCCCGCCCTGGCCCGTTCGCTGCGCTGGGGCTCCTGGCGGCAGGTTCTGGGGCTTGGCGCGGGCGCGGCCCGCGCGCTGGGGGCCGCTGCCGATCTGGCGTACTTCACCCATGAGGAAGAGGCGCGCAGACGGGCGCTCGGGCTGGCGGTCGGGGTCGCGGCCGGGCTGTCCTTCGGCGCCGGCGCGGCGGCCGGACACCTGGGCGGCCCGGTCTCGGGCCACGCCGCGAGCCAGGCGGTGAGCCATGCCGTGGGCCACGGCTCGGCCGCGGCCGGGAAGTCGGCGCTGAGCTCGTTCGCGGCGAATCCGGTCGCCATTGGGACGGCGGCGGCCCTGCTGGTGGCTGGTGGCGTCTTCGTGGCGTTCGCGAGCGCGGGCGGCGAAAGCCCCCGCGCCGACCCCACCGTCCCCATCACGTCCTTCGACCCGACGCCCACCCTGGCCCCGACCAGCGCACCCACGTCGAGCGCCATCTCGACCACCGGCCTGCCGACCGCGACGACCACCGTCCCGACGGCCACCACCGCCCCCGTCACCACCACCGCCGAGCCCACCACCGGGCAGCCCACCTATGGCTCCGGCCAGTGCCCGCCCGTTCCGCTGGCTGTCGGTTCCTTCGGACCGGTGGCGGCGGGTGAGCAGGACAGCAAGAGCGTGACCTGGGACAGCTACTGGGAGTGCGACGACGCGAAGACCCTCGCCGTCAGCGACCCCACCGCCTGGCGCGTCCGCGCGACCTCATGCCCCGCCACCCAGAAACCGGGCCCTCCGAGGTCCGCTTCCGGCTTCTGCGTCTTCGAGGTCGTGTTCAGCCCTCCCGCCTCGGCCGAGCCGGGCACCACGTACAGCGCGAAGGTCACCATGCTGGACGACTGGGGCCATGTGGCGATGACCCTGCCGCTCAGCGGCACCACCGCCACCGTCGGCCCCACCGGCCCCACCAGCCCCACCGGGGAGGGGCCCTCCACGCAGCCGTCCGAACCCAGCCCCGGTGTTTAGGCGACCCGGTGTTCAGGCGACCCGGTGTTCAGGCGACCCGGCGTCTAGAGCCGCTTCGCGCTGCGGAACAGCTGGGCGTAAAAGCCGTTGCCGTCGATGCGCGAGGCGCCGCCCTTGTCGCCCATGGTGGGTCCGTTGACCTCCTTGCGGCTGGAGATGAACACCCGGTGGCCGTCGGTGTCCACGCCGAGGTACAGCGCGACATGGTCCATGTGGTTGCCCGTGCGGTGGTCCATCTTGAAGAAGAGCAGGTCGCCGGGTTGCAGCACATCGATGTTGGCCGGGCGCTGGTACCAGGGCGAGGGGCCCTGGAGCTTGATGATGTCCGCGCCCACCGTCGACCGGGCCATGCCGTCAGCCGTGCGCGGCAGCCCGTCCCCGACGACGTTCGTGGCCCGCAGCGGGTAGCGGGCGCGATAGCCCCACACCATGCGCATAAAGCCGGAGCAGTCCAGCGCGCGGTAGCGCTCCTTGCGCGGCTGCAGCGTGGTGCCGTCGCGGAAGGTGTACGGGATGCCCAAGTAGTCGTAGAAGTCGTTCTGTTCCAGGCGGTCCACACCGTCCTGTTTGAACGGCCCGAAGACGGCGTCACCCGCGTACGGAATGCCCTCGTCGTCCTTCTTGAGCGGCGCGCCCTGGCTGTACTGGAAGGCGATCGCGAAGATGTCGTCCTCCTCGCTGCCGTAGTTCTGCTTGAACCAGTCCTTGAACCACTGCTCCTTCTCCGCCCCCTGGCGCCAGGGCTCGGGCATCAGCCGCACCCAGTCCTCGGTCACCACGCGGGAGTTGGTGTTGGCGGGTTCGGAGAAGGTGCGGCTGGGGCCCTTGAGGGTGGCGGTGCGGGCGCCGTCGGTGAAGGTGGCGAGCACCTGGCCCTTGGAGCCGCGCAGCACGGTGCGCTCCGGGTTCTTCAGCCGCTCCCAGGTCCGGGCCCCGGTGTCCTCCGCGCTGTTCTCCAGCTGCGGATTGTCCGTGACCTTCTGTACCGCCGGGGCTTTGGAGTCCTCCTCCTTCCGCAGCTCCACGGTCAGATAGGCGCTGGCGCCGAGCAGCGCGAGCACGGTCACGGCGTGCAGCGCGCCGCGTTTCTTCGAGGTCTTCTTGGCAGACATGGTCGGCTCCGGGGGTGGGGTCAGGAGGACGGCATGACGCCGAGCAGGATCCCGGCGGTGAGGACGACATACGCCATGAGTGTCACCGAGCCGGTGGCCAGCAGCGTGGGCCCCTTGGGCTGGCGCACCAGCTGGTAGGCGATCAGGCCGGGGACGATGAATCCGAGCGTCTGGTTGCTGTACATCAGCGGGAACTCGATGGTCAGCGCGATCATCACGGTGGCCTGGAGCAGTACGCCGGTGAGCACGACCGCCGCGAACAGCCGCTTGCCGTAGAGGATCACAAAGCGCTGGAGCAGCAGGACGCACACATAGGTGAGGACGGTGACGCCGATGACCATCGCGGCGCGCTGAAGGTCCTCGACGAGGGTGAGCGCGAGCCAGCCCGGAGTGATCATGCCGCCGGGCGAGAGGTTGGTCGTCAGATAGCAGACGAGCGAGAACATGAGCCCGAGCGCGATACCGAGCGCGGCGATCTCTGGGGTGAGGACGGAGGGGATCAACGCGGCTCTCCTGAGCTGTGCCACTGCTGGTCTTCGGCGGGGGGCTGGGCTGCCGCGGCGGGCTGGTCCGCTGCGGGGGGCGGGTCTGCCATGAGGGGTGGGTCTGCCTTGAGGGGCTGGGGCGGCACTCGGGGCTCGAAGTAGCCGCGGGGGCGGTCCTGGCCGTCCTGCGCCGCGGGCTGCCGCTGCCCGTACCGGGTCTCGTACGCCTCCGGGTACCGCTGGTAGGGGTCGATACGGGGCGCGTACAGCCGCATTGTGTCGACGTGTTCGGGCGGGGCGGGCAGGGCGGACGACGAGGCGGGCAGGGCGGGCAGCGCCGACGCGGCCGGCGTGGTCGGCGCGGTCGCTCCGACGGGAGCGGTGGCCGGCCGGGTGCCCTCGGGGACAACAACGCCCTCGCCGTCGCCGGCGCCGGGCTCGTCTGGGGAGTCGTCGGCCGGGAGCTCGGCCAGATGCTCGAGAAGCAGTTCGCCCTGGCCGTGGATGTTGCCGATGGCGACCAGCGAGGAGTTGGGCCCGAGCATGCCGAGCATCTGCGCCATGAACTCCTCCGGATCGCGCCGGTCGCCGCCGAGATCGACGGCGCGCGAGCGGTACGAGGCCGGGATGGCGTCGATGGCGGACTTGGCCGGGTGGCCGATCACAAAGACGTGCTCGGGGTCGAGGTCGGGGATGATCTCGCCCATCTGGCCGTTGCGTTCGACGCGGTCGGGGCGGCAGTTGATCACCACGTTGAGCGGGCGGTGGATCGCGCCGAGGTCGAGCAGCTGGTTGATGTTCATCAGCGTCGACTCGGGGTCGTTGGCCGCGAAGACGTTGGCGAAGCGCAGCCGCTTGCCCTCGTCGGTGCGGTAGCGCTCGACCGACAGCACACCGGGGTCCGGCGGCGCGTCGTACATGCCCTGCAGGGCCACCTTGCGCTCCACGCCGAGGAGTTCGGCGACGGTGAGCGCGATCGCCACGTTCTCCTTGAAGGTGAACCAGCTGAAGCCGCGCAGCTCCTCATCGCTGACCGTCTCCGGGTCCGCGTAGATCAGACGGCAGTTCCGGGCGTCGGCCTCCTCCTGGAGGATGTGCAGGCGCTCCTTCTCGGCGGTGACGCAGATCCCGTCCTCCGGCATCGAGCGGCACAGCGAGCGCGCCACATCGTCCAGGGTGGGGCCCATCTCGGCGAGGTGGTCCTCGCGGACGTTGCACAGGACGCCGATCGTGGAGCGGATCAGCTTGGACTGGTTGATCTCCTGGAGCGCCGGCATGACGGCCATGCACTCGATGACCAGCGCGTCCGGGCGGTAGGCGGCGGCGCGCCGCACGATGCCGATCTGCTCGACGACGTTGGCGATGCCGAACTTGCGGTAGACCGGCTCCTCGGTGGCGTCGGGGTGGATGAACCGGGCGGCCGTACCGGTGGTCTTGGCGACGGTGACCAGGTCGCCACCGCGCAGCGCGCCCGCGCACAGCCGGGTGATGGACGACTTGCCGCGGATGCCGTTGACCAGCACCCGGGTGGGGATGTTGTCCAGGTTGGCGAAGTGCCGCCGCTGCTCCACGACCCCGGCGACCAGCAGTATCGCGCTGCACACCATGAGCACGGTGTAAAGGAAGAGCACGGTTTTTCAGTTCCTTCCGGCGAGGGACCGGCTGCCGTCGCGCCCGCCGCGCTGCTGCTCCTGCAACTGCTGCCGGATGAGCTCCAGGCTGCGGACGACGGCGCCGACCTCGTCGTGGTGGCGCGGGAAGAGGACGGTACGCCGGTCGCCGCCGGCAAGCGCCTCGGCCTGGTCGGCGAGTGCGCGCAGCGGGCGGACGACCACGATGTGCAGCCAGCCCAGGCAGGCCGCCGCCGCGGTGAGGCCGAGCAGCCCGACCAGCACGGTGCGGTTCTGCAGGGTGTACGCGGGGATGTCGAGCCGGGACGCGGGCTGCCAGCTGACGACGCTCCAGTCGAGGACCTTGGCCACACCGCCGCCCGTCATCGGGGCCGCTGCGGCGATCCGTACGTCGTCGCCGCGCTGGACCTTGGCGTGTGCCTGCTTGCGGTCGACCAGCGGGGAGAGGTGACCGGGCATCTTCTCGAAGGCCAGGTAGCCGGAGTTTCCGGCGATGGTCCGGCCCTTGGCGTCGATCACCCGGACCTGGCCGAGGCCGTCGCGGCGCAGCAGCGCGTTGACGAAGTCGATGTCGAACTCGCCCACGACAGCGGCGCCCGCCTTCCCCTGGAGGGGGGCGGTGGCGCGGATGATGGGCTTCTTGCCGCCGTGCCCGGACACCTTCAGGGGCTGGTCGGCGGGGCGCTCGCCGGAGGAGTGGTGCGGGTCGTGCCCGGCCCGGGCCAGCACCTCGCCGTCGCCGCTGACGACGTAGACGGACTCGTAGCGCGGGTGTTCCTCGATGGTGCGGTCCAGTACGGCCGTCATGTCGTCGGCCGAGGTGCGGTTGCCGATCAGGGCTGCGACGGCGGACAGGTCCGCGTGGCCCTCGTTGAGCGCCCGGCGCACCCGGTCGCTGATCGTCTCGGTGCGCGCCTTCTGGTCGGCGACCACCTGGGCCGGGATGTGTACGGAGGAGCTCGGGCGGTTGAGCAGCAGGGTCAGCGGGACCGACCAGGTCAGCAGCAGTACGGCGGAGACGGCGACCAGGGCGCGGGTGCCCAGGCGCCGGCCGCCGCGCGCGCCGTCCGTGCCCTGGGGGGAGCCGTCCGCACCCTCGGGGGACTCCCCGCGCAACTGCTGCCGCAGCCGCTCCAGGGCGCGGCCGATACGGGCGGCCTCGCCGAACCGTGGCACGGTCACCGGGCGGGCCAGATCCCCGCGGGTGAGCCGGCGGCTCTCCAGGAACAGCCGGATCAGGGGGCGCTGGACGGTGCCGAGCAGCACCGCGATGGCCAGGGCGCCGATGACCAGCAGCGCGCCCGCGGCGGCCAGGCCGAAGGCCGGCCGGGCCAGTTGGGAGGCGCGCTCGGTGATGCCGACCTGGGTGACGATGCTCAGCCCGAGGCCGCTGGCCACCGTGGACTCGCCCGGCTCGGCGGCGGCGAGCGAGGCGTAGCCGGCGACGGTCCGCCGGTCGCCCGAGGCGTCGCCGGTGAGGCTGCCGCTGACGCCCGCGTAGCCGCCGGAGCCCGGCTCCTTGGAGCTGATGGGGTTCTGCCGGGACTTCTTGGCGGAGATGGTGGCGAAGTCCTTCAGCTCGCGCTGGGCCCGCTCGCTGTCGAGGGCCCCGTCGCTGCTGAGGATCGTCCCGGTCGAGTCCACGACGCCGATGCCCCGGCTCTCGCTCAGCCGCATCCCGGGCACCTTCAGATTGCTGGAGGCGATCAGGAGCTGCTGGGGCTGGCCCTTCCAGGAGAGCAGGGCGAGGGCGATCAGCCGGGTCTGGCCGTTCTGCAGCCGGACCAGCCGGGGCTTCAGGCCGTCCTTGCCGGAGAGCTTGGTGCGGTCGATCACGGTGAGCGGCACGGTCTCGCCGCGGGCGGCGAGCAGCTTGCCCGACGTGATCTCGATGACCGCGGTGCCGCTCCACTTCTGGTAGACGCTGCCCGTTTTGTCGAGGACGGCGTCGGCGGAGACGGGTTTGCCCTCGCTGAAGAGGATCGCGGTGCGGTTGAGGTCGGTGACCGACTCGTCGAGCGAGGCGCGCAGTGCGACGGCCCCGTCCTCGGCGAAGTGCTGCTGGGAGGTCAGTACGGCCTTGGGTACGAGGACGTTCTCGGTTTTACCGAAGGTGAGGGCGGTGATTCCCGCCAGGGAGAGGAGCAGGGCCGAGAGTACGGCTATAGGGGGACGAATGCCGCCTATCAGCGACATATCAGCCCGTCGGCGGATCTTTCGCCGCCGCTTCGGCGCCGAAGCGGCCACGGGGGCTCCTCTCTGGAAATACCTGGAAAAACCTGAAAATGCCTGGGGCGCCCGCGCGGCCTTTCAGAGCGCGTCAACACGCGGGCCCTGCGGGGCGCGCGGCCGGGCATACACGCGCGACCCGTGAGGTTTGGATCGTCGCGCGGGGCTAAGGGTTGCATGAGGAGATGAAAATGTGAGTCAGATCGCTCGATCGTGATCGCCGCGGACCGGCGGCCGGAACCGGTTGCACCGCTATCGTCCGTTTCATCATGAGAGCCGACTCCAGCATGAGAGCCGACCGCCCCCGAAAGACCACCCGCGCCGCCCGGAAGACCTCTTCCGTCGTTCGGAAGGCCGTCCTTCGGAAGACCTCCGCCGCTCGGAAGAACCCCCTCGTCATCGGCCTCGCGGCGCTCACCGCCGTGGCCGCCCTGCTGACGACCGCGCTCGCCCTGCGCGGCAGCGGCGAGGACGGCGCCACCACCCCCAAGGCAGGCACCGACCTGGAGCGCCGGATCACCGACTACACCGCCCGGTTCGGTGCGGACACCGGCTATCTGGAGCCCAAGCGCGCCGACCGCCAGGCCGTCGCCCGCGCCGTAGGGCTGCTCCTGGACGGCCACCGTGACCAGGCCGCGGCCCGCCTCGACGCCCTGGACTTCGACCTCCGTACGATCACCGACAGCGCCACCGGCCGGCGCTACGCCGAGATCGCCGACCGCACCGACACCGGCCCCACACCGCGCGGCTGGGGGCGCGTCTACATCGACCTCTCGGCCCCCGCGCGCTGGTCCGTCCAGATTCCGCACCCGGTGGCGGACGCCCGCACCGAACAGCTGGGCGTCGGCGTCCTGCGCGGCAGCCCCGGCGGCGTCCTCGTGCTCGCGGGCGCCCACCGCGACGCGGGCGTCGGCGACGCGGCCGACGTGGCGCACCGGCGCTACACCGTCTTCGCCGCGGTCTGCGCCGAACTCGCCGAACGCGGACTCCCCGGCATCCAGATCCACGGCTTCGCCGACGACTCGGCCCCCGACTACGACGTCATCGCCTCGACCGGCCGCGCCACCCGCGAAAGCCGCGCCGACGCCCGTACCCTCGCGAACGCCCTGCGCGCCCGGGACTTCGAGGTCTGCCGCGCCTGGGTCCGCTCCTGCCCCCTGGAGGGCCGCACCAACGAACAGGGCCGCGCCGCGGCGGCCCAGGACAGCACCTTCCTGCACATCGAATTCGCCAACGCGATCCGCACCGACCGCCGCGAGGCCGCCCGCGCTGTCGCGGCGGTGAACGTGGTGACCGCCCGCTGGGCGAAGCGGACACCCCACCCGGGCGCGACCGGCTGACCGGCCGCGCCCGGGTGGGGCTGCGCTGTGCGGACGGGCGCTACGACGCCGTCCCCAATGCCTCCGCCGACTCGTCAGCCGACTCTTCCGGACCCGCCGCCGCGGGCGCCCCCTGCGTGTCGGCTGCCTTCCGGCGCGGCAGGAAGGAGGCGAGAGCGAAGGCGAGGAGGGCGGCACCGGCGCCGATGGCCATGACCACCTTGAATCCGTTCTCGGAGGTCAGGGCGTGGCCGTGGAAGGCGGTGGTCATCTGGGCCAGGATGACGCCGGAGACGGCGCTGGCGAACGAGGTGCCCAGGGAGCGCATCAGGGCGTTGAGGCTGTTGGCGGCCGCGGTCTCGGAAGCCGGGACGGCGCCCATGATCAGGGCGGGCAGCGCGCCGTACGTGAAGCCGACACCGCCGCCGATGACGCAGGACACCAGGATCAGGTGCCAGACCTCGGACATCAGCACGATGTTCAGCCCGTAGCCGGCTGCCACGATCAGCGCGCCGATCATCAGCGTCACCTTCGGGCCCTTGGCCTTGGTGACGGCGGCGGAGACCGGGGCCATGGCCATCATGACCAGGCCCTGCGGGGCCAGGACCAGGCCGACGGTGAGCATGGACTTGCCGAGGCCGTAGCCGGTCTGCTCGGGCAGCTGGAGCAGCTGCGGCAGGACCAGGGACATCGCGAACATCGAGAAGCCGAGCGCGACCGAGGCGAGGTTGGTGAAGAGCACCTGGCGGCGGGCGGTGGTGCGCAGATCGACCAGCGGCTGCCGGGCGCGCAGCTCGTACGCTCCCCAAGAGAGCAGGACGACGACGGCGGCGGCGAACAGGCCGAGGGTGGTGCCGCTGGTCCAGCCCCAGTCGGCGCCCTTGGAGACGGCCAGCAGCAGGGACACCAGACCGGCCGACAGGCCGAGCGAGCCGACCAGGTCGAACCGTCCGCCGGTACGCACCTTCGACTCGGGCACGACCGTCCCGACGAGCGCGAGGGCGACGGCCGCGAGGGCGGCCGAGGCCCAGAACAGGACGTGCCAGTCGAAGCGGTCGGCGATGAACGCGGCGGCGGGCAGACCCAGGGCGCCGCCGACGCCGAGGGAAGCGCTCATCAGCGCGGTGGAGCCGGCCAGCCGCTCGGGCGGCAGCTCGTCGCGCATGATGCTGATGCCGAGCGGCACGACGGCTGCCGCCAGGCCCTGCAGGGTGCGCCCGACGATCATCGGGACCAGGGATTCGCTCAGCGCGCAGACGACCGATCCGGACACCAGCAGCACCAGGCTGAGCAGCAGCATGCGGCGCTTGCCGAACATATCGCCGAGGCGGCCGACGACCGGTGTGGCGACGGCGGCGGCGAGCAGCGTGGCGGTGACCGCCCAGGTGGCGTCCGACGGCGAGGCGTCGAGGTACGTCGGCAGCTTGGGGACGATCGGGATCACCAGGGTCTGCATCAGCGAGACGACGATCCCGGCGAGGGCCAGCACCGCCACCACGGCGTTCGGCCTCGGCGGGGCGGAACCCCCGGCGGCGGGGCGGGCAAGGGCGTCGGACATGGCGGGGGCCTCCAGGGGCGGTGAACACCAAAAGGGGGTTGGGTGACCTGGGTGAATGGAGTGATGCGGGTGGCGCGTCCCATGGCGGGGTGGGGCGACAGCACCCGGACGTCTGTCGTGCTTACGGCTCGAAGGTGACGACGACCTTCTCCGCGGCCCCCGGCGTCCGCGCGAGTTCAAAGGCCCGCTCGACCTCGGAGAACGGCACGCGGTGGCTGATGAGCTTCGCGAAGCGCTGCTGGTGCTCGACGAGTTCGGGGGTGACCTCGAAGATCTCGGTGGGGTAGCCCTGGGAGGCGATGAGGGTCAGCTCGCTGCGCAGCATGCCGCCGAGGTCGATGGCGTCGGACTTCTTCTGCACGGCCACCATGACCAGCTTGGCGCCCCATTTGGCGGACTCGACGGTGGTGTTGAAGACGGCGGGGGCGCCGGCCGCGTCGATGTAGATGTCGGTGCCGGCCCGCGGCTGGCCGAGCGCGTTGGCCGCCCGGCCGTGCAGTTCGGTCAGGCGGGCGGTGACGTCCTCGGCGGCGGAGTCGATGACCGCGTCGGCGCCGACGGCCAGCGCCGTTTGAAGGCGCTCGGGTATGACGTCGGCGACGACCACATGCTCGACCCCGCGCAGCTTCAGCCAGATCGCGGCGCCAAGACCGATGGGTCCGGCGCCGAAGACGACGACCTTGTCGGTCGGCTTCGCCTCGGCGCGGTTGACGCAGTGGCGGGCCACCGCCATGGGCTCGTTGAGCGCGGCGACGTCGAAGGGCACGGTGTCGGGGAAGACGGTGACGCTCCTGCCGACGACGGCGTCCTCGATGAGCAGATACTCGCTCATACCGCCCAGCCTGCCGCCGCAGCCGATGATCCCGGAGGGGGCGCCCTGCGGATTGACGACCACGCGGTCGCCCACCTTCAGGCCCCTGACCTCGGCGCCGACCTCGACGATCTCGCCCGCCGGCTCATGGCCGAGCGGCAGCGAGACCATCGCCCCGCCGGGGCCGAAGGGGGCTCCGCCCAGGTGGAGGAAGTGGGTGTCGGTGCCGCAGATGCCGCAGGCGCGGATCCGTGTCAGGGCGTCCTTGGGGCCGGGGGCGGGCCGTTCGGCGTCGAAGACAGCGATCTTGTGCTGCTCGCCGGTCCGGACGGACTTCATCGTGGTCATGACGGAGCTCACTTTCTGGCTTCCCGGGGAGTTCGAGGGTGTCGCCGGGCCCGGCGGCGGACGGGGGTTCCGGCCGCCGGGCCCGGGGATCGCGCCGATCCCCGTCCCCACGGGTTCGGCGCGTATCGGGACCCTCTCCGCTCTCGGTGGCCCCGGTCCGGGTGCCCACGGCCCTGCCTGGATGCTGTGGGCTGACTTGCTTGACTCAGGCAAGCATGAAGGAGTTACTTGAGTCAAGCAACCTTTCCGATTTTACTTGACTTAGGCAATTAGCTGTTACGGTGGCCGCATGTCCACACCGTCATCCGCAGGTGAACCCGTCTCGACGGACGTGATCGCGATCGAGCGCGCCCTGACGCGCATCACCTACCTGGCCGGCCGGGCCCGGCAGCATGAGCGGCTGATGGCCCTGGCCGGACTGTCCCTGGACCGGGCCGCCGTGGCGATCCTGCGGTTCATCGCCGAGAGTGAGCCGCTGCGCCCGGGGGTGCTGGCGGTCCGGCTGTCCGTGGAGGCATCCCATGTCACCCGGCAGCTGGGGCAGTTGGAGCGGGCCGGCTATGTGATCCGTATCCCGGATCCGGACGACCGGCGCGCCCAGCGCGTCCAGCTCACCGACGCCGGCCTGGCCGCGGTCGAGCGCATCCGGGAAGCCAGCCGCCGGGGCATGGCGGTGGCGCTGGCGGACTGGTCGCCCGACGACCTGGGTCAGCTCGCCGGGCTCTTCCGCCGGCTGGCCGACGACTTCGTCACGCACGCCGAGTCGGACGTCGACATCCCGCCCTCGGCCTGACCCTGCCGCGCGGCGCCCGGTGAGCCCGGTGAGCCCGGAGGGCCCGGTGATTCAAAGCAGTGCCGGTGCGTGGAACTCCCCGAGTCCCGATGTCCGGTCCCGGTCCAGCCAGTAGCGCCGAGGCTCGGCCAGCATGACGTCGACGCTGACGGCGAGGATGCCGGAGATCTTGGCCAGTTCGTTGTCGATGAAGGCCGCCAGGGCCGAGCGGTCGGTGACCAGGCCGGTGCACAGGACGGACATGTCGCTGGCGACGTGGGCGGCGAGCCGGGTCTGGGGGAGCTGGTCGATGCGGTGCATGACGTCGGGGGTCTCGCCGGGGGCGACCCGCAGGCGCAGTATGAACGGGGTCTGGAAGCCGAGCCATTCCGATACGACCTCCAGGCGCGGCTTGACCCAGCGCTCGTCGAGCACCCGGCGCACGACACGGTGCGCGGTGGAGGCGGCGAGGCCCGCGGCCCGGGCGATGCTCGCGGAGGATGCCCGGCTGTCCCGCATCAGCTGGGCGACGACGGTGCGTTCGGCCTCGCTGAGGAGTTTGGCGGGGGGTGTCGCGGTCGCCGTGCCTTCCGGTCGGGCGCCGGTCAGCTTCAGCAGGTCGGTCCGTTCGGCATCGGTCAGGAACTGCGGGTCCCAGGTGATGCCCCGGCGCAGGGTGCTGAGCGCGGGCAGGGCGTTGACGCGGCGGACGCCGGAGATCGAGAACATCCGGTCGATCGCCTCGCTGGTGGCCGCCTCGGAAGGGGCGTGGACGACGGCGTAGAGCGGGTAGTCCCCGGAGATCTGCGCCAGGAGCTGCAGATGGGGGAGTGTGCGGAGCCGGTCGAGGACGGCGAGTGGGGTCTCGCCGGTGATGTCCAGGAGTACATGGACCGGCATCGCCGTGGAGTGCATGCCCCAGTCGGCCTGCCCGATCACGCGGACCATCCGGGCCTCGCGCAGCCGGTCGAAGCGGCGCTTGAGGGTGCTGGCGTCGGCGGACAGGATCTCGCCGATGTCGTCCCAGGTGGCCCGGGGTGCCAGGTGCAGGGCCCCGATGAGGCGCCGGTCGAGCTCGTCGAGCAGAGGGCGAGTCATGTTCCCCCACCTTAGGGTGCGCCTGAGGGTGCCGATTAATCCCAACGTTACATCCGAGGGATAGAGAATCTCTCATCTCGCTGTCATGATTCGCTGGAACGTCCCCGAATCGCACGAAGAGGTACCCATGAGTGCCACCGCGACCGAACCCCAGCCGACCGAGCCCCCCTCGAGAGTCCTGCGCGCCGCGTTCCGCGGTTTCGCGGCGATCGAGAAGGTCGGCAACAAGCTGCCCAACCCCTTCTGGCTGTTCTGGATCCTCGCGGGGGTCGTCGCCGTCCTCAGCGCCGTGCTGGCGGCGGCCGGCGTCAGCGCCGCGCACCCCGGGACGCACGAGACCATCAAGGTGCAGAGCCTGCTCAGCAAGGCAGGAGTCACGACGATGGTCGAGGGGGCCGTCGACAACTTCGCGACCTTCCCGCCGCTCGGCACGATCCTCATCGTGGGCTTCGGCATCGCCGTCGCCGAGGCGAGCGGGCTGTTCACAGCTCTGCTGCGCCGCATGGTCGCCCGGGTGCCAGGCAAGTACCTGACCTTCGCGCTGTCGATGACGGCGATGGTCGCCCATGTCGCAGGTGACGCCGCATACGTCACCCTCATCCCGCTCGGGGCGCTCATCTACCGCGCGGCGGGCCGCAGCCCGGTGCTCGGCTGCATCGTCGCGTACGTCTCCATCTCCGCCGGCTACGACGCCTCGCCGTCCCTCACCACCACCGATGTCCTCCTGTCGTCGATCTCCACCGCCGCCGCCCACACCATCGACCCGCACTACACCGTCACCCCGGTCGCGAACTACTTCTTCGGGCTCGCCTCCTCGGTCCTGGTCGCCCTGGTGATCACACTCGTCGTGGACAAGGTCATCGCCAAGCGCTCGGACCTGGACTCCGACGAGCCGGTCGCCGCCCTGAGCGCCGCCGAGCTGAAGGCGATCGAGGTCGCCCCGGAGCAGCGCCGTGCGCTGCGGGCGACCGGGCTGGTCGCGCTGGGCTTCGTCGCACTCCTGGCGGTGGCCATGATCCCGGCGTCCTCACCGCTGCGCGGCGCCGGCGGCTCCCTCATCGAATCCCCGGTGATCACGGGCATGTCGCTCGTGCTGTGTGTGTTCTTCTCCCTGCTCGGCTGGGTCTACGGCCGGATGACCGGCACTTTCCGCGCCGCCCGCGACATCGTCGACGCGCTGGTCGAGGGCACCCGCAGCTACGCCCCGATCCTCGTCCTGTTCTTCGCGATCTCCCAGTTCCTCGCGTACTTCAAGTGGACGAACATCGGCAACATCCTCGCCATCAAGGGCGCGGAGACCTTGAAGGACCTGGACCTGAGCGGCTGGACCGTGCTGGTCGGCATCGCCGTGCTGATCACCTTCATGAACCTCGTCATCACCAGCGGCTCCGCACTGTGGGCCCTGGCCGCCCCCGTCCTCGTACCCATGCTGATGCTCGTCGGGATCGAGCCCGAGACGACCCAGGCCGTCTACCGTGTCGCCGACTCGGTCACCAACTGCGTCACCCCGATGAGCCCGTACTTCGCGATGGCCCTCGGTTTCATCCAGCAGCACCGCAAGTCCGCCGGCATCGGCACGCTGGCCTCCTTCACCATCCCGATCGCCGCCGTCGTATGGGTCGCCTGGGTCGCGTTCTTCGTGGCCTGGTACCTGCTGGGCCTTCCCTTCGGCGTCAGCTGACCCCACCCGACAACGTCCACCCCTCGACCGACAACGCCACCCCCCACACCTTCGTACGAGAGATACGAGAAAGCCGATCATGACCGCATCGCACGCTGTCGCCGCCCTCACCGCCCGGGCCCAGGAGGTCTCGTCGGAGATCGTCACCGACATCCTGACCCTCGTCCACCACGAGACCAGCAGCTACGACCTCCCCGGCCTCGCGGCGGGCCTGGACCGCCTGCGCGAACTGGCCGTCCACCGGCTCGGGCAGCCCGACCACGAACACCGCTACCCCGGCGGCGAGTGCGGAGACACCCTCACCCTGACCTACACCGGCACCGGCCCCGGGCACGTCGCGCTCGTCGGCCACTACGACACCGTATGGCCGACCGGCACGCTCGCCGGATGGAAGCAGCCGGAGACGGACGGCGACGGGGACGGTCGGGAGAAGCTCAGCGGGCCCGGCATCTTCGACATGAAGACGGGGCTGGCCCAAGGCGTCTGGGCCCTGAAGCTCGCCCGGGAGAGCGGTGTGCCCGTCCCCACCGTCACGTTCCTCTTCAACGGCGACGAGGAGATCGGCTCCCTCTCCTCCCGTCCGGTGATCGAGGAGGTCGCGTGGAAGGCCGATGTGACGCTGGTGCTGGAGCCCACCGCGCACGGCGCGGTCAAGACCGCCCGTAAGGGCTCCGGGATCTTCCAGGTCACCGCCACCGGCGTCGAGGCGCACGCCGGGCTCGCGCCTCAGGACGGGGCGAGCGCGATCACCGCGCTGTCCGAGTTCGTCCTCGCCGCCGCGGCCGTGGCCGCCCCCGAGAGGGGTACGACGGTCAACACCGGGCTCATCAAGGGCGGCAGCGCCACCAATGTCGTCGCCGGCCGGGCCACCGCGGGCATCGACATCCGGGTGACCACCCAGGAGGAACAGGACCGCGTCGACGCCGAGTTCGACGCCATCGAGGTCAGCGACCCCCGCGTGGGCATCGAGATCGTCCGGGACTGGAACCGGCCGCCGATGACCCTCAACGCCGCCTCCGCCCCGCTCCTCGACCTCGCCCGTGAGGTCGCCCGCGAACAGGGCCGCGAACTGTCCGACACCGCGGTCGGCGGCGCCAGCGACGCCAACTTCGTCGCCGCCCTCGGACTGCCGGTGCTGTGCGGTATGGGCGCGGTCGGAGACGGCGCCCACGCCCAGGGCGAATTCATCTACCCCGACACCGTGCCCGCCCAGACGGCACTGGTCGCAGGGCTGCTGGGACGGCTGGCGCGGCCGCGGCGGGGCTGAGCGCAGCCGGCGGGGTTCCCTGAAGCGGGGTTTCCCTGAAAGAGGCAATCACTCCGCACGCGGATCCCAGCGGAACCGCCGAACGGCCACCGCCGCACCGGCCACCCCCCACAGCAGCAGGACGCCGTAGTCCCGCCAGGGGAGGCCGGTGTGGTCCGTGGTGAAGGCGCGGAGCAGGGCGTCGTTGAACGGCTTGACCGGCAGCGCACCGGCGATGCCGTTCAGCAGGGCGGAGTGGATCGGCATGTACGTGCCGGAGATGAACACGAGCGGGAACAGCACGAACTGCACGACCGACGGCGCCGCCTCCGCGTTGCGGACCAGCGAGGCCACCGCGACTCCGAGGGTGCAGAAGGCGGCCGCGCCGAGCACCAGGGACACCGCGAGCGCGGGCCACTGCGAGGCGGCGGGCAGCGGCACGCCGTAGAACCTGCCGACCGCCGTGATGAGCAGGACGTCGACGACGCTCACCAGGACGCAGTGCGCCAGCAGACCCGCGAAGTACCCGGAGGCGGGCAGGGGCGTGGCCCGGACCCGCTTCAGCATTCCGTTCTGCCGTCGCGTCGCGAGCACGATCGCCAACTGGCTGTAGCAGGAGCCCAGCACGGACACCGCGGCGATCGTGGGCACGTAGTACTGGAGCGCGGATCGCCCGTAGTAGAACTCGCTCTTCCCGACGGAGCCGAACAGCCCGCCGAATATCGCCATGACCACGACCGGGAAGACGAACGTGAAGAACGCGCTCTGCGGATTGCGCCAGAACGTCAGCTGCTCGTAGCGGATCTGATGCCACAGCAGGCCCAGGCGGCGGCTCAACAGGCGCCCGGCCTGGGTGCGGGGCGCGGTGATGCTCATGGTGCGCTCCTCTCCGGTGTGCTGTGGTTGTGGTCGGTCAGGCGCAGATAGACGTCCTCCAGGCTCGGCCGGTCGACCCTCAGCCCGGCGAGCACGGTGTCGCGGCGCAGCGCCCAGTCGGTGAGTTGGTGCAGCGTCCGGGTCGGCTCCGCGGACTCGACGGTGACCAGGCCGCCCTCGCCGGGCGCGGCGGGAACCGGCAGATCGGCGGCCGTGGTTCCGGGCGGCAGCGCGAAGCGGATCCGGGCCCGTGCGGTGTCGCGTCCGCCCAGGGTGCCGGGGGTGCCCTCGGCCACGATCCGCCCGTCGGCGATCACCGCCACCCGGTCGGCCAGTTCCTCGGCCTCTTCCATGGAGTGGGTGGTGAGCAGGATGGTGGTGCCCGCGTCGCGCAGGTCCCGCACCAACTGCCAGGCGCCGCGGCGCGCGTTCGGATCGAATCCGGTCGTCGGCTCGTCGAGGAAGAGCAGGGTGGGGCCGCCGATCAGGCCCAGTGCGAGATCCAGGCGGCGCTTCTGGCCGCCGGAGAGCGCCCGGACCTTCTTCTTCTCCAGCCCGGCGAGGCCGACCAGGCCGATCACCTCGTCGATGTCGCGCGGCGCGGGGTAGTAGCCCGCGTTGCGGGCGATCGTCTCGCGGACGGTGAGATAGGGCTCGACCGCGATGTCCTGCAACACCAGCCCGATCCGCTCGCGCAGGGCGCGCTCGGTGGCCTTCTCACCCGGGTCCAGACCGAGTACGTCGACCCGTCCGCAGTCGCGGCGCCGAAACCCCTCCAGGATCTCCATGGTGGTGGTCTTGCCCGCCCCGTTGCGGCCGAGCAGCGCGAAGATCTCCCCGTGCTCGATGGTGAAGCTCACCCCGCGTACCGCCCGCACCGCGCCGTACCGCTTGTGCAGGCCCTCCACCACGACCGCGTCAGCCATGGCCGTCTCCCGTCGCTCGGCGCGCGGCCCCCGGCGTCAGGTGCCCGGGCGTCAGATGCTCCGGTGTCAGGTGCTCCGGTGTCAGATGCGGACGCAACGGATCTCCAACGTCAGATCGAGATGGCGCCCGGCCGTGCCACGGGCCGCCGTCACACCGAACGCGGTGCGGTCGACCCGCGTGGTGGCACGGACGGTGAAGGCATCCGCCAGCACCTCGGAGCGCACGATCGACAGATTCGCCGGCCGGGAGAGACCGCATGCGGTGAGGGTGCCGGAGACCGTGGCGGTGTCCACGTGGTCGGCGGCGAACGTGATCAGCGGGTGTCGGTCGGTGTCCAGGAATGCCACCGACCGTACGGCGGCGTCCCGCCGGACATGGTTCGTACGGAAACTCGCCGCGTCGACCTCCGCGTGCACACGCGACCCGGAGATCGGCTCGGCCACCTCGACGGTGCCGCCGCGGATCGCGAAGGTGCCGCGCACCGGCAGAAGGCCGAAAAGGTGTCTGCTCTTGAATGAGATGGATGATTTGGCTGTGTCGATCGTGTAGCGGCCGAGCCGGGGAGTCGTCGTGGCGGTGTTGCCTGTCGCATCCATGCCCCCATTCCACGGCGGCGGGCGCACCGCGCGGCAGGGCGAGCGGTTGGTTCCGCAGCCGACGAAGGGCTTGCCCGCGATGCACGGCATACGACTTTCGTAGGGTCCACCGAGGCGGAAGTATCCGGTGGCGCCGACCGGAACGGGGCCGCGAGCCGGATGTCCTACGGTGAGCGTCATGACCGACGGACCGTGGCACTGCCGGCACCGGCTCGCCGTGGATGTGATCGTCGCGGCCGCGTTCGTGCTCATCGACACCGGTATGACACTGGTCGGCGCCACCTGGTGGCCCGAACACCCCGGCACGCTCGCCTGGGTCATGCTGGGCGCGCAGGCGCTCGCCGGCGCCTCGCTCGCCGTCCGCCGTATCGCTCCGCTGGCCGTCATCGGCGTGCTCGGCGCGTTCACGCTCGCGGTGAGCCTGCTGATCTCACCGGCGGGCGTGCTGACACCGGCCCACCAGGGGAACGTATGGGCACCCCTCTCCACCACGGTGGCCGCCTACGGTCCGCTCTTCTACCAGCAGAACCGCCGGACCGCGTACCTCGCGCTCGCCGCCTTCACCCTCGTCGTCATGCGGCCCTGGGATCCGTCCGTCACGAATATGACGATCGGGCTGCTGCGTACCGCGGTCGGGCCGCTGCTGGCGCTGTACTTCGACGCCCGCCGCAGGCTGGTGCGGGCCCTGGTCGAGCGCGCCGAGCGGGCCGAACGGGAGCGTCATCTGCTGGCCGAGCAGGCCCGCGCCGAGGAACGCGCCCGGCTCGCCGGTGAGATGCACGACGTGGTCACCCACCGAGTGAGCCTGATGGTGCTGCAGGCCGGCGCCCTCGGGGTGACGGCACCGGACGAGGCGACCCGGCAGGCGGCGGAGGAACTGCGTACCGCGGGCTGCCAGGCGCTGGAGGAGCTACGGGACCTGGTCGGCATTCTGCGCACCGAGCCGGAGGGCGACCGGACGCCGTCGGTGGCGGGCTTCGCCGATCTGGTCGCCGAGTCCGTGGCGGTGGGGATACCGACCGAGCTGATCGAGGAGGGCGACCCGGCGCTGGCCTCACCGGTGGTCGGGCGCACCGCCTACCGCGTGCTGCGCGAGGCGCTGACCAACGTACGCAAGCACGCTCCCGGCGCCCGGGTGAGAGTGCGCGTGGAGTACGACAACGCACGGGTGCGGCTGACGGTCCACAACACGCCCCCGACCGGCAGCCCCCGCAGCGCCCTCGCCGGTACCGGCTCCGGTCTGGGGATCGCGCAGCTGCGGCAGCGTATCGAGCTTGTGTACGGCACACTGCGCGCCGGACCCTGCTCCGACGGCGGGTTCAGCGTCGAGGCGACGCTGCCCGCGTTCGTACCGACCGCGGAGTCGTTCGCCCCGGCCGCGGAATCGGCGGGGTGAGCGTGGCCCGGGTCGTGGTGGTTGACGACGCGGCTCTGCCGAGTCCCAACAGACGAGGCGGTTACCGGAGGGCGCCCCGTATCTGTAGAGCTGAGTGTCTGCAGAGCTGATGGTGAGCCGCGGCTGGATCCCGCTCCCGCCGGTGAGTCTCGCCGGTGAGTCTCCTACTCGTGTTTCCCGCTGCCCTTGTCGCCGCTTGCCCGGCCGCTCCTTTCGGGCGGGTTGGCCGCGTCACTGTGCTCGTTCCCGGAGGCGCCGGTGTTCCCAGCCGTGCCCTTGCCGGGATCCGCGGCGCCCGCGCTGGGTTTGCCCGTGCTGCCCGGCCCGGTCGGCGCGGTTGGCCTGGTCGGCCCGTTTGTCGCCCGCGCGAGCTGCTCGGAGCAGTATGCGGCGACCTTGTCCATCCCGCCGGCGGCCGCGACGAGTCGCTGCCAGGCCGTGGCGTCGAGAGCCTTGCCGCGGTCCTCGACTCGTTCGTAGGCGCGGCAGTGGGCCTCGGTGTCCTGGGCGGTGGCAGGGCGCTTCGTGGGTCCGGCGCCGCCGGACGACGCCGACGAGGCGGCCGACCGGTCCGGAGCGACCGCCGACGGGTGTGGCGCCTCCCGATGGGCGCCGCCTGCGGACGAGCCCGTCGAACCGATGGCCGCGACCGCGACACCGCCCAGGGCGAGGCTGGCGAACACCACGCCGAACGTCGTCTTCACAGGGCGCCCGGTACGGCGTTCCGCGGGCGGCCGCCAGTCGTCCCGGCGCCGGGTACGCGCACGGTGCGCGCCCGCGCTGCGGGCGGCCCGGAAGGCGGCCACCGCCCGTTGTTCGGCCTCGGGGTCGAGATCGTCTCCGCGTATGACGGAGGCCAGCGCTGTCTCCAGCGCGGAGTCGCCGCGTATGTCCCGCGGGTCGGAGGCGGCGCCACTGGGATGCATGCGGCGGCCTGGAACTCCGTCGCCGCTCAGCCGCTCACCCATGTCCGCTTCCATACCTGTCCGACGTGTTCGCTTCATTCGGCGTGCCAGGCCCTGGTGCGGGTCATCTGCTTGCCTGCCATTGCCGTCGTGGTTCATTCCGACTCCCCCAGCGTTCGGGAAGTTTTATCCGTCACACCCTCTCCCGCCGCGTCACCGACGCCCAACTGCCGGGCGAGGCGTTTCAGACCTCGGTGAGCCGCAGTGCGCACCGCTCCCGGGCGCTTGCCGAGGGCGCGTGCGGCGGCGGGGCCGTCCAAGCCGACGACGACCCGCAGGAGCACGGCCTCGGCCTGGTCCTGCGGCAGTGAGCGCACCAGCTCAAGGGCGCGCTCGGTGGAGAGGGTCTCCAGGGCCTGTTCTTGCGTGCTGTGCGGGCCGGGCAAGTTCAGAACATCCTGCTCGAGCGCCCCTGACCGGGGCCGCACGCGCTGGCGGCGCAGGTGGTCCAGTGCCCGGTGCCGGGCGATGGTCGCCGTCCAGCCGCGGAAACCGGCTCCGTCCCCCTTGAACCGCCCGATGTCGCGGGCAATCTCCAGCCAGGCGTCGGACGCCACGTCCTCCGCCTCGTTGCCGACGAGTCCGCGCAGATAGCCGAGCATGCCCGGTTGCACGATCCGGTAGATGACCGCGAACGCGGCCTCGTCCCCGTCCTGAGCCCGCGCGACTGCCGTGCTCAAATCCCCGTCGCCTGCCTGTACGCGCCGGGGTTGCCGTGCCTGGCTCAAGACCGTCCTCGTTCGCACCGGATCCATTCCGAGTCACTGCCGCCCCACGCGCTCCGATCGCATCGACGGCCACATGGTGACCAGCGTCAACCCTCACAGAAGTGTCACAACGCATCGGGCGTCCTTCACACCCTCCCCAGAGCCGCTGGCGCGCAGCCGCCGTCCCGGCCGGGTGACGTTTCGCGTCGACCGTGCGCTGTGTGAGTGTCGAGTCCGCGTGGACATCGGCACCACGCACTTCCCGGACCACTCCCCGCGCGCCCTTGCTTCCCCCCGAGAGCGGCGCGGGGAGGGACGGGGACGGCCGGACCCCCCGCCCACTGCACGGGGGGTCCGGCCGCCCCACATACACATCGGACCGACTTGCACTATTTGGAGCGATGCGTCCTGTGCTGTGAGGCGGAGGTGTAACACTTCCGGCCGAGTTCGCTCTTCCTCAACGGACGACCGCGGCGGTCGCCCGGGACAGGGGGCACGACTCGTGCAGTGGACGGACGAAAGCGGCAGGGCGTACGGCGAGGATCCGTACGGAGGCGCCGGGTACGCGTATGCCTACGGCTACGAGTACAGCGGCGGCGCTGCCACCGATACGGCCACGATGCCCTGGGACCCGGTACAACTCGGGCAGTGGACGCACCCAACGGGCAGTGTCCTCGGGTCGGAAACGGACCCCTACGCGACCGGGATGGACCCCTACACCACGGGGACGGATCTCTACGCGACCGGGATGGACCCCTACGCCACGGGGACGGATCTCTATGTGACCGGCCCGGATCCCTACGCCACCGGGCCGGGCCCCGCCACGACGACGTGGGACTCTCCCCACGGCGACGTCCTCACCGTGCCGCCTCCAGAGCTCGACGACGCGGCCGACCCGCACATACCAGGACCGGAAACGCTGAAGACCGAGTCGGCGCGGCCCGTCTTCGTCGATTCCTCGGGGCGACGCCAGCGCCGCGCGCTCCGCGCCGCCCGGCTGCTGGTGATCCCCGCAGGTGGCTACGTCGCCCTGCTGATCAGCACCGTGCTGGGCGGCCCCAGTCTCAACGCCCCGTTCGTCCCGCAATCGGACTCCACGCACCCGGCCACACCCTCCGTGTCCGCGCCCGACGCCTCCCCCAGCACCGGCGGCTCCGCGGGGAGTGTGAGCCCTACCACGGCCGACAAGAACTCCCGCCCCACAGCGGCGCAGAAGACCTCCGGCTCCACCGACCGGCCGACAGCCTCCGCCACAACCGCGGCCACACCCGGGTCCACCGCGGAGCCCACCGGCACCGCGTCCCCGACCTCCGCCCCGACCGCAACCGCCACGTCCCATCCCGCCTCCAAGGGCCGCGCGGTCGGCTCGTCCCGCAACCCCGTGAAGTGATCCAAGGCTTCCTGACGTGACCGACCGCAGACGCCGCAAAGCTCCTCCTCCTCCTCCTCGCCGCAGCCGCGCCCGCCAGATCACCCCTCGCACCCATTGGCTGCTGCTGAGTGTGCTCGCGCTGACTCTGTCGACGGCCCTGCTGCTGCAGGGTTACACCCATCACATGTTCGGTCTCTCGTCGGACAGCGCGGCCGGAACCCGCGGGCGGAGCGGCACGGTGCCCAGCCAAGTGGTCCACGGCGGCCCGGTGATCGCGGATGCCGCCACCTCTCCGCACACCGCCCGGGTGAAGTCCCGTACCGTCGCGCTGACCTTCGACGGCGGCCCGGACCCGGTCTGGACGCCACGGATCCTGGATGTGCTGCGCCGCAACCGTGTGCACGCGACCTTCTTCGTCGTGGGCACCCAGGTCTACGCCCACCCGGAGCTGGTCCGCCGGATCGTCGCCGAGGGCCACCAGATCGGCATCACCTCCTTCACCCATGCCGACCTGAGCCGCCTCGCCCCATGGCACCGTTCCCTGGAACTGCACGAGACACAGCTGGCGGTGGCCGGCGCCGCGAAGGTGACCACCACACTGCTGAGGCCGCCGTTCTCCTCCAGGAACGACGCACTGGACGACGCCGACTGGTCCGTCCTCGAGCAGGCCGACGGGGCGGGCTATGTCACCGTCCTCGCCACCCGGGACGCCGGGGACTGGCAGCGTCCTGGTGCGGACCGCATTCTCGCCAACGCGACACCGCGCGGCCACGCCGGCCAGATCGTGCTGATGCACGATGCCGGCGGTGACCGCTCGCAGACCGTCACCGCACTGTCCGCCCTGGTGCCACGGCTCAAGGCACAGGGCTTCACGTTCGCGACGGTCTCCGATGCGGTCGGCATGGCCGAACCAGTCCGGTCCGCCGGGCTCGGTGACCATCTCCAGGGGCTGGCCCTCATCAAGGTGCTGCAGGGCGGCGACTGGGTCGTATGGCTGTTGGGCCTGCTGATGTACGCGGCGGGAGGGATCAGCGTGCTGCGTGCGGTGGTCGTGCTGATCGCCGCCCGGAGGCACCGGCGCCTGCGGACCGGGCGGGGCGGGTCCTGGGGGCCGCCGGTGACCGAGCCGGTCAGCGTCATCGTCCCCGCCTACAACGAGAGCGCCGGGATCGAGGCCGCCGTACGCTCACTGCTCGCCTCGGACCATCCGGTCGAGATCATCGTGGTGGACGACGGGTCCACCGACGGCACCGCCGACTTGGTGGAATCGCTCCACCTGCCGGTGCGGGTGATCCGCCAGCAGAACGCGGGCAAGCCCGCCGCGCTCAACACCGGACTCGCCGCCGCCACCTGTGACCTGGTGGTCATGGTCGACGGCGACACGGTCTTCGAACCGGACACCGTCCGCACCCTCGTGCAGCCCTTCGCCGACCCGCGCGTGGGCGCCGTCTCCGGCAACGCCAAGGTCGTCAACCGCGGCGGCCTGCTGGGCCGTTGGCAGCACATCGAGTACGTCATCGGGTTCAACCTCGACCGCCGCCTGTTCGACCTCGCCAAATGCATGCCGACGGTACCCGGTGCGGTCGGCGCGTTCCGCCGCCAGGCGCTCCTGGACCTCGGTGGCGTCAGCGACGTCACCCTGGCCGAGGACACCGACCTCACCATGGCCCTGTGCCGCACCGGCTGGCGCGTGGTCTATGAGGAGCACGCGCGGGCCTGGACCGAGGCGCCCGCGTCCCTGAACGCCCTATGGCGGCAGCGATACCGCTGGTGCTACGGCACCCTGCAGGCGATGTGGAAGCACCGCGGCGCCCTGGTGCAGCGCGGCGCCGCCGGAAAGCTCGGCCGCCGGGGCCTGGTCTATCTGCTGCTCTTCCAGGTGCTGTTGCCCCTGCTCGCACCCGTCGTGGACATCTTCGCCCTGTACGGGCTGGTCTTCCTCGACCCGGTCCGGATCGTCGGGCTGTGGCTCGCCTTCCTGCTGCTGCAACTCGGGATGGGTCTGTACGCGTTCCGCCTGGACGGGGAGAGTCCGGGCCCGCTGTGGAGCCTGCCCCTGCAGCAGTTCGTCTACCGGCAACTGATGTACCTGGTGGTGATCCAGTCCGTCTTCACCGCCGTGTCCGGCTCACGGCTGCGATGGCAGCGCATGGAGCGCTACGGCAGCCTGCAAACCCCGGACGGCACAGAGGCACCGCCCAAGGACCTCACCCCGCAGGAGCCCGGCTTTCCGCAGCCGACACCGTACGAGGGTTACGAGGGTTATCCGCAGTCGGCGCCGTACGACGCCATCGAGCAGCCTGCACCGTACGGGGGCTATCCGCAGTCGGCACCCTACGACAGCCTCGCGGAGCCCTCACCCCACACCGGTATCCGGCAGCCCGCACCATATGAGACACCGCGGTTGTACTGAGACGCCATCCGCTTTCCGAACGTGATCGGTTGGTCCGGGATGGTGGGCATGAACTCCGGTCCGCAGATCGGTGGTGTGCGGGTCAGTTCTCGACGGCGCGCCCGGAATGGGCCCGCCACTTGGCGTCGGCGGGGACGCGGGCCTCGCCCATGGAGTCGTGCTCGATGCGGTATTCGCTCCTGCCGGTTACAGCGACCGACCGGGTCAGCGGGGATGTTGGTCCGCCCGGGTGCCGCACAACTCTGTTGCTGCTGTGACTCAGGTCTCATCGCGTACGTGCAGCAGATCCCGGGGGTCTCCGTCGAGGAGGGGTGACAGGAAGGGAGGAGCGTGTGGAGACGGACTTCGACGGTTTCGTCGCCGCCCGGTCGGCCGCGCTGTTCCGGGGCGCCCTCGTCCTGACGGGGAACCGCGACGCCGCCGAGGATCTGGTCCAGGAGACCCTGGAGCGGGCCTGCCGCAAGTGGCGCACGATCTCCGCCAAGGATGCCCCGGAGGCCTATGTACGGCGGATCATGGTCAACCTGGCCAACGACCGCTGGCGCCGCTTCCGCCGTACGGCATTGCAGGCGGACGGCCCCGACCAGGCCGCCCGCGGCGACGAGTACGGACAGGTCGACAGCAGGGACCAGTTGGTGCGCGCGCTACAGCAACTGCCCATGCGGATGCGGACGGTGGTGGTACTGCGGTACCTCCACGACCTCTCGGACACCGAGATCGCGGCCGACCTGGGCATCTCGCCGAGCACGGTGCGCTCCCAGCTCGCCCGGGGGATCGAGAAGCTCAGAAGCCAGTTCCCCGCACTCTCCAACCCTTCACCACGGCAGCCCACGGAAGGAATCCGATGACTTCGTACGGCGACGCACGGGCTTCCGGCTGCACATCTTTCGAAGAGGAACTGATGAACGCCATGAACCGTTACGCGAATTCCGCCGAGGCGCCCGAATTCGACGCGCCCGGGATCGTGCGCCGCACCCGGCGCAGGAGGGCCGTCGGCATCGGCGCCGTCGCCGCCGCCCTCCTCGTGGTGGGCGGGGGAACCGCTCTGGCCACCTCGGTCGCGGGCGGCTCGCACTCGGCGGTGAGCAGCACGGTCATCAAGAGTGACGCCACCACACTGCTGTTCGACAACCATGGCGTGACCATCCCGATGGACTTCTCGCGCCTGGACCTGGTGCTCGCCAAGCAGGCGCTCCTGAAGACGCAGACGAAGCTCGGCACCGTCACCAAGAAGGCCGTCGAGAACTGCAAGCCCGGTTCGGTGGTAGGTGTGGACCCGCACACCCCGAAGATCGTCAAGTCTGGCGACACGGTCAACCTGACCCTGTGCGCCGACTGATCTGAGTCCGCCAAGATCATCCCCCGCGGTGTCTTCGATTGGTACGGCTGGTGCCCCGCCTTACGCAGCCGATGGCGGAGGTTGTGCGGCGACGGCGTTCCGTGACGCCTGACGTCACCGCCGCGAAAAAGAGACCCTGCGACGTGACGGGGATGACCGTGGGCACGGTGAAACCGCTCTTGGCCGCCAGGCGCGCAAACTGCGTGCCGATGCCCGCGTTGCGGACCACACGTTCGGCGCTGTCGACCACCGGCGATGCCCGTAACGGGCCTCCTCCGTCCGGATGTTCATTCTGCGGGCCTCATCAGGAGTGACGCGAGCAAGACGGTATTCCTCGTACTGGTCGAAGACTTGGCCGTCGACACTGAAGATCGCCTTCCGGGTCCAGACGACGGAACTCAGCCGCCCCACGGGTAGAGACGGGAAGTCCACCGCTCCGTCGGCGTCATGAAGGCTCATGCTGTCTACGGGCGGGCGCTCAGGTTTGCCAGGTAGTCGTCCAGGAGATCGACTTGCCGCTGTGGCGGGAACGCCGCGGGGTCGAACAGGGCCTGGACCACCAGGCCGAGGATGAAGGACGAGGCGCCGGCCGCGATGTGCGCGGGGTCGCCCGGGGGCAGTTCGCCGAGCTCTTGGGCTGCGGCCACCCGCTCGCTCAGCCTGTCGCGGCTTTGGGCGTACTTGCGGGCGTAGTCGGTGCTCAGGGCGGGGTCGGAGAGCGCGGCGTCCCAGGAAGAGACCCAGATCCGGTTGCTGTCGGTGGCCGCGGGAGTCAGCGGCAGGATGTCGAGCAGTGCGGCCCTGAGGGCGGCCAGACCTTTGCCCGCTTGGCGGCGCGGGCGGGAGACGGTGCGCTCTTCGAGCAGGTCAAGTGCGTATTCCACCAAGGCATGTTTGGTGGGGAAGTAGTGCGTGAGCAGGCCGGTGGTCGCGCCGAGTTCGGCGGCGACGGCGCGCAGGGTCAGGCCGGCGAAGCCGCGTGTGGCCATCACTTTCCAGACGGCTTCGGAGACGTCGCGTCGGCGGGCCTCGTGGTCTCCCTTGGTGCGTGGCATGCCGCCACGGTACATTGCCGTAACGCTTGTTATGTGAATGGGGAGGCCGCTCATGTTCTCGCTGCCGCTTGGCGACGGTGCTCGTCTTGGTCCGCTGGAGGTCTGGCATGCCGAGGA
Source organism: Streptomyces sp. NPDC020845 (assembly GCF_044334165.1). Classification (NCBI taxonomy): domain Bacteria; kingdom Bacillati; phylum Actinomycetota; class Actinomycetes; order Kitasatosporales; family Streptomycetaceae; genus Streptomyces; species Streptomyces sp. NPDC020845. The sequence goes on along the minus strand of NZ_JBIRSJ010000005.1, from coordinate 587,914 downwards.
GTTCGCCGACCATCTGGACCGGGCTCGCGAGCACATTCGCCCCTGGGTCGGGCCCGCGTTCGTCACCGACGATGTGGACGGGGCGCGGGCCACGCTCAACCGGTACGCCAAGGCCCAGGCCGACGACGGCGCCCGGCTGTACGGCATCTGGCGGGACGGGGCGCTGGCCGGCGGCGTGATGTTCACCGATTTCAATGCCGCTTTCGGTGGCTGCGAGATCGGCTGCTGGCTGGAGCCGTCCGCCGAGGGCCACGGGCTGGTCACGCAGGCGTGCGGCGCCTTGGTGGACTGGGCGTTCACCTCCCGGGGGCTGCACCGGGCCGAGTGGCACTGCCGGGCCGACAACGACCGAAGCTCGGCGGTGGCCAAGCGGCTCGGCATGACGCTGGAGGGCGTGCGACGCGAGGCATGGCCGTACGAGGGCGTGCGCTACGACAAGCAGATCTGGGCGGTCCTCGCTCCCGACTGGCGAGCCCTGAGCCGGTGACCGGCGGCGAGTCCGCCGTGGTCGCCACCGGCTGAACCCGGCAGCTCGTTTTTGCCGCACGACGCGCGCAGCATCTCGACGCGGTCCTCACGGTCCATGGTCTCGTCGGCATGCATGGCGCTGATCGACCGCTGAAGGAGGTTCGGCTCGACCGCCAGGCGCTGGATTATCCGGTCGCAGCCGTAGCGGAAGGCCGTATGCATTTCGACAGCTTCCTGGTCCGGGTAGCGGTAGCCGAAGGGGCTGCCCTCCTCGGCGCCCAGGTAGTCGCCCTTCAGGGTTCGCAGGAGAGCGCGCAGAGCAAACTCGGCACCGTTCTCCTCGATGAGACGGACACCGACCTGCACCCATCCGTCCGACTTCATGCCACCCGGTTCTCCCTCCCGCACTGCGCGCCACAGGGGCAGGAACCGCGCCACCTCGGCCGTCGGGTCCCGGGGCGGATCGACGCAGGCGGCGGCGAGCACCGCCACGATCGACCGCACGGTCTCCCAGCGCGGGACGTTCAGGCCCTTGAGGGGCGTACGGACGCCCTCATGGCTGACGACCGCCGGGCGGTCGCCTTCAGCGATCAGGGCGCTCACCTTTCCCATGCCGGGGCAGCCCGCCGCCCGGTGGAGCTCTTCCGCGGCACGTACCCCATGCCATGAGGGGCACCGCCCCGGGCACCCCTGCGGTCGACCCGAGCGATGGGGACCGTACATCCAGAGAGCCATGACGAGGCCGCGACCCGAAGGCCCTGCCTAAACCGCAAGAAACCCCAGCTCAGGGCCACACCAGGCAATAAGGCTGATGTCCCGCCTCATGCAGCCGGTGCGAGAAGTCCTGCCATTCGTGCAGCAGCCGGTAGACCGTGAAGGCGTCGCGGGGGCCGCCGCGGTCGGGGACGGTGGACCAGATGAAGGCGGCGGCGCCGACGGCCTCCTCGCCGACGCCGCGGAGCGGGTCGACGGCGGTCATGGGGAGCTTGACCACGGCGTAGTCGGGGTGGAGGACGACGAGTTCGAGCGGGGGCACCTTGTGGAGGGGGACGCCTTCGATGCCGGTGAGGACCATCGCGGCCACCGTCTCCGGCTTGATCTTGGTGAACATGCCATGGCCGAGCTCGTCGCCGCCGAGCTCCTCGGGACGCATGGAGATGGGGACCCGGGCGGCGGTCGCGCCGTCGGGCGCGCCGAAGTACTTGTACGTCACCCCCATACGCCCGCTCCCGCTTCTGCGTGCGCCGCTTGCGTCGTCCCCGCGGCGCCTATGGCGTCCAGGGCGGGCGCGCTCGGGACCTCGATCGTCGGTCCCTTCACCCAGTTCGCCACCGCGATGCATATCTCCACCCGACCACTCGCGGCACCTGCCGCGCAACCCGATCATCGTGTCAGAGACCTCCCCCGCGCCAGTCGTGTGAAACGCCCGGCGGCAGTTCTTAGTCAGCCTCTGACAACATGGCATGCGTGAGCTATCCGTACGCAGCACCAGTTTCGCAGACGCTTTTCGACCGCGCGGCCGTCGTGACGCCCGGCGGCGTGAATTCTCCGGTGCGGGCGTTCCGCGCCGTGGGTGGTACGCCCCGCTTCATGGTGTCCGGTACCGGTCCGTACCTCACCGATGCCGACGGACGGGAGTACGTCGACCTCGTCTGCTCGTGGGGGCCGATGATCCTCGGCCATGCGCACCCCGAGGTGACGGCGGCGGTGCAGGCGGCCGTGGTGCGGGGGACCTCGTTCGGGACGCCGGGGGAGGGGGAGGTCGCGCTCGCCGAGGAGATCGTGGCGCGGGTCGGGCCCGTGGACCAGGTGCGCCTGGTCTCCTCGGGGACCGAGGCGACGATGTCGGCGATCCGGCTGGCGCGCGGGTTCACCGGGCGGGCGAAGGTGATCAAGTTCGCGGGCTGCTACCACGGGCATGTGGACGCGCTGCTCGCCGCGGCGGGGTCCGGGGTGGCCACCTTCGGGCTGCCGGACACGCCGGGGGTGACGGGCGCGCAGGCCGGGGAGACCGTGGTGCTGCCGTACAACGACCTGGACGCGGTGCGGGCGGCCTTCGCCGCGCATCCGGACGACATCGCGTGTGTGATCACCGAGGCGTCGCCGGGCAACATGGGCGTGGTGCCGCCGCTGCCGGGGTTCAACGCGGGGCTGAAGGAGCTGTGCGCCGAGCACGGCGCGCTGTACATCTCCGACGAGGTCATGACCGGCTTCCGGGTCTCGAAGGCCGGCTGGTACGGGATCGACGGCGTGGAGCCCGACCTGATGACTTTCGGCAAGGTCATGGGCGGCGGCTTCCCGGCCGCGGCGTTCGGCGGGCGCGCCGACGTCATGGCGCGGCTCGCCCCGGCCGGCCCGGTCTACCAGGCGGGCACCCTGTCCGGGAACCCGATCGCGACCGCGGCGGGCCTGGCGCAGCTGCGGCTGCTGGACGAGGCGGCGTACGCGGCGGTGGACGCGGCGTCCGCGCGGCTGCGGGCGCTGGTGACGGAGGCGCTGGCCAAGGAGGGGGTCGAGCACCGGGTGCAGGCCGCCGGAAACATGTTCTCGGTGTTCTTCACCGGGGACGAGGTCACCGACTACGAGAAGGCCAAGGCGCAGCAGGCGTACCGGTTCACGGCCTTCTTCCACTCGATGCTGTCCCAGGGCGTCTACCTTCCGCCGTCCGCCTTCGAGTCGTGGTTCGTGTCCACGACGCACGACGAGCGGGCGCTGGAGCGGGTGGCGGAGGCTTTGCCGGGGGCGGCGCGGGCCGCCGCCGAGGCGACTGAATGATGGGCCCTATGACCCCTATGACAAACAGCGACAACGACATCACCGTCGTGCATGTGATGCGGCACGGCGAGGTGGAGAACCCCACGGGTGTGCTGTACGGGCGGCTGCCCGGCTACCACCTCTCGGACCTCGGCCGACAGATGGCCGACCGGGTCGCCGAGCACCTGGCCGAGCGAGACATCACCCATGTCGTGGCCTCGCCGCTGGAGCGGGCGCAGGAGACGGCGGCGCCGATCGCCAAGGCGCACGGTCTGGATGTGGGGACCGACCGGCGGCTGATCGAGGCGGCCAACGTCTTCCAGGGGAAGACGTTCGGCGTGGGCGACGGCGCGCTGCGCCGGCCGGCCAACTGGAAGTACCTGACCAACCCCTTTCGCCCCTCCTGGGGCGAGCCCTACATCGACCAGGTCGTGCGGATGATGGCGGCCATCGGGGTGGCGCGGGATGCCGCGCGCGGGCACGAGGCGGTCTGCGTCAGCCATCAGCTGCCGATCTGGATCGTGCGCAGCTTCGTGGAGCGGCGGCGGCTGTGGCACGACCCGCGCAAGCGGCAGTGCACCCTGGCCAGCCTCACCAGCTTCACCTACCGCGGCGACAACATCGTCTCGGTCGGCTACAGCGAGCCGGCGCGCGATCTGGTCCCGGCGCATCTGCTCGCGGGCGCCAGGCCCGTGAAGGGGGCCTCCAAGGGGTACGGCGCATGACCGGCGGCGGGCCTCCAAGGGGTACGGCGTATGACCGGCGGCGCATGACCGGCGGGTACACGGCCGATATGTAATGGAACGGAAACAGCGCGTCGACGTTTCGATTCGGTGGCGCTGATTCGGAACCTCGGTATTCGCATCGCCATCTCAACGGGCGTCCGCAGGACCTGGCGGACCCCGGAAGCCGGTTACGGCGAGAGCGAATTGAGGACACGATGCGGGAGATCAGCCGGAGGGGGATTCTCGGTCTGGGAGCGGGGGCGGCGGCGTCGCTGGCCGTCGCCGGCTGCTCCTCGTCGTCGGGATCCGGATTCACCCCCAAGCCGGGCAGGACGACGCAGGCGCGGCCGAAGCCGATCGGCGACGGCTCCACCGCGCACACCGGGAAGCAGCCGAACCAGCCGTCCGCGCCGGAGCGGCTGGAGCCGGGCCAGAAGCCGCCGCAGTTCGTGGTCTTCTCCTGGGACGGGGCGGGAGAGGTCGGCAACGGCCTCTTCCCGCGGTTCCGCAAGCTCGCCAAGGACCACGGCGCGGCCATGACCTTCTTCCTCTCCGGTCTCTACTGCCTGCCGGAGTCGAAGAAGCGGCTGTACCAGCCGCCGAACAACCCGGTCGGCGCCTCCGACATCGGCTATCTCACCGACGATCACGTCCGGATGACCCTGGAGAACGTGCGCGAGGCATGGCTGGAAGGCCATGAGATAGGCACCCACTTCAACGGCCACTTCTGCGCCGGAAGCGGCTCGGTCGGCAACTGGACGCCCGCCCAGTGGCGGTCGGAGATCGACCAGGCTGTGTCGTTTGTCACAAAGTGGCGGACGAACACCGGCTTCAAGGACCTCGACCCGCTGCCCTTCGACTACAGCAAGGAACTCGTCGGCGGCCGCACCCCGTGTCTGCTCGGCCAGGACAACCTGCTGCCGACCGCCAAGGAGCTGGGCTGGCGCTATGACGCGAGCTCGCCCGGCGGGCGTCAGGTGTGGCCGACGAAGAAGCTGGGCATCTGGGACTTCCCGCTGCAGCAAATACCGTTCCCCGGGCATTCCTTCGAGGTCCTGTCCATGGACTACAACATCCTCGCCAACCAGTCCCGGAATTCGACGAATGCCCCGCCGGCCAACTACCCGGGCTGGCGCGAGCAGGCGACCCAGGCGTACATCTCCGGATTCCAGCGGGCCTACGAGAGCAACCGCGCCCCCTTCTTCATCGGCAATCACTTCGAAAAGTGGAACGGCGGCATTTACATGGACGCCGTCGAAGCGGCGATCAAGCACATCGCCGACGAAAAGCACAAGGACGTCCGGCTGGTGTCCTTCCGGCAGCTCACGGACTGGATGGACGCCCAGGACCCCAAGGTCCTCCAGCATCTGCAGGGGTTCGGCGTGGGCCAGCGGTGGAGCGCCGCCGCCTGAGCGGGCGGCCCGGCCGACCGGGCCGAAGGCACGGCCGAGAAGGCGCAGAGGGAACGCCGGGACGCTGCCGGGACGGTGCCGAGGGGGGTGCCGTAGATCCGCGAAAGGCGCATGCGAAACTTTTCACATGAGTGCCCGCCGCGCCTCTCGGCGCCTCGCGATCCGCCCTCGCGCAACCGTGCTGGCCACCGGCGCCGCGGTAGCCGCGCTGACCCTGTCCGCCTGTGGAGCGGGCGGCACCTCGGGCGGCTCCAGCGACACCAAGTTCATCCAGGGCAAGGGCGGCGTGGACACCGTCGCCAAGGGCGACCGAAAACACGCCCCCGAGCTGACCGGCAAGACCCTCGACGGCGACAAGCTCGATCTCGCCGACTACAAGGGCAAGATCGTCGTGATCAACGTCTGGGGCTCGTGGTGCACGCCGTGCCGGGCCGAGGCGCCCAACCTCGTCAAGGTCGCGAAGGACACCGAGGCGGACGGGGTGCAGTTCGTGGGGATCAACACCCGTGACCCGGACCCCGCCAACGCGATTCAGTTCGAGAAGGAATTCAAGGTCGACTATCCGAGCCTGTACGACCCGATCGGCAAGCTCATGCTGCGCTTCCCCAAGGGCAGCCTCAATCCGCAGGCCATCCCCACGACCATCGTCCTGGACCGGGAAGGCCGGATCGCGGCGCGCGCGCTCACCCCGCTCAGTGAGGAGAGCCTGCGCAAGATGCTCAAGCCGCTGATCGAGGAGAAGTGACGCTGTGAGCATTCTGGCCGCGGCCGTCCCCGGCGCCAATGAGACCGTCCTGACCGGGGCGCTGCTGGTGGCGCTGCCGGTCGCCGTCTTCGGTGGCCTGGTCTCCTTCTTCTCTCCTTGCGTCCTGCCGCTGGTGCCCGGCTATATGTCGTATGTCACAGGCGTCACCGGTACGGATCTGGGCGAGGCCAAGCGCGGCCGGATGCTGGCCGGCGCCTCCCTCTTCGTACTCGGCTTCACCGCCGTCTTCGTCTCCGCCGGCGCGCTCTTCGGCAACTTCGGCTGGACGCTGCAGGAGCACAAGGAAACTCTCTCCAAGGTGCTCGGGGTCATCACGATCGTCATGGGCCTCGCCTTCATGGGGATGCTGAAGGGCTTCGGGCAGCGGGAGTTCCGCTTTCATATGAAGCCCGGGATGGGCCTGGTGGGCGCGCCGTTGCTGGGCGCCCTGTTCGGCGTGGGCTGGACCCCGTGCCTGGGCCCCACCCTCACCGCGGTCAACGCCCTGGCGCTGAACGAGGCGAGCGCGGGGCGCGGTGCCCTGCTGATGGTCGCGTACTGCCTCGGTCTCGGGCTGCCGTTCATCGCCGTGGCCATCGCCTACCGGCGCATGCTCGGCGCCTTCAGCTGGGTCAAGCGGCACTACGTCTGGGTGATGCGGATCGGCGGCGGCATGCTGGTCGCCCTCGGGGTGCTGCTCCTCACAGGTGTCTGGGACAGCATGATGGGCGACATGCAGGCCTGGGCCTTGCGCTTCAACGTTGGGATCTGATCGATGTCCACCACCGATACCGACACCGCCACCGGCAGCAGCGAACCCCCCGGCAAGGCCGTCAAGGGAGCCGAGGCCGCCGGGCCCGCCGACGAGCGCGACCTCGGCGCGGCGGGGGCGCAGCTGTCCACGGCCCCCGCCGAGGAGATCAGCGTCTCCTCGATGGGGCCGATCGGCTGGGCCCGGTGGTTCTGGCGGCAGCTGACCTCGATGCGGGTGGCGCTACTGCTGCTCTTCCTGCTGTCGCTCGGTGCGATCCCCGGCTCGCTGGTCCCGCAGACGGGCATCGACCCGGTCAAGGTGGAGAACTTCAAGCAGCGGCACGAAACGCTCGCGCCGGTCTACGAGAAGCTGGGGCTCTTCCACGTCTACAGCTCGGTGTGGTTCTCCGCGATCTACATCCTCCTGTTCGTCTCGCTGATCGGCTGTATCGTCCCGCGCACCTGGCAGTTCATCGGCCAGCTGCGCAGCCGTCCGCCGGGCGCCCCGCGCCGGCTGACCCGGCTGCCCGCCTACACCACCTGGCGGACCGAGGCCGAGCCGGAGCGGGTGCTGGAGACCGCCCAGCGGATCATGAAGCGGCGCCGCTTCCGGACCCATACGGTCGGTGGCGCGGTGGCCTCCGAGAAGGGCTATCTGCGCGAGGCCGGCAACCTCCTGTTCCATATCGCGCTGATCGTGATGCTGGTGGCCTTCGCCGTCGGGCAGCTGTACAAGGCCGAGGGCGGGAAGCTGATCGTCGAGGGCGACGGCTTCGCCAACAATCTGACGCAGTACGACGACTTCAAATCCGGCACCCTCTTCGACAAGAACGACCTCGCTCCCTTCGGTTTCCAACTGGACCGCTTCACGGCGACCTATGAGCGCAGCGGCCCCCAGAAGCGCACCCCCCGCACCTTCCGCGCCGATGTCACCTACTGGGAGGGTGCGGACGGCAAGGAGCACAAGACCTCGATCAAGGTCAATGAGCCCCTGGAGATCGCGGGTTCCAAGGTCTATCTGCTCGGTCACGGGTATGCCCCGATCGTCACGGTGCGCGACGGGCAGGGCAAGGTCGCGTTCCGCGGGGCGGTGGCCTCGCTGCCGATCGACGCGGTCAACCTCACCGAGAACGTAGTGATCAAGGTCCCGGACTACCGCGACAAGAACAACAAGAAGGACCAGCTCGGCTTCCAGGGGCAGTTCGTGCCGACCCTCGACCTCAACACGGGCACGATGTTCTCCCAGTTCCCGGCGCTGGACAATCCGGCGCTCATCCTGACCGTCTACCACGGCAGCCTGGGCGTGGACGCCGGGATCCCGCAGAACGTCTACCAGCTCGACACTTCGCGGATGAAGCAGTTCAAGGAGTCCGACGGGTCGGCCTTCGCGAAGGCGCTCAAGGTGGGCGACACCATGAAGCTGCCGAACGGCGCCGGGACCCTCAAGTTCGAGGGCATCAAGACCTGGGCCACCTTCCAGATCTCCCACCGGCCGGGCAACGACTACGCGCTCGTGGGCGCCGTCGCCGCCCTGATCGGCCTCGCCGCCTCCCTGTTCATCCAGCGCCGCCGGGTATGGGTCCGCGCGGTGACCGGAGACGACGGCGTCACCGTCGTCGAGATGGCGGGGCTCGGCCGCAGCGAGTCCGCCAAGCTTCCCGAAGAACTCGCCGACCTCGCCGTGGCCCTGCAGTCCGAGGCCCCGCCCGCGCCGGAGCCGGAGCCGAATCCGGATATCGACACCGCACAAACCGCTGATCCTGCCGAAGGAGCGCGCGCGTGAACCTCGCTGCCGAAACCAACGAGAGCCTGGCCCATTTCAGCAATGTGCTGATCTACTCGGCCATGGCGGTCTACACCCTCGCCTTCCTCGCCCATATCGCCGAGTGGGTGTTCGGCAGTCGCAGCGCCGTCGGCCGCACCGCCGCCGCCATCACCGCCGACTCCGCCGCCTCAGCCCCCGCAGCCTTGTCCAGGGCCTCTGTGCGGGGCGCCCAGGGCGGCGGCACCGCCGTCCTCGAACGCCCCAAGATCGTCACCCGCTCCGCCGCGGGCACCCGTGACGTCCCCGACGGGCCCGGCGCCGCGGGCGGCACCGAACAGGGCGATCTGTACGGCCGGATCGCCGTCGGCCTCACCGTGCTCGCCTTCCTGATGCACGTCGGCGCCGTGCTCACCCGCGCCCTGTCCGTACAGCGCGCCCCCTGGGGCAACATGTACGAGTTCTCCACGACCTTCGCCATGGTCGCGGTCGGTGCGTATCTCACCCTTCTCGCGCTGAAGAAGAATGTGCGCTGGATCGGGCTCCCCCTCGTCACCACGGTCCTCCTCGACCTCGGTCTCGCTGTCTCTGTCTTGTACACCGCCAGCGACCAGTTGGTTCCCGCCCTCCACTCGTACTGGCTGTGGATCCACGTCAGCTGCGCGATCATCTCCGGCGCCTGCCTCTACCTGGGCGCCGTCTCCACGCTGCTCTACCTCTTCCGTGACCGGTACGAGGAGAAGCTGGCCAAGGGCGAGCAGCCCGGCCGCTTCGCGTCCGTCCTGGAGCGGCTGCCCGCGGCAGGCAGCCTCGACAAGTTCGCGTACCGCATCAACGCCACGATCTTCCCGCTGTGGACCTTCACGATCATCGCGGGCGCGATCTGGGCCGAGGCCGCCTGGGGCCGCTACTGGGGCTGGGATCCCAAGGAGGTCTGGTCCTTCATCACCTGGGTCGCCTACGCCACCTATCTGCACGCCCGCGCCACCGCCGGCTGGAAGGGCCGCAAGGCCGCCTACCTCGCGCTGATCGCGTTCGGCTGCTACCTCTTCAATTACTACGGCGTGAACATCTTCATCAGCGGCAAGCACTCCTACGCCGGAGTCTGAACCGCCGCCGCCCGCAGGGCCGGTTCCCGTGACCAAGGTCACGGGAACCGGCCCTCGTCGTTCGGACAGTCCCCGTCGTGGAGAAGAATCTTCGAGCCCGTATCAGAGACGGGGACCCCGAAGCCTTCGGGGAGCTCTTCGACGCCTGTGCGCGCTCCGTCTACAACCATGCCTACCGCCTGACCGGGGACTGGTCGACGGCGGAGGACATGGTGTCCCTGACCTTCCTCGAAGCCTGGCGGCTGCGCGAGCGGATCGACCCGGAAGGCGGCAGCCTGCGCCCCTGGCTGCTGGGCATCGCCACCAACACCGTCCGCAACGCCCGGCGTGCCACCCGCCGCCACGCTGCCGCCGTCAGTCGGCTGCCGCGCCAGGAGGCCGTACGCGACTTCGCGGACGACGTCGCCTCCCGTATCGACGACGCCGAACTGCTCGCCTCCGTGACGACCGCCCTCAAGGCCCTGCGCCGCCCCGAGCGCGAAGTCCTCGCGCTGTGCGTCTGGTCCGGCCTCGACTACGCGGCCGCGGCCGAGGCCCTTGGCGTGCCCGTGGGCACGGTGCGCTCACGGCTGTCCCGCGCCCGCAAGAAGCTTGCCGCGGCGGCGGACAAAGCCACGCGAAAGACCGCCGAGGAGAACCGGGAACCCGCCCGCCGCCGCGCACAGATGAGTGATGGCCGCACAACCGCGGCCAGGCCCATCCAGGAGGGAAACCGATGAACGACATCCCGACTCTCCCCGAGAGAGACCTGCCGCCGGGCCGTCACCGGCTCCTCAAGGAGCATCTGATGCGCGAGATCCGGCAGGCCGACGAGGTCCGGCGGCCCGACGCCGAGACGGCCGAAGAGCCCCGCAGGGCATGGCTGCGCCCGGCCGTCGCGGGCCCCGCCCTCGCCGCTGCCCTCGCGCTCGCCGTGGTCGGCGGGCTCGCGGTGACGGGAGCGGACGACGGCGACGGCCTGCGGGTCGGCCCAGACGGCACGGCCACGTACGCCTTCGCGCCGCGGGTCAACGGGGACACCGAGGACAACGCGCCCGAAGTGCTGGGCCGCATCGCGACCGTGGCGGAGAAGTCGTCGGCGTCGTCGGCGGCGGAGTGGAAGGGCGGCGGGGGCATCCGCGACGACCAGTACGTGTACATCCACAGCAAGGTGGCCTTCGAGAGCCAGGTGAACGGCGGGCCCCCCAAGCTCGACCCGCTGCACCGCCGCGAGGTCTGGCTGTCGGTGGACGGCTCCCGCAACGGGCTGCTGCGCGAGCCCGGCCGGCCGGACAACAAGGTCCAGCCCCTGGACCCCGAACCCGCCCAGGGCAAGCCTGGCTACGACAGGTCGACCAGCTACCGCCATCTCCAGTCCCTCCCCACCGATCCCGGCGCGATGCGGAAGTGGATCTACACCACGGTGGAGCGGACCCGGGACCCTGAGCGGTCGCTGGACCAGGACGCGTTCGTGCTCGTCGGCGACCTCATCCGCGAATCGCTGATGCCGCCGAAGGTGAGCGTCGCGCTCTACCGAGCGGCGGCGGAGATCCCCGGTGTGGTCGTCGTGCCCGATGCCGTGGACGCCGCCGGGCGGCACGGGGTCGCCGTCGCGCGGGTCGACTCCGGCCGCTCCGCCATCCGCGAGGAGCTGATCTTCAACCAGCAGACGGGCGAGTACCTGGGCGAGCGCAGCGTCGCGCTCAAGGACGGTGACGGCCACAAGGCCGGACAGGTCACCGGCACCGCCGCGATCCTGGACCGCGCGGTCGTGGACAAGCTGGACCAGCGCCCGCAGTGACGGCGTGACACAAAGAGCGTCGTATACAGAGCCCGCCACCTGAGCCGCTGAGACGCGCAGGGGCGTACGGGCCCACCAGCCCGTACGCCCCTGCGCCTCGCCCTTGGAGGTTTACTCCTTCGCGTCCCCCGAACCTTCCTCGTTCTTGCGGCGCAGCTCCTCCTCGCGGCGGCGCAGGTCCGCCTCCCAGTCCTTGAGCAGTTCCTCGTCGTCCTTCTTGTTCTCCTCGCGGAGGGACTTGAGGAATTCGGGGTTGTCGTCCGGGGCCACCCACTGCTGCTGTGGCCCGGCCGAGGAACGGCCGCCACCGCCCGCGCCCGCGATCGCGGCCCGGTTCTTGCCCGCCACCAGCCAGGCGATCGGGCCGATCAGCACCTCGCCGAAGAGCAGCACGATGATCACCCAGACCACCTTGGGCAGGTGGCGCACTTCCTCTTCGGGGGTGTTGAGGCAGTCGATGAAGGCGTAGATCCACAGCGCCAGGATGAGCAGGAAGGGCAGATACCTGAGCATGATGGCCGGTCCCCGGGGAACGATGGTGGGCCGCACGTGGCCCCATGACGGCTCCAGGGTAGTCCGTACCGGATACTGGAACGCATGGCTTATGACGATCTTCGCTCCTTTCTGCGGGCGCTTGACCGCGAGGGAGACCTCAGGCGCATCAAGGCCGAAGTCGACCCGTATCTGGAGATCGGGGAGATCGTCGACCGGGTGAACAAGTCAGGCGGTCCGGCGCTGCTCTTCGAGAACGTCAAGGGCTCGGCCATGCCGCTGGCGATGAACGTCTACGGCACCGATCGCCGCCTCCTCAAGGCCCTTGGGCTCGCCTCGTACGACGAGATCGGCGAGAAGATCGGCGGGCTGGTCAAGCCGGAGCTGCCGCACGGCTTCGGCGGGCTGCGCGAGGCGTTCGGGAAGCTCGGCGCGGTGGCGCATGTGCCGCCGAAGAAGGTGAAGGACGCGCCCGTGCAGGAGGTGGTGCTCACGGGCGACGACGTCGACCTGGAGGCGCTGCCCGCGCTGTTCACCTGGCCCGAGGACGGCGGGTCCTTCTTCAACCTCGGCCTGACCCACACCAAGCACCCCGAGACCGGGGCCCGGAACCTGGGCCTGTACCGGCTGCAGCGTCATGACCGCCGCACCATCGGGATGCACTGGCAGATCCACAAGGACAGCCGCAACCACTACCAAGTGGCCGCCAGACGCGGCGAGAAGCTGCCGGTGGCGATCGCCTTCGGCGCGCCGCCCGCCGTGACGTACGCCGCGACGGCCCCGCTGCCCGGCGATATCGACGAATACCTCCTCGCGGGCTTCGTCCAGGGCAAGCGGGTCGAGATGGTCGACTGCAAGACGGTGCCCCTTCAGGTCCCGGCCCACGCCGAGGTGGTCATCGAGGGCTGGCTGGAGCCCGGGAAGATGCTGCCCGAGGGCCCGTTCGGCGACCACACCGGCTTCTACACCCCGCAGGAGCCCTTCCCGGCGCTCACCATCGACTGTGTGACGATGCGGCAGCGCCCGCTGCTCCAGTCGATCGTGGTGGGCCGTCCGCCGACCGAGGACGGGCCGCTGGGGCGGGCGACGGAGCGGTTCTTCCTCCCGCTGCTCAAGATCATCATCCCGGACATCGTGGACTACCACCTCCCGGAGTCGGGCGGCTTCCACAACTGTGCGATCGTCTCCATCGAGAAGAAGTACCCGAAACACGCACAGAAGGTGATGCACGCCATTTGGGGTGCGCACATGATGTCGCTGACCAAGCTGATCGTCGTGGTCGACGCCGACTGCGACGTCCACGATCTGCACGAGGTGTCCTGGCGGGCGCTGGGCAACACCGACTACGCCCGCGACCTGACCGTCGCCGAGGGTCCGGTCGACCATCTCGACCACGCCTCGTACCAGCAGTTCTGGGGCGGCAAGGCGGGCATCGACGCCACGGCGAAGTGGCCCGAGGAGGGCTATACGCGCGACGGCGGCTGGCCGCGGATGGTCGAGTCCGACCCCGAGACGGCCGATCGGGTGACACGGCGATGGAAGGAGTACGGGCTGTGACAGGCGCGGCGAGAACGGAGTCGGGCGGCGCGGGCACGCCCCTTGCTGGGGTGGCCCGATGAGCGCCGACTCCGCGACCTCCGGCATCCTCGGCCCCGAATCCGCGCCGCCCGGCCGCGTCCGCGCCTTTCTGCGGCTGGTGATGATCGAGCACTCGGTCTTCGCGCTGCCCTTCGCCTACATCGCCTCGCTGACCGCGATGGAGCTGTGGGACGGCACGGTCCACTGGCTGCGGCTGCTGCTGGTGACGGTCGCCATGGTGGGGCTGCGCACCTTCGCCATGGCCTGCAACCGGATCATCGACCGGGAGATCGACGCCCGCAATCCGCGCACCGCGGGGCGTGAGCTGGTCACCGGCGCCGTGCCGGTGCGCTCCGCCTGGATCGGCGCGCTGGTCGCGCTCGCCGTCTTCCTCGGCGCGGCCGCGCTGCTGAACCCGCTGTGTCTGGCCCTGGCGCCGGTCGCGGTGGTCCCGATGGTGGTCTATCCGTACGGGAAGCGCTTTACGAACTTCCCGCACGCCATCCTCGGCCTCGCCCAGGCGATGGGCCCGGTCGGGGCGTGGATCGCGATCACGGGGGAGTGGTCCTGGGACGCGGTGATCCTCGGCCTCGCGGTCGGCATCTGGATCGGCGGCTTCGATCTGATCTACGCCTGCCAGGACGTGGCCGCCGACCGGGCCCACGGGGTGAAGTCGGTGCCGGCCCGCTTCGGTATCGCGGGGGCGCTGTACGGGGCGCGGGTCTGTCACGTCGTCACCACGCTGCTGCTGGGCTGGTATGGGCTGGCCACCGACGCCGGGTTCTTCTTCTGGCTCGGTCTGCTGATCGTGGCGGCGGCCTTCTGGTACGAGCACTCGGTCGTGCGGCCCGGCGATCTGTCCCGGCTGAACCGCGCCTTCTTCACCGTCAACGGCTTCGTCGGCATCGCGCTGTTCTGCTGTGCGCTGCTCGACCTGCTGGTGCGGGGGCTGAGCCCATGAGGCCCGTTGGTTAGGCTCGTCGTGTGGAGCCGCCGCACGAGCCGTACAGGCCGCACAGACAGCCGTACGGACCGCACGAAGAAGTGAGTCGGCGCCGGCCCTGGGTGGTCGGTGTCTCCGGCGCGTCCGGGACGCCGTACGCCGCCTCCGTACTGCGCGCGCTGCTGTCCGCGGGGGAGGCCGTCGACCTGGTGGTCAGCCGGGCCTCGCGGCTGACGCTGCTGGACGAGACGGGCATCTCCTTCCGGGACGCGCACTGGCGCCAGGACCTCGGCCGCTGGCTGGCGCGCGGCGCGGACGGCACGTCCGACGCGTTCGAACCGCGGGTGCAGACGGCGGACGTACGCCACTGGGCGGCCGGGGACCTGGCCGCGGGCCCGTCCTCCGGCAGCTACGACGTCAAGGGGATGCTGATCGTCCCGGCGAGCACCGCGTGTGTGGCGGGGGTGGCGCTGGGTCTGTCCAAGGACCTGCTCCAGCGGTCGGCGAGCGTCAACCTCAAGGAGCGGCGCCCGCTCGTGGTCGCGGTGCGGGAGGCGCCACTGAGCGGTCAGACCCTCAGACACCTGGTCGCGCTGGACGAGGCGGGCGCGGTCGTGGTGCCCGCGTCGCCCGCGTTCTACGCGGGGGCGACCCATATCCAGGATCTGGTGGACTTCGTGGCGGGTCGGGTGCTGGACGCGGCGGGGGTGCCGCACAAGCTGTACCGCCGCTGGGAGGGGGAACTCCGGGGAGGGGCCGGGGACGAGTAGCGGGGGCCTTACCGCCACGGCGCTTCGCCGAAGTGGCCCGCCCGCGTGGCCCGCCCGCACAGGCCGCAGGGCCTTCAGGTTCTAGAAGGCAAGATGCCCTCTGTACCTTAGTTTATGCGTGTAAACTTGCTGTATCTTTGAATAATGGAAGGCGCACGGCATATGGACGCGGTGGATAGGCAGCTCATCCAGGCCCTGCGGGAGAACGGGAGGGCCTCGTACGCGGAGCTCGGCCGGCTCGTCGGCCTTTCCGGACCCAGCGTCACGGACCGGATCAACCGCCTGGAGGCGGCCGGAGTGATCACCGGCTACCGCGCGACCGTCGACGCCGCGTCCCTGGGCCTAGGAGTGACCGCCCTCATCGGCATTCAGCTCTCCGACGCCGCCGACCACGAGGAGGTGGCGGGGCGGCTGCGCGAGCTGGCCGAGATCGAGGACTGCTGGTTCATCGCGGGCGACGACTCGTACATGCTCAAGGTGCGCGCCTCGGATGTGGACGGGCTTGAGCGGACCATCCGGCGGCTGTCCGGGACCAAGGGCGTCGCCCGTACGCGTACCACGATCGTGCTGTCCACGAAGTGGGAGAACCGGGTCGGCGAATTGCCCGACGACGTCAAGGCGTAGTCTCAGGAAGGCCACTTAAAGCAAAGGCCTACATAAGCAGACGTATTGCAGACGTATGGGAGGCGGCCGCATGACTGCGTCTATCCAAGATGCGGGTCTCAAGCGCGAACTGGAAGAGAAGGTCCGCGCCGGAGAGCGGCTGTCACGCGAGGACGGCATCGCGCTGTATGAAAGCGATGACCTGGCCTGGCTCGGCGGGCTGGCCCATGAGGTGCGCACCCGCAAGAACGGTGACGTGGTTCACTTCAACGTCAACCGCCACCTCAACATGACCAATGTGTGCACCGCCTCGTGTGCGTACTGCTCCTTCCAGCGCAAGCCGGGTGAGAAGGACGCGTACACCATGCGCATCGAGGAGGCCGTCCGCCTCGCCAAGGCGATGGAGAACGAGAACCTCACCGAGCTGCACATCGTCAACGGTCTGCACCCCACCCTCCCCTGGCGCTACTACCCGCGGTCGCTGAAGGCGCTCAAAGAAGCCCTTCCGCAGGTGTCCCTGAAGGCCTTCACCGCCACCGAGATCCACCACTTCGAGAAGATCTCCGGGCTGCCGGCCTCGGAAATCCTCGACGAGCTGATCGACGCCGGCCTGGAGTCGCTGACCGGCGGCGGCGCGGAGATCTTCGACTGGGAGGTCCGGCAGCACATCGTCGACCACGAGACCCACTGGGAGGACTGGTCGCGGATCCACCGGCTGGCGCACGAAAAGGGCCTCAAGACCCCGTGCACCATGCTGTACGGGCATGTCGAGGAGCCCCGGCACCGGGTGGACCATGTGCTGCGGCTGCGCGAGCTCCAGGACGAGACCGGCGGGTTCCAGGTCTTCATCCCGCTGCGCTACCAGCACGACTTCGTGGACATGAAGGACGGCAAGGTCCGCAACCGGCTACAGGCCAGGACCACCATGGCCACCGGCGCGGAGGCGCTGAAGACCTTCGCGGTCTCGCGGCTGCTGTTCGACAACGTCCCCCATGTGAAGGTCTTCTGGGTGATGCACGGGGTACGGACCGCCCAGCTCGCGCTCAACCACGGCGCGGACGACATGGACGGCTCGGTCGTCGAGTACAAGATCACCCACGACGCCGACAACTACGGCACGCCGAACAAGCTGACCCGGGACGATCTGCTGGAGCTGATCCGGGACGCGGGCTTCCGCCCGGTGGAGCGGAACACCCGCTACGAGATCATCCGCGAGTACGAGGGGCCGGACCCGGCCCGGCGCGAGGCGCCGCAGCCCATGCGCGCCTGACGCCACCGGCGCCCGGTGGTGTCTGACGCCGCCGGCGTCTGCCCGTCCCCGTGCCCGGTGGTGTCTGACGGCCGCCGGGGCGGGTACCCGCGTCGCCATGGCCGCCGCCCGAGGGTCCGCCGGGAAGGCCGCCGCCGAGGCGGCGCACGACCCGGAGGACGCGTACACCGCCCAGCCCTTCGTGCCACGCGGCGCCGACCTCGCCGGGCTGCGCGAGGCGGCCGCGGGGTGCCGCGGCTGTCCGCTGCACCGCGAGGCCACCCAGACCGTCTTCGGCGCGGGGGACCCGGGCGCCCGCGTCGTGCTGGTCGGGGAGCAGCCCGGCGACCAGGAGGACCGGCAGGGGCGCCCGTTCGTGGGGCCCGCGGGCCAGGTGCTGACGCGGGCGCTGGACGAGGCGGGCATCGACCCCACCGAGACGTACATCACCAACGCCGTCAAGCACTTCAAGTTCGGCTACCTCCCCGGGCGCGGCAAACGGCGCATCCACAAGCCGCCGAGCCTGCGCGAGATCAGCGCCTGCCGGCCGTGGCTGACCGCGGAGCTGTCCCTGATCGACCCCGAGCTGATCGTGGCGCTGGGCGCGACGGCCGGGAAGGCGCTGCTCGGTTCCTCCTTCCGGGTCACCAAGCAGCGCGGGATGCTGCTGCCCGTCCCCGAGGAAGGGGCGCGGGAGTGCGTGGTCGCCACCGTCCACCCCTCCGCCGTGCTGCGCGCCGACGACCGGGAGGCGGCCTACCAGGGGCTGGTGTCGGATCTCAGGGTCGTCGCGGAGGCCTTGGGACGTCCGTGATTCACTGGATGGGCAGGACTTCCCAGCAGAAAGAAGACGGCCGTGCCTTTCAAGCCGAGCGCGACGTTCCGCTACACCGCCATGCGCCTGGGGATCTTCGCGGGCTCCTTCCTGGTGGTGTGGGCCCTGGTGTACTTCCGGGTGGTGCCCGCCGGGCTCGGCGGCTCCAACCTCTTCTGGGTCGCGCTGCTGGCCCTGATCGTCTCGGCGCCGCTGAGCTTCGTCCTGCTGCGCAAGCAGCGCGACGAGATGGCGGTGCAGGTCTCGGAGCGGGTGGACCGCGCCAAGGCGCGGCTCGCGGCGAACCAGAGCCAGGAAGACGGCGTCTGAGCCACACCTCCGCCCCGGCTCCTCCGTACGGCTTCTGCTTGTAACCCTCCTCACACCTCTTCGGCGTCCCGTCTTCCAGCTCCCGCTGGAAGACGGGACGTTGTTCGTTCGCACTCCTGTGTGTAAAAGCTTGGCTATGGGGAACTCAAAGTCAGGGTGTTAGTGTTCTTGTCATGACGACCGCAGCCGCGCCCCGATTCCCCATGAGCGTCCCGCTCGTGGCGCGCCTGCACATCGATCTCTGCCGCTGCCGGTCGGCGGCCTGTCGCCGCCGCTGACCGCTTCTTAACTCCCAGCGGCCGGAGACCGTACGGACTCCTGGCTCACCCCCGTCCGCTACCTCGTCCCCTGACTTTTCCGCCTTTCCCTGCTTTTCGCTGCCTTCGGAGTGTGTCCGTTGTCATCCGTCCCCGACGCGTCGTCCACGTCGTCCTCCATACACCTGCCCAAGGTGCCGTTCTGGGCGCAGATCCTGCTGGGCCTGGTGCTCGGCGTGGTGCTCGGCTGGGTCGCCCGCAGCGGTGACGTCGACTGGCTGGTCACCACCCTCGACAAGATCGGCTCGATCTTCGTCCAGCTGCTGAAGCTCGCCGTCGCCCCGCTGGTCTTCTTCGCGATCCTGATCTCGATCACCAACCTGCGGAACGTCAACAACGCCGCGCGCCTCGCGACCCGCACCCTGCTGTGGTTCATGGCGACCTCGCTGATCGCGGTCGCCATCGGCCTGACGATCGGTCTGATCACCAACCCCGGCTCCGGCACCGGCCTGACCCCGCAGGACGGGGCCAAGCCCGACCACGCGGGCTCCTGGCTGGACTTCCTCACCGGCATCATCCCGACCGACGTCATCACGCCGTTCACCGAGCTGAACGTCCTGCAGATCGTCTTCATGGCCGCCGTCGCGGGCGTCGCCGCCCTCCAGCTCGGCGAGAAGGCCCAGCCGATCCTCACCCTCAGCCAGGCCATCCTGGAGCTGCTGCAGAAGGCCCTGTGGTGGGTCATCCGCCTCGCCCCGCTGGGCACCCTCGGCCTCATCGGCTACGCCATCGCCGAGTACGGCTGGAACCTCATCGGCAAGTACGCCACCTTCACCGCCGACATCTACGTCGGCTGCGCCCTGGTGATGTTCGGCGTCTACCCGACGCTGCTGGCCACGGTCGCCAAGGTCAACCCGCTGCACTTCTTCAAGGGCGCCTGGCCCGCGATCCAGCTCGCCTTCGTCTCCCGCTCCTCGGTCGGCACCATGCCGGTCACCCAGAAGGTCACCGAGCGCCTGGGCGTCCCCAAGGAGTACGCCTCCTTCGCGGTGCCCTTCGGGTCGACGACGAAGATGGACGGCTGCGCCTCGATCTACCCGGCCATCGCCGCGATCTTCATCGCCCAGATCTTCGATGTGCACCTCGGCGTCGGCGACTACCTGCTGATCGCCTTCGTCTCGGTCATCGGCTCAGCCGCCACGGCCGGCCTCACCGGCGCCACCGTCATGCTGACCCTGACCCTGTCCACGCTCGGCCTCCCGCTGGAGGGCGTCGGCCTCCTCATGGCCATCGACCCGGTCCTGGACATGATGCGCACCGCGACCAACGTCGCAGGCCAGGCCCTGGTCCCGGTCCTCGTCTCGGCCCGCGAGAAGATCCTCGACCGCCACGCCTACGAGCACGCCTCCGCGTCTCCCCTGGACGACGCGGACGCGGTCGGCGACCGCCAGGTGGTCCCGGCCGCGGCGTAGCAGCCGCCCGTTCCCGACGTCGTCCCGCTCTCGGCCGAGAGCGGGACGACGCGTTTTATGCGCTCAGGACTTGCTCCGGTGCCGGGCGTCGGCCTCGGCTATTGCTGCGGCGTCGGCCTCGGCCAACGCGATGGTGAAGCCGAGCGCCTTGGTGATGTGACTCGCGGCCGACATGACGCGCGCCGTGCCCACGACGGGGGCGATCGCGACGAGAACGTCTTGCAGCTGCTCGGCTGTCAGGTTGGCCTTGACAGCGGGATCGACGTGGGCGAGGTAGGAGATCCCCGGTGCGTCCATGGCGACGAGCGCGGCGAGGCGGGTGAGGATGAGCGTGCGGTCGTCCAGGCTGCAGCGGTCGATCGAGTCGACTGTCATGGCGGCGAGCGTGTCGAGAACGGGCGTTTCCGATGTTGTGGCCATGTCCGTATCGCCTTCCGGTGCTGTACGGAGCCGACACGCGCCACCCGCTGACCACGGGAATCCCCACGCGTTCGGCGGCTTTCTCCTTCACCGTAAGGGCCCCCTGAGGCTCACGCCTGCTGGGCTGCTCGGGTGACCTTTTCTGGAGGCCCGAGGCGCCTCAGGCCCGATCAGCAGCACGCCCACTGAAGGCTGCCGCTGCGGCGTTCAGGGCCAGATGCCATGGGTAGGCGTCCGGCCGGCCCTTGCCGGGTTCGTTGGGTACGAATCCGCCCTCGCCGTACAGGACGCGTACGCCCATCGCGCGCAGCGTGGCAATGCTGGTGTCGAACTGCGCGTGCCGCACGAAGGCTGCGTTCACGCACGGCATGGTCACCGTGGGGATGCCCTTGCCGATGGCCTCGGCCACGAACCCGACGACGAACTTGTCGGTGATCCCCAGGGCCCACTGATTGATCGTGTTGAAGGTCGCCGGCGCCACGACGGCGACGTCTGCGGAGGGCCAGACGTCCGGCTCGCGAGGAAGCTTGTACTGGCTGCGCACTGGGTGCCCGGTCAGCTCCTCCAACGCTGGCAGATCATCTCCAAGCCAGCGGGCGGCGGTGGGGGTCAGTCCGAGGCAGATGTGCCTGCCGTGGCCGAGTGGGTAGCGTTCCCGTTGAGTGAGTCACGAAAGGGAGGCATGCATGCCGCTCCCCGGCGACGAACACACGGGCACTCGGATCGCATATCACCGGCAACGGGCTGGGCTGACTCAGCGGGGGTTGGCTCAGAAGGTCCCCTATTCGTACAGCCTGCTCACCCAGGTTGAGTCCGGGCACAAGCCGGCCAGCCCTGACCTGGTGGCCGCTGTCGCAAAGGCTCTGAGCATCGATGTCACGGCGCTGACCGGTCAGCCCTACGTGACCGAGCTCCAGCAAGATCGGCTGGCCGCGCTGGTCCGGCCGATCCGTGCGGTGATCAAGTGAGCGGCCACCGGCCCGTGGATGTTCCGCGCAGCTTCAAGCTGTCCGGTGATGTGCGGTTGTTTGATGATCAGTTCGTCATCCCAGTTCAGGTCTTCCGTAACGGGGTCTACGAATCAACCGACGTTGCAGCACTGTCTGTTGATGACGCCTCTGTGCTGAACGCGCAGCTCACACGGCTCTTGGACGAGAGGGCGTGCTTGGGCCGCGGAGGCAGAAGGAGTCGCACAGTCCTTGGAGTCGGTTCTGATGGCGGATGCGCAAGGAGGACAGCAGAGCGGCGGCCAGGGTCAGCAAGACCAGAACGCGAAGCGTGATGAGCTGGAAGCGGCCGTGCGCAGGCTGAACAAGTGGTCGTCGGGCGCTGGCAGGGGCTGAGGCTGCGGTCGCCCTGGAGATGGGGCGGGGGCTGCTGTCTGTGGGAGGACCATGCGGCCGCGCTCTCTGACTCCCTTAATTTAACTGAGCGCCAAGGGAGGGCGGCGGGTCTGCGCGTGCCCGTCGCCTGCGGTTCGGCCCCGTGATTTTCATACCGCTGGCGGGTGGGGATCCGGGGCGCATCGAACAAGCGCATAGCAATATCGGACCCCCCTTGCCTGGACAGCTATTGGGGTGGTCCGGCTGGGGATCGATCACGAACCCGGTGCCGGTGGTGCCGGGTTCGTCGTCGTGTTGCGGACGCGATTGGCGCCAACCGCCAGGTGGTCCGGGCGGCCGCGTAGCGTCGGAACCCCATGGGCAGCACAAGTCAGTGCCCCCGACCTCGCAGCTTGAGTTCTGGTGGTCGTCGCAACACCCCAGTTTCAGGGGTGCGATGGACTTCGAGATCCGGGAGGACCGGACTGGTAGGGGGCGCCGTCTGACGCGTGAGCGGGAGGCATACTTCCAGCTCAGGCTTCCCCCGAGGTGATGATCGAATCGTGCACTTGACGGCGACGTCTGAAAGTTGCCCCAGGGAAGGCTCGAAAGTCTCACCTGACGGGGAGGCATCGATGATGACGGGGTAGTCAACGGGGTAGGCAGACTATGCTGACGGACAGTCAATCTGAAAGGGGGGAGGGTGACATCGGGGGAACCGAGCGCCGAGGCGAGGGCAGTGCGAAACGAATTCGCTCTGGAGCGTTACCGATACATACTGCAGCAGATTCATGCTGTCAACGAGAACGCTCACCGCTTCCTCGCCATCTATCAGACACTCGCTACCGCGCTGGTCAGCGCAGCCCTTGCACTCTTCGTGGGGTATCGGAAGTGGGAGGTCGCGCCTGACGTAGCGCGGGGTGGGGTGATCGGCTTACTGATCCTCACCACGGTGGTAGCCGCGTTCACCAGCACGCTCATTGTGGTGGGCGCTATTGCCTGGCTCGATTATCGCAATGAGGAGTGCGATATCACCGACCAGATCGTTGCCCCAGGTTTCCGTGAGCGTCCAAATCCAGGTAACCTCTTCCGCTGGTACGAGACTTACGTGTTGTTGTTCATTCTCGTCTCGGTGATCACTATGTGGGTGCTCGCCGGACTCTTTCTCCTCCCGGCCATGAGGTGATCACCCACGGTGCCCGAGTACGAATTCGTCAGCACGCCTCTCTGGCAAAAGACTCTCGCCGCGCGCTCGCGTGCGGATGATCACCACAGTCAGCGTGAGCGGCTCCGTGTGTCATATCTGGCGTTGCGGGATACGGCGGCTGTGCTTCTTTCGGAGAATATGCGCAGTTTGCCGGAATTCACGGTCCACGACATCAGTCACGTGGACGCGTTGTGGGAGACGGCCAGTCTCATGTGCGGCGATCAGGTAACGCTCAATCCAGCTGAGGCTTACGTGCTGGGCTGCGCTTTCGTGCTGCACGATGCCGCGATGGGATCGGCCGCGTATGGGATGAGCATGCCTGCTGTGCTTGGAGAACAGCGGTGGCGCGATCTGGTATCCGTCGCTTACTTTCAACAGCGTGGATGCTGGCCGGACCAAGAGGATTTGGACGCACCTCCTGCCGAGATCGCAGAACAGTGTCGGGCGACCGCGATCCGGGAGACCCACGCGGAGCAGGCCAGGCGACTGGTGGACCAGCCATGGCGGTCCAACGCAGGCAACGAAATTTTCCTCATCCAGGATCTCCAGCTCCGTGAAGCCTATGGCCCGCTGATCGGAGATCTAGCAGCCAGTCACTGGTGGCCGGTGCACATGCTTGCCGATCGGTTTCGCCAGGCGAAAGGGTCTCTGACCTGGCAGCCGGCGGAATGGATCATTGAACCACTGAAGCTGGCCAGCATCCTGCGACTCGCCGATGCCACTCAGATCGACAGCCGCCGCGCCCCCACGTTTCTCTTCGCCTTGCGTAAACCGCAAGGCATTGCCCGGGAGCACTGGCGGTTCCAGGAGCACGTCAGCCGTCCACACTTGAACGGCGACCGGATCACCTATACCTCGCTTCGCCCCTTTGCTCCGGATGATGCCGCTGCCTGGTGGCTGGCCCTCGACTATCTGCGCAGCATCGACGAGGAACTGAAGAAGGTCGATGCCCTCCTGCACGACCTCGGGCGCAGCCGACTCGCTGCCCGCGCTGTGGCCGGAGTCGACTCCCCCGAGCGATTCGCCGACCTCTTCCCTGTGTCGGACTGGCGGCCCATCGACGCCGTGGTCAAGGTCACGGATGTCCCCGCCCTGGTCGGGAGTCTGGGTGGTGAGCAGCTGTACGGCAAGGAACCCGAGGTTGCCGTACGTGAGCTGATCCAAAACGCTCAGGACGCCGTGCTCGCCCGCCGCGCACTGGAGCCTGACTTCACTGACGGGCGAGTCGATGTGCGCCTCGCTGAAAGTGACGGCTCCTGGTGCCTGGAGATCAGCGACAACGGGGTGGGCATGGACGAAGAGACTCTCGTCCACGGCCTGCTCGACTTCGGCACCAGCGGCTGGAGCTCAACCCGGGTCCGCAGCCGACTCCCCGGCTTGGCGAGTGGGGGATTTCAGCCCAATGGGCGCTTCGGCGTCGGTTTCTTCTCGGTCTTCCTGCTGGGCGATCAGGTCGAGTTGACCACCCGCCGCTACGACGCCTCTATGGCAGATGCCCGTCATCTCTCCTTTGAGAGCTCCTCCCGTCGCCCTCTCTTGACTCCTCTATCTGCGCAGGGGCGGGCCGCATTAGGGACTACTGTGCGCGTCGCGCTCAAAGACAACCCCTATGACGTCAAAGGACTGCTGTATAAGACCAGTGACGACCGATTCCTCCAGTTGATCCAGCGACTGGTCTTGGAGAACGCGGTCCCCATCCGTATCTGGGAGCCGGATACAGCCGAACCTCACACCATTCCGCCCTTCGCCTTGGCTACGGGGGCGCCCGATGAAGTCTTTGACCGCCTGTACCCACCCTTGACGGAAGGCTGGCGTATTGGGCAGGAGAAAGAACGTCTCCAGCTACGTGATGATTTCGTCGAACGGGCAACCGAGTTGCTGGATGACTCGGGACGGCGTATCGGGCTGGCCACGATCTGGACTAATCGGATCTACCGCGGGCAAAATGACTTGCGTGGGATTGTCACGGCCAATGGCTTCCGGGCCGATGAAACAATAGCCTTCGCGGGCTACCTGGTCGGCGAGCCCAGCCGGGCCTCACGGGACAAGGTAGGCTTGGTTGCTGATCTGGGCCAGGCCAGGCGTTGGATGCGCACCCAGGAACAGTGGCTCCGTGATTCCAAGCACTTCGATGACCTGACCCAGCTCGATCTGGCCTACACCTTTCATAAAGTGTTCGGGGCTCTTGCTGATGACATCGCTTTTGCCATCACGGCGCAAGGCTTGCTCCGCCCGGCTGACGTGGGTGCCTGGGTGGAGCAACGCGATGAAATCTTCATAGCGTCCGGAGTGTCTTTGAATTGGCGAACCAGTCCGCCGCACGCGTACCACCCCGTGTTGGGTCAGGAAATACAGCTCCCCGACCATTGTGTTGTTATTCGGCAAACAATGTTCGTTTCGCCGATATCCGATGCGTTCCCAGATGTTCTGAACCGTGACTGCGAATACGAGCACACGCGCCATGAGCGCACGCTCACGTGGCAGAAGTTCTGGTGGCGCATGTCGGGTGGCCTTTATGGCCTGTTCATGCGTGCCGTGTGCCAAGCGTGGTCGTGCACCATGGAAGCCTTACTCGCACCACTTGAGCAGCGTCATTGGTCGGACTCCTGCCGGTTGGACGAAGAGAGCCTCGGCTCTGTCTCCGGCTACCTGCTTCGCCGGCCTGCGAGCTCCAGTTGAAGACCGACCCTCTCCAAGCAGGCCCAGTCGTCGGGCGAGGGCCGCGTCAGGTCGCCCTCGACGCCGTTGTCCGGTGCGGAAGTCGCCGACGGGCCGGCTAATCCGACCTCGGCTCTGTGTTCAGTTGTCGTCGAGCGCGAACACGATGTGCTCGTTCTCGCCCTGCCATGCGGCCCCGGCGCGCCCGAAGCTGTGCGATTCAGGACTGCAGCCTCTTGCCGAAGCGGCAAGGATGTTCGCGGTTTCGGCCAGTCGCGGCGCACGGTGGGCGCATGAGCGTGAACAAGGTTTCTGAAGACAAGATTTCTGAAGAGTTCGATGTCGTGGTGGTCGGAGGGGGCGCCGCCGGGCTGTCGGGGGCGCTGACGCTGGCGCGGGCCCGGCGGTCCGTGGTGGTGATCGACTCCGGTGAGCCACGTAACGCGCCCGCCGCGGGGGCGCACGGGCTGCTGTCGCGCGACGGGGTGTCGCCGCTGGAGCTGCTGCGGATCGGCCGGGAGGAGGTGGCCGGGTACGGCGGGCAGGTCGTGTCCGATCGGGCGGTCTCCGCCCGGCGGGTGGCGGGCGGCTTTGTTGTCGAGGCCGGGAGCGGACGCCGCTTCCGGGCGCGGCGGCTGCTGGTGACGACCGGGCTGGTGGATGAGGTGCCGGAGGTGCCGGGGCTGCGGGAGCGGTGGGGGCGGGATGTGCTGCACTGCCCGTACTGCCATGGCTGGGAGGTCCGCGACGCGCCCATCGGCGTGCTCGCCGTCAGTCCGCTCTCCGTGCACCAGGCGTTGCTGTTCCGGCAGTGGTCGGATCGGGTGACGCTGTTCCTGCACACCGGTGCCGAGTTGGCCGAGGACGAGTGGGAGCGGCTGGCCGCGCGGGGGATCGCCGTGGTCGACGGCGAGGTGACGGGTCTTGAGGTGGTGGAGGACCGGCTGGCCGGGGTCCGGTTGGCCTCGGGGCGGCGGGTGCCGGTGGAGGCCCTGGTGGTGGCGACGCGGATGGTGGCGCGTGGCGAGGTCCTGGCGGGCCTCGGGCTGAGCGCGGTGGAGCATCCCATGGGGGTCGGGACGTATGTGCCCTCGGACGCGAGCGGACTTACCGAGGTGGCCGGGGTGTGGGCGGCGGGGAACGTCACCGACCTGCTGGCCAACGTCCCGGTCGCGCAGGCAGCCGGGTTCCAGGCCGCGGCGGCGATCAACGCCGATCTGGTGGCCGAGGACACCGACGCCGCCGTGGCCCGCCGCAGGTCGGCGGCTGCCTCTGAAGCCGCTTCCGAAGCCGGTTCCGAAGCCGTCTCCGGGGGCGTTTTCGGTCCGGCCGGTGAGGCCGGGGTCTGCGCGCGGGTCCTGGGCGAGCGCCGGCACGGTCTCGACCCGCTGCCGCGCTCCCAAGGGCCCGCGCGGCCGTAGGAGTGGCGGTGACCCGTCAGCCCACGCCGTCCTCGGCCAGGACACGGGCCATGGTGCGCTCGGCCAGGGCCGTGATGGTCACGAAGGGGTTGACGCCGATCGAGCCCGGGATGAGCGAGCCGTCGGTCACGTACAGCCTGTCGTAGCCGACCGCCCGGCCGTACGCGTCCGTGGCGCGGCCCAGGACGCAGCCGCCCAGGGGGTGGTAGCAGAAGTCGGCGGCGAAGGCGCGGGTGTCGCCGAAGAGGTCGTAGCGGTAGATGGTGCCGTTGGCGGAGTTGAGGCGGTCGAAGAGGGATTTGGCGGCGGTGATGGAGGGGGCGCTCTGGGCGCTGGTCCAGTTCAGGGCGGCGGCGTCCTTGGCGGCGTCGTAGGTGAAGGTGCCGCGTTCGGGGTTCTTGGTGATGGCCAGGTAGAGGCTGGCCCAGGTCTCGGTGCCGGCCGGGAGCGGGGCGATCTCGGCGAAGACGGGGTTGGTGGCGTTGGACCAGTCGTCGATCCCCATCACCGGGATCGTCGACTGGTTGGCGCCGGTCGGGTTCCATATGTGGTTGGCGCGGCCGAGCATGACGTTGCCGTTGCCGCCCCAGCCGCGGCCGATCTGCGGGCTCAGGGCGGGCAGGGTGCCGGTCTCGCGGGCGCGCAGCAGGAGCTCGGTGGTGCCGAGGCTGCCCGCGCCGAGGAAGAGCGAGCGACAGGAGATCTCGTCGGTGCCGACGACGGCGCCGGTGTCGTCGAGGCGGTCCACGGTCAGGACGTACGTACCGTCGGCGGCTCTGCGGATGGCACGGGCGCGGCTGAGGGTGCGGATGGTGACGTTCCCCGTGCCAAGGGCCGCCGCGAGATAGGTCTTGTCGAGGCTGCGCTTGCCGAAGTTGTTGCCGTAGATGACCTCCTGGGCGAGGGCGGACTTGGTGGCGGTCCCGGCGGCCTCGCGCTGCATGTAGTCGAAGTCGTACACATTGGGGACGAAGACGGTCTTCAGGCCCGCCGTTTTCGCCTGGTCGCGGGAGACGCGGGCGTACTTGTACCACTCAGTGGACTCGAACCAAGCGGACGGGACGGTGGCGGCGCCGAGCATGCGGTTGGCGAGCGGGAAGTAGGTGGTGTACATCGCGTCGGCGTCGACCTGGGGCAGCACCTCCTGGAAGTACGCGCGGGACGGGGTGACCGCCATGCCCCCGTTGACGAGCGACCCGCCACCGACGCCGCGTCCGACGTAGACGGACATGTTGGGGAAGCGGACGCGGTCCAGGACGCCGGGGTAGGGCGTGATGTCCTTGTTGATGACGTCCAGCCACAGGAAGGTGGCCAGCGGCGCCTCGGTTCTGGTCTTGAACCACATGGAGCGCCGGTCGGGGGCGGTCATCGAACAGTAGACCTTGCCGTCGGAGGCCGGGGCGTTCCACAGCCGCCCCATCTCCAGGACCAGGGTCTTCACGCCCGCCTCGCCGAGCCGCAGGGCGGCGACCGCCGCGCCGTAGCCGGAGCCGACGACGACGGCGGGGGCGTATTCGGCGCTCGCCGTGGGGGCGGGGCGGTCGGCGGCGGCCGCCGGGGAGAGGGCTATCCGGGTGAGCCCGAGGGCCGCGGCGCCGCGCAGGGCGGCCAGACCAAGAATGTGACGACGCGTCAGATTTGCTGTCATGCTCGCATCATGTGCGGAGTCCTGGGTTCCGCCCATACTGCTCACTCATGGTCTTTTATAGACCACTCCTGTCACACGCCCACCAAAGGGTCATAGCCGCCTCTTCCGCCCCAGCCGCGTTATGAACGTCGGACGCGTACGGCGTCGGGCGGAGGAGCGATGGCGGTAGAGGCGAGGCGGGCGGAGCAGCGGGAGCCCGAGCGGGAGAGCCGGAACAGAGTCGGCACGGTCATCATCAATTGGCTGACCACGACCGATCACAAGAAGATCGGCAACTTGTACATGGTGACGTCCTTCGTCTTCTTTCTCTTCGCCGGGCTGCTGGCGATGGTGATGCGGGCGGAGCTGGCGCGGCCGGGTACCCAGCTCGTCTCCAATGAGCAGTTCAACCAGGCGTTCACCATGCATGGCACGATCATGATGCTGATGTTCGCGACGCCGCTGTTCGCGGGTTTCACCAACGCCATCATGCCGCTGCAGATCGGCGCCCCGGACGTGGCGTTCCCACGGCTGAACATGTTCGCGTACTGGCTCTATCTCTTCGGCTCGCTCATTGCGGTGGCCGGATTCATTACCCCGAACGGGGCCGCCGACTTCGGCTGGTTCGCCTATACCCCGCTGTCGGACAAGGCGCATTCGCCGAATCTGGGCGGCGATATGTGGGTCATGGGGCTCGCCTTCTCCGGGTTCGGCACGATCCTGGGCGCGGTCAACTTCATCACCACGATCATCTGTATGCGCGCCCCGGGGCTGACGATGTTCCGGATGCCGATCTTCACCTGGAACGTCCTGCTCACCAGCGTGCTGGTGATCATGGTTTTCCCGGTGCTGGCCGCGGCCCTTTTCGCGCTGGAGGCGGACCGTAAGTTCGGGGCGCGGGTCTACGATCCGTCCAACGGTGGTGCGGTGCTATGGCAGCATCTGTTCTGGTTCTTCGGCCATCCCGAGGTCTATATCATCGCGCTGCCGTTCTTCGGGGTGATCACCGAGATCATTCCGGTGTTCAGCCGCAAGCCGGTATTCGGCTACGCGGGTCTGGTCGCCGCGACCGTCTCCATCGCCGGGCTGTCGGCCACGGTGTGGGCGCACCATATGTTCGTCACCGGGGCGGTGCTGCTGCCGTTCTTCTCCTTCATGTCCTTTCTCATCGCGGTGCCCACCGGGGTGAAGTTCTTCAACTGGATCGGGACGATGTGGAAGGGGTCGCTGTCCTTCGAGACACCGATGCTGTGGTCCATCGGATTCCTCGTCACCTTCCTGTTCGGCGGGCTCACCGGAGTGCTCCTGGCCTCGCCACCTCTCGACTTCCACGTCAGCGACAGCTATTTCGTGGTCGCTCACTTCCATTACGTGGTCTTCGGGACCGTGGTGTTCGCGATGTTCGGCGGATTCTACTTCTGGTGGCCGAAGTTCACCGGAAAAATGCTGGACGAACGGCTCGGGAAAATCCATTACTGGACGCTGTTCACCGGTTTTCACACCACCTTCCTCGTCCAGCACTGGCTCGGCGTCAAGGGAATGCCGCGGCGCTACGCCGACTATCTGGCCGCGGACGGATTCACCGGGCTGAACACCATCTCCACCATCGGCGCCTTTCTGCTCGGCCTGTCCACTCTCCCGTTCCTCTACAACGTCTGGAAGACCGCCAAATACGGGGAGAAGGTGACCGTGGACGACCCCTGGGGATACGGCAGATCGCTGGAGTGGGCGACCTCCTGTCCGCCGCCGAGGCACAACTTCCTCGCCCTCCCCAAGGTCCGCAGCGAATCCCCCGCCTTCGACCTGCACCACCCCGACGTCGCCGAGTCGTTGCAGCGCGAGCGGGCGTAGGCACACGTGCCCGATCCCTATGAGATCGAGTCGGGCATCGCCCGGCTGGAGGGCTATCTGCTGTGCCAGAGCGAGCTCGGCGACGCCCGGGCGGAGGCCGAGGCGTTCGCCGGACGGCTGGCCTGGCTCACCGCCGCCCAGCGCGAGGAGGTGGTCCGGCTGTACACCGAGGAGCGCGTCGAGCTCTCCCGGCGCATGCTGCGCCGCATCGTCGACCGCTGCGAGGAACTGCGCGCCGAGTACACGGCGCGCTACGACGAGCTGCGGCGGCGCCTGGTGTGCCGGTGCGTCGCGGGGATCCTGGTGGCCATGACGGCTCTGGCGGTGGTGGGCGCCGTCGCGCTGTGGGCGGCCCTGGGCGTGACACCATGATCCTGATCTTCCGGAACTGATGTGAGGGGTCTTCACCAGCCTTAGGCTTGACGGCGGCCAGGCGACCTGGAGACCCCGCGACCGAGGGGTGCCGGGCGGGCAGGGGCGAAGGGGGCGGCCGGCGTGGGCGGGGCGACGAAGAGCAGGCGGATGCCGAGGGCGGTGCGCGAGCAGCAGATGCTCGACGCGGCCGTACAAACCTTCGCGCGGCGCGGCTACAGAAACGCCTCCATGGACGACATCGCCGAGCAGGCGGGGGTCTCCAAGCCGCTGGTTTATCTGTATCTGAACTCCAAAGACGAGCTGTTCGCGGCGTGCATCCGGCGGGAGGCCGACTCGCTGGTGGCGGCGATACGGGCCGCCGTCGAGCATGACGCGCCCGCCGACCGCCGGCTGTGGAGCGGGCTGCACGGCTTCTTCACACACACCGCCGAGCACCCGGACGGGTGGGCGCTGCTGCACGTCCAGGCCCGTACGCACGGCGATCCCTTCGCGCGGGAGGTCGCCGCGATGCGGGCGGAGATCGTCGAGTTCGTCACCCATCTGCTCCGGGCGGCCGTGCGGGAGAACGGATGCGGGGCGGCGCGGACGGGCCGGATGACCGGTGGCGAGGCGCCCGGGCTCGCGTATGCGCTGGTGGGCGCGGCGGAGTCGCTGGCCGAGTGGGCGGGCGACCGGGCGGGCGGAGGGCCTTCGGCCGAGGAGGCGGCGGCCACGCTGATGAACTTCGCCTGGGCGGGTCTTGGCAACCTGCTGCGGGGCGAGCGCTGGTCGCCCGGCGGGCACGTAGGGGCGTAGGGGCGTAGGGGCGTAGGGGCGTAGGGTCGGCGCTCAGCCGATGTGGGCCCTGGCGTACAGCGCCGAGGGGTCCTTGGCCCGGGAGACCGCCGAGGGGTGCGTATGCCGCTGGGCGGTCGGATGCGCGACGCCTTTCTCCCACACCGTGGACATATCGGTGCCGCTGTCCGAGCCGCCCTCCGCGGGGGACAGGTCCACCGGGTGGAAGTTGGACGGGGCGGTGTGCCAGCCGTCCGGGGCGAGCCGGGTGGCCAGGACATAGGTCCTGCCCGGTTCGAGCGCCGGGGCCTCGCCCACCACGATCCGCTGCCGCCGCAGCGGGTCGTCGCCGCCCTCCTGGGCGACCCGTACGCTGCCGCTGACCTCGCCCTTGAGGGTTTTGCGCACCTCGACCCGGTAGGTGGTCCACAGCAGCCGGTCGCCGTTCGTACGCCGCAGTCCCTCGCGCGCCGTGACCTTGCCGATGAACACGTCGTCGGCCCAACCGGAGGCGAATTCCGGGGTGTCGAGCCGTACCGCGTAGGTGGGGTGGTAGTGGGTGGTGCCGTACGGGACGGTGAACCACGCGGCCGCGCCGCCGCCGAGGACCAGGAGGGCCGAGCCGAGCGCGATCGCTTTGGTGCGCGCTCCTGCGCGCGCCCTGCGCTTCGGATGCGCCGTGCGCGCTGCTCCGCTGGCGTGAAGATCGGTGAACACGGCTCCGTTCACCCCCAGATGGCCCGGTAGGCCGCGATGTCGTCGGCCGACGGGGTGATGGCGGTGCGGGTGTCGTCGCAGTACATGACCGCGCCGGTGTCGGTGTGGTGCCCCAGCCTGAGCGCATGGCCGAGCTCGTGGGTGACCACGCCGTTCTTGGTCTCGGCGGAGTAGTCCTTCAGGAAGTGGTCGTTGAGGACGATGTCGTCGGAGCCGAGGTCGTGGGGCTCCCACAGACCGGACCAGCCGACGTCGCTGCGGTCGACGTCGCTCGCGTCCACATCCGCGTACGCCGTGCCCGTGTCGGGCCGGACGTCGACCTTGCCCAGCGCGTTCCAGGCGGCGCGCGCCCGGTCCCACTCCGCCGTGTACTTGGTGTGCAGATCGTAGGTCAGCTCCGAACCGTCCACGGATCCGGCGGTGTTCGGGGCGTCCTCGCAGGCCGCGAAGGCCGGGGGAGCGGGCAGCCCGGCGCACAGCCCCACCGTCAGCGACGCGGTCGTCAGAAGGCGCACAGGGACACGTATGGGCAGACGTATGGGCAGACGTATGGGCAGACGTATGGGCAGACGTGTGGGCAGACGTGTGGGGAGACGTGTGGGGAGGCGTATCGCCATGGGCACTTACCCCTCGTCGGTGTACGGCCCGAGGGCATCACCGTAAACAGGCACCGCCACACGGCGCACTCGCACAGGTCTTCCCGGGGGAATCGAAGGATGGTTACTCTGAAGTAACGTTACTGAGGGGTCAGGAGTCGTCATGCCGCAGCGGTCAGCACCTCCCGCGCTCGCCCCCGCGCCCGCCCTCACCCCACCCGAACTGCAGGCCGCGGGCGGCCGGATACGGCAGGCCACCGTCCCCCCGCTCGCCCCGCCCGTCACCCGCGGCAGCCTGGCCGACATCCCGTTCGACAACGCCGCCCAGGCCCCCGCCGACCCCGTCCTCAGCCGGGTGAACCCGGACGGCAGCTGGCGGGACGTCACCGCCGCCGCGTTCGCCGCCGAGGTGCTGGCCTGCGCCAAGGGCCTGATCGCGCACGGTCTGCGGCCCGGCGACCGGCTCGCGATCATGGCCCGCACCACCTACGAATGGACGCTGTTCGACTTCGCCGCCTGGGCCGCCGGGCTGGTCACCGTCCCCGTCTACCCCACCTCCTCACAGGCGCAGACGCACTGGATCCTGCGGGACTCGGGCGCCGCCGCCTGCGTCGTCGAGAGCGTGGAGCAGTCGCGGCTGGTCAGCGCCGTACGGCGGGAGCTGCCCGACCTCGCCCATCTGTGGCAGTTCGACGCGGGCGCCGTCGCCAAGCTGGACGCGGCCGGGCGGGCGATCCCGGACGAGGAGGTGGCGCGGCGGCGGACCGGCCTGGGGCCCGGCGACCTCGCGACCATCGTCTACACCTCGGGCACCACGGGCCGCCCCAAGGGCTGTGCGCTCACCCACGCCAACTTCTTCGCCGAGGTGGACAACGCCATCGAACTGCTCCACCCGGTCTTCAAAACGGTCAGCGACGAGCCCGCCGCCACCCTCCTCTTCCTGCCGCTGTCGCATGTCTTCGGGCGGATGATCGCGGTCGGCTGTCTCCGGGCCCGGGTCCGGCTCGGCCACGCGCCGAGCCTCCGCACCGAGGACCTGCTGGCGGGCCTGGCCGGATTCCGGCCGACCTTCCTGCTGGCCATCCCCTATGTGCTGGAGAAGGTCTACAACAGCGGACGGGCGACGGCCGAGCGGATGGGCCGGGTCGGCGCCTTCGACCGCGCCGCCGGGGTGGCCCGGCGGTACGGCGTGGCGCTTGAGGAGGCCCGGCGCGGCGGCAGCCGCCCGGGGCCGGTGCTGCGCGCCGCCCACGCGCTGTACGAACCGCTGGTCTACCGCCGGATCCGGGACGCGCTCGGCGGCAAGGTGCGCTATGTGATCTGCGGCGGCTCCCCGCTCGGCCGCCGCCTCGCCGCCTTCTACGCGGGTGCGGGCATCGAGATCTTCGAGGGCTACGGCCTGACGGAGACGACCGCGGCCGCCACCGTCACACCCCCGCTGCGCCCGCGCCTGGGCACGGTGGGCTGGCCGCTGCCCGGCAGTGCGGTGCGGATCGCGGAGGACGGCGAGGTGCTGTTGCGCGGCGGACAGGTCTTCTCCGGCTACTGGGACGCGCAGCTGGGGCGCGCCGTGCCCGAGGGCGGCCCGGAGACCTGGTATGCCACCGGTGATCTCGGGGCGCTCGACGACGAGGGCTATCTGACCATCACCGGCCGCAAGAAAGAACTGATCGTCACATCGGGTGGTAAGAACGTGGCCCCCGCCCCGCTGGAGGACCGGCTGCGCGCCCATCCGCTGGTCGGTCAGTGCATGGTGATCGGCGACAACCGCCCGTATGTGACGGCGCTGCTCACCCTGGACCCGGACGGGCTGGCGCACTGGCGGCGGATGGCGCAGCGGCAGGGCGTGCCGATCCGCCGGCTGGTCACCGACGAACTGCTGCTCGCGGAGGTCAGGCGCGCCGTGGACGACGCCAATGAGCTGGTCTCGCGCGCCGAGTCGATCCGCCGCTTCGCCGTGCTGCCGGTGTCGTTCACCGAGGAGTCCGGGCATCTGACGCCGTCGCTGAAGCTGAGGCGGGCGGCGGTCGCCCGGGACTTCGCCGAGGAGATCGAGGCGCTGTACGCGGCGGGGAACGCGAAGAACGCGAAGAGCGCGAAGAACGCGAAGATCGCGGATGGCACAGAAAACAATGCCGGTATCTGAAGTGAATAAACGATTAAGTGAATAGGGGAGATTTCAAGGTCGAGAACAAGGCAGGAGCCCCGGCCCCCGCCGAAGCGGAAGCCGGGGCTCCTTGGGTACTGCTTACTCAGACCGCGCTGACGTTCTCCGCCTGCGGGCCCTTCGGGCCCTGGGTGACGTCGAAGGTAACGGCCTGGTTCTCCTCCAGGGAGCGGAAACCAGACGCGTTGATCGCGGAGTAGTGAACGAAGACATCGGGGCCGCCGCCGTCTTGGGCGATGAAGCCGAAGCCCTTCTCGGCGTTGAACCACTTGACGGTTCCGGTAGCCATAAGCCCTCCTTGGGCCAAAGGGTTGCCCTGCTCCAGAACCTGCAAGAAGTCTGAAAATTACAAAAGCCCGCGGTTACATGCTCCGCAGGCTTTGTACTGCAAGGAAACCAAACTGCAACTTGCGGCGAGCTTAGCACGCTGCGTGTGCGTGGGGAAGGAGCCGAAGATCACGAATTCGAGGGGTTTCCCTGGTCGGCCGATTGGATAGGACCCCAGGTCGGGGCGAGCTGCCCCGACCCCGCGGCGGCTCCCGGGCGGCCCCCGCCACCGTCGTGTGCGACACACGGGGCTAGCCTCCGTATGTGGACAATTCACCGAGTTCCCCCGCCCGGAGTACATACGACGCCACGACCGCCGCAGGCGGTGCCCACTCGCCCCGCCGCCGGACCCGGCCGAGGGTCGGCCACATCCAGTACCTCAACTGTCTGCCCCTCTACTGGGGCCTGGCGACCAGCGGCGCCCTGCTCGACGTCGAGCTCACCAAGGACACTCCGGACGCCCTCAACGACAAGCTCGTCCGCGGCGATCTCGACATCGGCCCGATCAGCCTGGTGGAGTTCCTGCGCAACGCGGACGACCTGGTGGCGCTGCCCGATATCGCGGTCGGCTGCGATGGACCCGTGATGTCCTGTGTGATCGTCTCACAGCTGCCGCTCGAGCAGCTGGACCGGGCCCGGGTCGCCCTCGGCTCCGCCTCGCGCACCTCCGTACGGCTGGCGCGGCTGCTGCTCGCCGAGCGTTACGGGATCACCCCCGACTACTACACCTGCCCGCCCGACCTCAGCTTGATGATGCAGGAGGCGGAGGCGGCGGTGCTGATCGGCGACGCGGCGCTGCGCGCCAATCTGCACTACGCCCCGAAGCTCGGCCTCCAGGTCCATGACCTCGGGCAGATGTGGAAGGAGTGGACCGGGCTGCCGTTCGTCTTCGCGGTGTGGGCGGCGCGCCGCGAGTACATGGAGCGCGAGCCGGAGATCGTCGGCAAGGTGCACGAGGCGTTTCTCGACTCCCGGGACCTGTCCCTGGTGGAGGTCACCAAGGTCGCCGAGCAGGCGGCGCGCTGGGAGGCGCTGGAGGCGTCGGTCCTGGAGCGCTACTTCACCACCCTCGACTTCAGCCTGGGCGAGCGCCAGCTGGAGGGCATCGCCGAGTTCGCGCGCCGCACCGGCCCGGTGGCCGGCTACCCCGCCGACGTACGGGTGCGCCCGGCGGACCTGGGCTCCCGTCAAGGCGAGTGAGCCGAAGGGGCGCGGTCGCCCGCGCCGGAGGCGCTGATGTCACGGTGAAAGGGAGAGCGCGCGGAGGCCCTGAGGCTGCAGTCGATATGCGGCTACCGCGTGAAGGGCCGAGCGCGGTCGACCGTCGACAGGGCTGTAGCGCCCCCGGGGGCACCTCCGAGCGGTAGCTGGGGGAGAACCGAGCCGTGAAAAGAGGCGAAACGGCCGTCCGACCGCCCTGGGCAGCGGTGTAACGGCTTGGTGCGCATCGGGTCCCGCTCCGGGCGGTATGTCCGGGGCAGGACCTAAGCTGGAGCGGCGCAGGCGAGGGGGGAGCGACGGGATGGAGCCGCTGGGAGCGGAGGACCCGCAGGTCATCGGCGCATACCGACTCCTCGGCCGACTCGGCTCGGGTGGTATGGGCCGGGTCTTCGTGGGGCGTAGCGCGGGCGGCCGGACCGTGGCCGTGAAGGTCGTGCACGCACACTTCTCGCTCGACCACGAGTTCCGTGCCCGGTTCCGGCGCGAGGTGGAGGCCGCGCGGCGGGTCGGCGGGAAGTGGACCGCGCCGGTCCTGGACGCCGATCCGGACGCGCGCGTCCCCTGGGTGGCCACGGGCTATGTCGCGGGCCCGTCCCTGAGCCAGGCCATCGCCGACGAGGGGCCGCTGCCCGAGCCGTCCGTACGGGCCCTGGGCGCGGGGCTGGCGGAGGC
The DNA here is from genome assembly GCF_044334165.1 of Streptomyces sp. NPDC020845. Lineage (NCBI taxonomy): Bacteria > Bacillati > Actinomycetota > Actinomycetes > Kitasatosporales > Streptomycetaceae > Streptomyces > Streptomyces sp. NPDC020845. The sequence goes on along the minus strand of NZ_JBIRSJ010000005.1, from coordinate 550,543 downwards.
GCTGGTCGCCGTGCACGCCCTGGGCCTGGTCCACCGCGACGTCAAGCCGTCAAATGTCCTGCTCGCCCTGGACGGCCCGCGCCTGATCGACTTCGGCATAGCGCGGGCCACGCAGGGCACGGTGTCCCTGACCTCCACCGGCGCCTCGATCGGCTCGCCCGGCTATATGGCGCCCGAGCAGATCCTGGGCAAGGGCGTGGACGGGGCGGCCGACGTCTTCTCACTCGGCGCCGTGCTGGCGTACGCGGCGACGGGCGAGCCGCCCTTCCCGGGCGACAGCTCGGCGGCGCTGCTCTACAAGGTGGTCCACGAGGAGGCCCGGCTCGGCCGCGACCTCACCGGGGAGCTGCGGGACCTGGTCGCCGCCTGCCTGGCCAAGGACCCGTCCGCCCGGCCCACCCCGGAGCGGATCATCAGCCGCCTCGCCCCGGACGGGGGCGCCTCGGGCCTGGTGCGGCCGGGGTGGCTGCCCGGGCCGCTGGTCGAGCGGGTCAGCCGGCGGGCGGTGGAGCTCCTTGACCTGGACGCGTCGGCGCCCGAGGTCCCCGCGGTCACGCCGGCGGCTCGGTCGACCCCCGGGACCCCGCCCGCCCCGGTGATCCCCACGGCTCCCGGGACCCCGGCGGCGTCGGCGCACACACCCGCGCCCCTGGGAGCGTTCGGCCCGCCGGACCCGTCGTACGGCGGCCCGGCCCAGGCCGCCGCGCCGGAGGGCCGGGCTCCCGGCGAGCCGGCCCCGCCAGAGGGACAGCCGGCCGGGGGACAGCCGGCCGGGGGACGCAGGTTCGCGCTGTCCGCCGCCATCGGGGGCAGGAAGCGGCCCAAGGCGCTCAGCTGCACGCTGGTGCTGTCGATCGCGGGCGCGCTGGCCGCCGCCACGACGGCGGCCGTCGTGTTCCATGTGCTGCCGGGCACCGGCGCGGGCGGGGACCACAGCGACGTCTCCGCGACCAAGAGCCCGGGGCCCAGCGCGACGGATCACAACAGCGACGGTGCCGGCCAGGGCGTGCCCAAGGCGTTCCTCGGGACCTGGAAAGGCGACCTGACGACCGACTCCGGCGCTCCCGGGGGCGAGCTGACCATCACCATCCGCCCGGGCAAGCCGGGGGACAGGGTCGGCAGTGGCAGGGTCGAGCTGTTGGTGCTCCGCTGCGACAGCAGCTGGAAGCTGGTCTCGGCCACCTCGACCGTGCTGGTCCTCGACTCGCGGATCAAGAAGGACGAGAGGCAGACGGGCTGTAGCACCGGCTCGTCCGATGAACGGTTCACGCTCGCCTCCAACGGCTCGCTGCGCTACGAGACGGCGGACGAGGAGGGCGGCAACCCGAGCGGCACCCTGCGCAAGGTGAACTGACCGCCCGTTCCGCGCTCCGCTGAAGGCCCGCCACGGAGCCGCCGCAGAGCCGCCACGGAGTCACCACGCAGGCCGCCGCGGGGCCTCGGCGTGGGGCCGTGAGGGCTGGCGTACGCTGGGGCAGTCCGTCCGCAACCCGCCGAAAGGGACGCCCCGGTGACCGAGAACGCATCGCTTCAGGCCGTCCTCGACCGCGCCGCCGCCGGGGGCCGTATCACCCCGGAGGAAGCGCTCGACCTGTACCGGTCCGCCCCGCTGCACGCGCTCGGCGCCGCCGCCGACGCGGCCCGCCGCCGCCGCTACGCGGGCGTCGAGCACATCGCGACGTACATCATCGAGCGGAACATCAACTACACCAACGTCTGCGTGACGGCCTGCAAGTTCTGCGCCTTCTACGCCGCGCCCAAGGACACCGCCAAGGGCTGGACCCGCGACCTCGACGACATCCTGCGCCGCTGCGCCGAGACCGTCGAACTCGGCGGCACGCAGATCATGTTCCAGGGCGGCCACCACCCGGACTTCGGGGTGGAGTACTACGAGCAGCACTTCTCGGCCATCAAGAAGGAATTCCCGCAGCTGGTGATCCACTCGCTGGGGGCCTCCGAGGTCGAGCACATGGCCCGGATCTCCGGCGTCTCGGCCGAGGAGGCGATCCGCCGCATCCACGACGCGGGTCTGGACTCCTTCGCGGGCGCGGGCGCCGAGCTGCTGCCCGAGCGGCCGCGCAAGGCCATCGCGCCGCTGAAGGAGTCGGGTGAGCGCTGGCTGGAGATCATGGAGACCGCCCATAACCTCGGGGTCGAGTCCACCTCCACGATGCTCATGGGCACCGGCGAGACGAACGCCGAGCGGATCGAGCACATCCGCATGATCCGCGATGTGCAGGACCGTACGGGCGGCTTCCGCGCCTTCATCCCGTACACCTACCAGCCCGAGAACAACCACCTGAAGGGGCAGACGCAGGCGACCATCTTCGAGTACCTGCGGATGCTCGCGATCGCCCGGCTGTTCCTCGACAACGTGGCCCATATCCAGGGTTCCTGGCTGACCGTCGGCAAGGAGGCAGGTCAGCTGTCGCTGCACTACGGGGCGGACGACCTCGGCTCGGTGATGCTGGAGGAGAACGTGGTCTCCTCGGCGGGCGCCCGGCACCGGTCCAACCGGATGGAACTGCTCCACCTCATCCGTACGGCGGGGCGGGTGCCCGCGCAGCGCGCCACCACGTACGAGCACCTGGTCGTGCACGACGACCCGGCGAACGACCCGGTCGACGACCATGTCGTCTCGCATCTGTCGTCGACGGCGCTCGAGGGCGGCACCGCCCACCCGGAGCTCAAGCTGATCGACGCCTCTTGAGACGCCTCTTGACAGGTCTGCCGATAAACCTCCTGATACGACACTTCTGATGCTCACCCTCCACACGGCGCCCCTCGTCCGGCTCACCCCCGACGACGCGGCGCCGCTGCGTGACGCCGCCGTCGCGGTCGACGGCGACCGGATCGCGGCGGTCGGGCCGCTGGACGAACTGCTCCGGGCGTATCCGCGGGCCCGGGTGCGCCACTGGCCCGGCACGCTGGGCCCGGGCCTGGTCCACGACGCGCCGGTGCCCGACGCGCCCAGCCCGCGCGAGCGGATCCACGCGCTGCTGCGGCTGGGCGCGACGGCCGTCGTCGCGGCGCGGGTCACCGACCCCGAGCTGCTGGCGGCCGCGCGGCGGGGCGGCGTCGCCGTCCTGGACCGGCCGCGCCCGTCCGCGCTGGTCGAGACCGGCCGGGCGGACCTCGCGGCCTTCGACGCGGACGGCGTGTGCGTGGCCACGGTGCTGGCCGGCCGGCTGGTGCACCGCCGCCGCTGAACCGCCGCTGAACGACACGGGCGGGCCCCGCGCGGGGCGTGCCGGCGCCAGGTGAACAATGGGGGCGTGACCCGAGCATCCCTGGACAAGCAGCCGCACGAAGTCGCCGCGATGTTCGACGACGTGGCGGCCAAGTACGACCTCACCAACGACGTGCTGTCGCTCGGGCAGGCCCGGCTGTGGCGCAAGGCCGTGGCGCGGGCCGTCGCCGCGCGCCCCGGCGAGCGCGTGCTCGACCTCGCCGCCGGTACGGGCACCTCCTCGCTGCCGTTCGCCGCCGCCGGTGCGTACGTCGTCCCCTGCGACTTCTCGCTCGGCATGCTCCGGGAGGGCAAGCGGCGCCATCCGTGGCTGCCGCTCACGGCGGGCGACGCGACCCGGCTGCCTTTCGCCGACGGGGTCTTCGACGCCGTCACGATCTCCTTCGGGCTGCGCAACATCCAGGACACCCATGCGGCGCTGCGCGAGCTGCTGCGCGTGACCAGGCCCGGCGGGCGCATCGTGATCTGCGAGTTCAGCCACCCCACCTGGCGGCCGCTGCGCACCGTCTACACCGAGTACCTGATGCGCGCCCTGCCGCCGGTCGCGACCGCGGTCAGCAGCAGCCCTGACGCGTACGTCTACCTCGCCGAGTCGATCCGGGCCTGGCCCGACCAGGCCGGGCTGGCCGCGCGGCTGGGCAAGGCGGGCTGGGCGAAGGTCGCCTGGCGCGATCTGACGGGCGGGATCGTGGCGCTCCACCGGGGCGTCAAGCCGTAACCACCGGGGCGTCAGGCCGTAACCACTGGCGCCGTCAGGCCGCAGCCACCGCGACGTCAGGCCGCAGCCACCGCGACGTCAGGCCGTAGCACCACGGCGTCAGGCGATCGCGGCGTCAAGCCGGATGCGCGGCAGGCACGACCAGGGGTGGCCCTCCGTATCCGCCGGAGCACGCCACATAGACTGCAACCGTCCAGTGCCCGGCGCGACCGGCACGCCGTTACCGAGCCTTCGGGAGACCCGCGTGAGCGAGACCGCATCCACGGAGCGGACCGCCGATGTCATCGTCGTCGGCGCCGGGCCCGCCGGCTCCGCCACGGCGTACTACCTCGCCAAGGCCGGCCTGGATGTGCTGCTGCTGGAGAAGACGGCGTTCCCGCGCGAGAAGGTGTGCGGCGACGGGCTGACCCCGCGCGCCACCAAGGAGCTCGTCGCCATGGGCATCGACGTCTCCGAGGAGGCGGGCTGGCTGCGCAACCGGGGCCTGCGGATCATCGGCGGCGGGGTGCGTCTTGAGCTCGACTGGCCGGAGCTGGCCTCGTACCCGGACTACGGTCTTGTCCGCAAGCGCGACGACTTCGACGAGCAGCTGGCGCGGCAGGCCCAGAAGGCCGGCGCCCGGCTGCACGAGCGGTGCAACGTGGGCGCTCCGGTCATCGACGACCGTACGGGCAACGTCATCGGCGTCCAGGCCAAGCTCGGCGTGGAGAAGACGCCGGTCACCTTCCACGCCCCGCTGGTGGTCGCCGCGGACGGCAACTCCACCCGGCTCTCGCTGGCCATGGGGCTGCACCGGCGCGAGGACCGGCCGATGGGCGTGGCGGTGCGCACGTACTTCACCTCGCCCCGCCACGACGACGACTACCTGGAGTCCTGGCTGGAGTTGTGGGACCGCCGCGGCCCGCAGGACCGGCTGCTGCCCGGCTACGGCTGGATCTTCGGCATGGGCGACGGCACCAGCAACGTCGGCCTCGGCGTGCTCAACACCTCCGGGTCCTTCAAGGAGCTGGACTGGCGCGAGGTGCTCAAGGCGTGGTGCGCCTCGATGCCCGAGGACTGGGGCTACACCCCGGAGAACATGACCGGCCCGATCCGCGGCGCCGCCCTCCCCATGGCCTTCAACCGCCAGCCGCACTACACCCGGGGGCTGCTGCTGGTCGGTGACGCGGGCGGCATGGTCAACCCGTTCAACGGCGAGGGCATCGCCTATGCGATGGAATCCGGCCGGATCGCGGCGGATGTCATCGTCCAGGCCCACGCCCGCGCCACCGCCGCCCGCCGCGAACTGGCCCTCCAGCGCTATCCGAAGGTCATCAAGGACACCTACGGCGGCTACTACACGCTGGGCCGCGCCTTCGTGAAGCTGATCAGCAATCCGACGGTCATGAAGCTGGCGGCCCAGCGCGGTCTGACCCACCCGATGCTGATGCGGTTCACGCTGAAGCTGATGGCCAACCTCACCGACCCGACGGGCGGCGACGCGATGGACCGCATCATCAACGGCCTGGCGAAGGTGGCCCCGAAGGCCTGACGCGGCTCAGGCCGATCAGGCGGCCGTCGCCGGGTTGGCGCTCGTGATGACGGCGAAGTGCGCGCCGGCCGGGTCGGCCAGCCAGGCCATACGGCCGATGTCCTCGGCCGTCATGGCGGGCATCAGCACCGACGCGCCCAGCTGTTCGGCCCGGGCGACGACCTGGTCGCAGTCCGCCACCTCGAAGTACGGCAGCCACTGCGGGACGTCGTGCCCCTGCTGGAGCGGTGCCATGCCGCCGAAGGAGCCCTCACCGCCGGGCCCGGCGGTGGAGAGCACGGTGTAGGTCCCGCCGGAGAACGACATCTCCTCGGCGGTCCAGGCGAACACCGTGTGGTAGAAGGCGATATTGGCGACCGGGTCGGGGGTGTGCAGCTCCACCCAGCACAACGTGCCCTGCTCGGTGACCGCTTCGAGGCCCTGGGTCTTGCCGGGCTGCCAGACGGCGAACCGGGCACCGCCGGGGTCGGTGAACTGGGCCATCCGCCCCTCGTCGAAGACGTCGAACGGTTCGGTGCGCACCGTGCCGCCCGCCTCCGCGACCAGCGCGGCGGTGCCCGTGGCGTCGGTGGTGTGGAAGTACGGCGTCCAGGCGGGGCGCGCGCCCTCCTCGTGGAGCGGGCCGAGTGCCGCGACGGTCTTGCGGTCCTTCTTGAAGAAGCCGTAGCCGCCCGCCTCGGGACCGGCCGACTCCGAAGTCCAGCCGAACAGGCCGGTGTAGAAGGCGGCGGCCGTGTCGGTGTCGGGGGTGCCGAGGTCGAGCCAGTTGGGGGCGCCAGGGACGTAGTCGGTGGTGAGCATGTGCGCTCCTTCGGCGGATCCTGGTGAGCCGGGGTCGCCGGGGCCGGATCCCGCGCCGCCGCGGGGCTGCGGCCGCCCCGGCAGTTCTCAGTCTGGCACCGGGCACCGGAGGCCGCCGCTGGGAGGCCGGGGCGGGCCGGGGTCGGGTCCGGGGCCGATCGGGAGGGCTTTGCGGGCGGCCGCCGGTCGCGAGGCGCCCGGGGCGGTGGTGACATTGAAGGAGAGGGGGCGCCGTGGCGCCGGGCCGCGGTGACACCGGATCGGGCCCGCGGGTCGGTTCCGCCGGCGGTGGGCCGTCAGGAGGACACACCATGACCAAGGCCGCAGACATCATGCACCCGGGCGCACAGTGGATCCCCAAGTCCCAGACGTTGGACCGCGCGGCTCAGCTGATGCGGGACCTGAACGTCGGGGCGCTGCCGATCGCCGATGAGAACGAGCGGCTGTGCGGCATCCTGACCGACCGCGACATCGTCGTCGGCTGTGTCGCCGAGGGCAAGGACTGCTCCAGGACGACGGCGGGGGAGCTGGCCAAGGGCACGCCACGCTGGATACCGGCCGATGCGGACGTCAGCGATGTGCTCCGGGAGATGGAGCAGAACAAGATCCGCAGGCTGCCGGTGATCGACAAGAACAAGCGGCTGGTCGGCATCATCAGCGAGGCCGACCTTGCCCACCACCTCACCGAACCCCAGATCGCCGAGTTCGTGGAGAAGGTTTACGCATAGTAATTCTCCGCGTGGCCGTGACCCGGACAGCAGAGCATCGTTGAGCTGGACAGAGGGCGGCAAGACGCCCCGTCGAGTCAACCACGGCAGTCCGCGCCTCCGGGCCGGACACTCGTGGCAGCTGTGCTTCACCGCAGGTGAAGCACAGCCTCTGCTCGGCAGATTCCGGTGGGCGACATGTCTACCCCCGGGGGTACCTCCCATGCCGAAGGCTATGGGGGCGAGACCCGGCCTGCCGGGACCACGCCTGGGATGCCGTATTCGCAATCCGGACTGTCCCAGCAGTACGGGACAGCTCTTAGAGGAGGCGGACGGCGCCGGTCGGCGGGTCGTAGCTCAGCGGGCGCTCGACGATGCCGGTGCTCGGGTTCTGGGCGCCGATGAACTTGCCGTCGCCGATGTAGACGCCGACGTGGTACGCGCTGCCCCGGCTACCCCAGTAGAGCAGGTCGCCGGGCTGGAGGTTGTCCAGCGATACGGCGGTGCCCTGGCTGGACTGGTCCTGCGACACGCGCGGCAGGCTGATGCCGATCTGGTTGAAGGCGGCCTGGGTCAGGCCGGAGCAGTCGTACGAGGAGGGGCCGCTGGAGCCCAGCACGTACGCCTTGCCCAGCTGGGCCTTCAGGAAGTTGATCAGCGTCGCGGCATTGCCGGTCGCCTTCGTCGCGGTGGACGTGGCGTTCGACGTCGCGGTGGAGAGGGTGGTGCGCTCGGCGGCTCGGGACGCCCGCTCGGCCTTCTCCTGCGCCGCGCGGCGGGCGGCGGCCTTGCGCGCCGCCTCCTTGGCCTCGCGGGCCTTGCGGTCGGCCTCGACCTTGGCCTTCTTCGCCGCGGTCTTGGCCTTGGCGGCGGCCTGGTCCTGCTGCGCCTGGAGCTGGTAGTCGAAGGCCGCCTGGTGGGTGGCGTCGGCGGACTGCGCCGCGGTGCTCGCCAGGGTGTCGCCGAGGGTCGGCATCTCGAGCGTCGTCTCGGCGGCGGCCGACTCGGCGGCCAGAGCGGGTGCGGCGGCGCCGGCGACCGCGAGCGTCAGGAAGCCACCGGTGACCCCGGCGCGGAGTGCACGCGTGGAGGAGGCGGCACGGCGGGGCTTCCGGTGGCTGGGTATGTGTGCGGTCTGGGACATGAGTCCAACCGCTATCAGGGGTCGTAGGCCGGGATCAAGAAAAGTGGAGTGCGCCACATTTGACGTGTACGCGTCTGGAATGGCGGGCTCTCGATCTTGTTCCGGGCCCCGGACGCCGTGTCCGAATTTTTCGATCATGCCCGTACGCACGGCATTTGGCGGCCCTGGCGGGCTCCCGCGCGGCCTACCATCAACCCGACTGGCGCACCAAGGATTCCCATCAAATTGAGATCCACAACCTTTCGCGGGGTGGGATACCTCACTCCCGAACCCGGCTCGTGAACGAAAGCGCGTAGTAGCGATCAGGGGGCGGCGGGGCGGGGGTGACGGCGTCGCGGTCCACGGCCGGGTCACTCATCGGGATGGATGCCTCATATCAGACGGGGAAGTCCATCGCAAATTTGCGTGTAGGTACCATAGCTTGTAAAGAGCGCAAGCCGCTCACCTGTGACGACGGATCCATATGTCACGTCTCGTGATCGATCGGATGCTTCGAGTGCAAGATCACTTCTCATCCGACTTCATGATCCTTCGTCAGGTGGTGGAGATCACAAAGACGTTGTTGCACCCCGTGTCGCAGATCACATACCGGCGGGCATAGGATGCAGGCGAAACGGGCTTGTGAACTGCCTCACATGTGCGCGATCTTCGTGAGTGCGGTCCGCGCAGTCCGTGTGGTCCGCCAACCAGTCATCGTCGACTGAAGGGAGCGAGGACGGTGAACGCATACGCGCCCATCCTCGTACTGGGAGCCCTCGGGGCAGGCTTTGCGATCTTCTCGGTCCTCATGGCCACGATCATCGGCCCCAAGCGCTACAACCGGGCCAAGCTCGAGGCCTATGAATGCGGCATCGAGCCGACGCCACATCCGGCCGGCGGTGGGCGCTTCCCCATCAAGTACTACCTGACGGCGATGCTCTTCATCGTCTTCGACATCGAGATCGTCTTCCTCTACCCCTGGGCGGTCACCTTCGACGCCATGGGGCTGTTCGGGCTCGTGGAGATGCTCCTCTTCGTGCTCACCGTCTTCGTCGCCTACGCGTATGTGTGGCGACGCGGCGGCCTGGAGTGGGACTAGCGGCCTGGAATGGACTGAGTGAGAGGAGAACCGTCCCATGGGTATCGAAGACAAGCTGCCGAGCGGATTCCTGCTGACCACCGTGGAGCAGGCGGCGGGGCTGGCGCGAAAGTCCTCCGTCTTCCCGGCCACCTTCGGGCTCGCCTGCTGTGCCATCGAAATGATGACCACGGGCGCCGGGCGCTATGACCTCGCCCGCTTCGGCATGGAGGTCTTCCGCGGCTCGCCCCGACAGGCCGATCTGATGATCGTGGCCGGGCGCGTCAGCCAGAAGATGGCTCCGGTGCTGCGGCAGGTCTACGACCAGATGCCGAATCCGAAATGGGTCATCTCGATGGGCGTGTGCGCCTCCTCGGGCGGCATGTTCAACAACTACGCGATCGTGCAGGGCGTCGATCACATCGTCCCGGTCGACATCTATCTGCCCGGCTGCCCGCCGCGGCCCGAGATGCTCATGGACGCGATCATCAAGCTGCACCAGAAGATCCGCGAGGAGAAGCTCGGCGTGAACCGCGAGCGCGCGGCCCGCGAGGCGGAGGAAGCGGCGCTGAAGGCGCTCCCGACGATCGAGATGAAGGGGCTGCTGCGTTGACTGAGGCTAATGGCGTCAACCCCGACAAGGACCTCAACGCCGAGAACCTGCCCGGCAGCCGCGGCGATCAGGGTGAGCCCATCCGCGTCCAGCGCGGCATGTTCGGCGCCAACAACGGCGGCGACACCTCGGGCTACGGCGGCCTGGTGCGGCCGGTACGGCTGCCCGGCGCGGCCTCCCGTCCGTACGGGGGCTGGTTCGACGAAGTCGCCGACGAACTCGAGGGCGCGCTCGAAGAGCAGTCGCTGGTCCCGGAGAACGCGATCGAGAAGACCGTCGTGGACCGCGGCGAGCTGACCTTCCACATCGCGCGCGAGCATCTGCCGACGGTGGCCAGGACCCTGCGCGACGACCCGGCGCTCCGCTTCGAGCTGTGTACGGGCGTCAGCGGCGTCCACTTCCCCGGCGACAAGGGGCGTGAGCTGCACGCCGTCTACCACCTGCGCTCGATCACCCACAACCGGCTGATCCGGCTGGAGGTGAGCGTCCCCGACAGCGACCCGCACCTCCCGTCGATCGTCGACGTCTATCCGACCAACGACTGGCATGAGCGCGAGACGTACGACTTCTTCGGCCTGATCTTCGACGGCCATCCCGCGCTCACGCGGATCATGATGCCCGACGACTGGCAGGGCTTCCCGCAGCGCAAGGACTATCCCCTGGGCGGCATCCCCGTCGAGTACAAGGGCGCCCAGATCCCGGCTCCGGACCAGCGGAGGTCGTACAGCTGATGTCTGCCACCCACGCAACCCCCTCCGCCTCCACGCGCGAGACGACCGAAGGCACCGTCTACACCGTCACCGGCGGTGACTGGGACGAGGTCGTGGCCGCCGCGTCCCGGGCCGACGACGAGCGGATCATCGTCAACATGGGGCCGCAGCACCCGTCCACCCACGGCGTGCTCCGGCTGATCCTGGAAATCGACGGCGAGACGGTCACCGAGGCCCGCTGCGGCATCGGCTATCTGCACACCGGGATCGAGAAGAACCTTGAATTCCGGAACTGGACGCAGGGCACCACCTTCGTGACCCGCATGGACTATCTGACGCCCTTCTACAACGAGGCCGCGTACTGCCTGGGCGTCGAGAAGCTGCTGGGCATCGAGGATCAGGTGCCGGACCGGGCGTCGGTCATCCGGGTCATGCTGATGGAGCTCAACCGGCTCTCGTCCCATCTGGTGGCGATCGCCACCGGCGGTATGGAGCTCGGCGCGACCACCATCATGATCTACGGCTTCCGTGACCGCGAGATGATCCTGGACATCTTCGAGCTGATCACCGGCCTGCGGATGAACCACGCGTACATCCGGCCCGGCGGGCTCGCCCAGGATCTGCCGCCCGGGGCGGTCGACCAGGTGCGCGCCTTCGTGAAGAAGATGCGCAAGAACATGCCCGAGTACGACAAGCTCGCGACCGGGAACCCCATCTTCAAGGCCCGGCTGCAGGATGTCGGCTATCTCGACCTGGCCGGCTGCATGGCGCTCGGCATCACCGGACCGATACTGCGGGCCACCGGGCTGCCGCACGATCTGCGCAAGTCCCAGCCGTACTGCGGCTATGAGAACTACGACTTCGAGGTCCCCACCGCCGACACCTGCGACGCCTACGGCCGCTTCCTGATCCGGCTGGAGGAGATGCGCCAGTCGCTGGGGATTGTCGAGCAGTGCCTGGACCGGCTGGCGCCGGGACCGGTCATGGTCGAGGACAAGAAGATCGCCTGGCCGGCGCAGCTGGCGCTGGGGCCGGACGGTCTCGGCAACTCCCTCGACCACATCAAGAAGATCATGGGCACCTCGATGGAGGCCCTGATCCACCACTTCAAGCTGGTGACCGAGGGATTCCGGGTCCCGCCGGGGCAGGCGTACACGGCCGTCGAGTCGCCCAAGGGCGAGCTGGGCGTGCACATGGTCAGCGACGGCGGCACCCGCCCGTTCCGGGTGCACTTCCGCGACCCGTCCTTCACCAACCTGCAGTCCGTGGCGGCGATGTGTGAGGGCGGCCAGGTCGCCGACGTGATCGTCGCCGTGGCGTCCATCGACCCTGTGATGGGAGGCGTCGACCGGTGACCGGTGCACGCATGAGAGCTGCCTGCGCGCAGCGCAGCCGCTTGAGGGCGGTGGCGGGAGACGGGCGGGACGCCGGGCCGCAGACGACGACGAAGGCCGCACCTCTGCGCCGCGCGGGCGGAGAAGGGAACAGGGAGACGCTATGACCGATGTCCAGCTGGGAATGCCGCAGCTCCCCGCCCCCGACTACCCGGCCGAGGTTCGGGCACGGCTCGAGGCGGATGCCGAGGAGGTGATCGCCCGCTACCCCGACAGCCGCAGCGCGCTGCTGCCGCTGCTGCACCTGGTGCAGTCGGAGGAGGGCCATGTCACCCGCACCGGCGTCCGGTTCTGCGCCGAGGTGCTGGGACTGACCACCGCCGAGGTCACCGCGGTCGCCACCTTCTACACCATGTACCGGCGGAAGCCCTCCGGCGACTACCAGGTGGGGGTGTGCACCAACACCCTGTGCGCGGTGATGGGCGGCGACGCGATCTTCGAGGCCCTGCAGCGCCATCTGGGCGTCGGCAACGGAGAGACCACCGACGACGGCAAGATCACCCTCGAGCACATCGAGTGCAACGCGGCCTGCGACTACGCGCCCGTGGTGATGGTCAACTGGGAGTTCTTCGACAACCAGACCGTGGACTCCGCCAAGCAGATGGTCGACGATCTGCAGGCGGGCCGCACTGTCGAGCCGACCCGCGGCGCTCCGCTGTGCACCTTCAAGGAGACCGCGCGCATCCTCGCCGGCTTCCCCGACGCGCGCCCGGGCGCGGTCGAGGCGAGCGGCAGCGCCGGCCCGGCCTCGCTGGTCGGGCTGCGGCTGGCCAAGGGCGAGGCGGCCCCGGGCCGCGTCGTATCGCCCAGGTCCGCGGACTTCCCGGTGAACGAGCAGGCGGACGAGCAGGCGCCTACGCACCCGAGCTCCCATGACGCGCCGCAGCGGACCTCGGCCTCCGACCCGCACCATCCGTCCGGTCCGGTCACAGAGGAGGGGGAGTGATGACCGTGACAGTCGAGCGGGGCGAGTCCAGCCCCGAGAAGCTGCTGGCACCCGTGCTGTCCTCGTTCTGGGACGAGTCCAAGTCCTGGAGCATGGAGACCTATCTGCGCCACGACGGGTACGAGGGCATGCGCAGGGCCCTCGCCATGGCACCCGACGATGTGATCGCGCTGGTGAAGGACTCGGGGCTGCGCGGCCGCGGCGGTGCGGGCTTCCCCACCGGGATGAAGTGGCAGTTCATCCCGCAGGGCGACGGCAAGCCGCACTACCTGGTCGTCAACGCGGACGAGTCGGAACCCGGCACCTGCAAGGACATCCCCCTCCTCTTCGCCAATCCGCACGCCCTCATCGAGGGCATGATCATCGCCTGTCATGCCATCCGCTCCCAGCACGCCTTCATCTATCTGCGCGGTGAAGTCGTGCCCGTGCTGCGCCGGTTGCACGAGGCCGTACGCGAGGCGTACGAGGCCGGCTACCTCGGCAAGGCCGACGCGCGCAGGCAGAAGCTGGGGCTGGCCGATCTGCCCGATCTCGAGATCACCGTGCACGCGGGCGCCGGCGCGTACATCTGCGGTGAAGAGACCGCGCTGCTGGACTCCTTGGAAGGGCGGCGCGGCCAGCCGCGGCTCCGGCCTCCCTTCCCGGCGGTCGCGGGTCTGTACGCGTGCCCCACTGTCGTCAATAACGTCGAGTCCATCGCGTCGGTTCCCGCCATCCTCACCAAGGGCAAGGAATGGTTCCGGTCGATGGGCAGCGAGAAGTCCCCGGGCTTCACGCTCTACTCGCTGTCCGGACATGTCGCGGCCCCCGGCCAGTACGAGGGCCCGCTGGGCATCACCCTGCGGCAGCTGCTGGACATGAGCGGCGGTATGCGGCCCGGCCACCGGCTGAAGTTCTGGACGCCCGGCGGCTCTTCGACGCCGCTGCTCACCGAGGAGCACCTGGACGTCCCCCTCGACTACGAGGGCGTGGGCGCCGCCGGCTCGATGCTCGGCACCAAGGCGCTGCAGTGCTTCGACGAGACGACCTGCGTGGTGCGCGCGGTGACCCGCTGGACCGAGTTCTACGCGCATGAGTCCTGCGGCAAGTGCACGCCCTGCCGCGAGGGCACGTACTGGCTGGTTCAGCTGTTGCGCGACATCGAGGCGGGCAAGGGCCGCATGGAAGACCTCGCCAAGCTGGCCGACATCGCCGACAACATCAACGGCAAGTCGTTCTGCGCGCTCGGCGACGGCGCCGCCAGCCCCATCTTCTCCTCCCTCAAATACTTCAAGGAGGAGTACGAGCAGCACATCACCGGTGGCGGGTGCCCCTTCGACCCCGCCAAGTCCACCGTATGGGCCGACGATCCGAGCTCCACTCACCTGGGGGTGACCGCATGACCGTGACCACCAATGCACCCTCCGGAGGCGGAGAGGCGGCGGTGCCACGCGAAGATCTGGTCTCTGTCACCATCGACGGAATCGAGATCTCCGTCCCCAAGGGGACCTTGGTGATCCGCGCGGCCGAGCTGCTCGGCATCGAGATCCCCCGCTTCTGCGACCATCCGCTCCTCGACCCGGCCGGCGCCTGTCGCCAGTGCATCGTCGAGGTCGAGGGTCAGCGCAAGCCGATGGCCTCCTGCACGATCACCTGCACCGACGGGATGGTGGTCAAGACCCAGCTCACCTCGCCCGTGGCCGAGAAGGCGCAGCGCGGTGTGATGGAGCTGCTGCTGATCAACCACCCGCTGGACTGCCCGGTCTGCGACAAGGGCGGCGAGTGCCCGCTGCAGAACCAGGCCATGTCCGCCGGGCAGGCCGACAGCCGCTTCGAGGGCCATAAGCGCACCTTCGCCAAGCCGGTGCCGATCTCGCCGCAGGTGCTGCTGGACCGCGAGCGGTGTGTGCTGTGCGCGCGCTGCACCCGGTTCTCCAACCAGGTCGCGGGCGACCCGATGATCGAGCTGCTGGAGCGCGGCGCCCTGCAGCAGGTGGGCACGGGTGAGGGCGACCCGTTCGAGTCGTACTTCTCCGGCAACACCATCCAGATCTGCCCGGTGGGCGCGCTGACGTCGGCCGCCTACCGCTTCCGCTCCCGCCCCTTCGACCTGGTCTCCTCGCCGAGTGTGTGCGAGCACTGCTCGAGCGGCTGCGCGACCCGCACCGACCACCGGCGCGGCAAGGTCATGCGGCGGCTCGCGGCGGACGACCCCGAGGTCAACGAGGAGTGGATCTGCGACAAGGGGCGCTTCGGCTTCCGCTACGCGCAGCTCCCCGACCGGCTCACCACCCCGCTGGTGCGCGACCGGGAGACGGGCGAACTGGAGCCGGCGAGCTGGCCCGAGGCGCTGGAGGCCGCGGCCACCGGCCTGGCCGCGGCCCGCGGCCGCGCGGGCGTGCTGACCGGCGGCCGGCTGACCGTCGAGGACGCGTACGCGTACGCGAAGTTCGCCCGCGTCGCCCTGGACACCAACGACATCGACTTCCGGGCCCGGGCGCACAGCGCCGAGGAGGCCGACTTCCTGGCCACCCAGGTGGCGGGCCGGGGCCGCGACCTGGACGGCGGCGGCCTGACGTACGCCGCGCTGGAGAAGGCCCCGGCCGTCCTCCTGGTCGGCTTCGAATCGGAGGAGGAGGCGCCCGGCGTCTTCCTGCGGCTGCGCAAGGCCCACCGCAAGCACGGCCAGCGCACCTTCTCGCTGGCCACCTACGCCACCCGGGGCCTGACGAAGGCGGGCGGCACGCTGCTGCCCGCGGCCCCCGGCACCGAGACCGAGTGGCTGGACGCGCTCGCGGGCCGCACCGGCCTTGACGCCGACGGGGAGCGGGCGGCCGAGGCGCTGCGCCTCGACGGCGCGGTGATCGTCGCAGGTGAGCGGCTTGCGACCGTACCGGGGGCGCTGACCGCCGCCGTACGGGCCGCCGCCGCCACCGGCGCCACGCTGGTCTGGATCCCGCGCCGGGCGGGGGAGCGGGGCGCCATCGAGGCGGGCGCGCTCCCCGGGCTGCTGCCCGGCGGGCGCCCGGTCACCGATCCGCGGGCCCGCGAGGAGACCGCCGAGGTCTGGCGCGTCGCCGAACTGCCCGGCCGGACGGGCCGGGACACCGGCCGGATCGTCGAGGCCGCGGCCGACGGCGAGCTCGGCGCGCTGGTGGTCGCGGGCGTCGAGATCGCCGATCTGCCCGACCCGGCACGGGCTGTCGAGGCCCTGGAGGCGGTCGGCTTCCTGGTCAGCCTGGAGCAGCGGCCCACCGAGGTCACGGCGCACGCGGACGTGGTGCTGCCGGTCGCGGCGGTCGTCGAGAAGGCGGGCACCTTCCTCAACTGGGAGGGGCGGGCCCGGCCGTTCGAGGCGGCCATCAAGCCCGACCAGATGACCCGCCGCCATGTCCTTCCGGACGCCCGGGTGCTGCACATGCTGGCCGACGCCATGGATGTGCCGTTCGACCTGCCGGACGTCCAGGCCGTACGGGACGAGCTGACGCGGCTCGGCACCTGGCCCGGCTCCCGCGGCATCGGGCCGATGGAGACCGGCGGGCCGCTGCCCCGCCCCGGCGAGGGCGAGGCACTGCTCGCGGGCCACCGGCTGCTGCTGGACCAGGGCCGGCTCCAGGAGGGCGACGCCGCGCTCGCCGCGACCCGCCACGCGGCGGTCATCCGGCTGTCGGAGGCGACCGCGGAGGAGGCGGGGGTGCGCGACGGGGAGACCGTACGGGTCACCGGCCCGGCCGGGTCGCTCCAGCTGCCCCTGGCGGTGACGGAGATGCCCGACCGGGTGGTCTGGCTGCCGCTGAACTCCACGGGCGGCGGCGCGTACCACGACCTGGGCGCGCGCCCCGGTGAACTGGTCAAGATCGGCGCTCCCGCGACCGAACCGGAGGTGACCTCATGAACCTGAGCTACCTCGCCGCAGAAGACCTGTCGATGTTCGGCCGCGACCCCTGGTGGCTGATCCTGATCAAGGCGGTTTTCTGCTTCGCCTTCCTGATGGTGACCGTGCTGATCTCCATCGTCATGGAGCGCAAGGTCGTCGGCTGGATGCAGCTGCGCATTGGCCCGAACCGGCACGGCCCCTGGGGCATGCTGCAGTCCCTGGCCGACGGCGTGAAGCTGATGCTGAAGGAAGACATCGTCGTCAAGGGCGCGGACAAGGTCGTCTACGTCCTGGCGCCGGTCGTCGCGGCCATCCCCGCCTTCATGGCGGTCGCGGTCATCCCCTTCGGCCCGGCCGACAACGAGATCTCGATCTTCGGGCACCGCACCACGATGCAGCTGACCGACCTGCCGATCGCGATCCTCTACATCCTGGCCACCGCCTCGGTGGGCATCTACGGCATCGTGCTGGCGGGCTGGTCGTCCGGTTCCACGTATCCGCTCCTCGGGGGCTTGCGCTCCTGCGCCCAGATGATCAGCTACGAGATCGCGATGGGCATGTCCTTCGCGGCGGTCTTCCTCTACTCCGGGTCGATGTCGACCTCCGAGATCGTCAACTCCCAGCACGACCGCTGGTACGCGCTGCTGTTGCCGGTCTCCTTCATCATCTACATCATCGCGATGGTCGGTGAGACCAACCGCGCGCCCTTCGACATGCCGGAGTCCGAGGGCGACCTGGTCGGCGGCTTCAACACCGAGTACTCGTCCATCAAGTTCGCGATGTTCATGCTCGCCGAGTACATCAACATGGTCACCGTCTCGATGGTCGCGGTCACCCTCTTCCTGGGCGGCTGGCGGGCGCCATGGCCGATCAGCACCTTCTGGGCGGGGGCCAACCACGGCTGGTGGCCGATGCTCTGGTTCGTCGGCAAGGTCCTCTCGCTGCTGTTCGCCTTCGTCTGGATCCGCGGCACGCTGCCGCGGGTGCGCTACGACCAGTTCATGAAGCTGGGCTGGAAGGTCCTCATCCCGGTCTCGATGGTCTGGCTGATGCTGGTCGCGACCGTGCGGGCGCTGCGCAACGAGAACTACGACTACCAGGACATCGTGCTGTACGTCGGCGGCGCGGTCCTCGTCCTGTTGCTGCTGTCGTTCGTCGTCGACATCTTCCGCGACAGGGACGCTTCGCGGGCCGAGGCGGAGGCCGAGGGCGGCCCGGAGCCCGCCTTCGACCCGATGGCGGGCGGCTTCCCGGTGCCACCGCTGCCCGGCCAGACCCTGCCGCCCGCACCGCGCCGACGCCCGCGACACGACCGCGAGCTGATTGTCAGTGGCGGGCCCGACACTGTCAGTGACGGAAAGGAGGCCGACGGTGTCTGACTTCCAGAACCCGGTGGCCGGCTTCGGCGTGACCTTCAAGGCCATGTTCAAGAAGCGGCTCACCGAGCAGTACCCCGAGGAGAAGAAGCCGACCGCGCCCCGATTCCACGGACGCCACCAGCTCAACCGCCATCCGGACGGGCTGGAGAAGTGCGTCGGCTGTGAGCTGTGCGCCTGGGCCTGCCCGGCGGACGCGATCTATGTGGAGGGCGCGGACAACACGGACGAGGAGCGCTACTCCCCGGGTGAGCGCTACGGCCGCGTCTACCAGATCAACTATCTGCGCTGCATTCTGTGCGGTCTGTGCGTGGAGGCGTGCCCGACGCGCGCGCTGACCATGACCAATGAGTACGAGCTCGCCGACCGGACCCGCGAATCGCTCATCTACACCAAAGAGGAGCTGCTCGCGGGGTTGGAGGAGGGCATGGTCGACTCCCCGCACGCCATCTACCCCGGCATGGACGAGCAGGACTACTACCGAGGTCTGGTGACCGAGGCCGCGCCCGGGACGGAGCGCCAGGTGGCGGTCAGCAAGGGCGAGACCGCGCCCGAGGACACCCCTGAGGCCGCCCCGGCTGCCGATGAGGGTGCCGGGGAGAACGGCGGGTCCGGTGGAGCCGAGCGGCCGCAGCGGGAGGTGCGGGCATGAGCAGCATGCTGGCCGCCGCCGCCTCCACCACCTCCACCGGCGAGGCGGTGCAGTTCTGGGTCCTCGCCACCGTGGCCGTGATCGGCGCCCTGGGTACGATCCTGATGCGCAAGGCCGTGCACAGCGCCCTGTGCCTGGCGGGCACCATGATCGTTCTGGCGGTCTTCTACCTGGCCAACGGCGCGTACTTCCTGGGCGTCGTCCAGATCGTCGTCTACACCGGCGCGATCATGATGCTCTTCCTCTTCGTCGTCATGCTGGTCGGCGTCACCGCCGCCGATTCGCTCAAGGAGACGCTGAAGGGGCAGCGCTGGCTCGCCGCCCTGTGCGGGCTCGGGTTCGGCATCCTGCTGTGCGCCGGGATCGGCAATGCCTCGCTGAAGAGCTTCAAGGGCCTGGGCGAGGCCAACTCCGGCGGCAATGTGGAGGGCCTGGCCACCCTGATCTTCACCAAGTACGTCTTCGCCTTCGAGATCACCGGCGCGCTGCTGATCACCGCGGCGGTCGGCGCGATGGTGCTGACCCACCGCGAGCGTACGGAGCGCGCGCTCAGCCAGCGCGAGCAGGCCGAGCGGCGAGTGCGCACCGGCACACAGGTGCCGCCGCTGCCCGCGCCCGGCGTCTACGCCCGGCACAACGCGGTGGACATCCCCGGTCTGCTGCCCGACGGCACGCCCGCCGAGCTCTCGGTCAACGCGACGCTGCGCGGCCGCGGCCAGATCCGGGACGTCTCCGGGAAGGCGCTGGCCCAACTGGCCGCCCTGGAGCAGCGCTCGGCGCGCTGGCTGGGGCGGGACGCCAAGGGCGGCAAGGGCGCGGGGCGCCCCGGGGGCGCGAAGGGCGCCGAGGGCGCCGGGGGTGCTGAGGGCGCCGACCGCCACGACAGTGCTAACGGCGCGGCAGGTCCGGGCGGCGCCGACCATCCGGAGGACTCGAAGGGGGTCGCCAAGTGAACCCGGTCAACTACCTGTACCTGGCCGCCCTGTTGTTCACCATCGGCGCGGCCGGGGTGCTGATCCGGCGGAACGCGATCGTCCTCTTCATGTGCGTCGAGCTGATGCTGAACGCGTGCAACCTGGCGTTCGTCACCTTCTCCCGGATGCACGGCAATCTCGACGGCCAGATCATCGCGTTCTTCACGATGGTCGTCGCGGCCGCCGAAGTCGTGGTCGGCCTCGCGATCATCGTGTCGGTGTTCCGCGCCCGCCATTCGGCCTCGGTCGACGACGCCAGCCTGATGAAGCTCTAGAAGGGTCGCGTTCACGTGGAGAACCTCATCGGATTGCTTGTCGCGGCCCCGCTGCTCGGCGCGGCCCTGCTGCTGTGCGGGGGGCGGCGGCTGGACGGCAAGGGCCATTTGCTGGGCACCGCGCTCGCGCTCGCCTCCTTCGTGATCGGGGCGGTGCTCTTCGCCGACATGCTCGGCCGGGACGAGCACGACCGGGCCCTGCACAGCCATCTGTTCAGCTGGATCCCGGTCGGCGGCTTCCGGGCGGACGTCGCCTTCCAGCTCGACCAGCTGTCGATGACCTTCGTGCTTCTGATCACCGGTGTGGGCGGCCTGATCCACATCTACTCGATCGGCTATATGGAGCACGACGAGCGCCGCCGCCGCTTCTTCGGCTATCTCAACCTCTTCCTCGCGGCGATGCTGCTGCTCGTCCTCGCCGACAACTACCTGCTGCTGTACGTGGGGTGGGAGGGCGTCGGCCTCGCCTCGTATCTGCTGATCGGCTTCTGGCAGCACAAGCCCAGCGCGGCCACGGCGGCGAAGAAGGCGTTCATCGTCAACCGGGTGGGCGACGTCGGCCTGTCCATTGCCATCATGCTGATGTTCACGACCTTCGGCACGTTCGCCTTCGCCCCGGTGCTCTCGAACGCCACCGATGCGGGCGAGGGCAAGCTCACCGCCATCGGGCTGATGCTGCTCCTGGCAGCCTGCGGCAAGTCGGCCCAGGTGCCGCTGCAGTCCTGGCTCGGGGACGCCATGGAGGGCCCGACCCCGGTCTCCGCCCTGATCCACGCGGCCACCATGGTGACCGCGGGCGTCTATCTGATCACCCGCTCGGGCGCGATCTTCAACAACGCGCCGGACGCGCAGACCGCTGTGGTCACCGTCGGCGCGGTGACGCTGCTCTTCGGTGCGATCGTCGGTTGCGCGAAGGACGACATCAAGAAGGCCCTGGCGGGCTCGACCATGTCGCAGATCGGCTACATGATCCTGGCCGCCGGGCTCGGCCCGATCGGCTATGTCTTCGCGATCATGCACCTGGTCACCCACGGCTTCTTCAAGGCGGGGCTCTTCCTCGGCGCCGGCTCGGTCATGCACGGCATGAACGACGAGGTCGACATGCGCAAGTACGGCGGCCTGCGGAAGTACATGCCGGTCACCTTCGTGACCTTCGGGCTCGGCTATCTCGCGATCATCGGCTTCCCTGGGCTTTCCGGCTTCTGGTCCAAGGACAAGATCATCGAGGCGGCCTTCGCCAAGGGCGGTACGGAGGGCTGGATCCTGGGCGGCGCGGCGCTGCTCGGCGCCGCCATCACCGCGTACTACATGACCCGCGTGATGCTGCTGACCTTCTTCGGCGAGAAGCGCTGGGAACCCGACGAGCAGGGCAATGAGCCACACCCCCACGAGTCGCCGAAGTCCATGACCATCCCGATGATCGTGCTGGCCTTCGGATCGGTGTTCGCCGGCGGGCTGTTCAGCCTCAACGACGCGTTCTTGAAGTGGCTGGAGCCCGTCACCAGCCACAGCCACGGGGACTCTCCGCTCAGCGCCGCCACCGTCACCGCCGGGACCATGGTCGTCCTGCTGATCGGCGTCGCGATCGCCTGGGTGCAGTACGGGCGCCGGCCCGTTCCGCGCACTGCACCGCGCGGCAGCCTGCTCACCCGGGCCGCCCGGCGCGACCTGCTGCAGGACGACTTCAACCACGTCGTCCTCGTCAAGCCCGGTGAGTATCTGACCCGCGGACTGGTCTATGTGGACCACAAGCTGGTCGACGGCGTGGTCAACGGCACCGCGGCCTCGGTCGGCGGCCTCTCCGGGCGGCTGCGCAAGCTCCAGAACGGCTACGCCCGTACGTACGCGGTCTCGATGTTCGGCGGTACGGCGGTGCTCATCGCCGCGACCCTGCTGATGAGGGCGGTCTGAGTCATGTCATTTCCCCTGCTGACGGTCACGGCCGCGGTGCCCGCGCTGGGCGCGATCGCCACCGCCGCCGTGCCCGCCGCCAAGCGCGCCGCCGCCAAGTGGGTGGCGCTGGGCTTCTCGCTGGCCACGCTCGTCCTGGCGGCGATCGTGCTGGTGCGCTTCGACCCGGACGGCGCCCACTTCCAGCTCGCCGAGTCCCACGCCTGGATCAAGGACTTCGGCGTGCGGTACGAGCTGGGGGTGGACGGCATCGCGGTCGCGCTGATCGCGCTGACCGCGGTCCTCATCCCCTTCATCATCCTGGCCGGGTGGCATGACGCCGACCCGCTGGAAGAGGCCAGCCCCAACCGCCGCTGGCGGCCCACCCAGGGCTTCTTCGCGCTGATCCTGATGGTCGAGGCGATGGTGGTGATCTCCTTCGAGGCCACCGACGTCTTCCTCTTCTACATCTTCTTCGAAGCCATGCTGATCCCGATGTACTTCCTCATCGGCGGCTTCGGGGACCGGGCCGGAGGGCGGTCCGAGGAGGAGTCGGCCACCCAGCGCTCGTACGCCGCCGTCAAGTTCCTGCTCTACAACCTGGCGGGCGGCCTGATCATGCTGGCCGCGGTGGTCGGCCTGTACGTGGTCACCGCCGACGACCTGGGCACCGGCACCTTCTCGCTGCAGCAGATCACCGACGCCCGGGCCGCGGGCACCCTGGACATCGCGACCAGCACCGAGCGGCTGTTGTTCCTCGGCTTCTTCTTCGCCTTTGCTGTGAAGGCGCCGCTGTGGCCGCTGCACACCTGGCTGCCCAACGCGATGGGGGAGGCCACCTCCCCCGTCGCCGTGCTGATCACCGCGGTGGTCGACAAGGTCGGCACCTTCGCGATGCTCCGCTTCTGCCTCCAGCTCTTCCCGGAGGCCAGCAAGTGGGCCACGCCGGTGATCCTCGTCCTCGCCCTGATCAGCATCATCTACGGGGCGCTGCTCGCGGTCGGCCAGCGGGACATCAAGCGGCTGATCGCATACGCCTCGATCTCCCATTTCGGCTTCATCATCCTCGGCATCTTCGCCATGACGACGCAGGGCCAGGGCGGAGCCACCCTGTACATGGTCAACCACGGCATCTCGACCGCGGCGCTGATGCTGGTGGCCGGATTCCTGATCACCCGCCGCGGATCGAGGCTCATCGCCGACTACGGCGGGGTGCAGAAGGTCGCCCCGGTGCTCGCCGGCACCTTCCTGATCGGCGGTCTGGCGACCCTGTCGCTGCCGGGGCTGGCGCCGTTCATCAGCGAATTCCTGGTCCTGGTCGGCACGTTCAGCCGCTATCCGGTGCTCGGCATCATCGCGACCGTCGGCATCGTGCTGGCCGCGCTGTACGTCCTGGTGCTGTACCAGCGCACCATGACCGGCCCGGTGAAGGCCGAGGTGCGGGGCATGCCCGATCTGAAGGTGCGCGAGCTGGTGGTGGTGGCGCCGCTGATCGCGCTGCTGATCTTCCTCGGCGTCTACCCGAAGCCGCTGACCGACATCGTCAACCCGGCTGTCGATCACACGCTGTCCGTGGTGGACAAGAAGGATCCCAAGCCCGATCACCCCGTCACTGACGCGGGCTGGTTCAGCTACAGCCCGATGCACGACCGTGCTTCCGGAGGTGCCAAGTGAGCCATGCGGCCACTGTCCACAGCCTGTGGACGACAGCGGCGGTGTCGCCCCCCGACAAGATCCCCACGCCGCATATCGAGTACGGCCAGCTGGCGCCCACCCTGATCGTCCTCGGCGCCGCGATCGTCGGGGTGCTGATCGAGGCCCTGCTGCCGCGCCGCCACCGCTACGCCGCCCAGCTCTTCGTCTCCGTGGTCGCCCTGGCCGCGGCTTTCGCCGCCGTCCTGGGCCTCGCGGCCGGGGACTACGGCACGAGCAAGGCGCGGATCGCGGCCATGGGCGCCATCGCGGTCGACGGACCCGCGCTCTTCCTGGAGGGCACGATCCTCCTCGTCGCGCTGGTCGCGGTCTTCACCTTCGCCGAGCGGCGGCTCGACCCGGCGGCCCACGGCAATCGCGTCGACTCCTTCGCCGCGCAGGCGGCCGCCGTCCCGGGCGGAGACGCCGAAAAGGCCGCGGTCAAGGCGGGGTTCACCACCACCGAGGTCTTTCCGCTGCTGCTCTTCGCGGTGGGCGGCATGCTCATCTTCCCCGCCGCCAACGACCTGCTGACGCTCTTCGTGGCGCTGGAGGTCTTCTCGCTCCCGCTGTATGTGCTGTGCGCGCTCGCCCGGCGGCACCGCATGCTCTCGCAGGAGGCCGCCGTCAAGTACTTCCTGCTCGGCGCCTTCTCGTCCGCCTTCTTGCTCTTCGGGATCGCGCTGCTGTACGGCTACGCGGGCACCGTCACCTACGCGGGGATCGCCGATGTCGTCGACGGCACGGTCCGCGAGGTCACCCCGGCGCTCGCCGGGACCATGGGCAATGACGCGCTGCTGCTCATCGGCGGCGCGATGGTGCTGATGGGCCTGCTGTTCAAGATCGGCGCCGTCCCCTTCCACATGTGGACGCCGGACGTCTACCAGGGCGCCCCGACCCCCGTGACCGGCTTCATGGCGGCGGCGACCAAGGTTGCGGCGTTCGGCGCGCTGCTGCGGCTGCTGTACGTCGTACTGCCGGGGCTGCGCTGGGACTGGCGGCCGGTGATGTGGGGGGTGGCGATCGTCACCATGCTGGGCGGTGCGATCGTCGCGGTCACCCAGACCGATGTGAAGCGGCTGCTGGCCTACTCCTCGATCGCCCACGCCGGCTTCATCCTGGCCGGTGTCATCGCCATGACGCCCGACGGCATCTCCTCGGTCCTCTTCTACCTGGCCGCGTACTCCTTTGTGACCCTCGGCGCGTTCTCCGTGGTCACTCTGGTCCGCGACGCGGGCGGCGAGGCCACGCATCTGTCCAAGTGGGCCGGGCTCGGCCGCCGTTCGCCCCTGGTGGCAGCGGTCTTCGCGGTCTTCCTGCTGGCCTTCGCCGGAATCCCGCTGACGAGTGGCTTCGCGGGGAAGTTCGCCGTCTTCAAGGCGGCGGCCGACGGGGGCGCGGGGCCGCTGGTGGTGATCGGTGTGATCTCCTCGGCGATCGCGGCGTTCTTCTACATCCGGGTGATCGTCCTGATGTTCTTCAGCGAGCCGCGGACGGAGGGCCCGTCGGTGGCGGTGCCGTCCCCGCTGACCTCGGCGGCGATCGCGATCGGCGTCGCGGTGACGATCGTGCTGGGCGTCGCCCCGCAGTACTTCCTCGATCTGGCCGGCCAGGCGGGGGTCTTCGTACGCTGAGCGCCCCTCGCCTTGTGCGGCCGCTCGGCGGCCGTCCGCCCGGTCCCCCGTGTGGGGGCCGGGCGGACGCGCTTCAGAGCCGTCAGGTCAGCCGCCGGTGATGCCGCCGACGCTCTCCAGACCGGGGATGTCGGTCGGGATGTTGGTCGGGATGTCGGCGGGGGTGGTCACCTTGGTGAAGGTGTCGTTCATGCCGGCGTCCCAGCTGACCTTGAGGGTTTTGCCGTCCGCGCTCGCCGTCACCTTGCCCATGGTGCGGTCCGTGTTGCCGTCGGCGCACTTGAGCATCAGCATCTTGTTGCCCATGTCGGCGTACTCGCCGCTGCACTGGTGCTTGCCCGCGATCAGGGCCGCCTTCTCGCCGCTGATGGACAGGATCATCGCCTCGCCGCCGGACTTGGACATATAGGCGCCCGACACCGCGCCGCCCGCGCCCCCCTCCGCAGGGGCGCTCGACTGCTCGCTCGCCGGGGCCTTCTTGGACGGGTCCGACTTGCTGTCGCCCCCGTCGCTGTCGCTGCCGCATCCGGTCAACAGCAGGGCGGCCGCGGCCGCCGCACCGGCGATGCGCACTGCCTTGATCACGTGTTTCTCCTCGGTTGTGGGGACGAGAACACGACAAGCTAGCAGCCGCTCAGGGCGTGGACGGGACGACGCAACCGGTTACTTCCCCTAGTGCGACACGGTTGTTACCGGGGCCCGGTGCCCAGGCGGTGAGGGTCACCTCGTCGCCGTCCTCCAGGAACGTCCGCTCGCCGTCGGGCAGTCGCAGCGGGTCGCGGCCCGACCAGGTCAACTCCAGCAGACAGCCGCGCTGATCGGGCTCGGGGCCGCTGACCGTGCCGGAGGCGAAGAGGTCGCCGGTGCGCAGCGAGGCGCCGTTGACCGTCATATGCGCGAGCTGCTGGGCGGCCGTCCAGTACATGGCCGCGAAGGGCGGGTGGGAGACGGGGTGGCCGTTGATGGCGACCTCGATGCGCAGGTCGAGCCCGCCCGGCTCGGCGGCCCCGGCGGTCTCGGCGTCCCCGGCGGTCTCGGCGGCTGTGGTGGCGGAGTCGTCGAGGTAGGGGAGGAGCGGGACGTCGCGGGCGGGTGGGGCGGTACGGGCGGCGGCGAGGGCGTCCAGCGGGGTGATCCAGGCGGCCACGGAGGTGGCGAAGGACTTTCCGAGGAAGGGGCCGAGCGGGCGGTACTCCCAGCTCTGGATGTCGCGCGCGGACCAGTCGTTGAGCAGGCAGACGCCGAAGACGTGGTCGTGGAACCCGGAGAGCGGCACCGGTGTATTGAAAGGTGAAGGGGCACCGACGACGAAGGCGACCTCAGCCTCGAAGTCGAGCCGGCGCGTGGGGCCGAACGGGGGGAGCGCGGAATGAGCGGGAGCGGATTGACCAGACGTGGGCTGATCAGAGGTGGGCTGATCAGAGGTGGGTTGGGCGGATTCGGCTTGGCCGGCGGGCGGGCGGAGTTGGCCGCGGGGGCGTACGACGGGCGTGCCGGAGACCACGACCGTGCCCGCGCGCCCGTGGTAGCCGATGGGCATGTGCTTCCAGTTGGGGGTGAGCGGGCCGCCCTCCGGGCGGAAGATCCTGCCCACATTGGACGCGTGGTGCTCGCTGGCATAGAAGTCGACGTAGTCGGCGACTTCGAAGGGCAGATGGAGCGTGACGGTGGTGAGGGGGTGCAGAAGGGGCTCGATGGCGGACCGGTGCGCCGACTCGGTCAGCCAGCCGCGCAGCTCTTCTCGTACGGCCTGCCAGACCGAACGGCCCGCGGCCATCAGCGGATTGAGCGTCGGATGGCCGAGCAGTGCGGCGTGCGGGGAGCCGACGGCGGCCGCGGCGGCGCCCGCGTCCAGCACATGGTCGCCGTAGCGGACCCCGATCCGGCGCAGGTCAGGGGCGTCGGGGGTGGTGAAGACGCCATAGGGGAGGTTGTGCGGGCCGTACGGATCGTCATGGGGCAGGTCGAGCGGGCTCAGTGGTGGCATGGGTGTGCCTCGCCTTCTCGTCGTCGCCGGGGGCTGCCGGGATCACCGGGCCACACCCTACGGGGGCGGGCGCGCGAAGGGAGGACTGTACCGACTGTTGCCTAAAGAGATGGTAATGTCCGGATAGTCTTGCCCTGGTCGTCAATTCCCCAGTAGCGTCCTTAATCGGGTCACGCACGGTGGGGGGGGCCACTGCGCTGCGGTGACCGAGGGGGACTCGTGGCGAGCAGTGACGTGCCGTTCGCGGTGGACCGCACAGTGCCCGGTCTGATCGTGAAGATCGGCGACTACCCGCTGCACCATGGGGGCGTCGGCGCCATCCGGTCCCTGGGCCGCCTGGGCATCCCCATGTACGCCGTCACCGAGGACCGTTGGACTCCGGCCGCGCTCTCGCGCTATCTGGAGCGGGCCTTCGTCTGGCCGACCACCGGCATGGAGCGGCCGGAGCGGCTGGTGGAGGGGCTGCTGCGGATCGGGCGGGCGATCGGGCGGCGGCCGGCCGTCCTGCTGCCGACGGACGAGGAGGCGGCGGTGCTGATCGCCGAGCACGCCGACACCCTCGCCGGAGAGGGCCGTTTCCTCTTCCCGCGTGCGGAGCCCGGGCTGCCCAGGCGGCTGGCCAGTAAGCAGGGGCTGTACGAGCTGTGTCTGGACCACGGCGTGCCCACCCCGTCCGCGGCGTTCCCCGATTCGTACGCCGACGTCAAGGAGTTCGCGGCGACCGCGCGCTTCCCGGTGGTCGCCAAGAACCGGGAGGCGTTCGAGCGGCGCAGAAGGCCGGCGGTCGGCGGCACCACGCGGATCACCGGGCCGCGTGAGCTGCTGGCGCTGGCGACCGGGTGGGGTCGGCGGCCCGGGGTGATCCTGCAGGAGTATCTGCCGAGGGAGGAGGCCGAGGACTGGATCGTGCACGCCTACTTCGACGCGGAGAGCACGCCACTGGCGATGTTCACCGGGGTCAAGGTGCGGTCCTGGCCGCCGCATGCGGGCATGACGGCCTGCGCCTATGCGGTGGACAACCCCGAGCTGGCGGAGCTGGCCGCCCAGTTCATCAAGCGGATCGGCTTCTCCGGAATCGTCGATCTGGACTGGCGCTTCGACCGGCGGGACGGGCGGTACAAACTGCTCGACTTCAACCCCCGCATGGGCGCGCAGTTCCGGCTCTTCGAGAGCGAGGCGGGCATCGATGTGGTCCGCGCCCAGCACCTGGACCTGACGGGGCGCAAGGTCCCGGAGGCCGAGCAGCGCGCGGACCGGCGGTTCGTCGTGGAGAACATCGACCTGCCCGCGCTGCTCGCCTACCGCCGCAGCGGATACACCACCCCGCACGCGCCCGCCCGTGCGGGCGGGACCGAGCTGGCGTGGGCCGCGCGCGACGACATGAAGCCGTTCTTCACGATGCTGGCGCGCTGTGTGCGGCCCGGCGCAGTCCACCTGTACCAGCGGTGGCGCGCTACCAGTAGGTCGCGCCACCAGTAAGTCGCGCCATGAGTAGGTCGCACCACGAGTAAGTGACGTCTCGGGGAGGGGACTTGTGAACGATCCGGTAGCAGTCATCGGGGCCGGTCCTTACGGCCTGTCGGCGGTGGCCCATCTGCGTGCGCGCGGCCTGTCGGTCCGCGTCTTCGGGACACCGATGGTGAGCTGGCGTGAGCACATGCCGGCCGGGATGCTGCTCAAATCCACCCCGGTGGCCTCGAATATCGATGCCCCGCAGGTGGGGCACACCCTGCTCGACTTCTGCTGTGCGGAGGGCGGCAAGCGCTATGAGTCGGACTGGGACATCATCCCGGTCGAGACCTTCGCGCGGTACGGGCTGTGGTTCCAGGAGCGGCTGGTGCCGGAGCTGGAGCAGGTGCGGGTGGTGTCGGTCGACCGGCGGGGCGGCCGGTTCGAGCTCAAGCTGGACTCGGGGGAGCAGTTCGCCGCGTGCGCCGTGGTGGTCGCCAGCGGGCTGGCCGGGCTCGCCCATCTGCCCGCCGAGTTCGCCGCCGCCGTCCCCGACGGGCCCTCTCCCACCGGGCCCGTATCGCACAGCTCACAACACCGCGACCTGGGGCGGTTCGCCGGACGTGAGGTGGTGGTGGTCGGGGCCGGGCAGTCGGCGCTGGAGTCCGCGGTGCTGCTCGCCGAGGCGGGCGCCGCGGCGGTGCGGGTGGTGGCGCGGGGGCGGCGCGCGGTCGCGTTCGGCGCGCCGCCGGACCGTCAGCCGCGGCTGCGCCCCGGGTCGCCCTTCGGGCGCGCCTGGTCGCTGTACGCGCTCTCGCACCACGCCGCGGCCTTCAGGCGGCTCCCCGCGCCGGCCCGGCGGTATCTGGTCCGCACGGTGCTGGGGCCGCTGGGCGCCTGGTGGCTGCGGGAGCGCTTCGCGGGGCGGGTGCAGGTCACACAGGGGCAGCGGGTCACCCGGGTGGAGGCGGAGAGCGGCGGGCGCGTGGCGCTCTCCCTGCGCGGTGGCGGGCGCGCCGGTGAGCTGGCCGCGGACCATGTGATGGCCGCGACCGGTTACCGGATGAATGTGGCGGCGCTGGGCTTCCTCGGGCCGGAGCTGAGGGCCGAGGTGGTGAGCAGGGCCGGAGGGCCGTGGCTGGACGCGGGCTATGGCTCCTCCGTACCGGGCCTGTACTTCACCGGGCTGCCCGCGGCAGCGAGCTTCGGGCCGGTCATGCGCTTCGTCTGCGGCACCGAGTACGCCTCGCCCCGGCTGGCGAAGGCGGTGGCGTTGGCCCATGGGTGACGGTCGGTGTGGCCACCCGCCCGAGGAAGGCGTGTCGGCCGCGGATGGCACAGCCGATCAAGGATTGACCGACTGTTGATCAGTGATCGACCCAGAGTCGATCACTGAATGATCGGGGACCTGAACACGTTTGATCTGCCGGTGAGCGCGGAGAATGTCGTGGGGAGCCGGTCGGCAGAGCGCCGGAAGTGATAGCTCGCACAAGGCGGGAAGGCGCCCATGGTGATCGCCAGCCGACCGGATACGCTGCCTTTAGTGGAGACAGCGACACATCGACATTGCGTGTGACCGCAGGCAGACAGGAGTACCCCGTGAGCGTCGTCGGGCCCATCGGGCTGAGCGTGCGGGACCGGACTCTGGAAGCCGATACCCAGGCCGGGCTGACAGCCGTCGAAGAGGGCCTGCTGGAGGCCACGAAGAGCGACGTGCCGTTCATCACCGGGGCGGCCCAGCATCTGATGCGGGCGGGCGGCAAGCGGTTCCGGCCGCTGCTGGTGCTGCTCGCCGCGCAGTTCGGCGACCCGTACGCGCCCGGGGTGGTGCCCTCGGCCGTCGTGGTCGAGCTGACGCACCTGGCGACGCTCTACCACGACGACGTCATGGACGAGGCGGACGTCCGCCGCGGTGTGGCCAGCGCCAACGCCCGTTGGGGCAACTCGGTGGCGGTGCTCACCGGCGACTTCCTGTTCGCCCGCGCCTCGCACATCCTGGCCGATCTGGGCCCGGAGGCGGTGCGGATCCAGGCCGAGGCGTTCGAGCGGCTGGTGACCGGGCAGATCCTGGAGACGGCGGGGCCGAGGGACGGCCAGGACCCGATCGAGCACTACCTGGACGTGCTCCAGGGCAAGACCGGCTCGCTGGTCGCGGTCTCCGGGCGGTTCGGCGCGATGATGTCGGGGGCCGACGAGTCCGTCGTCAGCATCCTCACCCAGTACGGCGAGCGGCTGGGCATCGCCTTCCAGTTGGCCGACGACGTACTGGACATCGCCAGCGACAGCCATGAGTCGGGCAAGACCCCCGGCACCGACCTGCGGGAGGGCATCGCCACCCTCCCCGTGCTCCATCTGCGCGCGCAGGCGGAGACGTCCGGCTCCGCCGAGGACCGCGAGCTGTGCGAACTGCTGACCGCAGACCTCAGCGACGACGGGCTCCACGGCGAGGTGCTGCGGCGGCTGCGCGTCCACCCGGCGCTGGAGCAGGCCCGCCAGGACACCTTGCGCTATGCGGAGGAGGCCCGCGCGATGCTGGCGCCGCTGCCCGAGGGGGCGGCGAAGGCCGCGCTCGAGGGGCTGTGCGACGCGGTGGTGCACCGGGCCGGCTGACCGCCTCCGCCTTCCCCGCTGCCGTCCGCGCCCTCGTCTTCCGGCTGCTCCGGCCCGGACTTCCGGGTTCTTCGGTCCGGACTTCCGGCTTCTTCGGTTCAGACCTGCGGCGCATCGGGTCCTACCTCAGGGGTACCCAGAGGTGATCCTGTCGGCTGACGCGCCAAGACGGTCGATTTGGTGGGATTGAAGGACCACCACATGGCGGTATCGGGTGACAATGGCCCGAGAGGTGGACGAGTGCGAGGCTGACAACCGCCGCCGACGACGGAGGTAGAGCACATATGGCACGGATCCGACCGACACAGGTCGCCGACGACGGTTTCTGGGATGAGGACCGACCGAAAGGGCGCCATAAAGCCGTCCGGTACGCCGCCCCGGTGGCGGTGGCCGGTATCGCGGCGGCGACGATCGGGCTGGTCCCGGCCCTCGCCAGCACCGGTTCGCCCGATCTGCCGAAGATCACGGCAGAGGAGCTGATCAGCAAGATCGCCGCATCGGACGCCGAGCAGCTGTCCGGCTCGGTGAAGATCACGACCGATCTGGGCATACCCTCCCTCCCCGGAGGCGTCTCGCTCGGCGACCTCGCGGGCGGGCAGCAGGGGAACGGCGACGCCGCGCCGGAGTCCAAGCTCGCCGAGCTCGCGTCCGGCTCCCACACCCTGCGGGTGGCCGCCGACGGACCGGAGCGGCAGCGGGTCTCGATCATCGAGAAGGCCGCCGAGTACAGCGTCATCCACAACGGCGACGAGGTGTGGGCGTACAACAGCGCCGACAACTCGGTTTACCACGCCAAGTCCCCCGAGAAAGCCGCCAAGGGCGACCACCGTCGTGAGGTGCCCGAGGACCTGAGCGGCCTCACCCCGCGGGAGGCCGCCAAGAAGGCGCTCGCCGCCGTGGACGACACGACGCAGGTCAAGGTCGACGGCACCGCCAGGGTCGCCGGACGGGACGCCTACCAGCTGCTGATCCGTCCCAAGCAGAGCGACGCGGCCCACTCGACGGTTGGCTCCATCCGTATCGCCGTGGACGCGCACAACTGGGTGCCGCTCAAGTTCACCCTGGAGCCCAAGAGCGGTGGCAAGGCGGCGATCGATGTGGCCTTCACCGAGGTGGACTTCGGCAAGCCCAAGGCGAGCGCCTTCCGCTTCACCCCGCCCAAGGGCGCGAAGGTCACCGAGGAGGGCCGCGCCGAGCACAAGGCCAAGGCCAAGGGCGGGGAGAAGGGCCTCCGCGAGCTGTCCAAGCTGAATGTGGTCGGCAAGGGCTGGGACTCGGTGGCGCGGCTGGACCTTCCCGGCGGCCTGCCCGCCAGCGCGAGCGGCGGGGGCGGGCCCAGCGAGTTCCTGGGCGGTCTGGGCAAGAAGGTCAAGGGGGACTTCGGCTCGGGCACGGTGCTCAGCACTCGCCTGGTCAACGCCTTGATCACCGATGACGGCAAGGTCTTCGTCGGCGCGGTCGACAAGAACGCCCTGATCGACGCCGCGGACGCGGCCAAGTGACCGCTTGACGAAGGGGGAGCCCGTGGAGGAGCCGTCCGCCGAGGACACGGCCGGGGCACCGACCGCCCGCGCGACGGGCGCGGCGGTGGAGACCCGCGGGCTCACCAAGCGCTACCGAGGTGGACAGCTCGCGGTCGACGGGCTGGATCTGACCGTGCCGCGCGGCAGCGTCTTCGGCTTCCTCGGGCCCAACGGCTCGGGGAAGACGACGACCATCCGCATGCTCATGGGCCTGATCGAGCCCACCGCGGGAAGAGCCCGGGTGCTCGGCGCGCCCATGCCGAGCGCCGCCCGCAGCGTGCTGCCCAGGGTCGGGGCCCTCATCGAGGGCCCCGCCCTGTACCCCTTCCTGAACGGTCGGGACAATCTGATCCGCTTCGACGCCGCCGACCCCACCGCCGACCCGCGCACCCGGGCCGCGCGGGTCTCGGCCGCCCTGGAGCGGGTGGGTCTCTCGGCCGCGGCGCGCAAGAAGGCCCGTGCGTACTCCCTCGGCATGAAACAGCGCCTGGGCCTGGCCGCGGCGCTACTCCAGCCGCGGGAACTGCTCGTTCTCGACGAGCCGACGAACGGCCTCGACCCGCAGGGCATGCGGGAGATCCGGGCGCTGGTGCGCGAGCTGGCCGAGGACGGCACCACCGTCTTTCTCTCCTCCCACCTCCTCGATGAGATCGAACAGGTGTGCACTCATGCGGCGGTCATGGCCCAGGGCAGACTCATCGCCCAGGGCACCGTCGCCGAGCTGGCGGCCGGCAGCCGCGGCCGGCTGTCCGTCACCACCCCGGACCCCGCGGACGCGGTCCGCGTCCTGAAGGAACACGGGGTGACGGACATCGTGGTCCTGGACGAGCGCGTCACGGGGGAGCTGCCCTCGGCCGGGCCCACTTCCGCCTCCGGCGAGAGTGCCCCGCCGTTCGACCTGGCGGACCTCAACGCCGCCCTCGTACGCGCCGGGGTGCGGGTCCGGGCCTTCGGAGCGGAGCGGGCCTCGCTCGAGGACGCCTTTGTCGCACTGACCGGGGAGGGCTTCGATGTCGCAGGCTGAGGTCAAAGCTGAGGTCGAAAGGGCTGCCGGGGCGCCCACCCGGCGGCCGAGCCCGCTGTGGACGCTCGCCCTGTTCCGCAGCGAGCTGGGCACCACCTTCCGCCGCTGGCGGACCATCGCCCTGCTCGGCGTGCTCGCGGCCATCCCGGTCCTCACCGGAATCGCGGTGAAGATCGAGACGAGCGACGGCGGCTCGTTCGGTGAGGGACACGGGGGAGACGGCCAGGGCCCCGCCTTCTTCTCCCAGATCACCAACAACGGCATCTTCCTGGTCTTCGCCTCGCTGGCGGCGACGCTGCCCGTCTTCCTGCCGATGGCCATCGGCGTGATCGCCGGTGACTCCATCGCGGGCGAGGCGGGCTCGGGCACGCTGCGCTATCTCCTGGTCGCACCGGCCGGGCGGACCCGCCTCCTCCTCGCCAAGTTCACCACCGTGATCGCCTTCTGCCTGGTCGCCACGGGTGTGGTGGCCGCGGCCGGACTGGCGACCGGGGCGCTGCTCTTCCCCCTCGGCGATGTCACGCTGATCTCGGGAACCACCGTCTCGTTCACCGACGGACTGCTCAGGACCCTGGCGGTGGCGGGCGTCGTGGCGTGCTCCCTCATCGGCATCGCGACGGTGGGCCTGTTCATCTCGACCCTCACCAACAGCGGGATCGCGGCCATGGCGGCGACCGTCGGGCTGCTGATAACGGTGCAGATCCTGGACACCATCCCGCAGCTGCACGCGATCCAGCCGTATCTGTTCCCGCATTACTGGCTGTCCTTCGCGGACGTTCTCCGGGACCCGGTCTACTGGGACCAACTCATCAAGAACTTCGAGCTGCAGGCCCTTTATGTGGCGGTGTTCGGCTCGGCCGCCTGGGCGCGGTTCACCGCGAAGGACATCACCGCCTGAGCCGAGCTGAGCCGAGCTGAGCCGAGCTGAGCCGAGCTGAGCCGAGCTGAGCCGAGCTGAGCTGAGCCGAGCCGTACGACGACGGCGACGACGGCGGCCGCGGGTGGCGAACCCCGCGACCGCCGCTCAGCTGTCCGCCGTCGGCTGGGCTCGCGGTCAGCTGCTGAGGGTCCAGATGGCGTACGCGATGGCGTCGGTGTTGCGGTCCAGCGCGGTGTCGTTGATGTTGCTCGAGGTGTCGCAGGACCGGTGGTAGCAGCGGTCGAACGCCTGGCCGGAGGTGCCGCCCCACTTCTGGGCCTGGGCGGCGGTCTTGGTGTAGTCGGCGCCGCTGAACAGCCCGCCCACCGGCACGCCCACGTTCTTGAACGGCGCGTGGTCGGAGCGCCCGTCGCCCTCCGTCTCGATCTCGGTGGGCACGCCCTTGGTCGCGAAGAAGTCCTTGAACACGGACTCGAGGCGCGCGTCGTCGTCGTAGACGAAGTAGCCCGGGTTGGGTGAGCCGATCATGTCGAAGTTGAGATACGAGTCGATCTTCGCGCGATTCGCGGTCGACAGGCTGTTCACGTAGTACCGGGAGCCCACCATCCCCAGTTCCTCGGCGCCCCACCAGCCGAACCGGAGGTGCTTCGTGGGCTGCAGCCCCGCCCTGGAGACGGCGAGCGCGGTCTCCAGGACACCCGCCGAGCCCGAGCCGTTGTCGTTGATACCGGGGCCGGCGGTGACGGAGTCCAGATGGGCGCCCGCGAACACCACGTTGTCGGCGTCGCCGCCGGGCCAGTCGGCGATGAGGTTGTAGCCGGTGGCACCGCCGGAGGTGAACTGCTGCACGGTGGTGGTGAACCCGGCCGCGTCGAGCTTGGCCTTGATGTAGTCGAGCGAGGCCTTGTAACCGGGGCGGCCATGGGCGCGGTTGCCGCTGTTGGCGGTGGCTATGGACTGCAGCTGGCTCAGGTGGGCCTTGACGTTGGCGACCGGGATGTCGGGCGCCGCGAGGGCGGCCGCGGCCGCCGGGGCCGGCGTCGGTCCGGCCGGTGGCAGCGGCGCGGCGGGCGCCGCGGTGGCCAGGGCCGCGACGATCGCACCGGCCGCTGTGGCGGCGGTGGCGGCCCGGCGTATCAAGGATCTTCCGGTTGACGACATGGGGGGCTCCGAATTCCGAACGAGGACAGGACGGAATGAACGTGTCGCTGTGTGGTGCACGCACCCGGTGGGGCGGGGAGCGCTGAAGCGGTGGCACGGTGTAGAGGTGGCACGTGGGTGCGGAGTGTCGCAAAGGCAGATGCTCCGGGTCCGGTTGACGCCGCGTCAAGGGCATAAACCGGACACCAGCCGCCGCATATCGATCCCGCGCGGCCTTTTACGGGCGTGACCGCCGAGCTTCCTGCCGGTCCTCAGCAGGTCGTCGACATTTCCTCAGCAAGCCCTCTAGCCGAGGACGGGGTCCTCGGCCGCCGTGCCGCCGTTCTGCGCCGTCGCCGCGGCGGCCCGCTCGGAGGCCGCGCGCAGCTGTGCCCGCGCCCGGCGGGCCGTACGCAGCGCGTCCCAGGTGAGCAGGGCCAGCGCGAGCCATACGAGGGAGAAGCCCGCCCAGCGCTCGGGCGGCATGGACTCGTGGAAGACGGCGACGCCGAGCGCGAACTGGAAGATCGGGGCGATGTACTGCAGCATCCCGATCGTCGACAGCGGCAGCCGTACGGCCGCCGTCCCGAAGCAGATCAGCGGCAGCGCGGTGATCAGCCCGCTGCTCGCCAGCAGCGCCGAGTGCCCGGCACCCTCGCTGCCGAAGGTGCTGTCCCCGCGCGCGGCCAGGAAGATCACGAAGCCGAGCGCGGGCAGGAACTGGACCGCGGTCTCGGCGGCGAGCGATTCCAGTCCGCCCAGGCCGATCCGCTTCTTGACCAGGCCGTAGGTGGCGAAGGAGAAGGCGAGGGTGAGCGCGATCCAGGGCAGTGAGCCGTAGCCGACCGACAGCACGGCCACGGCGGCCACGCCGACGCCGACCGCCACCCACTGCACCGGCCGCAGCCGCTCGTGCAGCAGCAGAACGCCGAAGCCGATGCTGACCAGGGGGTTGATGAAGTATCCGAGCGAGGTCTCGACGACATGGCCGCTGTTGACGCCCCAGATGTACAGGCCCCAGTTGACGGAGATGACGGCCGCCGCGATCGCGATCATCCCCAGCCGCGCGGGCTGTCGCAGCAGCGGACGTATCCAGGACCAGCGGCGCAGCGCGAGCAGTACGAGGACGACGGCCACCAGCGACCACACCATGCGGTGGGCAAGGATCTCGACGGCCCCGGCGGGCTCGAGCAGCGGCCAGAAGAGGGGGACCAGGCCCCACATGCCGTAGGCGGCGAAGCCGTAGGCGAGTCCGCTGCGCTGCTGAGGCTGGCTCTCCGGCTTCACATGTCCTCCCGGCGGCATGGCGACCTGTCGAAGGTAGCGCCGAAGCGGCCCGCCTGTCATTTACGTATCGTCATACGGTCATGACAAGCGGGCCGCCGTGCGGTCGCCGGGGGATTCAGGGTGCTCAGCCCCGGTGCTCAGCCCTTGAGGGCCGCCGCGATCGAGTCCGCGATCGGGGTGGTCGGCCGGCCGATGAGGCGGGAGAGGTCGCCGGGAGTGCCGGCCAGCCGGCCGCGGGAGATCGCGGCGTCGACGTCCACCAGGATCTCGGCCAGCGGCTCGGGAAGGCCGGCGCCGGTCAGGATGGCCTTGTGGGTCTCGGCCGGCACGGGGCCGTACGCGATCTCCTTGCCGGTCTGCTTGGCAATCTCGGCGGCGTACTCCTCGAAGCTCCAGGCGGTGTCGCCGCTGAGCTCGTACGCCTTGCCCTCGTGGCCCTCGCCGGTCAGCACCTCGACGGCGGCGGCCGCGTAGTCGGCGCGCGAGGCGGAGGCGACGCGGCCGCCGGCCGCGTTGTTGACGACGGCGCCGTGCTCCAGCACGGGGGCCAACTGCTCGGTGTAGTTCTCGTGGTACCAGCCGTTGCGCAGCAGCACGTACGGCAGGCCGGAGGCCTGGATGGCCTGCTCGGTGACCTTGTGCTCATCGGCCAGGGTGAAGTCGGCCGCGGGGCCGCCGAGGACGCTGGTGTACGCGAGCAGGGCGACGCCCGCCTCCTTGGCGGCGTCGATGACGGCCTGGTGCTGCGGAACGCGCTGGCCGACCTCGCTGCCGGAGATCAGCAGCACCTTGTCGCCGGAGGCGAAGGCGCCCTGGAGGGTTTCCGGCCGGCTGTAGTCGGCGATGCGCAGCTGTACGCCGCGCGCCGCGAGGTCGGCCGCCTTGTCGGCGTCCCGCACCACGGCCACGATCTGGTCCGCGGGGACCTTCTCCAGCAAACCCTCGACGACGAGGCGGCCGAGGTGGCCGGTGGCTCCGGTGACGACGATGCTCATGTCTGTTTTCTCGCTTTCATCCTCTTGGTGTCGATCTGTGAACCACCCTAGTCTCGACGCTAACCATTTGAAAGTACCCACTTTGAAGTAAGGTACGGGCATGCCGGTTAGTGAGAAGGTCACCGAGAAGACGCGGGGCGTGCTGATAGGCGGCCCCGAGGCCGCCATGTGCCCGTCACGACTGGTGCTGGAGCATGTCACCAGCCGTTGGGGCGTTCTCGTCCTCGGCGTGCTGATGGACGGGACGCACCGCTTCAGTGAGGTGCGGCGCGCGATCGGTGGCGTCAGCGAGAAGATGCTGACGCAGACCCTTCAGACCCTGGAGCGGGACGGCTTTGTGCACCGCGAGGCGTATCCCGTCATTCCGCCGCATGTGGACTACTCGCTGACCGAACTCGGCGAGGAGGCGGCCCGGCGGGTGTGGGCGCTGGCCGAGTGGACGAACGAGAAGGTCCCGGAGGTCTTGGCCGCCAGGGAGGCGTACGACGCCGCCAAGCGCGATAAAAGGGCGCGATAAAAAACGGGTGCCCGCCCGGGGCGTCGTCAGACGCTCCGGGCGGGCACCCTCCCCCAGCTACCGCTGGGAGGTGCCCCTCCGTGCACTTCGGATCAGCCGACGACGGTCCAGGTGTCGTGGCCTGTGAGCAGGGCGCCGAGGTCGCCCTTGCCCTTCTGCTCCACTGCGGCCTCGAGTTGGGTGGTCATCTCGGCCTCGTAGACCGGGCGGGCGACATTGCGCAGCACCCCGATGGGGGTGTGGTGCAGGGTGTCGGGGTCGGCGAGGCGGGTCAGCGCGAAGGCGGTGGTCGGCGAGGCGGCATGCGCGTCGTGGACCAGCACCCGCTCGGTGCCCTCCCGGGTCACATCGATGACCTTGAGGTCGCCGGTGGCCGGGTCGCGGACGACGCCCTTGGAGCCGAGGCCGTCGCCGCCGTCCTCCTCGCTGAACGGCGCGCCGAAGCGGATCGGCTTGCCGTGCTCGAGACGGATGACGGCCTCCAGCGCCTGGTCCCTGTCCTTGAGGACTTCGAAGGCGCCGTCGTTGAAGATGTTGCAGTTCTGGTAGATCTCCACCAGCGCGGTGCCCGGGTGGGCGGCCGCCTCCCGCAGCACCTGGGTGAGGTGCTTGCGGTCGGAGTCCACGGTGCGGGCGACGAACCCGGCCTCGGCGCCCAGCGCGAGCGAGAGGGGGTTGAAGGGCGCGTCGAGCGAGCCCATCGGCGTGGACTTGGTGATCTTGCCGACCTCGGAGGTCGGGCTGTACTGGCCCTTGGTGAGGCCGTAGATCCGGTTGTTGAACAGCAGGATCTTCAAGTTGACGTTGCGGCGCAGGGCATGGATCAGGTGGTTGCCGCCGATGGACAGCGCGTCGCCGTCGCCGGTGACCACCCACACCGACAGATCGCGGCGCGAGGCGGCCAGGCCGGTGGCGATGGCGGGGGCACGGCCGTGGATCGAGTGCATCCCGTACGTGTTCATGTAGTACGGGAAGCGGGAGGAGCAGCCGATGCCGGAGACGAAGACGATGTTCTCCTTCGCCAGGCCGAGTTCGGGCATGAAGCCCTGGACGGCGGCGAGGACCGCGTAGTCACCGCAGCCGGGGCACCAGCGCACTTCCTGGTCGGACTTGAAGTCCTTCATGGTCTGCTTGGCGCCGGCCTTCGGCACCAGTGAAAGCGCGTCGACGGAGGAGAGCCCTTCCGTGATCGTCTCAGTCATCGATGGCCTCCTTAAGGGCCGTCGCAAGCTGCTCGGCCTTGAATGGCAGCCCCCGCACCTGGGTGAAGGAGCGGGTGTCGACCAGGTACTTGGCGCGGAGCAGGGTGGCGAGCTGACCGAGGTTCATCTCGGGCACGACCACCTTGTCGTAGCGGGCCAGCACCGCGCCGAGGTTCCCCGGGAAGGGGTTGAGATGGCGCAGATGGGCCTGGGCGATGGCGTCTCCGGCGGCGCGGACCCGGCGCACGGCGGCGGTGATCGGCCCATAGGTCGAACCCCAGCCCAGCACCAGCGTGCGGGCGTCGCCGGTGGGGTCGTCCACCGTGATGTCCGGCACCTCGATGCCGTCGACCTTGGCCTGCCGGATGCGCACCATGTGCTCGTGGTTGGCCGGGTCGTAGGAGATGTTGCCGGTGCCGTCCTGCTTCTCGATACCGCCGATGCGGTGCTCGAGGCCGGGGGTGCCGGGCACCGCCCAGGGGCGGGCGAGCGTCTCGGGGTCGCGCTTGTACGGCCAGAAGACCTCGGTGCCGTCCGCCAGGGTGTGGTTGGGGCCGCTGGCGAACCGGACCCGCAGATCCGGCAGGTCCTCGAGGTCCGGCACCCGCCACGGCTCCGACCCGTTGGCGAGGTAGCCGTCGGAGAGCAGGAAGACGGGGGTGCGGTAGGTCAGCGCGATACGCACCGCGTCCAGCGCCGCGTCAAAGCAGTCCGCCGGGGTCTTGGGGGCCACGATCGGCACCGGGGCCTCGCCGTTGCGCCCGTACATCGCCTGCAGCAGATCGGCCTGTTCGGTCTTGGTGGGCAGACCGGTCGACGGGCCGCCCCGCTGGATGTCGACCACCACAAGCGGCAGTTCCAGGCTGACCGCGAGCCCGATGGTCTCCGACTTGAGCGCCACGCCGGGGCCGGAGGTGGTGGTCACCGCGAGCGCCCCGCCGAAGGCGGCGCCCAGCGCCGCGCCGATGCCCGCGATCTCGTCCTCGGCCTGGAAGGTGCGCACGCCGAAGTTCTTGTGCCGGGACAGCTCATGCAGGATGTCCGAGGCGGGCGTGATCGGGTACGAGCCCAGGAACAGCGGCAGATCCGCCTGGTGCGAGGCAGCGATCAGCCCGTACGACAGCGCCAGATTGCCGGAGATGTTGCGGTATGTCCCCGGGGGGAACGCGGAGGAGGCGGGCGCCACCTCGTAGGAGACCGCGAAGTCCTCCGTCGTCTCGCCGAAGTTCCAGCCGGCCCGGAAGGCGGCCACGTTGGCCTCGGCGATCTGCGGCTTCTTGGCGAACTTCTGGCGCAGGAACTTTTCGGTGCCCTCGGTCGGGCGGTGGTACATCCACGACAGCAGACCGAGCGCGAACATGTTCTTGCTGCGCTCCGCCTCCTTGCGGGACAGCCCGAACTCCTTGAGCGCTTCGACGGTCAGCGTCGTCAGCGGCACGGGGTGGACGTTGTACCCGTCCAGCGAGCCGTCCTCGAGCGGGCTCTGGTCGTAGCCGACCCTCGCCATCGGGCGCTTGGTGAACTCATCGGTGTTGACGATGATCTCGGCGCCGCGCGGCACATCGCCCAGATTGGCCTTCAGCGCGGCCGGGTTCATCGCCACCAATACGTTCGGCGCGTCGCCGGGGGTGAGGATGTCGTGATCGGCGAAGTGCAGCTGGAAGCTCGACACGCCGGGGAGGGTGCCGGCAGGGGCCCGGATCTCGGCCGGGAAGTTCGGCAGCGTGGACAGGTCATTGCCGAATGACGCCGTCTCCGAGGTGAACCGGTCACCCGTGAGCTGCATACCGTCGCCCGAGTCACCAGCGAACCGGATGATCACCCGGTCCAGACGGCGGACCTCTTTGCCGCCGTCCGACGCTCGCTGTCCCCCGACGTGCGTCTGCCCGTCCTGCTGATCGGCTGGTTCGGCCTGCTCGGCCGGGCTACTGACCTGGCTGGTCACTGATTCGGACCTCCCTTGAGGCGGCGCTCGTGGACATCGGTGCCGACCGGTTGTCCCATCGCCATCGTACGTCGGTAAGGGTCGCCTTCCCTGACCGGATCGCATAATGGACGCCCTGACACTGCCCCTTTATGCGGTGAATTGTCATGCTCTGCATGCGCCCCCGTACTCATGTCGAGCGATACTCCCCTTTCGGTCTTTGGACGTACGACGGATGCGACTGCCAATCGACCGGGCCGGACCGGACCGGATCGGATCGGACCAGCCTGGCCCGGACACCCCATGCCCGTCTTACATCCCGCGCTGTCTCACGAGTCGAGACTCAGGAGTCGAGACTCAGGAGTCGAGATACGTCAGCACCGCGAGCACCCGGCGGTGATCCCCCTCGCTCGGCGACAGGCCGAGCTTCAGGAAGATGTTGCTGACGTGCTTCTCGACCGCGCCGTCGCTCACCACCAACTGCTTGGCGATCGCCGAGTTCGTACGGCCCTCGGCCATCAGGCCGAGAACCTCCCGCTCACGCGGGGTGAGCCCGGCCAGCACGTCTTGCTTCCGGCTGCGCCCCAGCAGCTGCGCCACGACCTCCGGGTCCAGCGCCGTGCCGCCCCGGGCCACCCGCACCACGGCGTCCACGAACTCCCGGACATCGGCCACCCGGTCCTTGAGCAGATAGCCGACGCCGCGGCTGTTGCCGGCCAGCAGCTCCGTGGCGTACTGCTCCTCCACGTACTGAGACAGCACCAGCACACCCAGTCCGGGGTGGTCGCGGCGCAGCCGGACCGCCGCCCGTACCCCCTCGTCGGTGTGGGTCGGCGGCATCCGTACGTCCGCGACCACCACATCCGGCAGCGCGCCCCCGTCGGCCAGCTCCTGGACCGACTTCACCAGCGCTTCCGCGTCGCCGACCCCCGCGACCACCTCATGACCACGGTCGGTCAGCAGGCGGGTCAGCCCCTCCCGGAGCAGCACCGAATCCTCGGCGATGACCACCCGCACCCTGTCCTCCACAGCCCGCCCCCACTCGTCGGTTTCTCTGCCCCCAGCATCCCAGGGATCGGACCCGCCCGAGGCCCCGGCACGCTCACCGGGACGGGGTGGGACGGGGCAGCGGGCGGACGAGGGGGCGGGCGCGGCGCGGACCGAGGGGCGGACCGTGTGGCGGACGGGAGAGAGGGGGAGAGAGGGAGAGGGAGACAGATGGGCGAGGCGGGGGGCGGCGGGGGCGGGGCGGCGATGGGCCCCGCGGGTCACCTTCGCCAGGGGAGCTCGGCAGTGACGGAGGTCGGGCCGCCGGCCGGGGAGTGCACGACGAGAAGGCCGTCGACCGCGTCAAGCCGCTCGGCCAGCCCGGCGAGCCCCGACCCGGTCCGGGCGTCCGCCCCGCCCCGGCCGTCGTCCGAGACCTGCAGCATCACCCGGTCCTCGGAGCGCCACACATCCACGGCGGCCGTCCGGGCGCCGCTGTGCTTGCTGATGTTCTGCAGCAGCTCGGAGACGGTGAAGTAGGCGATGCCCTCGATGGCGGCCGCCGGCCGCTCCGGCAGGTCCACCGTCACCGTGACGGGCACGGTGCACCGGGCCGCCAGGGCGGACAGGGACGGGCCAAGGCCCCGGTCGGTGAGGATCGCCGGGTGGATGCCGCGTGCGAGGTCGCGCAGCTCCTGGAGGGCCAGCTTCACCTCGCCATGGGCCTCGTCGACCATCCGCGCCGCCGCCTCCGGGTCCTCCTGAAGCTTCTCCTTCGCCAGGCCCAGGTCCATGGCGAGGGCGACCAGCCGGGCCTGCGCCCCGTCGTGCAGATCGCGCTCGATACGGCGCAGATCGGCCGCCGCCGTGTCGACCACCGTGCCCCGGTCCGACTCCAGCTCCCACACCCGCGCCGCGAGCCGCGAGGGGCCCAGCAGCCCGGACACCAGCAGCCGGTCGACCGAGGTCAGCCCCCGTATCACAAACGGCGTCCCCACCAGCAGCAGCGCTCCGGCGACGCTGGTCACGGCTATCTCGAACGGGGTGTCGAGGAAGAAGCCGCGGCCGTCGACTTCGAAGAGCTGTATGCCCTGCTGATTGCTGTAGGTGGGGAGGACCCACTGCCACAGCGGATAGCTCACCAAGGCCCAGGCGTTCACCCACAGCGCCAGCGACACGGCGAAGGCGAAGATCGCCCACGGGAGGTGGATCACCGAGTAGAGGACATGGCGCCAGGAGGTGCCGCTCCTGAGCAGCGCGCCCACCCAGGCGAACGGACCCGCCTTGCGCGACCCGCGGGTCACCGCCCGCACCGGCTCGGGATCGGCGACCTCCAGCCGCAGCAGCCCGCGCGCTCTGGCCCGCTCCACGGCCCCGAGCGCCCGGCAGCCCGCCAGGGCGACCCCGAGCACCGGTATGCCGAGGAAGGTGACCAGGAGCCCGAAGCCGAGCGCGAGCATCGTGACCGCGTAGCAGAAGGTGAGCAGGGCCATCGGGAGGCTGAGCATCAGATACAGGAACTCGCGCCAGACGCGGGCCTTGAAGGGTGCACGCAGCGCCGCGGGCACCAGAGAGCCGCTGGGCTCGGCTTCCGGCCCGTACGGTTCGTATGCGGTGGCCATCTCTCGTCCGTCCTCCGAAGGGTGGGGCATGGTGCCCGTGCTGCGGTGCGTACATCCAGGCTCCCGGAGTGCGCCCGGTCGAGCCATGGAGCAGGTAGGCGTCTTGACCGTGGGGCTAGCCCTACCGTCGGGGTAGCCCTGGGCATACCACCGGACCGGCCCCAGCTAGGCCCGCGCGGCTCCGCGGTCGCGCCACGGGAGCTCGGCGGTCACGGCCGTCGGTCCGCCCACCGGCGAATCCACCGTGAACAGGCCGTCGACCGACCCGAGCCGTTCCGCGAGCCCGGCCAGACCGCTGCCCCTGTCCGTGCTCGCGCCGCCGTGCCCGTCGTCCCGCACCT
Source organism: Streptomyces sp. NPDC020845 (assembly GCF_044334165.1). Lineage (NCBI taxonomy): Bacteria > Bacillati > Actinomycetota > Actinomycetes > Kitasatosporales > Streptomycetaceae > Streptomyces > Streptomyces sp. NPDC020845. The sequence goes on along the minus strand of NZ_JBIRSJ010000005.1, from coordinate 505,835 downwards.
GGATCAGCAGCCGCCCGTCCGACCGCCACACCTCGACGGTGGCCGTCCGGGCGCCGCTGTGCTTGCTGATGTTCTGCAGCAGCTCGGAGACGGTGAAGTAGGCGATGCCCTCGATGGCGGGCGCGGGCCGCTCCGGCAGGTCCACGCCGACCTGCACCGGCACCGTGCAGCGCGCCGCGACCGACGACAGCGCCGCGTCCAGACCCCGGTCGGTCAGCACCGCCGGGTGGATGCCCCGGGCGAGGTCGCGCAGCTCCTGGAGGGCCAGCTTCACCTCGCCGTGCGCCTCGTCGACCATCGCGGCCGCCGCCCCCGGGTCCTCCAGCACCTTCTCCTTCGCCAGACCAAGACCCATGGCGAGGGCGACCAGCCGGGCCTGCGCCCCGTCGTGCAGATCGCGCTCGATACGGCGCAGATCGGCCGCCGCCGTGTCGACCACCGTGCCCCGGTCCGACTCCAGCTCCGCGATCCGCCGCTCCAGCTCGTCCGAGGGGGACAGCAGCCCGCGCACCATCGCCCGGTCGGCGTTGGTCAGGCCCCGGGCGATCCAGGGCAGCACGGGCCAGGCGAGGAAGAGCGAGAGCAGGGTTACGCAGAAGGTGGCCACCGCCCAGGGCAGCCGCATGAAGGAGTACAGCGTGGTCCGCCAGCCCACCGGGTCCCGCAGCCGCGCCCACAGCCAGGAGAAGAAGCCGCCGTCCGCGTGGTGCCGCAGCCGGCTCGGCTCGTCGACGCGCACCGAGAGCAGCGCGCGGGCGCGATGCCGCTCGAACGCGCCGTACAGCCGGCTGCCGCGCAGCCCCAGGGCCAGCAGCGGCAGCCCCACCACGGTGATCGCCAGCCCCAGGCCCATGACGAGCCACACCAGGGAGTAGACGAAGCCGAGGATGCCCATGGGCAGATTGGCGAGGAGGTGGGCGATCTCCTTCCAGGTCTGCGCGGGAAAGCCGAAGGCGGGCGGCCGGGGCAGCCGCTCATGGCCCTGGTCGCCCTGGTCGCCCTCGTCGGTTGAACTCACGGTCATACGGCCAAGATTGCCCGGCCCGCCCCCGCCCCGCCATGGGGTACGTCGCCGTGCCCGGGTAGGGGTAACCCCACCGCATCGCGGACCGGCGGCTCACCTGGACGGCTCCAGGGCCTACACTCCCGTGCGTACGTAGCGTCGAACATACGACATCGGCGAACATCAGGCGGGACAGGGAGCGAGGGGCGGACGTGCCGGAGGCGACGACCGTGCGCACCACAGCCGTGCCGCTCGCGGCCGACTATTTCCAGGGCTATTCGGTGGTCGGCCTGCTCGCGGTGGTCGGCGTGCTCTTCGTCGCAGTGGCCTTCGGGGCCGGGCGGCTGCTGCGGCCCGTGGTGCCCACCCCGGAGAAGCTGCTGACGTACGAGTGCGGTGTCGACCCCGTCGGCGAGGGCTGGGCCCACACCCAGATCCGCTACTACGTCTACGCTTTCTTGTATGTGATTTTCGCGGTGGACTCGATCTTCCTCTTCCCCTGGGCGACGGTGTTCGCCGCACCGGGCTATGGCGGAACGACGCTGGTGGAGATGTTCATCTTCCTCGGCTTCCTCGCCGTGGGCCTGCTGTACGCCTGGAAGAAGGGCGTCCTGGAATGGACGTGACACCGACCCCCGCCCCCACGCCGGCCGCCACACCTGTGGACCTTCCGGAGCCGCGCCGCCTCGGGACGCTCGCCAGGCTGGCGCCCGAGCCGATGAAGGTGGTCCTGAACTGGGGCCGCCGCTACAGCCTGTGGGTCTTCAATTTCGGGCTGGCCTGCTGCGCCATCGAGTTCATCGCGGCGTCGATGGCCCGCCACGACTTCATCAGGCTCGGCGTGATCCCCTTCGCCCCAGGGCCGCGCCAGGCCGACCTCATGGTGGTGTCCGGCACGGTGACGGACAAGATGGCGCCCGCGGTGAAGCGGCTCTACGAGCAGATGCCCGAGCCCAAGTACGTCATCTCCTTCGGGGCCTGCTCGAACTGCGGCGGGCCGTACTGGGACTCGTACGCGGTCACCAAGGGTGTCGACCAGATCATCCCCGTCGATGTGTATGTGCCGGGCTGCCCGCCCCGACCGGAGGCGCTGCTGCAGGGGATCCTGAAGCTTCAGGAGAAGATCGCGCGCGAGTCGCTGGGCGAGCGGTACGGACGTGACGGCGCGGCCTCTCGGCCGTCCGCGACAGCCCTGCGCAGCGGCCTGGTCGCGCCGCCCACCCCGTCCTCAGGACCGGCCGCGGGGGAGGGCACGCCGTGACCGCGCCCGACGACCGGAACCACCCCGCCGAGGCCGAAGTGCCTGCTGCCGCCGAGGCCGCGCAGCCGACGGTCGGCTGGCTGCCGCGGCCGGCGACCGAGCTGTTCGGCGAAGGCGCGACGGCGGAGGAGGCGTACGGGCTGCTCACCGTCGACGTCCCCGCCGACGCGTGGATCCCCGCACTGGAGACCGCCCGCGACGCGCTGGGCTGCACCTACTTCGACTGGCTGAGCGCGGTCGACGAGCCCGGCGAGGGCTTCCGCGTGGCCGCGCATGTCGTCGCCCTGGGGCCGTCGACCGCCGCGGCCGTTCCCGCCGTGCGCAGGCTGCTCGTACGCACCACCGTGGCGCACGACGCGCCCGCCCTGCCGACCGCGACCGGCGTCTACGCGGGCGCGGCCTGGCATGAGCGCGAGACCCACGAGATGTTCGGCATCGACTTCGCCGACCACCCCCACCTCGCGCCGCTGCTGCTCCCGGACGGCTTTGAGGGGCACCCGCTGCGCAAGGACTTCGTGCTGGCGGCGCGGGTCGCCAAGGCATGGCCGGGCGCGAAGGAGCCGGGGGAGTCCGACGCCGCCCACGCGCCCAGACGGCGGCAGATGCTGCCGCCCGGCGTCCCCGATCCCAACGAATGGGGCCCCCTCAAGGGCCAGCTCCCCCCTGCCCCCGCCCGCCCGGCGCGCGCGACCCGCACGGCGGGCGCGGCAGGCGCCGCGGGCGCCGGGGGCGAACGCCCGGCCCGCCGGGCCCGCAGCGCGTCCGCGGGCTCGGCCAGCCAGCGCGCCACCGACACCACGGGCGCGGAGACGCCGACGGACGACTCCGCGCGGCCCGCACGCCGCGCTCGTACCGCGAGCGAGGGCTCGACGAGCCAGCGGGACGCCGGTACGGATACGGCAGCGGCGGAGGGGACTGCCCGGCCCGCGCGCCGGTCGCGCAGTGTGAGTGAGGGCTCCGCGAGCCAGCGGGGCACGAGTACGGAGGCAGCGGCGGGCGAGGCCGCGGAGGGGGCGGCCGCGGGGGAGGCGTCGGACGGCGCTGCCCGGCCCACGCGTCGTGCCCGTAGCGCCGGCGAGGGGTCGGCAGGTCGGCGCGCCGCGACGGGCGGTCAGGCCCAGGCGCGCCCGGACCGCCCCACCACCCGCCCGCGCTCGACCGACGCCCCATGGCACCACGCCCGCCCGGCCCGGGACGAGCCGACGGCCCCCGACGCGGAGTCCCCCGAGCCCGCGCCCGGCGCCACCGCTACGGCGGGGGACGGCGCCGAGCCGCGGCGGGAGGCCTCCCGATCGGCAGCTACGGGTGGGCCGACGGCCTCCAGCTCCTCTGCCTCGGCGGAAGCCGGAACAGGGACCGCCGCCGCGGGCACCGACGAACCGCCGCGCTCGGAGGCCGACCGTGCGGCCGCCGCACCGGAGGATGCCGAGTCCGCGCCCGGCGCGACCGCCGCCGCAGAGTCCGGCACCGAGTCGCGGCGGGACGTTGCGGAGCGGCGGGAGCCGCCCGGGACCGCCGCAAGCGAGGACGTTCAGGACTCGGGGGCCGCCGGGCCCGGGCCGCAGGCTACGGCCACAGGCGGGCCGACGGCCTCCGGCGCCACTGGGCCGGCGGAAGCCGAGACAAGGGCGCCGGCCGCCGGGTCGGAGTCATCCGGGTCCGAGACCGAGTCCGCGTCCGGTGCCGCCGCTGAGGCCGGGGCCGACACCGAGCCGCGGGCGGCTTCCCGGCCATCCGGGCCATCCCGGCCCGTCGCGGACGACGGGAAGGCCGGAGACCCCGCGCGCCGCGAGGGGTCCCAAGAGCCGGCGCGGCCAGCGGTGCCCGAGGACGCCGGTGAGCCTGACGCGCCCGCTGAGCCCGATGCACCCCACACAGACACCGACGACCCGGCGGGAGGCACCGCGTGAACGACGTCCTCGACGTCGCGCTGCGACTGCTCGCGCTGTTGGTCGCCTTCCTCGTACTGCCTCTCGTCGTGGGACAGACCGAGCACAAGGTCATGGCCCATATGCAGGGTCGGCTCGGGCCGATGTACGCGGGTGGGTTCCACGGGTGGGCACAGCTGGTCGCGGACGGCGTGAAGTTCGCGCAGAAGGAAGACGTCGTACCGGCGGGGGCCGACCGGCGGATCTTCCAGCTCGCGCCCGCCGTCGCGCTGCTGCCGTATCTGCTGGTCCTGGTCGCGATCCCGGTCGGGCCCGGCGCCGTCGGCCGGTTCATCGACGCCGGCATCTTCTTCGTGCTCGCCGTGATGGGCGTCGGCGTGCTGGGCTCGCTCATGGCGGGCTGGGCGTCGGCCAACAAGTTCTCCCTCCTCGGAGGGTTGCGTACGGCCGCGCAGCTGATGGCGTACGAGCTGCCGATGCTGCTCACCGCCGCCTCCGTGGCGATGGCCGCCGGTACCGTCTCGCTGCCCGGCATCCTCGACGCGTTCGAGTGGTGGTGGGTGCCGTGGCAGATCGTCGGCGGGGTGGTGTTCTTCACGGCCGGGCTCGCCGAGCTGCAGCGTCCGCCCTTTGACGCGCCGATCGCCGACTCCGAGATCATCTTCGGCGCGTACACCGAGTACACCGGGCTGCGCTTCGCGCTGTTCCTGCTGGCCGAGTACGCGGGCATCGTCATCCTCTGCGGGCTGACCACCGTGCTGTTCCTGGGCGGCTGGCACGGTCCGGCCGCCCATGACCTGGGCTGGGTGTGGACGCTGCTGAAGACGGCCGTACTCGCCTTCGTGGTGATCTGGCTGCGGGTGAGCTATCCGCGGCTGCGCGAGGACCAGCTGCAGAAGCTCGCCTGGACCGGCCTCATCCCGCTCGCCCTGGTCCAGATCGCCCTCACCGGCGTCGTCAAGGTGGTGATCTCCTGATGGGCATCCCCGGTTCCGGCCTGGCCAAGGGTCTGGCCGTCACCCTGCGCACGATGACCCGGAAGGCGCACACCGCGCAGTACCCGGACGTGCAGCCCGAACTGCCGCCCCGGACGCGCGGCGTCATCGGCCTGTTCGAGGAGAACTGCACGGTCTGCATGCTCTGCGCGCGCGAGTGCCCGGACTGGTGCATCTACATCGACTCCCACAAGGAGACGGTGCCGCCGGCCGCGCCCGGCGGGCGCGAGCGCAGCCGCAATGTGCTGGATCGGTTCGCCATCGACTTCGCCCTGTGCATGTACTGCGGTATCTGCATCGAGGTGTGTCCTTTCGACGCGCTGTTCTGGTCGCCGGAGTTCGAGTACGCGGAGGAGGACATCCGCGACCTCACCCATGAGCGCGACAAGCTCCGCGAATGGATGTGGACGGTGCCCGCGCCGCCCGCGCTCGACCCCAGCGCCGAGGAGCCCAAGGAGATCGCCGCCGCCCGCAAGGCCGCCGACAAGATCGCCGCGGCCGAGGCGGCACAGGCCACGCAGGCAGCGCAAACCGCGCAGGCCAAGGACGCGGCGGAGGGCGATGGCCCGACCGGCTCTTCGGGCCCCACCGGCTCCTCCGGCCGGGACGGAGCGGCGTCATGACTGCCGCGGCGCAGCTCGCGGCCGCCGGCCACGGTTTTCTGTCACCGACCGGTGTGGAGATCACCTTCCTTCTGGTCGCGGTGGTGACCCTGGGCGGGGCCGTCGTCACCGTCACCACCAAGCAACTGGTGCACGCCGCGCTGTGGCTGGTGGTCACGCTCGGCGGGCTCGCGGTCGAATTCCTGCTCCTCACGGCGGAGTTCATCGCCTGGGTGCAGGTGCTGATCTACGTCGGATCCGTCGTCGTCCTCATCCTGTTCGGGCTGATGCTGACCAAGGCGCCCATCGGCCGGTCGCCTGACGCCGATTCGGGCAACCGCCCGGCCGCCCTCGCGGTGGCCGTGGCCTCCGCGGCCGCCCTGGTCTGGGTGGTCGTGGACGCCTTCCGGGCCACCTGGATCGACCTCGGAGAGGTGCAGGGCTCCACCAAGGTCACCGGCGTAAGCCTCTTCCGGCACTGGGTGCTGCCGTTCGAGGCGCTGTCGGTGCTGCTGCTCGCCGCGCTCGTCGGCGCGATCGTGCTCTCCCGGCTGCGATCCCCCCAGCGGACCCCGGGCGCCAACGGCCCCCGCCCCAACGGGTCCTCCCGCACCAACGGCCCCAGCGCACAAGGCTCCCGCACCAACGGCTCCCGCACCGCCGGCCCCCGCGCCGCCACCGACGCCGCCGAAAAGGAGGGCTGATGCACCTCGCCTACCCCGCCGTGCTCGCCGTCCTCCTCTTCTGCACCGGCCTGTACGGCGTCCTCGCCCGCCGCAACGCGATCCTGGTGCTGATGTCCGTCGAGCTGATGCTCGGCGCCGTCAACCTCAATCTCGTCGCCTTCGACGTCTGGCTCCGCGACACCCTGCACGCGGGCCAGGCCCTCACGCTCTTCGTCATCGCCATCGCCGCCGCCGAGATCGGCATCGGGCTGGCCATCGTCCTCCTCGTCTACCGCGACCGCGGCACCGCCGACATCGACAAGCTCCGGGGCCTCGCCGAGCCCCCGCCCACCGATGACAGCGTGCCAGGCACCACTGACAACGGCGCCGACAGCGACGCCGACACCAGCGCTGACCAGGGAATCCCCGCCCGGAGGCAGACCGCGTGACGACCACGACCGCCGCCGTCCTCGTCCCCCTCCTGCCCTTCCTCGGTGCCCTCGCCGGACTGCTGCTCGGCCGCCGCGCCCCCGGCTTCGTACGCCCCCTCGCGGTGCTGCCGACCGTCGCCGCGGCCGCCCTCGCCGTCCTCGTCGCCGTACGGCAGGGCGGGGGAGCGGGCGGCGGCAAGGGGGCGCTGGACGCCGCGACCCGGCTCACCGACACCGGCTCGCTCCCCATCGACCTCGCGCTGCACATCGACGGCTTCGCCGCCCTGGTCGCGGTCCTCGTCGGCGTCGTCGCGTGCTGTGTGCAGATCTACTCCACCGGCTATCTGCGCGACGATCCGCGCTACCCGTCCTACGCCGCGCTCGTCTCCCTCTTCACCGCCGCGATGCTGCTGGTCGTCTACTCCGACGACCTGATCGTGCTGCTCGTCGGCTGGGAGATCATGGGCATCTGCTCGTACTTCCTGGTCGGCCACTACTGGGAGACCTCGGCCGCGCGCTCCGCCTCCCTCAAGGCGTTCCTGGTCACCAAGCTCGGCGATGTGCCGTTCCTGTTCGGGATCTTCGCGCTCGGCGCCGACGCCGGTACGTTCCGCATCAGCCGCATCTACACCCAGCTGACCTCCTCCGCCGCGCACTTCCAGCTCGACCACCCCACCCTGATCGCGCTGCTGCTGCTGGCCGGGGTCGCGGGCAAGTCGGCGCAGTTCCCGCTGCACACCTGGCTGCCCGACGCGATGGCCGGCCCCACCCCGGTCTCCGCGCTGATCCACGCCGCCACCATGGTCGCCGCCGGCGTCTACTTCATCGCCCGGCTGCTGCCCGTCTTCGCGTCCTCCGCCGCCGCCCTCGCCGTGCTCGCCGTCATGGCGGCGGTCACCATGGTCGGCTCGGCGCTCGCGGCTCTGGCCCAGGACGACATCAAACGCGTACTCGCCTACTCGACCGTCGGTCAGCTCGGCTATATGACCGGCGCGCTCGCCGTCGACGACCGCGGCGCCGCCGTCTTCCACCTGCTGGCCCACGGCGCGTTCAAGGCCCTGCTCTTCCTCGGTGCCGGCGTGATCATCCATGCGGCCGGGACGAACTCGCTCGCCGCGATGTCGCGTATGAGCGGCCTGGCGGGGCGCATCCCCGACGCCTACTGGACGATGACGGTCGCGCTGCTCGCGCTCGCCGCCATCCCGCCGTTCGCGGGCTTCTTCTCCAAGGAGGCCGTCCTCGGCGCCGCCGAGCACGCGGCCACCGGACACGCCCCGGCCGTCCCGTCGGCCGTCGGCTGGACCGTCCTGGTCGCCGGGCTGCTCACCGCCCTCCTCACCGCCGGCTACGCGACCCGCCTGTGGCTGCTGACCTTCCGCGGCAAGGGCACCGAAGCCCCCGACCACGGACGCCAGCCCCTCGTCATGAACGCCGTCCTATGGGCGCTCTTCATCCCCGCCGCCGCGTTCGGCCTCGCCTTCGGCGCCCTCCCGGACTGGTTCGACGGCGGGTCCCTCGCCCCGACCCTCACCACTTCCGTACTGGGCACCGGGCTCGCCCTCGTCGGCGTCCTCGTCACGTACGGGGCCTGGCGGCACACCACGGCGCTGGCCGCCCGCACTCCGATGGGCGCTGTGGCAGCCCACCCGGACGCCGAGCCCGCGCTCTCCGAGGCCGAGGCCATCGCCACCCACGAGCCCGCGTACGGCGATATCGCCGCGGCCCACGACCCGGCGGACCCCGGCCGTCTCCTCCTCGGCCCGCTCCACCGGCACGCCGCGGCGGGCTTCCACCTCGACGCCCTGTACGCCGCGGTGTTCGTCCGCCCGGTGCGCGCCGCCGCCCGGCTCGTCGGCTTCCTCGACCGGGAGGTCGTGGAGACCTATGTGCGCGGCGCGGGCGGCGTACCCCGTCTGCTCGGCGCGGCCGTACGCCGCGCCCAGACCGGCAATGTGCAGACCTACCTCGGCGCGCTGCTCGCGGGCTCGCTCGTCCTGGCCGTCGCCGTCCTCGTCGCAGCGGGAGCCTGAGCCGTGAACCACACCGTCCTGCAGTCGCTCCTCGCGGCCCTGATCGTCCTGCCCCTCCTCGGCTCGGCCGCCGCGCTCCTCCCCGCCCCGCCCGGGCTGCGCGGCCGCGGCCCCGACCAGGCCGTGCTGCGCCACGGCGTCACCGTCACCGGGGCCGTCCTGGCCGTCGCCATCGCCCTCGCAGCGGGCTTCGACCACGACCGCCCGGCCGCCATGCAGGCCCAGACCGACATCAGCTGGATCCCGGCGCTGGACATCCGGATCCACCTCGGCGTGGACGGCGTCTCGCTCCCCCTCCTCGTGCTGACCGCGCTGCTGACCTTCCTGTGCGCCCTCTACAGCTACTTCAACATGCCCGCCGGACCCTCCCCGAAGGCGTTCGTCTCGCTGCTGCTGCTCCTGGAGTCCGGCACCCTGGCTTCCTTCGCCGTCCTCGACCTGATGCTGTTCTTCCTGGCGTTCGAGATGGTGCTCATCCCGATGTACTTCCTCATCAACCGATGGGGCGGCGCCGAACGCGAGCGCGCCGCCTGGAGGTTCATCCTCTACACGCTGCTCGGCTCCGTGATCATGCTGCTCGGCCTCCTCCTCGTCGGGCTCAAGGGCGGCACCTTCGACATGGTGGCACTCGCCTCCGACAACGGTGCCAAGCTCAGCCGCACCACCCAGCTGATCGCGGTCCTCGCCATCGGCGTCGGCCTCGCCGTCAAGGCCCCCATGTGGCCCCTGCACAGCTGGCTCCCCGACGCCCACACCGCCGCGCCCACCGTCGGCTCCGTCCTCCTCGCGGGCGTACTGCTCAAGATGGGCACGTACGGGCTGGTGCGCATCGTGCTGCCCATCGCGCCCGAAGGGGCCCACACCTTCGCGCCCTACCTGGCCGCCCTCGCCGCCGTCGGCATCATCTACGGCTCCCTCGCCTGCCTCGCCCTGGCTCGCACCGGGGCCAAGGGCGACCTCAAGAGGCTGATCGCGTACTCCTCCGTCGGCCATATGGGCTTCGTTCTGCTCGGCATCGCCACGCTCACCCCGACCGGGGTCAACGGCGCGCTGTTCGCCAACATCGCGCACGGCCTGATCACCGGCCTGCTCTTCTTCCTTGTCGGCGCCCTCAAGGACCGCTGCGGCACCACCGACCTCGACCAGCTCTCCGGCACCGGCGGAGCGGCCCTGTACGGCCGGGCGCCGCGCCTGGGCGGACTGGTCGCCTTTGCCGCCGTCGCCTCCCTGGGGCTGCCGGGGCTCGCCGGGTTCTGGGGCGAGATGCTCGCCATGTTCGGCGCGTTCGAGCCCGCCGACGGGCTGAGCCGCCCCGCATTCCTCACCTTCATGGCGCTCGCGGGCCTGGGCACCCTGCTGACCGCCGCCTATCTGCTCGTCGTCGTACGCCGCGTCTGCATGGGCGAGCACCCGGAGGCCGAGATGGGCGGCACGCTCACCGGCGCCCCCGCAGGCGCCCCCGCAGGCGGAGCCACGGGTGGGGCGACAGGCGGGCCCGGAGAAGCCGCAGGGGCCACCGGAGCCGCAGGGGCTGGCGGGGGAGCCGGGGCTGGCGGGGGAGCCGGGGCACCCGCCGGGCCGCTCCGCCCCGCCCTGGCGGACGTACGCGGCTACGAATTCGCCGCCTGGACCCCGCTGGTCGCCCTCACCGTCCTCGGCGGACTGTGGCCCGCGGCCCTCCTCGGCCTCACCGACCCGGCCGTGCAGCAACTTCTCGCGGGAGGCCACTGATGACCGCGCTCGCCGGAGGCTACGTCCAGTCCGTCGACTGGCTCGCGATCGCCCCGCCCACCGTCGCCGCCGTCGCCGCCCTGGCCGTCCTGGTCGCCGACCTCTTCCTCGCCGAGCGGAACAAACCCCTCCTGGGCTGGTTCGCGACCGCGGGCCTGGCCCTGGCCGCGCTCCTCCTGCTGCCGCTCCGCGCCGGGGACCGCAGCACCTTCTGCCTGACCTCCGACCCGGACGTATGCAGCTACAGGGCCGACGAATTCGCCGTCGTCATCCAATTCCTGGTGCTCGGCGGAGCCCTTCTGACGGCCCTGCTGTCCATGAGCACGGTCCACAACCGCGGCTCCAAGGACGCCGGAGACGGTGAAGCCGGGGCCGCCGGACACGCCGACGCCGGGGACGCCGCAGAGGGCGGCAAACTTCCCGCCGGCGAATTCTGGTTCCTGTTGCTGTCCTCCGCCGCGGGCGCGGCTCTCCTGCCCGCCTCCCGTGACCTCGCCACCCTCGTCGTCGCCCTGGAGGTCGCCTCCCTGCCGGCCTTCGCGCTCGTGGGGCTGCGCCGCGGCGACCGCCTCTCCTCCGAGGCCGCCCTCAAGTTCTTCCTCTCCTCGGTCACCGCGACCGCCGTCATGCTGATGGGCGTCAGCTTCGTCTACGCCGCCACCGGCAGCCTCCACCTGTCCCGGATCGCCGCCGCCCTCGGCCACGTCGACCCGCGGCTGGACACGCTCGCCCAGGCCGGCGTCGTGCTCACCCTGGTGGGCTTCGCCTTCAAGACCGCCGCCGTGCCATTCCACTTCTGGGTCCCCGACACCTACGTCGGCGCCCCCATCCCGGTGGCCGCGTACCTCTCCGTCATCGGCAAGGCGGTCGGCTTCTCCGGCCTCATCCTGGTCACCGTCCTCGCCTTCCCCGCGTACGCCGACGTATGGGGCCCGGCCGTCGCCGTGCTGGCCGCGCTCACCATGACCGCGGGCAACGTCGCCGCGCTGCGCCAGCGCCCCGAGCGCGCGCACAGCGCCGTACGCCTGCTGGCCTGGTCCTCCGTCGGCCAGGCGGGCTATTTGCTGGTCCCCATCGCCGCGGCCGGCTACGCCGATTCCTCCGGCGACGCGGCCCACGCCATCGGCTCCACGGTCGCGTACGCCCTGATGTACGCCGCCGTGAACCTCGGTGCCTTCGCGGTCGTCGCCCTGGTGTCGCGCACCCACCCCACAGGCCGCCTCAGCGACTACCGCGGCCTGTACGCCACCCGCCCCCTGGCCGCCCTCGCGCTCGGCTTCTTCCTGCTCTGCCTGGCCGGGCTGCCGCCCGGCGTCATCGGCCTGTTCGCCAAGGTCACCGTCTTCTCGGCAGCCGTGGACGCGGGGTTGGGCTGGCTCGCCGTCGTCATGGCCGTGAACGTCGTGATCGCGCTCTACTACTACCTCCAGTGGACGGCCGTCCTCTTCCGCGCGCCCGCCGGAGCCCCCGCGCCCGCCGCCGAGCCGACGGCCCCGGCCACCCCCGCTCTCGCCACCCGCGCGGTCCCCGCCTCCCTCACCGCGGTCATCGGCCTCGCCGCCGTGCTCGGCGTCGCCCTCTCCGGCGCCCCGCAACTCGTCCTGCGCTTCGCCTCCGGCGCCCTGCTGTGACCGCTGCCTGAGGTCTCACTCCAACGGCCCAACGGCCCGCCACGTGTGCACTAGGGAACCAGCGACCTTCATATGGCGTTGACCAATGCGGAAGGGTCCACTGGAAGGTGGAGACACCGCGAAAAAAGGGTTCCCTTGCGGCATCTTTTGGAGGGCACACCGTGCATCGTCGGCACAACGGGCTCAAAACCGCCGTACTCCTCGGGGGACTGTCCGCGCTCATCATTGTCGTCGGCAGCCTCTTCGGCCGTACGGGCCTGATCATCGCCGTCCTGGTGGCGCTCGGCACCAACGCGTACGCGTATTGGAACAGCGACAAGCTCGCTCTGCGCGCCATGCGCGCGCGGCCCGTGAGCGAGTTCGAGGCCCCCCAGCTCTACCGCATGGTCCGCGAGCTCTCCACCGCCGCCCGCCAGCCCATGCCGCGTCTCTACATCTCCCCGACCGAGGCCCCCAACGCCTTCGCGACCGGCCGCAACCCGCGGAACGCGGCGGTGTGCTGCACCGAAGGCATCCTCCGGCTCCTCGACGAGCGCGAGCTGCGCGCCGTGCTCGGCCATGAGCTCAGCCACGTCTACAACCGCGACATCCTCATCTCGTCCGTCGCCGGCGCGCTCGCCAGCGTCGTGATGTTCCTGGTCAACTTCGCCTGGCTGATCCCGATCGGCCGCTCCGACGACGACGAGGGCCCCGGCTTCCTCGGCATGCTGCTGATCATGATCCTCGGCCCGCTCGCCGCCACCATCATCCAGCTCGCCGTCAGCCGCTCCCGCGAGTACGAGGCCGACGCCTCCGGCGCGCAGCTCACCGGCGACCCCCTCGCCCTCGCCAACGCCCTCCGCAAGCTCGAAACGGGCACCCAGCAGCTCCCGCTGCCGCCCGAGCCCCGCCTGGAGACCGCGAGCCACCTGATGATCGCGAACCCCTTCCGCGCCGGCGAGGGCATGGCCAAGCTCTTCTCCACCCACCCGCCCATGGCGGAGCGCATCGCCCGCCTCGAGGAGATGGCAGGACGCCGACCGTGAAGACCATCCTCAACCTGATCTGGCTCGTCCTCTCCGGCTTCTGGCTCGCCTGCGCCTATCTGATCGCCGGTCTGATCCTCTTCACCACCATCATCGGCATCCCGTTCGGCATGGCCTCCTGTCGCATCGCGGGCTTCGCCCTCTGGCCCTTCGGCCGCACCGCCGTCCCCCGCCGCGACGCCGGAGCGCCCTCCTGCATCGGCAACGTGCTGTGGCTCGTCCTCGCGGGCTGGTGGCTGGCGCTCGGCCACATCATCACCGGCACCATCCTGTGCCTGACGATCATCGGCATCCCGCTGGGCCTGGCCAACTTCAAGCTGATCCCGATATCCCTGACCCCCCTGGGCCACGAGATCGTCTCCACGGACCGCCCCTTCGCGACCGGCCGCTGGTAGCCGCTCCAGCGGAAGCCGGCGGCAGACACATGCCAAGGGCGGGCAGCCCGTGAACAGGCTGCCCGCCCATGCGAAGGAGAGCCGGGGAGCGGTCCCTAGCCGGCAGTGGTGACGTTCACCGGTAGTTGACGAACTGCACCGCGAAGTCGAGGTCCTTGCCCTTGAGCAGCGCGATGACGGTCTGCAGGTCGTCCCGGCTCTTGGACGTCACCCGCAGCTCATCGCCCTGCACCTGCGCCTTGACGCCCTTCGGGCCCTCATCGCGGATGATCTTGGCAACCTTCTTGGCGTTCTCCTGGGAGATCCCCTCCTGCAGCGAGGCGAAGATCTTGTATTCCTTGCCAGAGGCCTGCGGCTCGCCCGCGTCCAGCGCCTTCAGTGAGATCCCGCGCTTGACCAGCTTGGACTGGAAGACATCGAGGATCGCCTTGACCCGCTCCTCGGAGTTGGCACGCATCTCGATCCGCTCGCCTGACCACTCGATCGAAGCGCCGACGTTCTTGAAGTCATAGCGCTGGGAGATCTCGCGGCTCGCCTGGTTGAGAGCGTTGTCGACCTCCTGCCGCTCGACCTTCGAGACGATGTCGAAACTGGAGTCGGCCATCTTGAGTTGGCTCCTCGTACATAGATCTGTCAGGGGCACGGCCCGCCGGACCGCACGGGTCAGCCTAGTCATCCCAGCCATGATCGAGACGGGATCAACCCAGTGGCGGAGCACCCCCTGTCATCGGGTATTGTTTACGTCGTCGCCAGGGGGTTCCCCGAAAGTGGGAACGGAGCTCCTGGTCACATCCCAGGCGGTGTGCCCGAGTGGCCAATGGGAGCGGACTGTAAATCCGTCGGCTTAGCCTACCCAGGTTCGAATCCTGGCGCCGCCACGCTGGGAAAACGGCCCCTGAGCTGCGAAAACGCGGCCAGGGGCCGTTGTTGTTCATGAGGGCGGTGAGCACGACATGGGGATCTTCGTCCGCGAGCCGCGTCGGCGGCGGGTGGAGCGGAACAATGACCGGCACCAGTGGGAGAAGGACCGGGCGCGTCAGTCGCGGGCCGAGCGTCTGAAGACCGGCTCCACGGAGCACGACACCGGGCTGGAGACCGCCGACCTCGTCTTCCGCGCCGAGTACCGCGAGGCCACGGCCGATGAGGACCGGGCGGCGGTGTTCGGGGTGCCGGTCGGTACGCGGCTGCTGGAGCGGATCTACCGCACCAACTGCCGTGAGGACTTCCCCCTCGCACTGGTGCGCTCGTATCTCGTACGCGATGTGGTGGCGGCCGATCCGGAACTGCTCGACGATTCGAATGAACCGTGGCCCGGCGGTACGCAGAGCCAGCTTTATGCGCTCGGCATCGAGCTGGATCGCGTAGAGGAGCGGATTACGGCCCGCCCGCCGACCGTGGAGGAAGCCGAAGAACTCGGGCTGAAGAAGGGCGTCTCGGTGATTCTCCTCCGGAAGATCTCCGTCGACATCAACGGCCGGGTCGTGGAATTCTCCGACATCACGTTGTCCGGGGATCGCACCGAGCTTGTCTTTACGACCCCGCTGAAGCGATGGTGACCACGGGCAATCAATTCATGGAATACGGCCCGTGATCAGCGCCTGCTCACGGGCCGTTTGCGTCGTCCGGAGCGACGTCATGGCGCGGTCGGCTGCTGAGGCGGCTGCGGGGGCGGTTGCTGTGGAGGCGGCTGGGGCGGCGGCTGCTGGGGCGGGGGAGGCGGCGGGGGCGGCTGGGGTTGGGGCTGTTGGGATTGGTTCGGGTCGGGCTGGGGTTGCTGCTGCTGATTCGGGTCCGGCTGGGGCTGTTGCTGCTGGTTGGGGTCCGGTTGCGGTTGGGATTGGTTGGGGTCCGGTTGGGGCTGCTGCTGCTGTTGGTTGGGGTCGGGCTGGGATTGGTTCGGGTCCGGCTGAGGCTGCTGGGTGTCCTGCGGTGGCGGTTGGGGCGGGGGCTGCGCGGGCGGTGGCTGGTCTGATGGCTGGTCGGACGGCGTATCGGGCGGGGGCTGATCCGGCGTGGACGGCTGCGCTTCAGGAGGAGTGGCCGAGTGGGACCGGTGTTTGGGGGATTTGGATTTCGATTTGTATTTGGATTTGGATGGAGCGGGCGACTTGGTCGAGGAGTGGGATTCCCGTGGTGTGGTCGTCCCGGGTGAGGAATCTGCGCTTGCGGCGTAGAAGAAGATCGCGAAAGTGACCAGGGCGACCACCGCGAAGAAGATGCCGATAATGAGTGCGGAACGACGCGAGGTAAAGCGCGATGAATGCAGGCTCATATCTCCATCCTTCCCTCGCCTCTACTCTGCGCTGGTCATCGGCCGCGCACCTCCCCCGAGAGCATGGAATGCACCCCTACCTTCGGGGGGCACGAGTGGTGGCAGCCGATATTCGCGTCGGCATCCGCGGCCGTCCGGGCCGCCGTGAAACCGCCCCGAAACCGCGGTGAAGGCCACCGTCCGCAGGATCTGCGGTATGACCTCACAACACAGCACCGCCACCACCGCCACCGCCCCCGTCCATCTCACCCCGGAGCTCGTCGAGGATCCGGTCGGCGCCTACGCGGAAATTCCGTGCGCAGGACCAGCTCCCCCAGGTGGTGCTGCCGGGGCTGACGACCCCGGCCCGGCTCGTCACCCGCTACGCCGACGTCAAGGCGGCGCTGGCCGAGCCGCGGCTCATCCGGGACCGTTCCAAGGTGCCCGGCGGGGCCGGGGGAGGGGATCCGCAGGCCGAGCTGGTGGAGGCGGCGTTCGAGGGTTTTCCGGCCGAGTACGCGAAGTACGTCGCCGGTCACCTGGCGCTGTTCGACGGCGAGGACCACGCCCGGCGCCGCGCCCCGCTGACCCGGGCGTTCACCGCCCGGCGCGTCGCTGCGCTCCGGTCGTTCGTGGAGCGGACCGCGGAGGAGCTGATCCGTGGGCTGGCCGAGAAGGGCGAGGCGGATCTGCTGGGTGAGTTCGCGTATCCGCTGACCACCGTCGTCATCTGTGAGCTGGTGGGCGTCGACGAGGCGGACCGGGGCCGGGTGTGCGACTGGATACGCGACTTCGCGTACGGCGACGGCAGCCGGATGGCCGACGGGCTCGTGGGCATCGTGGACTACGTCAAGGAGTTGATCGCGCGGCGGCGGGCCGAGCCCACCGACGATCTGATCTCCGCCCTGATCGAAGGCGGCAGGGACAGCAAGGGCGGGGACGGCGACGAGGCGTTCACCGAGGACGAGCTGGTCTCGGTGGTCTTCCTGCTCATCAGTACGGGCATCACCCCGCCCGCCCTCTTCCTCGCCCACGCGCTCCTCGCCCTCTTCGACCACCCCGACCAGCTGGCCCAGCTCCGCGCCGAGCCCGAGCTGCTGGGGCGTGCCGTGCCCGAACTGCTCCGCTATGTCACCCTCGTGCGGATCGGCGCCTCGATGTACGCCACCGAGGACTTCGAGTTCGCCGGGACCGCGCTGAGGAAGGGCGAGCCGGTGACCGTGGCCCTGCTCGCCGCCAACCACGACCCGCGGGAGTACGGGGAGGCGCCCGAACGGCTCGACATCACCCGGGAGTTCGGCCGTGGCGACGGCCATCTCGCCTTCGGCCACGGCGCCCACTACTGCCTGGGCGCGGCCCTCGGCCGTCTCGTCGCCTCGGTGGTCTTCGACCAGGTGCTCATCCGGCGGCCGGCCGCGGCGCTCGCGGTCCGGCGGGACGAACTGGAATTCGGGCACTGGCCTGCGGACGGCTTCCACCTGCTGCGGCTGCCCGTACGACTCTGAGGCGCCGGGAGGCGGTCTGTCGCGGGCGCGCGGGATGGCGGGATGATCAGGGGATGGTGACCTTGAAGCCGCGCATGCGGCTCGCCGCCGTCGGAGTGGCCTTCGCTCTCGCCGCGGCCACGCCCGTCGCCGCGTACGCCGCGCTCGACGACGAGCCCGCGTCCGCCGCGTCCGCTGCCTCCGCCGTCAGCCGGGGCAAGCCGTACGTCGAGACCCGATTGTTCTTCGGGACGCAGCGGCCCGACGGCGGGCCGCCCGTGACCGACAAGCAGTTCATGGCCTTCGTCGACGAGGAGGTCACGCCGAGCTTTCCGTCAGGGCTGACGATCCAGGACGGGCGGGGGCAGTGGCGGGACCGGAACGGGACGATCGAGCGGGAGCGGTCGTACGAGCTGATCCTGCTGTACCCGGTGTCCGAGGCGCGCGAGCACGATCCGCAGATCGAGCGGATCCGGGACGCCTACGAGCGGCGGTACGCACAGGAGTCCGTGGCCCGGGCGGATGACGCCACCCGGGTGGATTTCTAGGGCCCAGGTACATCGCTCAGGACATCACGCGGGACCTCGCTCAGGACATCGTTCAGGACGCTGTGGCCCGCACCGCCTCCGTGATCGGCGTCGGGCCCTTCACCAGCTCCAGCGTGCGGCCCGCCGTACGGGGCTCGTCGAGGAGGGCGAGCAGGACGGCGGCCACGTCGTCGCGGGTCACCGAGCCGTACTCGACGTGCTCGGCCAGGGTGACCCGGCCGGTGCCCGGGTCGTCCGTCAGGCGGCCCGGTCGCAGGACGGTCCAGTCGAGGGCCTGGCGGGCCCGTACGGCGGCGTCCGCCTCGGTTTTGGCGCGCAGGTAGGCGGCGAAGACCGGGTCGGTGTCCTCGGGGATCTCGCGGTCGGTGCCCATGGAGGAGACGATGAGGAACCGCCGTACGCCGGCCCGCTCGGCCGCGTCGGCGAAGAGCACGGCGGCGCCGTGGTCGACCGTCTCCTTGCGGGTGGTGCCGCTGCCGGGGCCCGCGCCGGCCGCGAAGACCGCGGCGTCGGCGGCCTCCAGGTGCTGGGCGACGTCGTCCACCGAGGCCTGTTCCAGATCGCGGACGACCGGTTCGGCCCCGGCCGCCAGCAGGTCGCCCGCCTGCTCGGGGCGGCGGATGATGCCCGCGACCTCGTCGCCGCGCCGGGCGAGCAGCCGCTCCAGCCGCAGCGCGATCTGACCGTGTCCTCCTGCGATGACAATGCGCATGATCCCGACCGTACGCCGTGCAACCCTCGTCGGCACTCGCGAGTCTGATGGGGAGATCAGGCGCTGGCGTCTGTTCAGCCGACTGGAGGAGCCCCGTACCGCCATGACCGCCATCCGTAAGTCCCTCGTCGCCGTCGGTTGTACGACCGTGCTGGTCACCGGCGTCGCCGCGTGCGGCACGATCGAGAACGTCTCGGCGGGGAAGAAGCTGGAGAACGCGGCCGACAAGCTCGGCGAGCGCCGCTCCCTCTCGGTGGAGCTGGACCTCGACGCGACGCCCGAGCAGCTGATCGCCCTCTCCAAGAGCGACAGCGCGGCGGAGCCGATGACGCGCGAGGAGGCGGAGGCGCTGGCCGGGATGCGGGTCAGCGTGTCCATGCAGGCCAAGAAGCCGCTGGCGGAGGCCAAGGACAAGGACCTCGTCGGCGCCCGGGTGAAGCTCAGCGGGCCCGACGGCGATCTCGTCGAGTACCGGATCATGGGCGAGACGGCGTACATACGGCTGGACATGCGGGCGTTCGGCAAGCTGAGCGGCGAGCCCGTGCCGTCCGTCGACGAACTGCCCGAGGACATGCCGGGCGGCAAGGTGCTGCGGAAGCTCTTCGACGGCGGGTGGGTCAAGGTCGACACCGCCGAGCTGGAGAAGGCCCGCGACGGGTTCGGTGCCAAGGACGGGGGCAAGAAGGGGGACGGCGCATCCGAGGTCTCCCCCGAGACCAGCCGGAAGATCACCAAGTCGCTCAAGAAGCTCTTCGCGCGCGAGGTGACCCTGAAGGACAAGGGCCGCCGTGACGGGGCGGACCATGTGGTGGCCACGGGGCCCGTACGGACCCTGCTGACCGGTGTCTTCACCGAGCTGCGGCCGTTCTCCGACGGGATCCCGGGCGGCGAGGACCTGCCGACCGCCAAGGACTTCAAGGATGTGCCGAACAAGAAGATCGCGGTCGACTTCGCCATCAAGAACGGCGCGCTCGCCGAGGCCAGCGCGGATCTCGCTCCGTTCGCCGAGGGGCTGAAGAAGGGCGACAAGCTGCCGCTCAAGCTGACGTTCGGGGAGGGCGGGAAGATCACCGCCCCGTCCGGCGCCACCGAGCTCGACTTCAAGGAGCTGATGGAGGCGGCCGGCGGAATGATGCTGGGCGGGATCGACGACGGGACCGACGCCGCGGACGCGATCTCCGGAGATCACTTCGTCATGGACGGCGATGCGCTGGAGCCCGGGGGTGCCGGCGATATCGACGGGCGGACCGTCGACCTCGGCGACCTCGGCGTCCTGCGCCCGACGGACACGGTGAGCGCCCGGAACCACTGATCCCCAGCCCCCGGTTCAGTCCGCCGGCGGCTGCGGCCGGCCGCTGTGGCCCGTCCGCGCCTGCCGCGGCAGGTCCAGCGCCGCCGCGGCCGCCGAGGCGCAGTACTCGCGCACCGCGCTCGTCCGCGCCACCACGCGCCCCTGGTGGACCACCACCCGGCTGTACGCGAGCGAGAGCACGCCCGGCAGGCCGTCCCCGCGCACCGCGAGCAGCTCCGCCGGGAACCCGGCCTCCACGCGCACCTCGGGCAGCCCCAGCGCGGCCCGGGCGCGCCCGCAGACCGCCTCGTACGCCTCCTCGGGCTCGGCCTCGCCCCGCGAGGCCAGGAGGAAGGCGGCCTCCAGCGGGTCGCCGCGCCCGACCGGGTTGGCGGCGTCCCGGAGCGCCCCGCTGCCCGCGGCCACCCGGACCCCGGCCGAGCGCAGCAGCCGCACCGGCGCGCAGCTCGGGGCGTACGCCCCTCGTGCGCGCCGGTCCTCCAGTCCGCCGCAGTCGCCCTGGGGCAGGCATACGACCGTGACGCCCGCCGCCGCGAGCCGGTCCGCCACCCGTGCCACCACATCGCGCGGCAGCCGCGCCAGCCCCCCGCAGGGGCCGATCGTGACGCCCGGCCGCAGCCCGCCGGCCATGGCCGCGAGCCGGGCGAGGCGGGCCGGGTCGTCACCGTCCGTGTGCAGGTCGACGGCGCAGCCGTGGCGGGCGGCGATATCGAGGACGGCCTCCACATGGCCGGTGGGGTCGGGGTCGAGGTCGGGGCAGCCGCCGATGACCCCGGCGCCCATCTTCACGGCGTCCCGAAGGATCGCCAGGCCGTCCGCCCCGGCCGCGCCGGTCAGCACCCGGGGCACCGCCACGGAGGACAGGTCGGTGAGCCCGCGCAGGGTCTCCCGGGCGCGCAGGACGGCTTCCAGGGACCGCAGCCCGTGCACCCCGCCGATGGGCACATGGGTCCGCAGCGCGGTCGCCCCGTGGCCGAGGTGCATCAGGGCGGCCTCGGTGGTGCGCCGCTGGACGTCCTCGGGCGTGTGCGAGACGGGCCCGACGGTGTCGGCGGTGAGGGCGGTGTCGCAGTGGGCGTGCGGTTCGGCGGGGGCCGGGAGCAGCAGATAGCCGTCGAGGTCGAGGCGGGTGCCGGGGATCAGGCTGCCCGCCGTGCCGACCGCCTCGATGCGGCCGCCGCAGACCCGTACGTCCACGGTGCGGCCGTCGGCGAGCCGGACGCCGCCGAGCACCAGCGCGGGGGCGTCCTCGGGCGCCGTGCCGGCCGCGCCGTCGGGGGTATGGGGCTGCCGCTGCGGATGGCTGTCGGGCATCGCGCTCCTGGATGTCCGGTGGATGGATGTCCTGTGGATGTCCTGGGCTCAAGATCGCTCAGCGTGATCCGAGCCCGAGCCTAGGGCGCGCCGCGGGCGGCTTCCGGGAGGAGCCGAATAGTCGTACTGGTGTGGTGCCTGAGCGGGCGGTGGCGGACCGTGACGGCACCCCCGATACGGATTTCACCTTCGGCGCCCGAGCGTGTAATGTCTTCATCGCTCGCCCCAATAGCTCAGTCGGCAGAGCGTCTCCATGGTAAGGAGAAGGTCTACGGTTCGATTCCGTATTGGGGCTCTGATGTGTGAGATGTCCCGCTCGGCTCAGGTCGGGTGGGGGATCAATCGCATCGCAGCGGTGTAGCTCAGTCGGTAGAGCAAGCGGCTCATAATCGCTGTGTCACCGGTTCAAGTCCGGTCACCGCTACTCACTGTAGCCGATTGTGGGTTCGGTCCTTCGATCGGCTACTATTTCTGCGTTCATCCATCCGTTCGTCAAGGAGCACTCACGTGGCTGCCACCGACGTCCGCCCGAAGATCACGCTGGCCTGCGTGGAGTGCAAGGAGCGGAACTACATCACCAAGAAGAACCGGCGTAACGACCCGGATCGTCTTGAGCTGAAGAAGCACTGCCCGCGTTGCAACGCGCACACCGCGCACCGCGAGACGCGATAAACACGACGGTCAGATCGATCGTATAGACCGCATTCAAGGTCGCCCCCCACATGCGGGGGCGGCCTTGTTTCGTTCCACCATCACAGGAGGTGCCGAGTCGATGGCGCTCGACCAGTCGTTCGTCGGGCGGTCCTACCCGCCCACCGCGCCCTATGAGGTCGGCCGGGAGAAGATCCGCGAATTCGCCGAGGCGATCGGCGACGCCAATCCGGTGTACTTCGATCCGGAGGCGGCCAAGGCATTCGACCACCCCGATGTGATCGCCCCGCCGACCTTTGTTTTCGCGCTCACCTTCAAGGCCGCCGGGCAGCAGGTGATCGAGGACCCGCAGCTGGGCCTGGACTACAGCCGGGTGGTGCACGGCGACCAGAGGTTCGTCTACACCCGTCCGCTGCACGCGGGCGATCGCCTCACGGTCACCTCGACGATCGACTCGATCAAGTCGCTGGCCGGTAATGACATTTTGTCCGTCCGCGGCGAGGTGCACGATGAGGCCGGGGAGCACGTGGTGACCTCCTACACGACCCTCGTGGCCCGCGCCGTCGAGGCCCAGGTCACCCCGGCGGCCCAGGACACCCCGGCGGCGGTCCAGGACATCCCGGCGCAGACCCAGGACGCCCAGGCAGCAGACGCCCCGGCAGCAAAGGACGGCAGATGACAGCCAAGGTCTCGTACGACGACGTCGAGGTCGGCACCGAGCTGCCCGCGCAGGAATTCCCCGTGACCCGCGCGGACCTCGTCCAGTACGCGGGCGCGTCGGGGGACTTCAACCCGATCCACTGGAACGAGAAGTTCGCCAAAGAGGTCGGCCTCCCCGACGTCATCGCGCACGGCATGTTCACCATGGCCGAGGCGGGCCGTGTGGTGACCGACTGGGCCGGGGACCCGGCGGCCGTCGTGGAGTACGGGGTGCGCTTCACCAAGCCGGTCGTCGTGCCGAACGACGAGAAGGGCTCGGTCGTCGAGGTGACCGCCAAGGTCGCCGCCAAGCTGGACGACGAGGCCCGTACGGTCCGCGTCGACGTCGTGGCGACCAGCGCGGGGCAGAAGGTGCTGGGCCGGGCCCGCGCCGTCGTCCGCCTCGCCTGAGACCGCCCGGCGGCAGGGAGCACGAGAGGCGCCCCACGGGCCAGACCAGGCCAGACCAGGCCCCGCCGGGGCGCCCCCGTACTCTTGAGCGCGTGCAGGAACTCCACGACGCGCCCCTGGCCCCCTTCACCACCTTCCGCCTCGGCGGCCCGGCCGGCCGGCTGCTCACGGCCACCACCGACGGCGAGGTGATCGCGGCAGTCCGGGAGGCCGACGCGGCCGGGACCCCGCTGCTGGTCATAGGCGGCGGCAGCAATCTGGTCATCGCCGACAAGGGCTTCGACGGCACCGCCCTGCGCATCGCGACCAGCGGCTTCACCCTCGACGGCGGCCGGCTGGAGCTGGCGGCGGGCGAGAACTGGTCGGACGCGGTGGCCCGTACGGTCGGGGCCGGACTCGCCGGGATCGAGTGCCTGGCCGGAATCCCCGGCTCCGCGGGGGCGACGCCGATCCAGAACGTGGGCGCGTACGGCCAGGAGGTCTCGGCCACGATCACCGAGGTCGTCGCCTACGACCGGCGCACCGAGACCGTCGTGACCATCCCGAACGCCGACTGCGGCTTCTCCTACCGCCACAGCCGCTTCAAGGCCGACCCGGGGCGCCATGTGGTGCTGCGGGTGCGCTTCGCGCTGGAGGACGCGGACGGCCTGTCCGCGCCGATCAAGTACGCGGAGACCGCCCGCGCCCTCGGTGTGGAGGCGGGGGAGCGGGTGCCCGTGGCCACCGCCCGCGACGAGGTCCTGAAGCTCCGCGCGGGTAAGGGGATGGTCCTCGACCCGCAGGACCACGACACCTGGTCCGCGGGCTCCTTCTTCACCAACCCGATCCTGACCGAAGAGGCCCACGCCGCCTTCCTGGCCCGCGTCGCCGAGCGCCTGGGCCCCGACGTCACCCCGCCCGCCTATCCGGCGGGGGAGGGGCGGATCAAGACCTCCGCCGCATGGCTGATCGACAAGGCGGGCTTCACCAAGGGCTACGGCACCGGCCCGGCACGCATCTCCACCAAGCACACCCTCGCCCTGACCAACCGCGGCGAGGCCACGACCGAGGACCTGCTCGCGCTCGCCCGCGAGGTCGTCGCCGGGGTCGAGGCCGCTTTCGGGGTCACGCTCGTCAACGAGCCGGTGACGGTCGGCGTCAGCCTCTGAGACCGGCCGGCGCCTCCCCAGGACCGACCGGCCACCGGGCCCTGCGCCAGCGGCACCGACGTGTCGACGAGCGCGGCGCCCGCCCACAGCGCGATGCGCGCCGTGAAGAGCGCGCACAGGGCCGACTGAGAAGACGCCCGGTCGGCCCAGCGCTCATTGCAGAGGGGCGCGACGGTGAGTGGCCGTCGCCTCGCTCACCCGGCCACCAGCCAGGCGTCGATGTCCGCGAGCAGCCGCGCCGCCACGTCCTTGGGGGCCGCCGAGCCGCGGATGGACTGGCGGGCCAGCTCGGCCAGCTCCGTGTCCGTGAAGCCGTGGTGCTCCCGCGCCAGCTCGTACTGGGCCGCCAGCCGCGACCCGAACAGCAGCGGGTCGTCGGCGCCCAGCGCCATCGGCACCCCGGCCTCGTACAGCGTGCGCAGCGGCACGTCCTCCGGCTTCTCGTAGACGCCCAGGGCCACGTTCGAGGACGGGCACACCTCGCAGGTCACGCCGCGCTCGGCGAGCCGGCGCAGCAGCCGGGGGTCCTCGGCGGCCCGTACGCCGTGGCCCACCCGCTGGGCGCCGAGGTCGTCCAGGCAGTCGCGGACGCTGCTGGGGCCCGACAGCTCGCCGCCGTGCGGGGCCGCCAGCAGGCCGCCGTCGCGGGCGATGGCGAAGGCCCGGTCGAAGTCCCGGGCCAGGCCGCGCCGCTCGTCGTTGGACAGCCCGAAGCCGATGACGCCGCGGTCGGCGAAGCGGACCGCCAGCCGGGCCAGCGTGCGCGCTTCCAAGGGGTGCTTCATACGGTTGGCGGCGACCAGCACCCGCATCCCGAGCCCGGTGTCCCGTGAGGCGGTCTCCACGGCGTCCAGGATGATCTCCAGCGCCGGGATCAGACCGCCAAGACGCGGGGCGTACGAGGTGGGGTCGACCTGGATCTCCAGCCACTTGGCGCCGTCCCGTACGTCCTCCTCGGCGGCCTCGCGCACCAGCCGCTGGATGTCCTCGGGCTCGCGCAGACAGGACCGCGCGATGTCGTACAGCCGCTGGAACCGGAACCAGCCGCGCTCATCGGTGGCCCGCAGTTTGGGGGGCTCGCCGCCGCTGAGCGCTTCCGGGAGGTGGACGCCGTACTTGTCGGCGAGCTCGAGCAGCGTGGCGGGACGCATGGAGCCGGTGAAATGCAGATGGAGATGCGCTTTGGGGAGCAGATGTACGTCACGTGCCATCTGCAGATACTGCCCCAGCCCGGAGCACGCCGGTACCGCTTTCGCCGAACGGGGGCTTGCCCGCACATGAATGCGGGTCTACCTGAATGCGGGTCCAAAGGGGCGCGGGCGCCCGGCCATCGCCGAGCGCCCGCGTCACGCGCCTCTGAGGGGGAGTGCGCGAAAGAGAGGGGGAAGCGCGCGAAATCAGTCGCGCGCCTCGCCCAACAGCTTCTGCAGCCGGGAGATCCCCTCGACCAGGTCCTCGTCGCCCAGCGCGTACGAGAGCCGCAGATAGCCCGGGGTGCCGAAGGCCTCGCCCGGGACGACCGCGACCTCGGCCTCCTCCAGGATCAGCTCGGCCAGCTCCACGGAGCTCTGCGGGCGCTTGCCGCGGATCTCCTTGCCGATCAGGGCCTTCACCGACGGGTAGGCGTAGAAGGCGCCCTCGGGCTCGGGGCACTCCACGCCGTCGATCTCGTTCAGCATCCGCACGATGGTGCGGCGGCGGCGGTCGAAGGCCTCGCGCATCGCCGCCACGGCGTCCAGGTCGCCCGCGACGGCGGCCACGGCCGCGGCCTGTGCGACATTGCTCACGTTGGAGGTGGCGTGCGACTGGAGGTTGGTCGCGGCCTTGACGACGTCCTTGGGGCCGATGAGCCAGCCCACCCGCCAGCCGGTCATGGCGTACGTCTTCGCCACGCCGTTGACCACGATGCACTTGTCCCGCAGCTCGGGCACCACGACCGGCAGCGAGTGGAATTCCGCGTCCCCGTACACCAGGTGCTCGTAGATCTCGTCGGTGAGCACCCACAGCCCGTGCTCGGCCGCCCAGCGCCCGATCGCCTCGACCTGCTCACGCGGGTAGACGGCGCCGGTGGGGTTGGACGGGGAGACGAAGAGCAGCACCTTGGTGCGCTCGGTGCGGGCCGCCTCCAGCTGCTCCACGGAGACCCGGTAGCCGGTGGTCTCGTCGGCGACGACGTCGACCGGGACGCCGCCCGCGAGCCGGATCGACTCGGGGTAGGTGGTCCAGTACGGGGCGGGGACGATGACCTCGTCGCCCGGGTCCAGGATCGCCGCGAACGCCTCGTAGATCGCCTGCTTGCCGCCGTTGGTCACCAGGACCTGCGCCGCCTCGACCTCGTAGCCGCTGTCGCGCAGCGTCTTCGCGGCGATCGCGGCCTTGAGCTCGGGCAGCCCGCCGGCCGGGGTGTAGCGGTGGTACTTCGGGTTGCGGCAGGCCTCCACCGCCGCCTCGACGATGTAGTCGGGCGTGGGGAAGTCGGGCTCGCCCGCGCCGAAGCCGATCACCGGACGCCCGGCGGCCTTGAGGGCCTTGGCCTTGGCGTCGACGGCGAGCGTGGCGGACTCGGAAATGGCTCCGATACGGGCGGAGACACGGCGCTCTGTCGGGGACTGTGCAGGAGGGTTAGCAGCGGTCATATGTGCATCGTCCCAGACCGACGAATAGCGCGGCACACGGGTTTAAGGGCGCCATGGGCGCTTCTCGTTCGACGCCCGGCCCTGGACCACGTACACTCATCCGTCGTTGGCCGCTCAACAGCCGTTTCGCCTCGCGCACTCCATGGAGCCGGGTGGATGCGGTAGGTTGGGTGGAGCCGCAAAGGGTCGTAGCTCAATTGGTAGAGCACTGGTCTCCAAAACCAGCGGTTGGGGGTTCAAGTCCCTCCGGCCCTGCTACACGCACGTTTACCAGGGTGCGTGGGCGCGTACTGAGAATGCACCGCTGTGCGGCCGGGCCGGACGCGGCACGGCCACGACCCGGATTCAGGTGAGGACGTAGTGACGGAAGCCCTTGGCTCCACCGCGACGCCTGAAAGCGGTCGTCCCGAAGAAGAGGTGGCGGCCAAGAAGAGCCGTCGTGGTGGCAAGCGCGCCAAGAAGGGGCCCTTCGGCAGGCTCGCGCTCTTCTACCGCCAGATCGTCGCTGAGCTGCGCAAGGTCGTGTGGCCCACGCGTGGCCAGCTGTCGACGTACACCACTGTGGTGATCGTCTTTGTGCTCATCATGATCGGCATCGTTACCGTGATTGACTATGGGTTCAACCAAGCCATCAAGTACGTCTTTGGCTGACCCTCGAAGGGTGGCGCTGTCCCGAGTTGCCCCTTCGTACGTTCCACCC
Source organism: Streptomyces sp. NPDC020845 (assembly GCF_044334165.1). NCBI lineage: Bacteria > Bacillati > Actinomycetota > Actinomycetes > Kitasatosporales > Streptomycetaceae > Streptomyces > Streptomyces sp. NPDC020845. The sequence goes on along the minus strand of NZ_JBIRSJ010000005.1, from coordinate 478,311 downwards.
CTCTTGAAGCCAGGAAGAAGCAGCCACCGTGTCTGACCCGAACCTGAACGAGGCCGCCGCGGCCGTCGAGTCCGATGAGGACGAGCTCGACATCATCGAGGCTGCCGATGAGGACCAGGCCGAGGCTGCGGAGGCTGAGGCGGGAGAGCCGGCCGAGAAGGATGCGGTCCGCGTCGAGGACGAGGACGCTGTCCTGGCGGCCGAGGACGCTGCCGAGGCCGACGCAGAAGAGGCCGAAGAAGAGGCTGACGCAGAGGCCGAGGAAGAGACCGCCGAAGAAGAGATCGCGGTCGACCCGGTCGAGGCCCTGCGTGAGGAGCTGCGTACCCTCCCCGGCGAGTGGTACGTCATCCACACCTACGCGGGCTACGAGAACCGCGTGAAGACCAACCTCGAGCAGCGCGCCGTATCGCTGAACGTCGAGGACTACATCTTCCAGGCCGAGGTGCCGCAGGAAGAGGTCGTCCAGATCAAGAACGGCGACCGCCGCACCGTGCGCCAGAACAAGCTGCCCGGCTATGTGCTGGTGCGCATGGACCTGACGAACGAGTCCTGGGGCGTGGTCCGCAACACCCCGGGCGTCACCGGCTTCGTGGGCAACGCGTACGACCCGTACCCGCTGACCCTGGACGAGATCGTCAAGATGCTCGCCCCGGAGGCCGAGGAGAAGGCCGCCAAGGCCGCCGCCGAGGAGGCGGGTCTGCCGGCGCCGAGCCGCAAGGTCGAGGTCCAGGTGCTGGACTTCGAGGTGGGCGACTCGGTCACGGTCACCGACGGCCCCTTCGCGACGCTTCAGGCGACGATCAACGAGATCAACGCCGACTCGAAGAAGGTCAAGGGCCTGGTGGAGATCTTCGGCCGGGAGACCCCGGTCGAGCTGAGCTTCGACCAGATCCAGAAGAACTGACCATACGAACCTTCCGATCAGGTCAGACGGGCTTTCGCGGCCTGTCTGACCTGCTCGGTTTTAGGCCGCACAGCTATACCCGTTACTGTTGTGCGGTATGCCTCCATCCGGATGATCCGGTTCGGAGGCGAATCACCTCTCACTAAGACCCGGAGAGAGCATGCCTCCCAAGAAGAAGAAGGTCACGGGGCTGATCAAGCTCCAGATCCAGGCCGGTGCCGCGAACCCGGCTCCGCCGGTCGGCCCCGCGCTGGGCCAGCACGGCGTCAACATCATGGAGTTCTGCAAGGCCTACAACGCCGCGACCGAGTCGCAGCGCGGCATGGTCGTGCCGGTGGAGATCACGGTCTACGAGGACCGTTCCTTCACCTTCGTCACCAAGACTCCGCCGGCCGCCAAGCTGATCCTCAAGGCCGCGGGTGTGGAGAAGGGCTCCGGCGAGCCGCACAAGACCAAGGTCGCCAAGATCACCCGCGACCAGGTCCGCGACATCGCCACCACCAAGATGCCCGACCTGAACGCCAACGACCTGGACGCCGCCGAGAAGATCATCGCCGGCACCGCCCGCTCCATGGGCATCACGGTCGAGGGCTGACACTCCCGTAGCACCACCGTGGCAGGGCCAAGCGCGGCCCGGACCACGACTCCACAACCTTTCAGGAGCAGCAGTGAAGCGCAGCAAGACTCTCCGCAGCGCGGACGCCAAGATCGACCGGGAGCGCGTGTACGCCCCGCTCGAGGCCGTTCGGCTCGCCAAGGAGACCTCCGCCGCCAAGTTCGACGCGACCGTCGAGGTGGCCATGCGTCTGGGTGTCGACCCGCGCAAGGCCGACCAGATGGTCCGTGGCACCGTGAACCTTCCGCACGGCACCGGTAAGACCGCCCGGGTCCTGGTCTTCGCGACCGGTGACCGTGCTGCGGCCGCGGAGGCCGCCGGCGCCGACATCGTCGGCTCCGACGAGCTGATCGACGAGGTGTCCAAGGGCCGGCTGGACTTCGACGCCGTCGTCGCCACCCCGGACCTCATGGGCAAGGTCGGCCGCCTGGGCCGGGTGCTCGGTCCGCGTGGTCTGATGCCGAACCCGAAGACCGGCACCGTCACCCCCGACGTGGCCAAGGCCGTCACCGACATCAAGGGCGGCAAGATCGAGTTCCGCGTCGACAAGCACTCGAACCTGCACTTCATCATCGGCAAGGTCTCCTTCGACGAGGCCAAGCTGGTGGAGAACTACGCCGCGGCGCTCGAGGAGATCAACCGTCTCAAGCCGTCCGCCGCCAAGGGCCGCTACATCAAGAAGGCGACCCTGACCACCACCATGGGCCCTGGCATCCCGCTGGACGCCAACCGCACCCGCAACCTGCTGGTCGAGGACGAGGCCGTCTGAGCACGCTCTGAGCACGCGCCAGAACGCGTGCTGAGCGCGCTCTGAGTGCCGTATGAGGCGGCACTCAACCCCTGTGAGCCGGGTTCCCGCACCTCCCGAGTGGAGGGCGGGAACCCGGCTCACTGCGTTGGGCGTCCCCTCAGATACAGTCTCAGCAGTCGTAAAAGATAAATAAGAAGCAAAGACATAGGGGGACCTGTGCGCGGTACTCGTTTCGCTGCTCGGAGTGCGGCGGTGCTCAGCGGTGTGGTTCTGGTGGCCGGTCTCACGGCCTGTGGGAGCGACAAGGCCGACAGCGACAAGTCGAACAAGGGCTCCGACAAGGCCGCCGAGTCGGTGGGCGGCCCGCTCGCCGCCCTCAAGCTCGCCTCGCAGCAGACGGACCAGCAGCACTCGGCCAAGGTCGAGGGCACCACGCAGATGGGTGCGCAGAACTCGACCATGTCCGGTGCGATGGACTGGGCGGACGGTATGCGCGCCAACATGACCATCACGCAGAAGGGCGGGTCGGTCCAGAACTCGCCGCTGGCGGGCAAGCCCATGGAGGCTCGCTACACGCCCGACGCGATGTTCATGAACCTCGGCCCCGAGTTCGCGGCGCAGGCGGGCGGCAAGCACTGGATGAAGTACGACTACGACACCCTGGCCAAGCAGGCCGGCGCCTCCGGCGAGTTCCTCAAGGACCAGATGCAGAACACCGACCCGGCGCGTTCGGTGCAGCTGCTGATCGCCACCGGCCAGGTCAAGAGCGTGGGCTCGGAGTCGGTCAAGGGCGTCAAGGCGACCCACTACACCGGCACGGTGAAGGTCTCCGAGCTGGCCAAGATGCAGTCCAAGGACCTCTCCGAGAGCGACCTCACGGCGCTGCAGAAGCAGCTGGAGACCTCCGGCATGGAGACCGAGACCATCGACCTGTGGATCGACGGTAAGAACCTGCTGGTCAAGAAGCGGGAGCAGGCCGACAGCAACAACGGGAAGTACGACTCGACGGTCTACTACTCGGACTACGGCACCAAGGTCACCGTCGAGGAGCCGCTGGCCTCGGACACCATGAACTTCGAGGACGCCCTCGCCCAGCAGTGACCTGCCCGAGAGCCGATTTGCCTGGCCGCGGCCCGTTCGCGTAGCCTTCCACCGAAGCCAAAGACCGCTGGTCGTTGCTGTGCCTCCCCGGGGGCGCGGCGGCCGAAGGATCCGCTAGCTGCGGACGACCTGCGCAGGTGATTGTGGATGGACTCCCGATCGGGCCGCGAGCCCGTACGGTCGAGTTACGCCCCGAGCGCCTGCGCCGGGGCGTTTCGTTTTGTTCAGCCTCCTTGCCCGGCCGATGCGGTCCTCATCACCCGGAAGGAGGCCGAGGCTCATGGCGAGGCCTGACAAGGTCGCGGCCGTCGAGGAGATGACGGACAAGTTCCGTACCTCCAACGCTGCTGTTGTGACCGCGTACACCGGTCTCACCGTCGCGCAGCTCAAGGAGCTGCGCCGTTCGCTCGGTGAGAACGCTCAGTACCGTGTGGTGAAGAACACGCTGACCAAGATCGCGGCCAACGAGGCCGGGATCACCACGCTCGACGACCTGTTCGCGGGTTCGTCGGCCGTCGCTTTCGTGACCGGTGACCCGGTCGAGGCGGCGAAGGGTCTCCGTGACTTCGCCAAGGAGAACCCCGCTCTCGTCATCAAGGGCGGTGTCCTTGACGGCAAGGCGCTGTCCGCCGACGAGATCAAGAAGCTCGCGGACCTCGAGTCCCGCGAGGTGCTGCTCGCCAAGCTGGCGGGCGCCATGAAGGGCAAGCAGTCCCAGGCTGCGGCGCTCTTCCAGGCGCTCCCGTCGAAGTTCGTCCGCACGGCGGAGGCGCTTCGCGTCAAGAAGGAAGAGCAGGGCGGTGCCGGCGAGCCGGCTCCCGCCGAGGCCGCGGAGTAACTCTCCCGCTGCCCAGCGGGCCCGTGCCCGCCGACATGTACATCCGGCACCAGCCGATTTAGTGGAAGGACCGCCATCATGGCGAAGCTCAGCCAGGAAGACCTGCTCGCCCAGTTCGAGGAGATGACCCTCATCGAGCTCTCCGAGTTCGTGAAGCTCTTCGAGGAGAAGTTCGACGTCACCGCCGCCGCCCCGGCCGCCATCGCCGTCGCCCCGGGTGCCCCGGGTGCCGCGGCCGAGGCCGAGCCGGAGAAGGACGAGTTCGACGTCATCCTCACCGGCGCCGGCGAGAAGAAGATCCAGGTCATCAAGGTCGTGCGTGAGCTGACCTCGCTGGGTCTGAAGGAGGCCAAGGACCTCGTCGACGGCACCCCGAAGCCGGTCCTGGAGAAGGTCAACAAGGAGCAGGCCGAGAAGGCCGCCGAGTCCCTCAAGGGCGCCGGCGCCTCCGTCGAGGTCAAGTGACCCGAGGGTTCAGGGGCCCTGCCGGGCCCGCTGACCCGCTCCCGTTCCGTAAGGGCGATCACCCGTTGGGGTGGTCGCCCTTCGGCGGTTCCGTCACGGCTGCGTTGCCTTGTCGGTCCCTGCGGGTATGGTGATCTTCGTTGCCCGTCGCCACGCCCTGTGACGATCTCGCCGGAGTGGGGGGCCTTGACGAACGGCACGCAGCGCGCAATTCTCAGGACGCGACGTCACACCGATCCAAGTCCGAGGCATGGATCGTCGGCGAAGCGGGCAGTATCGATATGCGCTTGAGGCGCATGAGTGGCTGCAGGCGTTCGAAAACAACGAGAAGACAACGAGGGGGAGCGGCCCCCTCACCGGAGGGAGAGATTGGCTCTGCCGGTCTCAGAAACTCGGAGCTGGACATCAGTGTGCCAAGTGGCTACACTGACCCTTTGCGCTGCCTGTTAGCTGCCTCCTGCCCGTCACCAGGGGCATGCCCACCTGAGAGCACGGCCGAGGATATCTCTCTGACCAGGGATTTCCTTCTCTGGCTCGAGTTGGGACCGGCACGCGCGTAGTGAGTCCGAGCCCTCGGAAGGACCCCCTCTTGGCCGCCTCGCGCAACGCCTCGACTGCCAATACGAACAACGGCGCCAGCACCGCCCCGCTGCGCATCTCATTTGCGAAGATCAAGGAGCCTCTCGAGGTTCCGAACCTCCTTGCGCTGCAGACCGAGAGCTTCGATTGGCTGCTCGGCAATGCTGCCTGGAAGGCTCGCGTCGAGGCTGCGCTGGACAGCGGTCAGGACGTCCCCACCAAGTCCGGTCTGGAAGAGATCTTCGAGGAGATCTCCCCGATCGAGGACTTCTCCGGGTCGATGTCCCTGACCTTCCGCGATCACCGCTTCGAGCCCCCGAAGAACTCGATCGACGAGTGCAAGGAGCGCGACTTCACGTACGCCGCTCCGCTCTTCGTCACGGCCGAGTTCACCAACAACGAGACCGGTGAGATCAAGTCCCAGACGGTCTTCATGGGCGACTTCCCGCTCATGACCAACAAGGGCACCTTCGTCATCAACGGCACCGAGCGTGTCGTGGTGTCTCAGCTGGTGCGCTCGCCGGGTGTGTACTTCGACTCCTCCATCGACAAGACGTCCGACAAGGACATCTTCTCCGTCAAGGTCATCCCGTCCCGGGGTGCCTGGCTGGAGATGGAGATCGACAAGCGCGACATGGTCGGTGTCCGCATCGACCGCAAGCGCAAGCAGTCCATCACCGTTCTGCTGAAGGCGCTGGGCTGGACCACCGAGCAGATCCTCGAGGAGTTCGGCGAGTACGAGTCCATGCGCGCCACCCTGGAGAAGGACCACACCCAGGGCCAGGACGACGCGCTGCTCGACATCTACCGCAAGCTGCGCCCGGGCGAGCCCCCGACGCGTGAGGCCGCGCAGACGCTGCTCGAGAACCTCTACTTCAACCCCAAGCGCTACGACCTGGCGAAGGTCGGCCGCTACAAGGTCAACAAGAAGCTGGGTGCGGCCGCTCCGCTGGACGCGGGCGTCCTGACGGTCGAGGACGTCATCGCCTCGATCAAGTACCTGGTGAAGCTGCACGCCGGTGAGACCGAGACGGTCGGCGAGAACGGTCAGATGATCGTCGTCGAGACCGACGACATCGACCACTTCGGCAACCGCCGTATCCGTAACGTCGGCGAGCTGATCCAGAACCAGGTCCGTACGGGTCTGGCCCGTATGGAGCGCGTCGTCCGTGAGCGCATGACGACTCAGGACGTCGAGGCGATCACGCCGCAGACCCTGATCAACATCCGGCCGGTCGTCGCCTCCATCAAGGAGTTCTTCGGCACCAGCCAGCTGTCGCAGTTCATGGACCAGACGAACCCGCTGTCGGGTCTGACCCACAAGCGTCGTCTGAACGCGCTGGGCCCCGGTGGTCTGTCCCGTGAGCGGGCGGGCTTCGAGGTCCGAGACGTGCACCCGTCGCACTACGGCCGCATGTGCCCGATCGAGACGCCCGAAGGCCCGAACATCGGTCTGATCGGCTCGCTCGCCTCGTACGGCCGGGTCAACGCGTTCGGTTTCATCGAGACCCCGTACCGGAAGGTCGTCGGCGGTGTCGTCACCGACGAGGTCGACTACCTGACGGCCGACGAAGAGGACCGATTCGTCATCGCGCAGGCCAACGCGCCGCTGACGGACGATCTGCACTTCGCCGAGAACCGCGTCCTGGTCCGCCGCCGGGGCGGCGAGGTCGACTACATCCCGGGCGACGACGTCGACTACATGGACGTCTCGCCGCGCCAGATGGTGTCGGTCGCGACCGCCATGATCCCGTTCCTCGAGCACGACGACGCCAACCGCGCGCTCATGGGATCGAACATGATGCGCCAGGCCGTGCCGCTGATCAAGGCGGAGTCCCCGCTGGTCGGCACCGGCATGGAGTACCGCTGCGCGGTCGACGCCGGTGACGTCATCAAGGCCGAGAAGGACGGTGTCGTCCAGGAGGTCTCCGCCGACTACGTGACGGTGGCCAACGACGACGGCACCTACAACACCTACCGGGTGGCCAAGTTCTCCCGCTCCAACCAGGGCACCTCCTTCAACCAGAAGGTCGTCGTGGACGAGGGCGCGCGGGTGATCGCCGGCCAGGTGCTGGCCGACGGCCCGTCCACCGAGGACGGCGAGATGGCGCTCGGCAAGAACCTCCTGGTGGCGTTCATGCCGTGGGAGGGCCACAACTACGAGGACGCGATCATCCTCAGCCAGCGTCTGGTGCAGGACGACGTCCTCTCCTCGATCCACATCGAGGAGCACGAGGTCGACGCCCGTGACACCAAGCTCGGCCCCGAGGAGATCACCCGGGACATCCCGAACGTCTCCGAGGAGGTCCTGGCCGACCTCGACGAGCGCGGCATCATCCGCATCGGCGCCGAGGTCGTGGCCGGCGACATCCTGGTCGGCAAGGTCACCCCGAAGGGTGAGACCGAGCTGACCCCGGAGGAGCGCCTGCTGCGCGCGATCTTCGGCGAGAAGGCCCGTGAGGTCCGTGACACCTCGCTGAAGGTGCCGCACGGCGAGATCGGCAAGGTCATCGGCGTGCGCGTCTTCGACCGCGAGGAGGGCGACGAGCTGCCCCCGGGCGTGAACCAGCTGGTCCGCGTCTACGTGGCGCAGAAGCGCAAGATCACCGACGGTGACAAGCTCGCCGGCCGCCACGGCAACAAGGGCGTCATCTCCAAGATCCTGCCGGTCGAGGACATGCCGTTCCTGGAGGACGGCACCCCGGTCGACATCATCCTCAACCCGCTGGGTGTCCCGTCCCGAATGAACCCGGGACAGGTCCTGGAGATCCACCTCGGCTGGCTGGCCTCCCGCGGCTGGAAGGTCGAAGGCTCCGAGGAGTGGATGCAGCGGCTGCAGGCGATCGGCGCCGATGAGGTGGCGCCGGGCACCAATGTCGCGACCCCGGTCTTCGACGGCGCCCGCGAGGACGAGATCTCCGGTCTCTTCGACTCGACGATCCCGAACCGCGACGGCGACCGCCTGGTCCAGTCGTCCGGTAAGGCCCGGCTCTTCGACGGCCGCTCCGGCGAGCCGTTCCCGGACCCGATCTCCGTCGGTTACATGTACATCCTCAAGCTGCACCACCTGGTGGACGACAAGCTGCACGCCCGCTCCACCGGTCCGTACTCGATGATCACCCAGCAGCCGCTGGGTGGTAAGGCTCAGTTCGGTGGCCAGCGCTTCGGTGAGATGGAGGTGTGGGCGCTCGAGGCCTACGGCGCCGCGTACGCCCTCCAGGAGCTGCTGACCATCAAGTCCGACGACGTCACCGGCCGAGTGAAGGTCTACGAGGCCATCGTCAAGGGCGAGAACATCCCCGAGCCCGGCATCCCTGAGTCCTTCAAGGTGCTCATCAAGGAGATGCAGTCCCTGTGCCTCAACGTGGAGGTGCTGTCGTCCGACGGCATGTCCATCGAGATGCGCGACACCGACGAGGACGTCTTCCGCGCTGCGGAGGAGCTCGGTATCGACCTGTCGCGGCGCGAGCCGAGCAGCGTCGAAGAGGTCTGACGGGTCTGGCCGGGACGATCGTCCACCGCGACCGCCCCGGCCTCTCCCCGGACCCCCAGTCAGACCCGAAGACACGACCCTGAAAGAGGGATTGACGACAAGTGCTCGACGTCAACTTCTTCGACGAGCTGCGGATCGGCCTCGCCACCGCTGACGACATCCGTCAGTGGTCCCACGGTGAGGTCAAGAAGCCGGAAACCATCAACTACCGCACCCTCAAGCCCGAAAAGGACGGACTCTTCTGCGAGAAGATCTTCGGTCCGACCCGGGACTGGGAGTGCTACTGCGGCAAGTACAAGCGCGTCCGCTTCAAGGGCATCATCTGTGAGCGCTGCGGTGTCGAGGTCACCCGCGCCAAGGTGCGCCGTGAGCGGATGGGCCACATCGAGCTGGCCGCTCCCGTCACCCACATCTGGTACTTCAAGGGCGTTCCGTCGCGCCTGGGCTACCTGCTCGACCTTGCCCCGAAGGACCTGGAGAAGGTCATCTACTTCGCCGCCTACATGATCACGTGGGTGGACGAGGAGCGCCGTACGCGCGATCTGCCCTCGCTGGAGGCCCATGTCTCCGTCGAGCGCCAGCAGATCGAGCAGCGCCGCGACGCCGACCTGGAGGCCCGCGCCAAGAAGCTCGAGGCGGACCTCGCCGAGCTGGAGGCCGAGGGCGCCAAGGCCGATGTGCGCCGCAAGGTGCGCGAGGGCGCCGAGCGTGAGATGAAGCAGCTGCGCGACCGCGCCCAGCGCGAGATCGACCGTCTCGACGAGGTGTGGAACCGCTTCAAGAACCTCAAGGTCCAGGACCTGGAGGGCGATGAGCTGCTCTACCGTGAGCTGCGTGACCGCTTCGGCACGTACTTCATGGGCGGCATGGGCGCCGCTGCCCTGCAGAAGCGCCTGGAGTCCTTCGACCTCGACGAGGAGGCCGAGAAGCTCCGCGAGATCATCCGGACCGGCAAGGGCCAGAAGAAGACCCGTGCGCTCAAGCGCCTCAAGGTCGTCTCCGCCTTCCTGCAGACCCGCAACAGCCCCAACGGCATGGTGCTGGACTGCATCCCGGTGATCCCGCCGGACCTGCGTCCGATGGTGCAGCTGGACGGTGGCCGCTTCGCGACCTCCGACCTGAACGACCTGTACCGCCGCGTCATCAACCGGAACAACCGCCTCAAGCGTCTCCTTGACCTCGGTGCCCCCGAGATCATCGTGAACAACGAGAAGCGGATGCTGCAGGAGGCCGTCGACGCGCTGTTCGACAACGGCCGCCGCGGCCGCCCGGTGACCGGTCCCGGTAACCGTCCGCTGAAGTCCCTCAGCGACATGCTGAAGGGTAAGCAGGGTCGTTTCCGCCAGAACCTGCTCGGCAAGCGAGTCGACTACTCGGCCCGTTCGGTCATCGTCGTCGGCCCGCAGCTCAAGCTGCACCAGTGCGGTCTGCCCAAGGCCATGGCGCTGGAGCTCTTCAAGCCGTTCGTGATGAAGCGCCTGGTGGACCTGAACCACGCGCAGAACATCAAGTCGGCCAAGCGCATGGTCGAGCGCGGCCGCACGGTCGTGTACGACGTGCTCGAAGAGGTCATCGCCGAGCACCCGGTGCTGCTGAACCGTGCGCCGACCCTGCACCGTCTGGGCATCCAGGCCTTCGAGCCGCAGCTGGTCGAGGGCAAGGCCATTCAGATCCACCCGCTCGTGTGCACCGCGTTCAACGCGGACTTCGACGGTGACCAGATGGCCGTGCACCTGCCGCTGTCCGCGGAGGCCCAGGCCGAGGCCCGCATCCTGATGCTGTCCTCGAACAACATCCTCAAGCCGGCCGACGGCCGCCCGGTGACCATGCCCACCCAGGACATGGTGCTCGGTCTGTTCTTCCTCACCACCGACGAGGAGGAGCGGAAGGTCATCGGCGAGGGCCGGGCGTTCGGCTCGACCGCTGAGGCGATCATGGCGTTCGACGCCCGCGAGCTCTCGCTCCAGGCGAAGATCGACATCCGCTTCCCGATCGGCACCGTCCCGCCCCGTGGCTGGACCCCGCCGGTTCCGGAGGAGGGCGAGCCTGCCTGGACGCCGGGTGACAGCTTCCGGCTGCGCACCACCCTGGGCCGCGCGCTCTTCAACGAGCTGCTGCCCGAGGACTACCCGTTCGTCGACTACTCGGTGGGCAAGAAGCAGCTCTCCGAGATCGTCAACGACCTCGCCGAGCGCTACCCGAAGGTCATCGTCGCGGCGACCCTGGACAATCTGAAGGCGTCCGGTTTCCACTGGGCCACCCGTTCCGGTGTCACCGTCGCGATCTCCGACGTCGTCGTCCCCGAGGCCAAGAAGGCCATCATCGAGGGCTACGAGGCGCAGGACGAGAAGGTCCAGAAGCAGTACGAGCGTGGTCTGATCACCAAGGATGAGCGCACCCAGGAGCTCATCTCGATCTGGACCAAGGCGACCAACGAGGTTGCCGACGCGATGAACGCGAACTTCCCGAAGACCAACCCCATCTTCATGATGGTCGACTCGGGTGCTCGCGGAAACATGATGCAGATGCGTCAGATCGCCGGTATGCGTGGTCTGGTGTCCAACGCGAAGAACGAGACCATCCCGCGGCCCATCAAGGCGTCGTTCCGTGAGGGTCTCTCCGTGCTGGAGTACTTCATCTCCACCCACGGTGCCCGTAAGGGTCTCGCGGACACCGCGCTGCGTACCGCCGACTCGGGTTACCTGACCCGTCGTCTGGTGGACGTCTCCCAGGACGTGATCATCCGTGAGGAGGACTGCGGCACCGAGCGCGGTCTGAAGCTCGCGATCGCGACCAGGGGCGCCGACGGCGTGCTGCGCAAGACGGACGACGTCGAGACCAGCGTGTACGCGCGCATGCTCGCCGAGGACGTCGTTGTGGACGGCAAGGTCATCGCGCCGGCCAACGTCGACCTGGGCGATGTGCTCATCGACCAGCTCGTGCGGCACGGCGTGGAGACGGTCAAGACCCGCTCGGTCCTCACCTGCGAGTCCGCCGTCGGCACCTGTGCCTTCTGCTACGGCCGCTCGCTGGCGACCGGCAAGCTGGTGGACATCGGCGAGGCGGTCGGCATCATCGCCGCCCAGTCCATCGGTGAGCCCGGCACCCAGCTGACGATGCGTACCTTCCACACCGGTGGTGTGGCCGGTGACGACATCACCCAGGGTCTGCCGCGTGTCGTCGAGCTCTTCGAGGCCCGTACGCCCAAGGGTGTCGCCCCGATCTCAGAGGCGGCCGGCCGCGTCCGGATCGAGGAGACCGAGAAGACCAAGAAGATCGTCGTCACCCCGGACGACGGCTCCGACGAGACGGCCTTCGGCGTCTCCAAGCGAGCCCGTCTGCTGGTGGACGAGGGCGATCACGTCGAGGTCGGCCAGCCGCTGACCCTGGGTGCCACCAACCCGCACGACGTGCTGCGCATCCTCGGCCAGCGCGCCGTCCAGGTGCACCTGGTCGGCGAGGTCCAGAAGGTCTACAACTCGCAGGGTGTGTCGATCCACGACAAGCACATCGAGATCATCATCCGGCAGATGCTGCGCCGGGTGACGATCATCGAGTCCGGCGACGCGGAGCTGCTGCCGGGCGAGCTGGTGGAGCGGTCGCGCTTCGAGTCCGAGAACCGTCGTGTGGTCCAGGAAGGCGGCCACCCGGCCTCCGGCCGTCCGCAGCTGATGGGTATCACCAAGGCCTCGCTGGCGACCGAGTCCTGGCTGTCGGCGGCGTCCTTCCAGGAGACGACCCGGGTGCTCACCGACGCGGCGATCAACGCCAAGTCGGACTCCCTGATCGGCCTCAAGGAGAACGTGATCATCGGTAAGCTCATCCCGGCCGGTACGGGCCTGTCCCGCTACCGCAACATCCGGGTCGAGCCGACCGAGGAGGCGAAGGCCGCGATGTACTCGGCCGTCGGTTACGACGACATCGACTACTCGCCCTTCGGCACGGGCTCCGGCCAGGCGGTCCCGCTGGAGGACTACGACTACGGTCCGTACAACCAGTAATCCCGTATCCGCGGGCGCAGGGCGGCTACCCCATGGCGGGGTGGCCGCCCTGCGGCTATGCTTGCGGGCCGGTGTGCCTTGCCGCGTGTGCATTTGTTTTGACCGGAGCCGATGCGGTAGGTACGCTCTGACCTTGTGCCTGGGGTGTCCCTGGGCTCCCGTATGCGCACTCTTCAGCGGCCTCATGGCCCGGAGGGGCCTCCCCGGGAGACCGAGGTGTCGACACCAACAATCTGCACTCTCCCGCAATCTGCGCGGGGGTCTGCAGTGCGCGACACACCCGACCGCGTGGGTCGGAGAAACCCCAGGTTAGCTTTATCGAGACTGGCACACAGAAACCGGAGAAACGGTGCCTACGATCCAGCAGCTGGTCCGCAAGGGCCGGCAGGACAAGGTCGAGAAGAACAAGACGCCCGCGCTCGAGGGTTCGCCCCAGCGTCGTGGCGTCTGCACGCGTGTTTTCACGACCACCCCGAAGAAGCCGAACTCGGCCCTGCGTAAGGTCGCGCGTGTGCGTCTGACCAGCGGCATCGAGGTCACCGCTTACATTCCGGGTGAGGGCCACAACCTCCAGGAGCACTCCATCGTGCTCGTGCGTGGCGGCCGTGTGAAGGACCTGCCGGGTGTTCGCTACAAGATCATCCGCGGCTCCCTCGACACGCAGGGCGTCAAGAACCGCAAGCAGGCTCGCAGCCGCTACGGCGCCAAGAAGGAGAAGTAAGAATGCCTCGTAAGGGCCCCGCCCCGAAGCGCCCGGTCATCATCGACCCGGTCTACAACTCTCCTCTGGTGACCTCCCTCATCAACAAGGTGCTGCTGAACGGCAAGCGCTCCACCGCCGAGCGCATCGTCTACGGCGCCATGGAGGGCCTGCGCGAGAAGTCCGGCAACGACCCGGTCATCACGCTCAAGCGCGCGCTGGAGAACGTGAAGCCGACCCTCGAGGTCCGCTCCCGCCGCGTCGGTGGCGCCACCTACCAGGTGCCGGTCGAGGTTCGCCCCGGCCGCTCCTCCACCCTCGCGCTGCGCTGGCTCGTGGGCTACTCCCGCGCCCGTCGCGAGAAGACCATGACCGAGCGTCTGATGAACGAGCTGCTGGACGCCAGCAACGGTCTGGGCGCCTCCGTCAAGCGTCGCGAGGACACCCACAAGATGGCCGAGTCCAACAAGGCCTTCGCGCACTACCGCTGGTAGTCGCTACCCCATCGAGAACCGAGAGAAGACTGAGCCATATGGCCACCACTTCACTTGACCTGGCCAAGGTCCGCAACATTGGGATCATGGCCCACATCGACGCGGGCAAGACGACCACCACCGAGCGGATCCTGTTCTACACCGGTGTGAGCTACAAGATCGGTGAGGTCCACGATGGCGCTGCCACCATGGACTGGATGGAGCAGGAGCAGGAGCGCGGCATCACGATCACGTCGGCCGCGACGACCTGTCACTGGCCGCTCGAGAACGTCGATCACACCATCAACATCATCGACACCCCGGGCCACGTCGACTTCACCGTCGAGGTGGAGCGCTCGCTGCGCGTGCTCGACGGCGCTGTGACGGTGTTCGACGGTGTGGCCGGTGTGGAGCCGCAGTCCGAGACTGTGTGGCGTCAGGCGGACCGCTACGGCGTCCCGCGTATCTGCTTCGTCAACAAGCTCGACCGCACCGGTGCCGAGTTCCACCGCTGTGTGGACATGATCGTGGACCGCCTGGGCGCGGTGCCGCTGGTCATGCAGCTGCCGATCGGTACCGAGGCCGACTTCAAGGGCGTCGTCGACCTCGTCACCATGAAGGCGTTCGTCTGGTCCGCCGAGGCGACCAAGGGCGAGATGTACGACACCGTCGACATCCCGGACACCCACCTCGAGGCCGCCGACGAGTGGCGCGGCAAGCTCCTCGAGGCCGTCGCCGAGAACGACGAGCAGATGATGGAGCTGTACCTGGAGGGCGAGGAGCCCACCGTGGAGCAGCTGTACGCGGCGATCCGCCGTATCACCATCGCCTCCACCGGCACCGAGGGCTCGCCGACGATCACCCCCGTGTTCTGTGGCACCGCCTTCAAGAACAAGGGTGTTCAGCCGCTGCTCGACGCGGTCGTGCGCTACCTCCCCTCGCCGCTGGACATCGAGGCCGTCGAGGGCCACTCGGTGAAGGACCCCGACGAGGTCGTCAAGCGCAAGCCGTCGGACGACGAGCCGTTCGCGGGCCTGGCGTTCAAGATCATGAGCGACCCGCACCTCGGCAAGCTCACCTTCGTCCGGGTCTACTCGGGCCGCATGGAGACCGGCACCCAGGTGCAGAACTCCGTGAAGGGCAAGAAGGAGCGCATCGGCAAGATCTACCGGATGCACGCCAACAAGCGTGAGGAGATCGACTCGGTGGGTGCCGGCGACATCGTCGCCGTCATGGGTCTCAAGCAGACCACCACCGGTGAGACCCTCTGCGACCCGGCGAACCCGGTGATCCTCGAGTCGATGGACTTCCCGGCCCCGGTCATCGAGGTCGCCATCGAGCCCAAGTCGAAGGGCGACCAGGAGAAGCTGGGTGTGGCCATCCAGCGCCTCGCTGAGGAGGACCCGTCCTTCCGGGTCAAGACCAACGAGGAGACCGGCCAGACCATCATCGCGGGTATGGGCGAGCTGCACCTCGACGTGCTGGTCGACCGTATGAAGCGTGAGTTCAAGGTCGAGGCCAACGTCGGCAAGCCGCAGGTGGCCTACCGGGAGACGCTGCGCAAGAGCGTCGACCGGGTCGACTACACGCACAAGAAGCAGACCGGTGGTTCGGGCCAGTTCGCGAAGGTCCAGATCGCCATCGCGCCGCTCGAGGGCGACGGCTACGAGTTCGAGAACAAGGTCACCGGTGGCCGTATCCCGCGGGAGTACATCCCGTCCGTGGACGCGGGCTGCCAGGAGGCCATGGAGTTCGGCGTGCTCGCGGGCTACCCGCTGACCGGCGTCAAGGTCACGCTTCTCGACGGTGGCTACCACGAGGTCGACTCCTCCGAAATGGCCTTCAAGATCGCCGGCTCGATGGCCTTCAAGGAGGCCGCCCGCAAGGCCTCCCCGGCCCTGCTCGAGCCGATGATGAAGGTCGAGGTCACCACGCCCGAGGACTACATGGGCGACGTGATCGGTGACATCAACTCCCGCCGTGGACAGATTCAGTCCATGGAGGACCGCAGTGGCGCCAAGCTGGTCACCGGCCTGGTTCCGCTGTCGGAGATGTTCGGTTACGTGGGCGACCTCCGGAGCAAGACCTCCGGTCGCGCCAGCTACTCCATGCAGTTCGACTCCTACGCCGAGGTTCCCAGGAGCGTCGCCGAGGAGATCATCGCGAAGGCCAAGGGCGAGTAAGGCGGGTTCATCCGCGTTTCTCACCCTTTAGGCTGGAGCAAAGGCATCGGGGCATTCCGTCGCAGATCGCTCATCGTGGCGTCTGTGACGGGCCCCGGCCGCCGGCCCCCACACGAATACGGCGAAGGGCATCCCCCTCGGGGTCCTGGCCGGTTCGGAAAGACCACCTGAACCCATCCGCAAAGTGTGGATGCGTACAGAACCACTCCACAGGAGGACCCCAGTGGCGAAGGCGAAGTTCGAGCGGACTAAGCCGCACGTCAACATCGGCACCATCGGTCACATCGACCACGGTAAGACGACCCTTACCGCGGCGATCACCAAGGTGCTGCACGACAAGTACCCGGACCTGAACGAGGCCTCGGCCTTCGATCAGATCGACAAGGCTCCTGAGGAGCGTCAGCGCGGTATCACCATCTCCATCGCGCACGTCGAGTACCAGACGGAGTCGCGTCACTACGCGCACGTCGACTGCCCGGGTCACGCGGACTACATCAAGAACATGATCACCGGTGCCGCGCAGATGGACGGCGCCATCCTCGTGGTCGCCGCCACCGACGGCCCGATGCCGCAGACCAAGGAGCACGTGCTCCTGGCCCGCCAGGTCGGCGTTCCGTACATCGTTGTCGCCCTGAACAAGGCCGACATGGTGGACGACGAGGAGATCATGGAGCTCGTCGAGCTCGAGGTGCGTGAGCTCCTCTCCGAGTACGAGTTCCCGGGCGACGACCTTCCGGTCGTCAAGGTCTCGGCGCTCAAGGCGCTCGAGGGCGACAAGGAGTGGGGCGAGTCCGTCCTCAAGCTGATGGAGGCCGTGGACGAGGCCATCCCGCAGCCGGAGCGCGACGTCGACAAGCCGTTCCTGATGCCGATCGAGGACGTCTTCACCATCACCGGTCGCGGTACGGTCGTCACCGGCCGTATCGAGCGCGGTGTGCTGAAGGTCAACGAGACCGTCGACATCATCGGCATCAAGACCGAGAAGACCACCACCACGGTCACCGGCATCGAGATGTTCCGCAAGCTGCTCGACGAGGGCCAGGCCGGTGAGAACGTCGGTCTGCTGCTCCGCGGCATCAAGCGCGAGGATGTCGAGCGCGGCCAGGTCATCATCAAGCCCGGTTCGGTCACCCCGCACACCGAGTTCGAGGCCCAGGCCTACATCCTGTCGAAGGACGAGGGTGGTCGCCACACCCCGTTCTTCAACAACTACCGTCCGCAGTTCTACTTCCGTACCACGGACGTGACGGGCGTTGTGACCCTCCCCGAGGGCACCGAGATGGTCATGCCGGGCGACAACACCGAGATGTCGGTCCAGCTGATCCAGCCGGTCGCCATGGAGGAGGGCCTGAAGTTCGCCATCCGTGAGGGTGGCCGGACTGTCGGCGCCGGCCAGGTCACCAAGATCGTCAAGTGACCTGACGCTGCTCCAGCTCTACGGAGCGGGCTGCTCAAAGGCCCCGCACCCCCGTCCGCGAGGACGGTGGAGCGGGGCCTTTGGCGTGTTCGCGTATGCCGGTCAGGCCCGGGACGTGGCGCGGGGCCGCCAGATCCAGGGCGTGGCGCCGGGGGACATGCCCACCACGCGCACCTGCTCCCCCTCGCCCGCAAGCAGCGTCGGCGTGCCCACCGGGACCAGCCGGCTCGTGGGGCGCAGCGGTTTGGCCGCGGGCTTTGTGCCGTACTGGACCTGGACCTCGCCGTTCAGATCCCGGCTCAGCAGCAGAAGCGGCCCCTGGCGGCCGCCGGACGCGGCCAGGGCGTGGGCGGTGACCGGCCCGTAGCCCTCGAAGTGGCGCAGCGGTACGGAGGTGCCGGCGCCGTGCAGATCGTGCAGATACGGCACCGCACCGGCGGGCGGGCGGTAGACCAGCGCGATCGACCCGTCCGGGGAGGGCACCGCGCCCGGCTGCTCGCCCGGCCGCGGCAGGCCCGCGAGCGGCCGGAGCGCCACCGGGCCGTCCGGCCGGTCCTGGGCCCAGTGGTGCACGGTGTCACGGCCCGCCGCGACGACATGGACCCGCGCCTGCCGGTCCAGCAGCACGGTCAGTCCGTCCTGGATCTCGCCGCCGTCCAGCCGCTGCCAGGGGCCCCACGCCCCGTTCGCGTCCCGTATCCGGGTGGCCAGGCCCTTGTCGGCGGTGCGTACGAAGAGATGGACCCGGCCGTCCGGGGTGGCCACGGCCGCCGGGCAGCCGACGCGGCGGCCGTGCTCGGGGTCGGAGTCGGGGGTGCCGAGGCCGGTCCAGGCCCGGAACGGCCCGCCCGGGGTGCGCTGCTCCAGCGCCACCAGTTCGCGAGTGTTGGCGCCGCCCTGTCCGTCCAGCGCGGAGAAGCGCAGTGCGACCAGCACATGGCGGCCGCGGGCGTCCCGTACCGCGCACAGCGCCGGGGCCAGCGGCCCGCCACCCAGGCCCTGCGGCGCGCCGAAGCGCCCGCTGCCGGGCGCGGTCTCGCGCCACCGCACGGCCTGCGCGCCCAGCGCGCCGTATGCGACGAGGCGGCCGTCGGGGTCGGTCAGCGGCGTGGGCAGGGCGCTGGGGTAGCGGTAGTGGGTGGATCGGATCCAGCCCTTGCGGTTGGTCAGCGGCCGGGTGCCGCCCTGCCCGTAGTCGCCGCAGCCCGCCGCGTTGCCGCAGTCCCACTGCGGGCTGCCGCCGTACGCCGCCACGGCGCGGGCCTTCTGCTCGACCACGGCGGGCGGCAGATTGTGCGGCCAGCGCTGGTTGTAGTAGCCGCGGAACGACGTGACCGTGAAGCGCGGCGCCCGCTTCTCGCGCCGCGCCACATCGTCCGCCCACTGCGCGATGGCCTTCCAGGCGAACAGCGCGACCGGGGTGTGGTCCCGGTGGTCGGAGCAGCCCGGCTGGTCGTTGTCGCGGGGGTGGGTGGCGTCGTGGACCTGGAAGTCGGGGTCGGGGTCCAGGGTGTGGATCACGGTGGGCCGGTAGCGGTCCATGATCCCGGCGAGCACGTCGACGAGGGTCTGGTGGCGGTAGGTGCTGGGGGTGCGGACCGGGGAGTCGGCGGCGATGAGCGTACGCATGAGGATGCCCGGGAGATTCCACAGCTGGGGGATGCGTACGTTCCCCGCGGACAGCATGGCGATGTTGAGGAAGACCAGCCGCACGCTGCGCCCGCCGTTCCCCAGCACGTTCGTCTCCGCCGTGACCCCGCCGGGCAGCTCGAGCACCGAGCGCCGCCAGCGGGTGAACTTGTCGAGCCCCAGCAGCTGCGCGTACGCCTGGCGCAGCCCCTGGTGGCGGGCCGCGGAGTACGCGGCCTTGTCCGCGCCCGGCCTGGGCGTACCGGCCTCCCGGTTGATCCCCGCCGCCTCGCCCGCCGTGACGTACACACAGACCACGGGCACCCCGGCGGTCAGCATGTGCTCGGCGTCCGGGTTCATGAAGTACAGGTCGTCGTCGGGGTGGGCGAGGATCTGCAGCAGCAGCGCGTTCTCGGTGTTCGCGAACGACTCCGCGGGGCGCGGCGACAGCGGCCGGACCGGGACGGCCGAGGTGGGCGAGGCGCCCGAGGAGCCGCTGCAGGCCGCGGTGGTGGCGGCGGTGAGCGCGGCCAGCGCGGCGAGCGCCTGCCTGCGCGTGGCGGCAGGCGCGGCGGATCGACTGTTGTTCAACCTGGTGACCCCGTCCCCTTGTGCAGCACGTTGTCTCCGGCTGCTTCTCCGTGCTATGGGACGGTCGGTGATCTTGGAAGGTTGTCCGTCTTGGGCATGGTGTCGGTCACGAATCGGGCAAGAGTTGGTTTGCGGGTGCCCGATCCGGGCAGAGGAGGCGGGCCCCGTTGACGTTTGGCCGACGCGGCAGGGCGAAGGGGCGGGAGTGACTGCTGCGCCCTTGGCGCCCGGCCGTTACGCTTCGCTCATTCCGCTTGGGGGGCACGAATGGTGGCGCGGGTTCTGGTCGGGCGTTACGAGCTGGTGCGGTTCGTCGGCCGCGGCGGTATGGGCGAGGTGTGGGAGGGCCGTGACCGGGTGATCGGGCGGCGGGTGGCGGTCAAGCTGCTGCCGCACGACAGAGGCGATACCGCCGCCGCCGACTTGTTCCGCCGCGAGGCCAACACCGCCGGAGCGCTGAACCATCCCGCCGTGGTCACCGTGCACGACTTCGGTGAGGACGAGGCGCAGGGGTCGCTGTTCCTGGTCATGGAGTTGCTCGAGGGGCGGAACCTGGCCTCGGTGCTCCGCGAGGACGGCCCCTCACCGGTGTCCACCGCAGTCGACTGGATCGCGCAGGTGGCGGCCGGGCTGGCCCGAGCACATGAGGCGGACGTCATTCACCGGGATCTGAAGCCGGCGAACCTGCATCTGGCCGCGGACGGGCGGGTGAAGATTCTTGACTTCGGCATCGCCCGATTCATGGAGGCGCTGCCGTCGAGCAAGGTGATGGGGACGTTCCCGTACATGCCGCCGGAGCGGTTCGACGGCCACTCCGGCGAAGCACGCTCGGACCTGTACTCCCTGGGCTGCGTCCTCCACGAACTGCTCACCGGGCAGCTCCCGTTCGATGCCACCAGCGCGGCGTCGATGATGAACGCCCACCTGACCAAGGCCCCCGTGCCCCCGGGGCGGATCCGGCCCGGGGTGCCGGCGGCCCTGGACGACCTCGTCATGGAACTGCTCGCCAAGGCGCCCGAGGACCGGCCGGCCTCCGCGGCCCAGGTCCACGACCGCCTCCGCGCCCTCTCGTTCGCGGCGGCCTCCGAGTCCCCCGCGGCCTCAGGCCCGAGCCTGCACGACATGGTCACGCGCACCGCCGAGGCCAGGGACGCCAGGGATGCCAGGGACGCCAGGGATGCCAGGAACGCCAGGGACAACCCACCCGCCGGCCCCGCGTCGCCCGCGACGGCAGACGCACCCACCGCGACGGCCGGGCTACCGCCGACGCGCGTTGCGTGGCCAACCCCGCGCCGGGCAGGGTTCGTCACCCGGCGCAGGGCCTTGTGGCTCGGTGCCGCCGCCATCGCGGCCGGTGCGGGCATCCCGACCGGCTTCGCCCTTCTCGACGACGGGGCGCCTTCCGACGACGGGAAGTCTCCCGACCGCGGGACGTCGGCAAGCGGGGCATGGTTCGCCGCCGGTGGCCAGAAGCTCTCGCCCCCGGTGGTGGACGGCAAGGTGGTGTACATCAAGGGGCAGGACCTCCAGGACGCCACGGTGTACGCGCTGGACGGGGCCACCGGGAAGAAGAAGTGGTCCCACCCCCTCAAGAGCGGGGGCTACGGCCAAGCCGGCGCCAAGGAGGGCGACTCCCTGAACGTCCCGCCTCCGGCGGTGATCGGCGGAGCGGTGTACGTCATGGTCACGGACGACAAACTCTGCGTTCTGGACGCGGCCACCGGAGAGAAGAAGTGGGACTACGCCCCCGGCGGCAGCGTCACCTGGTTGACGACGGTCGGCGGGATGGTGCAGGTGTACGTCTGGGACGATGACGCCATCCACTCCTTGGACGCGGCCACCGGGACCGAGAAGTGGGCGACGCGACGCGGAATCGTCGGCATCAGGGACTATCTGGTAGCGGACGACAGGGCAGTGCACGTCTACATCGACGGCAACGGCGACCTGCGGGCGCTCGACGCGGCCACCGGCAGCAAGAAGTGGGAGTTGACCGGCCGCTGGGCCGATGGGCTATGGACGGCCGGCGGGCTGGTGTACACCCGTACGGTCGTTGAGCCCATCACCATGTATGCGCTGGACGCGGCCACGGGCGCGCGGAAATGGGAGTTCGTCAGCCCCACCAACGCGTTTGCGGGGGGCGAATCCAGCGCGCACAAGGGCACGGAGGTGGCCGACGGGGTGGCATATGTCGTCGGGTCCTCCGCCAAGAATTATGACCAGGCGGTACATGCGCTGAATGCTGCCACCGGGAAGCAGAAGTGGTCCGTGCGCCCGGAAGGCGGAGACGACCTGGGCTTCGGCACGCTGACCCTCATCGATGGGGCGTTGTACGTACGCGGACGCGATCAGACGTATGCCCTGAGCGCGGCCACGGGGGAGACGAAGTGGTCGATCACCAGCCCTGACCATCAGGAGTTGGTGGGCGCCGGCAAGGTGGTGTACGTCAGCGAGACCGCCGACAACCCTCACGTCCAGGCGCTCCACGCGGCCACCGGTACGAAGAAGTGGGGCTCAGCCATCAGCGGCGGCTCCCTGCGGATCGGCGACGGGGTGCTGTATGTCATGAGCAAGAACAAAGAAGCGATTTATGTCCTGGATACGGCCACAGGAGCAAGGATCTAGTCCGGGCAGACAATGAGGCTTCTCGATCTCATGTGGGGTTTCGAACATGGACACCTCGGAGCCCGGGATCTCGATAGTGGAGAGATGATGACGGCCGACTTCCTCGTATCCGACCCGTCGAGCGCGCTGAGGCCGGCGGCGAGCACCCCGGCGCTGCGGTTCACCAGCGGCGGCGAGACCTTGCAGGGGATCCTGCACATACCCGCGGGCCCTGGGCCGCACCCGATCGTCGTCGTCCTGCACGGCTTCCCCGGCAACGAGCGCAACTTCGACCTGGCGCAGGCGCTGCGCCGGGCGGGCTACGCGGCTCTGGTGTTCCACTACCGGGGCTCATGGGGCATGGGCGGCACCTGGTCCTGGGGCCATGTCCTGGAGGACGCCGCCCAGGTGACCGCCGCGATCCGCACGGACGAGATCGCGGGTGCCCACCGCCTCGACCCCCGGCGGCTGGCCCTCGTCGGTCACAGCCTCGGCGGTTTCACGGCGCTGATGACGGCGGCGGACGACCTCACCATCGGCGCGGTGGCGTCCGTGTCCGGCTTCAACTTCGGCGCGGTCGCCCCCACGTTCACCGATCCGGCGGTGCGCCGCGGGTACGTTGAGGCGTTCGAGGAGGAGCTGCTGCCGCTCCGAGGCACCAGCGGCGAAGCGCTCGTCGCCGAGATGGAGGCGGCAGGGGACGCCTGGAGCCTGGCTCGGCTCGCCCCGCGCCTGGCCGACCGCCCCGTACTGCTCGTCGGCACCAGCCGCGACACCGCGACACCGCACGAGATCCACCACGAACCGCTGGTGAAGGCATACGAGGCGCACCCGGTGCCCCGGCTGGAACACCACGTCTTCCCGAGCGACCACGCCCTGTCCGACCACCGCGTGGCGCTGGCCCGCACGGTCGTCGACTTCCTGGACCGGCGGCTGGCGGTGGCGGAGTAGCGGCTTGGGGCGTCAGCGCTCCACTGGGTAGCGGGGGAGGTTGTCCGTCGAGATCGTCCAGTCCCCGATCGTCACATCCTCGCCATACACGAAGTCTTTCCTCGTCGCGTAGCGGGGGCCGCTCGGCGTCCGATGGATATCGGACAGGACGGCGCCGTCGCCCGCGCGCGGGTCGAAGATGACGTACACCGGAATACCGAGCAGGGGGTAGTCCCGCATCTTGCCCACCCAGTCGTTGTCCGGGTTGGAGCGGGACACCACCTCGATGGCCGCGATGAGCGTGCGCGGATCGAAGGCCCCTTCGGCTTCCATGTCCGCTTCGGCGATCAGGATTACGTCCGGGTGGCGCAGCACGCCGATGTTCGGGTCCTCGACGTCGGGCGTTCCCGTGTGGGCGAGGATGCCGTCCGGCATGACCTTTTCCAACCGACGACTGACGCGTGCCGCTGTCAGCTCGTGCGGGCCCCCCGGCGACATCATGTCGTGCACGATCCCTTCCGTCGTGATCTCCAGTTTTCCGGGAACGCTCTCCTGTATCTGCTCGACGATGTCCCGCATCGACTGATAGCGGAGGGCGTCTCGGTCGGCGTGGTCCGGGGCGATCGTCATGGCAGCTCGCTCCTCTGTCTGTCGGCTCCGCCGGGCAGTCGAAGGCTTCACGGCCATGCTAACGAGCCGGGCGGCTCCGACTCCGGCTGATGAGACCCAGCTCGGTGCGTCCCATGACTGGGCCTGAGCGAAGTGGCGCATTCGCGCCTCGGTCCGCGAGCGCCGCTCTGCGGATTCATGTCCGGTGATGGTGTTCGTCTCCTTCTCCAGTTCCTTCTTGCAGGTGCGGACCCGCTCAGGCAGCGACACGCGTCGGGGCCTGTTGGGTCTCTCGACAGTCGCGGCAGAGGCCGGGGCGTGGGGCGCGGAAGGCGCGGTCGCAGCCGTCGCAGTTCTGGAGGGGGACAGGGTGCGACCTGGGCTGGGCCTCCGGGAGGGGCGGCGGGAGGAGCGCGGTGAGACGGTGTGCGAGGAGGGCGGCCGGGTGGCGCAGGTCCGGCGGGAGGTCCGTGGTGAGGGCACGGCGTACGGCGTCGGGGGCTGCCCCGCGCTCCAGCCAGGCGGCGACGCCCGGGGCGAGGCGGCGTACGTCGCGCTCGGCGAGCAGTAACCGGGCGTCGTCGCGGCGCAGCTCGGCGAGGAGCGCGGCGGCGGAGCGGTGGTGCTGTGGGGTGGGTGCGGTGGGCTGGGGGAGCGGGGGCGGTGTGGGGCGGCTGGGCCGCGCGGGCGGTGGCGTGGGGGTGCCGCTGCTCGGCGGCGGTGGCGGCGGGGTGGCCGCCGGGGGCCGTACGACGCGCTCGGGCGCGGGCGGGGCGGGCCGCTCGGCGACTGGCTCAGCGACTGGCTCGGCCGCGGGCTCGGCCGCGGGCTCGGCCGCGGGCTCGGCCGCGTGGCGGGTGCCGGTGGCTCGGGGGACGTTGTACGAGAGCGTCCGGGTGACGATCCGCCCCTCGGGCGTACGCTCCCGGACGCGCTTGATGTACCCGTGTTCCTCCAACTCCCGCAGCGCGGCGGCGACCCGGTCCCGCCCTTCCGTGAACTTCCCGGCCAGCGTGCGGATGTCCACGGCGGCCCCGTCGGGCAGCGACTGGATGTGCGCGCCGAGCCCGATCGCGGTCAGGGAGAGGTCGCGGTTCTGGGTGAGGTGATCGCCGATGATCGTGTATCGCTTGGGCTGGTAGTCACTGATCTGGGTGACGCCGCCTGCGGATTGGCGAACCACGGAACGGGCGCGCGAGTGCGCGCTAAGCTGCTGTTCAGCCATCGGGAAGGTGCTTCTTCCTCGTTGGTCAGGCCCTCGATCGGGATTGCGAGTCCCGGCCGGGGGCCGTCGCATGTCTGGGGTTGTCGAGCCCGAGCCTGCCCCGCCGAACCGCTTGAGCGCCAGCCCGGTTGGGCGGAATCACCCGCGCGGGTGACGGGGGTGAGGTTTGGTTGGGTTGGGTGGGTTCTTTCCAGGGGTTCTTTATCTTTGACAGCCCGCGGCCGGGGCGTACGGGCCACCGAGGACCGTCTTTCCGGGCTTCGGTGACGCCGCTGGCGATATGGCGAAGCGAGTTCGAGCCTTAACTAGTTCGAGTTGCACTAACTTGACTTAGTCTAGGTTGAAATCCTGTACGGGCGCCGCCGTGCCGGGAAAAGCTTCCTGCTCCGTCGTCTTTGCAGGGCCCACGGCGGCCAGTACCACATGGCGCAGGAGGAGGAACCGCTGCCAGCCCTCCAGCGGTTCGCCGACGCGGTCGCAACCGGTCGTGGTCTCGGGCTCCGGCAGCTGCGGTTCCAGGACTGGGACGAGGCTCTGCGTACGGCCTTGAGCCCTGTACCGGCAGCCGCCGGCCGTCCCCCGCTGCTGGTGTTGGACGAGCTGCCATACCTGCTTGCTCACTCCCTCGGCTCCCAGATTCCGTCAGCACTGCAAGCACTGGTCGACGAGAGCCGTGACAGCGGAGAGGGCCTGTCAGGCCGGGCGATCCTCTGTGGCTCCGCCCTGGCCGTGATGGCGGATCTGCTGTCAGGAACGAAGGCGCTCCGCGGACGGGCGGAGCTGGACCTGCTGCTCCGTCCGTTCGACTACCGCACCGCATCCGCGTATTACGGAATCCGTGACCTGGAGACGGCGTTCGCCATGTACGCGTACTTCGGCGGGACGCCCGGCTACCGGGACCTGCTGGCCGGGGCGCCGCCGCAGAAGTGTCTGTTCGAGTGATTTGTTGGCTCATGTCACTCAGCGTGGCCGCGTGTGTCTAGGCTGAAAAGTAGCGACGCCAATACGGGCGGTGACCGTCCGGTGTGCTCCGGCGCTTGTCCGGTCCGTACGCCGTGACGCGCCCTGGGCGGGTGCGTTGAGCACAGCCGGACCACGGAGGTGGGGCATGGATCAGGAGTGGGATGACGACAGCGGCGCGGTGATGAGGGCGGTCGGCCGTCAGATCAAGCTGTGGCGGGAGGCGGCGGGGCTCACGCAGGCGGAGTTGGGGGCGGCGATCGGTTACGGGGAGGAGTTGGTTTCGGCCGTCGAGCGGGCGCGGCGGATTCCCCGGCCGGAGTTCCTGGACAAGACGGATGAAGTGCTGGGAGCGGGCGGCAAGATCGCGGCGATGAAGAAGGACGTCGCGGAGGCGCGGTATCCGAAGAAGGTTCGGGATCTGGCGAAGCTGGAGGCGGAGGCGGTCGAACTGTGTGCGTACAACAGCTCTGTCATTCAGGGGCTCTTGCAGACCGAGGAGTACGCGCGGGCGTCGTTCATGACGCGACGACCGCCGTTCACGGTGGATGAGCTGGAGAGGCGAGTGGCCGCGCGTATGGCCCGCCAGGAGATCGTGGATGACTCCACGGCGCGACCGGTCTTCAGCTTTGTGCAGTGTGAGTCGACGCTGCGTCGCCCCATCGGGGGCAGAATGGTGATGCGAAGGCAGCTCGAACACCTGTTGGAGGTAGACCAGTTGCGCAACGTCGACTTCAGGTCCTGCCGCTGAGCCGCGAGGACAACACTGGTCTCGACGGTTCTTTCCGCCTGCTTAGGCTCAAGGACGGCACCACGGTAGGGCACAACGAGATTCAGCTCGTCAGTCGCGTAATCGCAAATCCCAAAGAAGCTCAGATCCTTGACATCCGTTATGGGAGTATCCGGGCGCAGGCTCTCACCCCACGAGAGTCGCTGGCCTTCATCGAGAAAATGCGGGGAGAGACATGACACTCAAGCCCTTTGAGTGGATAAAGAGCAGCTACAGCACTCCTGACGGCCCCGACTGCGTCGAGGTCGCCGCCACCCCCGGCACCATCCACGTCCGCGACTCCAAGACCGCCCCGCAGGGCCCCCGGCTCGAGTTCACCCCGGAGGCCTGGACCCACTTCGTGGCGTATACGTCCGCACGCTGAAGGAGTCAGGAGAGCCAGTCGGCGTAGCGGGTGGGGGCGAGGTGGGCGTGCTTGTCGGTGAGGACGTCGCCCTTGACGACGGCGAACATCCCGGCGGTGGGGTCGGTGACGACGGTGCGGTTGTCGCCCTTGTGGGACAGGGTGATCCGGCCCAGCTCGTCCAGCGGGAAGATCTCGGGGCCGGCGATGTTGCGGATGCCGTTCAGCGGGGTGCCCGCGGCGACCTCCGCCACCGCGTTCGCCACGTCCTTGGCGGCGATCGGCTGGATCGGCGTGGCGGGCAGCCGGACGGTGTCGGCGTCGGCGGTCCAGGACATCGCCGCGTCCATGAACTCCATGAACTGCGTCGCCCGGACGATCGAGTAGGGGATCGGCCCGGCCGCGAGAATCTGCTCCTGGAGCGCCTTGGCCTGGTAGTAGGCCAGCTCCGGCACCTGGTCCGTGCCGACGATCGAGAGGATGACGAAGTGGCCGACGCCGCCCTTGTGGGCCGCGGCCAGGAGGTTGTCCATCGAGGTCTGGAAGAAGGCCGGGGAGGCTTCGTCGAAGGTCGGTGAGTTGGTCAGGTTGACGACGACGTCGGCTCCCGCCACCGCCTCGTCCAGCCCCTGGCCGCTGATGACGTCGACTCCGGTGGACTGCGAGTGCGGTATCGCCTCGTGCCCGGCGGCGTTCAGATTCTTGACGACCTGCGACCCGATCAGCCCGGTACCGCCGATGACTGCGAACCTCATGATGTGCCTTTCGTTGTGATATGTGGGTTATGCGTCACATGAACAACTATGCGGACGCGGCGAGAAACAGCGACTCGATCAGCTGAGGGCGGGCGGTGTCAGTGACCATCGACGAACGTGACCGTCTCGTCGAGCGGCGCCCGGCTCGTACGGGCGTCATCCACCGTGACGTCCTCGTACCCGATCGACATGCCGCAGAAGAGGATGAGCTCGTCCGGGGGTGACAGGACCTCCGCGACGCTGCGGTGGAACTTCGCCCATGCCATCTGCGGGCAACTGTGCAGCCCTTCGGCGCGGAGCAGCAGCATGACGGTCTGCAGAAACATGCCGGCGTCGGCCCATTGGGGCGAGCCCATGTCGCGGTCGATGTAGCAGAACAGCGCGGCGGGCGCGCCGAAGCAGTTCCAGTTCGCGGAAGCGGCCCTCTGGCGCGCCTCCAGGTCCTCACGCGGAATGCCGAGTGCGCCGTAGCGCTGCTCACCGAAGGCGGATCGGCGCTCGCGGTACGGGGACTTCAGCGCAGGCGGGTACTGCTCGTACTCCGGCTCGTCCCAGGGGTCGCCCGTGGCCAGGCGCTCGCAGGCGCGTTTCTTGACCTCGGCCAGCGGTCCGCCGGTCAGTACGTAGGCGTGCCACGGCTGAATGTTCGATCCGGACGGCGACCAGGCCGCGGCGGAGAGCACGCGCTCCAGCGTCTCCCTCGGGACGGGCCGGTCGGCGAATCCGCGTACCGCCCGCCGGCTCGTGACCGCCTCATAGACGTCCATGATCGCCTGCCTCCCAGCTGCTCGACGTGTCCGTCTCCGTTACACTCGACAATCGTATCATTCGATACCGTCGCGACCGTAACTAACATCGAGCGCGAATCCTCAGCCCCGGGTTCCCCGCCTCGGGCACCACTCTTTGGAGAAAGTCCATGGTCACGCTGCTGCACATCGACTCGTCCGTGCTCCCCGGCGAGGCGTCCTCGTCCCGTTCGATCACGAACGTCTTCCGCAAGGCGTGGGAGGAGCAGCACCCGCAGGGCGCGGTGATCTACCGCGACCTCGCCGCCGACCCTGTGCCGCACATCACCGCCGACGCCTGGTCCGCTGGTTTCACCGCCCCGTCCGAGCGCACTGGGGAGCAGTCCGCCGCGTTCGCCGCGCGCGAGAAGCTCATCGAGGAACTGGAGCAGGCGGACGCCGTCCTGATCGGCGCCCCCATGCACAACTACTCGATCCCGTCGACTCTCAAGGCATGGCTGGACAACGTGTTCCTGATGGGCCGCACCGCGGGCGAGGCCCCTTCCGCCCAGGGCACCCCGGTCACCGTCGTCGCCAGCCGCGGCGGCTCCTACGCGCCGGGCACCCCGCGCGAGGGCTTCGAGTTCGTGCTGAACTACCTGGAGGCCGTACTCAAGGGCGCCCTCGGCCTGGACCTCGACTTCATCGTCCCGGAGCTCACCATGGCCCCCCGCAACCCGGCCATGTCAGAACTGGTCCCCCTCTACGAGGCCTCCCGCGAGCGCGCCTTCGAGGAAGCGGCCGGCATGGCCAAGGAACTCGCGGAGCGCTTCGTCACGAAAGCCGCGTGAGACGAAGCGCGCCCATGCGCCCGGCGGGCAGCCGGCCGCATGGGCGCGCTTACGCCTTGCCCCCTGAGGGGTGGGCGAACCGGGTCAGTAGATCCGTCAGCCGCTCGGGCTCACCCGGCCCCAGTTCGGCAGCCAGGCGCTCGGCCAGCGGCTCCGCCGCCACATGAGCCGCCTCGAAGAGTTCGAGTCCCTGAGGTGTGATCTCCACCGCCCGCACCCGCCGGTCCCCCGGAACGGCCTTGCGTACGACCAGCCCCTTACGCTCCAGGTCGTCCACGACCCGCATGATTCCCGCTTTGTCCGACCCTGTTGCCGCCGCCAGGTCCCGCTGCACCGTCGCCCCATGGTTGACCAGTTCGATCAGCACGGCGAAATGCCGCAACTCGATGCCGAGCGGCCGCAGCGCCTCCGTCATCACCGAGGCCGCGTGCCAGTGCGCCCGGCGCAGCAGCAAGCCGAGAGCGAAAGGCGACGCATCCCCGGGGCGGTCGGTCGCGTGCGCGGCGGTGGTTCGGCGAGGGGCGTCTGCGGTCATGGGGCCACGGTACAGCTGTCCATTCATTCGATACGGTTTCGCCTGAAACCAAATGCGGCTGTGTGCTCGGCGGCGCTGCGGAGTGGGGTCATGTGGTCGTCACGGAACAGCCGGGCCCTCGATGTACCTGCCCTTCGCGCTGTAGGGCCACTCGTTCGCGACACAGCCCTTGAGCCCGTATATCTGCTGCATCATCACCGGCGCCCGTTTGCCCTTCCCCGGGCAGGTCTCGTGGCCGTGGCCGATGCGGTGGCCGACCTCGTGGTTGACGATCAGCGCCCGGTAGCCGCTGATGGGACCGGAGAACTCCGGCGAGCCCGTGTTCCAGCGTTTGAGGTTGACCATGATCTGGGTTCCGGCGTCGCAGTTGACCTCGCCGTGGGTGTCCAGGCCGACGGCGCCGCAGATCTCGTCGACCGTGTCCGGGGTGGCGATCTTCACCTCGAAGTCGGAGGGGCCGTCGGCGACCAGCTGGAAGGAGTGCGTGCCGTCCCTGGTCCAGCCGCGCCTGTCGGCGAGGATCGCCGAGATCTCGGCCGCGGCGCGTTTCGCGTCGACGCCGGTGCCCTTCTCCACCATGACCTTGAACCGCCGCAGATCGCTTCCCTTGCCGATCACCGCGCCGGAGGACTTCGCGGTGACGAACTCGCCGGTCGCGGTGGCGGGGGAGCCCGGGCGAGGGGGTCTGGAGGTGGCCGAGATGGCGTCGGGCGGCAGGGCCGTCGGGTCCGCGGCGCGGGGTGCGCCCTTGCCGTCGCCGCCGTCGTCGCGTAAGGCGAACACGACCCCGGCGATCAGGGCCACACCGGCGGCCAGCGCCACCGCCACGTTCCGGGGGCGGGTGCGTCGGGCGCGCCGCCGTCCCCGTAGGGGCGAGGCGGATGGGTCGGCGGGCTGCTTGCGGGCCTGCGCGGTGGAGGTCATGGGGGCGCTTCCCAGGGGTGTCAGCGGGGCGGGCGAATCGGCCGCGGGAGCATGTTGGTGCCCCGGAGTGCGAATGCGTCGTGTGTTCCCCTGGGGAGAGACGTCCGGGGAGTGGCGCGGGTTGGGTCTCGTGCCCCGCTGTGCCCGGAGTCACAGAGTCAGGCGTCACACGCCGTGGCGCGGCGAGCGCCGAGAGGGGCGCGGGACCGGTGAGCGGCACCCACCGGTGGCCGCGGACGGGCGGCGGGTTGTCCGTTGTGTCCGGAGGGCATATCGGGAGGCGCCTCGAACGCAGCCTGGCACGTGCCAGGTTGCCTGACCCCGGCCGCGCGCCGAGTTTGAAGAACCCCCCGTGAGGGGTACGCTTCACCGCTTCCCAATTGGCATCCGGCACGGCCCG
This sequence comes from Streptomyces sp. NPDC020845, assembly GCF_044334165.1. Lineage (NCBI taxonomy): Bacteria > Bacillati > Actinomycetota > Actinomycetes > Kitasatosporales > Streptomycetaceae > Streptomyces > Streptomyces sp. NPDC020845. The sequence goes on along the minus strand of NZ_JBIRSJ010000005.1, from coordinate 446,919 downwards.
TGTGGCAGACTATCCGGGTTGCTCGGTTGAGTGCCGATGCTGCGCGCCTCCCGCCGGGAGGACCGGAAGCGAGTCCCACAGTACTCGTCGCCCCTCATCAGGGGCGGAAGTACGGGAATCTTCCGGGAAGTGTCAGCGGGGCCCCAGCCAGGCACCCGGTGGGTGTCCTTTCCCCCACAACCCCCTTCTACAAGGGAAGTCTCCTGTGGAGATTTACCGGAAGGGGCGCGACACGCCCGACCGCGTGGGTCGGAGGTGGGGCGGGGAGAGGGCGGGAGCCGACCGGGTTCCGGAGCGTTACGAGAGACAGGACTACGAAGCAGCCATGGCGGGACAGAAGATCCGCATCCGGCTCAAGGCCTACGACCACGAGGTCATCGACTCCTCGGCGAAGAAGATCGTCGAGACGGTGACCCGCACTGGTGCGTCGGTCGCGGGCCCGGTGCCGCTGCCCACAGAGAAGAACGTGTACTGCGTCATCAAGTCGCCGCACAAGTACAAGGACTCGCGCGAGCACTTCGAGATGCGTACGCACAAGCGCCTCATCGACATCCTCGACCCCACGCCGAAGACCGTCGACTCGCTCATGCGTCTCGACCTGCCGGCCGGCGTCGACATCGAGATCAAGCTCTGAGGTGACGCGCGAGATGGCTAAGCAGATCAAGGGCGTCCTGGGTGAGAAGCTCGGCATGACGCAGGTGTGGGACGAGAACAACCGCATCGTCCCGGTCACCGTCGTCAAGGCCGGCCCCTGTGTCGTGACCCAGGTCCGTACCGCTGACTCGGACGGCTACGACGCCGTCCAGATCGCCTTCGGCGAGATCGACCCGCGCAAGGTGAACAAGCCCCTCAAGGGCCACTTCGCCAAGGCCGATGTGACCCCGCGCCGCCACCTGGTGGAGCTGCGCACCGCCGACGCCGGCGAGTACACGCTCGGCCAGGAGGTCAAGGCCGAGGTGTTCGAGTCCGGTGTCAAGGTCGATGTGACCGGCACCAGCAAGGGCAAGGGCACCGCCGGTGTCATGAAGCGCCACGGCTTCAAGGGCCTGGGCGCCGGCCACGGCACCCAGCGCAAGCACCGCTCGCCGGGCTCCATCGGTGGCTGCGCCACCCCGGGCCGCGTGTTCAAGGGCCTGCGCATGGCCGGCCGTATGGGCAACGAGCGGGTCACCACCCAGAACCTGACCGTCCACGCCGTTGACGCGGAGAAGGGTCTGCTCCTGATCAAGGGAGCGGTTCCTGGTCCGAACGGCGGCCTCGTCCTGGTCCGTACCGCGGCCAAGGGGGCCTGAGGTAACCGATGAGCACCATTGACATCCTTTCGCCGGCAGGCGACAAGGCCGGGACCGTCGAGCTCCCCGCGGAGATCTTCGACGCGCAGGTCAGCGTTCCGCTGATCCACCAGGTCGTCGTCGCCCAGCTGGCCGCTGCCCGTCAGGGCACGCACAAGACGAAGACCCGTGGCGAGGTCCGCGGCGGTGGCAAGAAGCCTTACCGCCAGAAGGGCACCGGCCGCGCCCGTCAGGGCTCGACCCGCGCGCCGCAGTTCGCCGGCGGTGGCGTCGTGCACGGCCCCGTGCCGCGCGACTACAGCCAGCGCACCCCGAAGAAGATGAAGGCCGCCGCGCTGCGCGGTGCCCTCTCGGACCGGGCGCGCCACAGCCGTATCCACGTCGTGACCGGCGTGATCGAGGGCGAGGTCTCCACCAAGGCCGCCAAGACCCTGTTCGGCAAGATCAGCGAGCGCAAGAACCTGCTCCTGGTCGTCGAGCGGAGCGATGAGGCCGCGTGGCTGTCCGCCCGTAACCTGCCCCAGGTGCACATCCTGGAGCCGGGCCAGCTGAACACGTACGACGTGCTCGTCTCCGACGACGTGGTCTTCACCAAGGCCGCCTTCGAGTCCTTCGTGGCTGGTCCCAAGGCCGCTGAGAAGACCGAAGGGAGCGCCGCCTGATGAGTGAGGCGACCGCTGTCACCAGCAAGACCTTCACGGACCCCCGCGACGTTCTCGTCAAGCCGGTCGTGTCCGAGAAGAGCTACGCGCTGCTCGACGAGAACAAGTACACGTTCATCGTCGCGCCCGGCGCCAACAAGACCCAGATCAAGCAGGCCGTCGAGGCGGTCTTCTCGGTCAAGGTCACCGGGGTCAACACGATCAACCGGCAGGGCAAGCGCAAGCGCACCCGCACCGGCTTCGGCAAGCGCAAGGACACCAAGCGCGCCATCGTGACCCTCGCCGAGGGCGACCGAATCGACATCTTCGGCGGCCCGGTCTCCTAACGGAGGCCGGAGCGTCCAGAAGTCCGGAATCTTCCGAGGACTGAGAAATGGGTATCCGCAAGTACAAGCCGACGACCCCGGGCCGTCGTGGCTCCAGCGTCGCCGACTTCGTCGAGATCACGCGGTCCACGCCGGAGAAGTCGCTGGTCCGCCCGCTGCACAGCAAGGGTGGTCGTAACAACGCCGGCCGCATCACGGTCCGCCACCAGGGTGGCGGTCACAAGCGTGCGTACCGCGTGATCGACTTCCGCCGTCATGACAAGGACGGCGTCCCGGCGAAGGTCGCACACATCGAGTACGACCCGAACCGCACCGCGCGCATCGCGCTGCTGCACTACGCCGACGGCGAGAAGCGCTACATCATCGCGCCGCGCGGCCTGTCGCAGGGCGACCGGGTCGAGAACGGCCCCGGGGCCGACATCAAGCCGGGCAACAACCTGGCGCTGCGCAACATCCCGGTCGGTACCACGATCCACGCCATCGAGCTGCGGCCCGGCGGCGGCGCGAAGTTCGCCCGCTCCGCGGGTGCCTCCGTGCAGCTGCTGGCCAAGGAGGGCTCCTTCGCGCATCTGCGCATGCCCTCCGGTGAGGTCCGCCTGGTCGACATCCGCTGCCGCGCCACCGTCGGCGAGGTCGGCAACGCCGAGCAGTCGAACATCAACTGGGGCAAGGCCGGCCGTATGCGCTGGAAGGGCGTCCGCCCGACCGTGCGTGGTGTCGTGATGAACCCGGTCGACCACCCGCACGGTGGTGGTGAGGGCAAGACCTCCGGTGGTCGCCACCCGGTTTCCCCGTGGGGCCAGAAGGAAGGTCGTACTCGCTCGCCGAAGAAGGCCAGCAACAAGTACATCGTCCGCCGCCGCAAGACGAACAAGAAGCGCTAGGAGCGGGTTTAGATGCCGCGCAGTCTCAAGAAGGGGCCCTTCGTCGACGACCACCTGATCAAGAAGGTGGATGTCCAGAACGAAGCCGGCACCAAGAACGTCATCAAGACCTGGTCCCGCCGCTCGATGATCGTCCCGGCCATGCTCGGCCACACGATCGCGGTGCACGACGGCCGCAAGCACGTCCCGGTGTTCGTCACCGAGTCGATGGTCGGCCACAAGCTCGGCGAGTTCGCGCCGACCCGCACCTTCCGCGGCCATGAGAAGGACGACCGCAAGTCGCGTCGTCGCTGATCAGCGGAACAAGCGAATGACTCAGACAGACACCGAAGGGACAACCATGGAAGCCAGGGCCCAGGCGCGGTACATCCGCGTCACGCCCATGAAGGCCCGCCGCGTGGTGGACCTCATCCGTGGCATGAGTGCCACGGAGGCTCAGGCGGTCCTGCGATTCGCTCCGCAGGCCGCGAGCGTGCCGGTCGGCAAGGTGCTGGACAGCGCCATTGCCAACGCCGCGCACAACTACGACCACACCGACGCCGACAGCCTCTTCATCTCCGAGGCGTACGTCGACGAGGGCCCGACCCTGAAGCGGTTCCGTCCGCGCGCCCAGGGCCGCGCCTACCGGATCCGCAAGCGGACCAGCCACATCACCGTGGTCGTCAGCAGCAAGGAAGGAACCCGGTAATGGGCCAGAAGGTTAACCCGCATGGGTTCCGGCTCGGCATCACCACGGACTTCAAGTCCCGCTGGTACGCCGACAAGCTGTACAAGGACTACGTCAAGGAAGACGTCGCCATCCGCCGGATGATGACGAAGGGCATGGAGCGCGCCGGTATCTCCAAGGTGGAGATCGAGCGCACCCGTGACCGCGTCCGCGTCGACATCCACACCGCCCGGCCGGGCATCGTCATCGGCCGCCGCGGCGCGGAGGCCGACCGTATCCGCGGCGAGCTGGAGAAGCTCACCGGCAAGCAGGTGCAGCTGAACATCCTCGAGGTCAAGAACCCCGAGGTGGACGCTCAGCTGGTGGCCCAGGCCGTCGCCGAGCAGCTGTCCTCCCGCGTCTCCTTCCGTCGTGCGATGCGCAAGTCGATGCAGAGCTCGATGAAGGCCGGTGCCAAGGGCATCAAGATCCAGTGTGGTGGCCGTCTCGGCGGCGCCGAGATGTCCCGCTCGGAGTTCTACCGCGAGGGCCGTGTGCCCCTGCACACGCTCCGCGCGAACGTCGACTACGGCTTCTTCGAGGCCCGTACGACCTTCGGCCGCATCGGCGTCAAGGTCTGGATCTACAAGGGCGACGTCAAGAACATCGCCGAGGTCCGCGCCGAGAACGCCGCCGCCCGCGCCGGCAACCGCCCGTCGCGCGGTGGCGGCAGCGACCGCCCGCAGCGCCGTGGTGGCGAGCGCGGTGGCCGCGGCCGTAAGCCGCAGCAGCAGAACGCCGCAGCCGAGGCCCCCAAGGCCGAGGCCGCCGCGACCGCTGCTCCGGCTGCTGAGAGCACCGGAACGGAGGCCTGACCGACATGCTGATCCCTCGCAGGGTCAAGCACCGCAAGCAGCACCACCCGAAGCGGTCGGGTATGGCCAAGGGCGGCACCGAGCTGGCGTTCGGCGAGTACGGCATCCAGGCCGTCACTCCGGCGTACGTCACCAACCGTCAGATCGAGGCCGCGCGTATCGCGATGACCCGTCACATCAAGCGTGGCGGCAAGGTCTGGATCAACATCTACCCGGACCGTCCGCTGACGAAGAAGCCGGCCGAAACCCGCATGGGTTCCGGTAAGGGCTCGCCTGAGTGGTGGATCGCGAACGTCAAGCCCGGTCGGGTGATGTTCGAGCTGTCCTACCCGAACGAGAAGATTGCGCGTGAGGCGCTCACCCGCGCTGCTCACAAGCTCCCGATGAAGTGCCGGATCGTGCGGCGCGAGGCAGGTGAGTCGTGATGGCGGCCGGTACCAAGGCGTCCGAGCTGCGTGAGCTGAACAACGAGGACCTCGTTGCCAAGCTCCGTGAGGCCAAGGAAGAGCTGTTCAACCTCCGCTTCCAGGCGGCGACCGGACAGCTCGAGAACCACGGCCGGCTGAAGGCCGTCCGCAAGGACATCGCCCGGATCTACACCCTGATGCGGGAGCGCGAGCTCGGCATCGAGACGGTGGAGAGCGCCTGATGAGCGAGACGAATGTGACTGTAGAGAACAACGACGAGAAGCGCGGCTTCCGTAAGACCCGTGAGGGTCTGGTCGTCAGCGACAAGATGGACAAGACCGTCGTCGTCGCCGTCGAGGACCGCGTCAAGCACGCCCTGTACGGCAAGGTCATCCGCCGTACGAACAAGCTCAAGGCGCACGACGAGCAGAACGCCGCGGGTGTCGGCGACCGTGTCCTCCTGATGGAGACCCGGCCGCTGTCCGCGACCAAGCGCTGGCGCGTCGTCGAGATCCTCGAGAAGGCCAAGTAATCCCCTGAGGGCAGCAGCCCTCAGGCCAGTTCCGCCAGGCTCGGCAGGGGTCCGTACTCCACGGCCCCTGCCGGGAACCGGCAGACGATCAGGAGATAGACGTGATCCAGCAGGAGTCGCGACTGCGCGTCGCCGACAACACGGGCGCGAAGGAAATCCTTTGCATCCGTGTTCTCGGTGGTTCCGGTCGCCGCTACGCGGGCATCGGTGACGTCATCGTCGCCACCGTCAAGGACGCGATCCCCGGTGGCAACGTGAAGAAGGGTGACGTCGTCAAGGCGGTCATCGTGCGCACCGTCAAGGAGCGCCGCCGCCCGGACGGTTCGTACATCCGCTTCGACGAAAACGCGGCCGTCATCCTCAAGAACGATGGCGACCCCCGCGGCACCCGTATTTTCGGCCCGGTGGGCCGTGAGCTGCGCGAGAAGAAGTTCATGAAGATCATCTCGCTCGCGCCGGAGGTGCTGTAACCGATGAAGATCAAGAAGGGCGACCTGGTTCAGGTCATCACCGGCAAGGACAAGGGCAAGCAGGGCAAGGTCATCCAGGCCTACCCCCGCGAGGACCGGGTTCTGGTCGAGGGTGTCAACCGGGTCAAGAAGCACACCAAGGCCGGCCAGACCGCTCGTGGTTCGAAGACCGGCGGCATCGTGACGACCGAGGCCCCGATCCACGTGAGCAACGTTCAGCTCGTGGTGGAGAAGGACGGCAAGAAGGTCGTCACCCGCGTCGGATACCGCTTCGACGACGAGGGCAACAAGATCCGCGTTGCCAAGCGGACCGGTGAGGACATCTGATGACTGCCACCACCACTGCACCGCGCCTCAAGCTGCGCTACCGCGAAGAGATCACGGGCAAGCTGAAGGACCAGTTCTCCTACGAGAACGTCATGCAGATCCCGGGTCTCACCAAGATCGTGGTCAACATGGGTGTGGGCGACGCCGCCCGCGACTCCAAGCTGATCGAGGGCGCCATCCGCGACCTCGCCACGATCACCGGCCAGAAGCCGGCCGTCACCAAGGCCCGTAAGTCCATCGCGCAGTTCAAGCTGCGTGAGGGCCAGCCGATCGGTGCCCACGTCACCCTCCGCGGTGACCGCATGTGGGAGTTCCTGGACCGCCTGCTGTCGCTCGCGCTGCCGCGTATCCGCGACTTCCGTGGTCTGTCGCCCAAGCAGTTCGACGGCCGGGGCAACTACACCTTCGGTCTCACGGAGCAGGTCATGTTCCACGAGATCGACCAGGACAAGATCGACCGGGTACGGGGCATGGACATCACCGTGGTGACCACGGCGTCCAACGACGAGGAAGGCCGTGCCCTGCTTCGTCTCCTCGGCTTCCCGTTCAAGGAGAACTGACCGTGGCGAAGAAGGCTCTGATCGCAAAGGCCGCCCGCAAGCCGAAGTTCGGCGTCCGCGGGTACACCCGCTGCCAGCGCTGCGGCCGGCCCCACTCCGTGTACCGCAAGTTCGGCCTGTGCCGCGTGTGCCTCCGTGAGATGGCTCACCGTGGCGAGCTGCCGGGCGTGACCAAGAGCTCCTGGTAATCCCCGAAACGGGATGAACCAGGACTCTCGGTAAGCAAATGGATGGCGGGAGCCCGCCCCACAATCCCGTAGGCTTGTGGGGTTGGGCACCCGCTGCCCAGAATCGTCTTACTACGCCGTAGGTCCCCGCGCCGCACCCGTGCCCACCACTGAGTTGGGTGAGAGGGATGGCGCAGATAGGAAACCCCGGCGAGAGAGGCCGAAGGCCATCATGACCATGACCGATCCGATCGCAGACATGCTGACCCGTCTGCGAAACGCGAACTCGGCGTACCACGACTCCGTCGTGATGCCGCACAGCAAGATCAAGTCGCACATCGCGGAGATCCTCCAGCAGGAGGGCTACATCACCGGCTGGAAGGTCGAGGACGCCGAGGTCGGCAAGAACCTCGTCCTCGAGCTGAAGTTCGGCCCCAACCGCGAGCGCTCGATCGCCGGCATCAAGCGGATTTCGAAGCCGGGTCTGCGGGTCTACGCAAAGTCCACCAACCTGCCGAAGGTGCTCGGCGGCCTGGGCGTGGCGATCATCTCCACGTCGCACGGGCTGCTCACCGACAAGCAGGCAGGCAAGAAGGGTGTGGGCGGGGAAGTCCTCGCCTACGTCTGGTAACCAGGGAACGGAGGAAGAGCCATGTCGCGAATTGGACGGCTGCCCATCCAGGTTCCCGCTGGTGTGGACGTCACCATCGATGGCCGTACGGTCGCAGTGAAGGGCCCCAAGGGTTCTCTCTCGCACACCGTCGCCGCGCCCATCGAGGTCGCCAAGGGTGAGGACAACACGCTCGTTGTCACCCGCCCGAACGACGAGCGTCAGAACAAGGCCCTGCACGGCCTGTCCCGCACGCTGGTGGCGAACATGATCACCGGCGTGACCCAGGGCTACAGCAAGGCGCTCGAGATCAGCGGTGTCGGTTACCGCGTCCAGGCGAAGGGCTCCAACCTGGAGTTCGCCCTGGGCTACAGCCACCCGATCGTGGTCGAAGCCCCCGAGGGCATCTCCTTCAAGGTGGAGTCCCCGACCAAGCTGAGCGTCGAGGGCATCGACAAGCAGAAGGTCGGCGAGGTCGCCGCGAACATCCGCAAGCTGCGCAAGCCCGACCCCTACAAGGCCAAGGGCGTGAAGTACGCGGGCGAGGTCATCCGCCGCAAGGTCGGAAAGGCTGGTAAGTAAGCCATGGCATACGGTGTGAAGATCGCCAAGGGCAACGCCCGTAAGGCTGCCGCCGTCAAGCGCCGTCACATCCGCGTCCGCAAGCGGGTCTCCGGTACTCCCGAGCGCCCCCGCCTCGTCGTGACGCGCTCCAACCGTCACATGGTGGCGCAGGTCATCGACGACATCGCAGGCCACACGCTGGCCTCGGCGTCGACCCTGGACACCTCCATCCGTGGCGGCGAGGGTGACAAGAGCGCGCAGGCCAAGCAGGTCGGCGCCCTGGTCGCCGAGCGGGCCAAGGCGGCGGGCGTCGAGGCCGTCGTGTTCGACCGCGGTGGCAACCAGTACGCCGGGCGTATCGCCGCTCTGGCGGACGCCGCCCGCGAGGCCGGGCTGAAGTTCTAGCCCAGGTCCCTACGCACAGCGGACATAAACGAGAGAGGTAAATCCAATGGCTGGACCCCAGCGCCGCGGTGGCGGCGCCGGTGGCGGCGAGCGGCGGGACCGGAAGGACCGGCGGGACGGCGGCGCAGCTGCCGAGAAGACCGCTTACGTCGAGCGCGTTGTCGCGATCAACCGCGTCGCCAAGGTTGTGAAGGGTGGTCGTCGCTTCAGCTTCACCGCGCTGGTCGTGGTGGGCGACGGTGACGGCACCGTGGGTGTCGGTTACGGCAAGGCCAAGGAGGTGCCGGCCGCCATCGCCAAGGGTGTGGAGGAGGCCAAGAAGCACTTCTTCAAGGTCCCCCGGATCGCCGGCACCATCCCGCACCCGATCCAGGGTGAGGAAGCCGCGGGCGTCGTGCTGCTCAAGCCGGCTTCGCCCGGTACCGGTGTGATCGCCGGTGGCCCGGTGCGCGCCGTGCTGGAGTGCGCGGGCATCCACGACGTGCTCAGCAAGTCGCTCGGCTCGTCGAACCCGATCAACATCGTGCACGCCACGGTGGCCGCTCTTCAGGGCCTGCAGCGCCCCGAGGAGATCGCCGCCCGCCGTGGTCTGCCGCTCGAGGACGTCGCCCCCGCCGCTCTGCTGCGGGCGCGTGCCGGGGTGGGTGCGTGAGCATGGCCCGCCTGAAGATCACGCAGACGAAGTCGTACATCGGCAGCAAGCAGAACCACCGCGACACCCTGCGTTCGCTCGGCCTGAAGAAGCTGGGCGACACGGTTGTCAAGGAGGACCGCCCCGAGTTCCGCGGCATGGCCAAGACCGTGCGGCACCTCGTGACGGTCGAGGAGGTCGACTGACATGGCGGACAGCAGCAACCCGCTGAAGGTCCACAACCTCCGGCCCGCCCCGGGTGCCAAGACCGCCAAGACCCGTGTCGGTCGTGGTGAGGCGTCCAAGGGTAAGACCGCTGGTCGTGGCACCAAGGGCACCAAGGCCCGCTACCAGGTTCCGGAGCGCTTCGAGGGTGGGCAGATGCCCCTCCACATGCGGCTCCCGAAGCTCAAGGGCTTCAAGAACCCGTTCCGCACCGAGTACCAGGTCGTCAACCTGGACAAGCTGGCCGCGCTCTACCCGCAGGGTGGCGAGGTCACGGTGGCCGACCTGGTCGCCAAGGGCGCGGTTCGCAAGAACCAGCTCGTCAAGGTGCTGGGCACCGGCGAGGTCTCCGTGGCGCTCCAGGTGACGGTCGACGCCGTCTCCGGCTCCGCCAAGGAGAAGATCACCGCCGCTGGAGGCACGGTCACCGAGCTCGTCTGAGAACGGTGGCACACCTGGCCGGGGATGCCCCACATACGGGGCATCCCCGGTTGGTCGTTCCAAGGGGGGCCAGGTCGCCGGTAAGGTGGCGTGCGTTGTTACCTTCCGCGCGGCCCGTGCACGCGCGGGCCTTGCACCATCAGTACTGGCCGTAAGTCATTCGTCGATTCTCAAGACCACCACCTCTCGCGGCTGACGCGGGGGGCGCAGGAGGCACCGTGCTCACCGCGTTCGCCCGGGCGTTCAAGACGCCCGACCTGCGCAAGAAGCTGCTGTTCACGCTGGGCATCATCGTGCTGTTCCGGCTCGGGCAACATATCCCGATCCCGGGCATCAATTATCAGAACGTCCAGACCTGCATCGATCAGGCCAAGGGTCAGCAGGGGCTCTTCGGTTTGGTCAACATGTTCAGCGGCGGTGCGCTGCTGCAGATCACCATCTTCGCGCTCGGGATCATGCCGTACATCACGGCGAGCATCATCCTTCAGCTGCTGACCGTGGTGATCCCGCGCCTCGAAGCCCTCAAGAAGGAGGGCCAGTCGGGTCAGGCGAAGATCACACAGTACACCCGCTATCTGACCGTGGCGCTCGCGATTCTGCAGGGCACCGGTCTGGTGGCCACCGCCCGCAGCGGCCAGTTGTTCCAGGCCTGCGATGTCGGCAACCAGATCGTCAAGGACGACGCGATCTTCACCACGGTCGTGATGGTCATCACGATGACCGCGGGTACAGCGCTGATCATGTGGCTCGGTGAGCTGGTCACCGACCGCGGCATCGGCAACGGCATGTCGATCCTGATGTTCGTCTCCATCGCGGCCGGCTTCCCGAGCGCCATGTGGACGATCAAGCAGCAGGGCAAGATCATGGGGGGCTGGCTGGAGTTCGGCCTGGTCGTCCTGTGTGGCCTGGTCATGGTCGGCCTGGTGGTCTTCGTCGAGCAGGCCCAGCGCCGCATCCCGGTCCAGTACGCGAAGCGCATGATCGGCCGTCGCTCGTACGGCGGTACCTCGACCTACATTCCGATGAAGGTCAACCAGGCGGGTGTGATTCCCGTCATCTTCGCGTCCTCGTTGCTCTACATTCCCGCGCTGATCGTTCAGTTCAGCGGGTCCAAAGCGGGCTGGGCCACGTGGATCCAGACCAATTTCGTCAGGGGCGACCACCCCTACTACATCACCACGTACTTCCTGCTCATCGTCTTCTTCGCTTTCTTCTACGTGGCCATCTCCTTCAACCCCGAAGAAGTTGCCGACAACATGAAGAAGTATGGTGGGTTCATTCCGGGCATCCGGGCAGGTCGTCCCACGGCCGAGTATCTGAGCTATGTGCTGAACCGCATTACGTGGCCCGGTTCGCTCTATCTGGGACTGATCGCCCTGGTGCCCACGGTGGCGCTGGTGACGCTCAAGGCGAATCAGAACTTCCCGTTCGGCGGGACCAGCATCCTGATCATCGTGGGTGTCGGCCTGGAGACCGTGAAGCAGATCGAGAGCCAGCTTCAGCAGCGACATTACGAAGGGTTCCTCCGCTGATGCGAATCGTCCTCGTCGGGCCTCCTGGGGCTGGCAAGGGTACGCAGGCCGCGTACCTCGCCAAGAACCTGTCGATCCCGCACATCTCCACGGGCGACCTCTTCCGCGCGAACATCAGCCAGGGCACGCCCCTCGGCCGGCAGGCGCAGGAGTACATGCGGGCCGGCCAGCTGGTGCCGGACGAGGTCACCATCGGCATGGCCGAAGACCGGATGCGCCAGCCGGACGCCGCGCCGGGCTTTCTGCTGGACGGCTTCCCGCGCAATCTGGTGCAGGCCGAGGCGCTGGATGAGTTCCTCCGGGAGAACCAGATCTCGCTGGACGCGGTGCTGGATCTCGAGGTCCCCGAGGACGAGGTCGTCCGGCGTATCGCCGGGCGGCGCATCTGCCGCAACGACAGCAGCCATGTCTTCCATGTCACCGGCGCGCCGCCGAAGACCGAAGGCGTCTGCGACGAGTGCGGCGGCGAGCTGTACCAGCGCGAGGACGACAGCGAGGAGACCGTCCGCAAGCGGCTGGAGGTCTACCACCGCGAGACGGAGCCGATCATCGACTACTACAAGGCCAAGGGCCAGGTCGTGACGATCCCGGCGCTCGGCAAGGTCTCCGAGGTCACCCAGCGGGCCATGGACGCGCTGGCGGCCAAGGCGGCCTGAGGTCGGTCAAGGGCTTACGGCCGCGGTGCCCATCGGGCGCCGCGGCCGTACTGTTGTGCAGAGAGTTGTGCAAGGAGCGTCGGCCTGGTGGTCGGCCAGGTGAACGACGGCAACGGCGGAAACGCGGGAAGGCAGTCCCAGTGGTGGAGATAAAGACCCCCGAGCAGATCGCGAAGATGCGTGAGGCGGGACTGGTCGTCGCGGCCATCCACCAGGCCACCCGCGAGGCGGCCGTCCCCGGCGCGTCGACCAAGGACCTGGACGACGTCGCCCGCAAGGTGATCGCCGACCACGGCGCCAAGTCGAACTTCCTGGGCTACGGGGGCTTCCCCGCGACCATCTGCACCTCGGTGAACGATGTCGTGGTGCACGGCATCCCGGACCGCGAGACCGTCCTCAAGGACGGCGACATCATCTCCATCGACGCGGGCGCGATCGTGGACGGCTGGCACGGCGACGCCGCCTTCACCGCCTTCGTGGGCGACGGCCACGCGCCCGAGCTGTACGAGCTGAGCCGGGTGACCGAGGAGTCCATGTGGGCCGGTATCGCCGCGGTCCGCAAGGGCAACCGCCTGGTCGACATCTCCAAGGCCATCGAGGGCTACATCCGGCGCCAGCCGCGCCCGGCCTCCGGTAAGTACGGGATCGTCGAGGACTACGGCGGCCATGGCATCGGCAGCCAGATGCACATGGACCCGCACCTGCTGAACTATGTCTCGAAGAAGCGCGGCAAGGGCCCGCGGCTGGTGCCCGGCTTCTGTATCGCGATCGAGCCCATGGTGAGCCTGGGCACCGCGAAGACTCATGTGCTGTCCGACGACTGGACGGTCAAGACGGACGACGGCACCTGGTCCAGCCACTGGGAGCACTCGGTCGCGCTCACCGAGGAGGGCCCGCTGGTGCTGACCGCCGTGGACGGCGGGGCGGCCAAGCTCGCCGAGTACGGGATACAGACGGCCCCGGACCCCCTGGCATAAGATCCCGTTCGGCTTAATGATCTCCGGTTCGGGGCATGCTGCCCCGGATTCGTGTTTCTCGATGGGCTGACGTAGACTGACACGTCGGCTCACGCGTGTCCTTCGGCATGTCGCGAACCGATCAAGGTAGCCGATCCCGAAAGCAGGACATGGCCAAGAAGCAAGGCGCCATCGAAATCGAGGGCACCGTGATCGAGTCTCTGCCGAACGCGATGTTCAAGGTGGAGCTCCAGAACGGTCACAAGGTCCTCGCGCACATCAGCGGCAAGATGCGTATGCACTACATCCGCATCCTGCCCGATGACCGGGTCGTCGTGGAGCTGTCTCCGTACGACCTGACGCGCGGACGGATCGTCTACCGCTACAAGTAGATCTCACGACCCGGAGAACCTCACACCCATGAAGGTCAAGCCGAGCGTCAAGAAGATCTGCGACAAGTGCAAGGTGATCCGCCGCCACGGTCGGGTCATGGTCATCTGCGACAACCTGCGCCACAAGCAGCGCCAGGGCTGACGTACGCCTGACCGCACGACCTGCACCTCGCAGTATCTTCGCGCGACGCATACACATACGTACATACGCAGTCACCCGTTCCCGTGCCCGCGGGGACGACACCCCCGGTCGGAGGCCGGGGACCCGGCGGCCGCCGCGCGGCGGCCGGGAGTGGTGCTGCGGAAGACCTCCGACAACCATCTGGAGCCAGATTCATGGCACGCCTCGCAGGCGTTGACCTCCCGCGCGACAAGCGCGTCGAGGTCGCCCTCACCTATGTCTTCGGCATCGGCCGCACCCTTGCCCAGCAGACCCTCGCCAACACCGGCGTGAACCCGGACACCCGCGTTCGCGACCTGGCGGAAGAGGACCTGGTCAAGATCCGCGAGTACGTGGACAACAACATCAAGACCGAGGGTGACCTCCGTCGCGAGATCCAGGCCGACATCCGCCGCAAGGTCGAGATCGGCTGCTACCAGGGTCTGCGTCACCGCCGGGGCCTGCCGGTCCACGGCCAGCGCACCAGCACCAACGCCCGCACCCGCAAGGGCCCGCGTCGCGCCATCGCCGGTAAGAAGAAGCCGGGCAAGAAGTAGTCCGCACCGGACGCTGTTCAAGCGGTCCGGCTGTAGGACCGACCACCTCCACGGGAGATACACCGAATGCCTCCGAAGAGCCGTACGGCCGGCGCCAAGAAGGTGCGCCGCAAGGAGAAGAAGAACGTCGCCCACGGGCACGCTCACATCAAGAGCACGTTCAACAACACCATCGTCTCGATCACCGACCCGACCGGGAACGTGATCTCTTGGGCCTCGGCCGGCCACGTCGGCTTCAAGGGCTCGCGCAAGTCGACTCCGTTCGCCGCGCAGATGGCCGCCGAGTCGGCCGCCCGCCGGGCGCAGGAGCACGGCATGCGCAAGGTCGACGTGTTCGTCAAGGGTCCGGGCTCCGGCCGTGAGACCGCGATCCGCTCGCTCCAGGCCACCGGCCTGGAGGTGGGTTCGATCCAGGACGTCACTCCGACTCCGCACAACGGATGCCGCCCGCCCAAGCGTCGCCGCGTCTGACCAGCTGAAGTAGGAGAGATACCAGAAAATGGCGCGTTACACCGGGGCCGACTGCAAGCGTTGCCGTCGGGAGAAGCAGAAGCTCTTCCTCAAGGGGAGCAAGTGCGAGAGCGCGAAGTGCCCGATCGAGATCCGTCCTTACCCCCCGGGTGAGCACGGTCGCGGGCGCACCAAGGACAGCGAGTACCTGCTGCAGCTCCGTGAGAAGCAGAAGGCCACCCGTATCTACGGCGTCCTTGAGAAGCAGTTCCGTGGTTACTACGCGGAGGCGAACAAGAAGACCGGCAAGACCGGTGAGAACCTTCTTCGCATCCTCGAGTCGCGGCTGGACAACGTGATCTACCGGGCCGGCTTCGCCAAGTCCCGCGACCACGCCCGGCAGCTGGTCCGCCACGGCCACATCAATGTGAACGGCCGCAAGACCGACATCCCGTCGGCCCGCGTCGCCGTGAACGACATCGTCGAGGTCCGCCCGAAGTCCCGGACCCTGACCCCCTTCCAGGTGGCTCAGGCCGAGGCCGGCGAGCGCACCGTGCCGGCGTGGCTGGAGGCCATTCCGTCGCAGCTGCGGATCCTCGTCCACTCGCTGCCCGAGCGCCAGGTGATCGACACCCAGGTGCAGGAGCAGCTGATCGTCGAGCTCTACTCGAAGTAAGCACGACGCTTGGGCCATCTCTCGGGGTGGCTCCGGATACGGGCGGTACGAGCCGTTTGGCCCGTGCCGCCCGTACCATCGTCAGTACAGAGGGCGTCAAATAGCGGGCGCCCACGACTGAAGGATCGAAACACCATGCTGATCGCTCAGCGTCCTTCGTTGACCGAAGAGGTCGTCGACGAATTCCGCTCCCGGTTCGTGATCGAGCCGCTGGAGCCGGGCTTCGGCTACACCCTCGGCAACTCCCTGCGTCGTACGCTTCTCTCCTCGATCCCCGGTGCGGCTGTCACCAGCATCCGGATCGACGGGGTCCTGCACGAGTTCACCACCGTGCCGGGCGTCAAGGAGGACGTCACCGACCTCATCCTCAACATCAAGCAGCTGGTCGTCTCCTCCGAGCACGACGAGCCGGTCGTGATGTACCTGCGCAAGCAGGGCCCCGGCCTGGTCACCGCCGCCGACATCGCCCCGCCGGCCGGTGTCGAGGTGCACAACCCCGACCTGGTCCTGGCCACGCTGAACGGCAAGGGCAAGCTGGAGATGGAGCTGACCGTCGAGCGCGGTCGCGGCTATGTCTCCGCCGTCCAGAACAAGCAGGTCGGCCAGGAGATCGGCCGGATCCCGGTCGACTCCATCTACTCGCCGGTGCTCAAGGTCACCTACAAGGTCGAGGCGACCCGTGTCGAGCAGCGCACCGACTTCGACAAGCTGATCGTCGACGTCGAGACCAAGCAGGCGATGCGTCCGCGCGACGCCATGGCCTCCGCCGGTAAGACCCTGGTCGAGCTGTTCGGTCTCGCCCGCGAGCTGAACATCGACGCCGAGGGCATCGACATGGGCCCGTCCCCGACGGACGCCGCCCTGGCCGCCGATCTGGCGCTGCCGATCGAGGAGCTCGAGCTCACCGTCCGCTCGTACAACTGCCTCAAGCGCGAGGGCATCCACTCCGTGGGTGAGCTCGTGGCGCGGTCCGAGGCGGACCTGCTCGACATCCGCAACTTCGGCGCCAAGTCGATCGACGAGGTCAAGGCCAAGCTGGCCGGTATGGGCCTGGCGCTCAAGGACAGCCCGCCCGGGTTCGACCCGACCGCTGCCGCGGACGCGTTCGGCGCGGACGACGACGCGGACGCCGGTTTCGTCGAGACCGAGCAGTACTGAGCCCTGGGGCCCCGAGCTCTGAGTTCTGAGCTGGGGGCCCTGAGGCTGTGCCTGAAGACTTCCGGCGGGCGTTCGCCCGTCGGTAACTGACACCGGTACCTCATACGGCCGGTGCAGACCAAAGGAGAAACAATGCCGAGGCCCACCAAGGGCGCCCGTCTGGGCGGCAGCGCGGCGCACGAGCGGCTGATGCTGGCGAACCTCGCCACCTCGCTGTTCGAGCACGGCCGCATCAAGACCACCGAGGCGAAGGCCCGCCGCCTGCGCCCGGTCGCGGAGAAGCTGATCACCAAGGCGAAGAAGGGTGACCTTCACAACCGCCGTCTGGTGCTGCAGACCATCCGTGACAAGAGCGTGGTGCACACCCTCTTCACGGAGATCGGCCCGCGCTACGAGAACCGGCCGGGTGGCTACACCCGCATCACCAAGATCGGTAACCGCCGTGGCGACAACGCTCCCATGGCGATCATCGAGCTGGTCGAGGCGCTGACCGTGCAGCAGCAGGCTGTCGGCGAGGCCGAGGCCGCCACCAAGCGCACCGCGAAGGACGCTGCCGGCGACCAGGCGCTCGAGGGCCTGAAGAAGGACGAGGCTCCGGCGGAGGCCGCCGAGGCTGAGGCCCCGGCGGAGGAGTCCAAGGACGCCTGAGTCTGTCCCCGCTTGCGCGGGGGTGAGCCGGACGCCTGAGCGTCTGACGGCTTGAGGTGACGGACGGGCCCGCTCCCAGCGACTTGGGGGCGGGCCCGTCCCGCATGGAGAGGATTTCTGGGTGACGGACGAGGCGCCCGAAGGCTATGTACGCGTCCGGCTGAACCTGTCGTACGACGGCACGGACTTCTCGGGCTGGGCCAAGCAGCGCGGCCGGGACACGGTGCGCACCGTACAGGGCGAGCTGGAGAGCGCCCTGCGGGTCGTCATGCGCATGCAGGACCCGGTGGAGCTGACGGTCGCGGGCCGCACCGACGCCGGCGTCCACGCGCGCGGCCAGGTCGCCCATGTCGACCTCCCTGAGCCCGTCTGGGCCGAGCACCGCGAGAAGCTGCTGCGCCGCCTGGCCGGCCGGCTTCCGCACGACATACGCGTCTGGTCCGTCGCCGAGGCCCCGCCCGGCTTCAACGCCCGCTTCTCCGCCATCTGGCGCCGCTACGCCTACCGCGTCGTCGACCACCCCGGCGGCGTCGACCCGCTGCTGCGCGGCCATGTGCTGTGGCACGACTGGCCGCTGGACGTGGACGCCATGAACGAGGCCGCGCAGAAGCTGCTCGGGGAGCACGACTTCGCGGCGTACTGCAAGAAGCGCGACGGCGCCACCACCATCCGCACCCTCCAGCGGCTGAGCTGGGAGCGCGGCCCCGACGGCATCATCACGGCGACCGTGCGGGCCGATGCCTTCTGCCACAACATGGTCCGGGCCCTGGTCGGCGCCCTTCTCTTCGTCGGCGACGGCCACCGCCCGGCGGACTGGCCCGCCAAGGTGCTGGCCGCCGGGGTGCGCGACTCCGCGGTCCATGTCGTCCGCCCCCATGGGCTGACCCTCGAAGAGGTCGGCTACCCCGCCGATGGCCAACTCGCCGCCCGCAACCGCGAGGCGCGCAACAAGCGGACGCTGCCGCTGGCGCATCCTGCGCCAGGGGCGGGCTGCTGCTGAGGTGTCACGCCGGGAGGGTGACGGCCAGGTTGTTCGCCTTGGTCAGGTAGGGGCGGACCCCGTCGGTGACCGGGTAGAGGTCCGTCTTGTTGCGGTCGACGATGTCCCCCAGGATCCGGCCGACCCGGAGCGGAGCGGCGTCGCCCGCGACCGCGGCGCCATCCGGGGTGAGACGGAGCGTCAGATCCCATACCGGCGCCTTGGCTGAGTGCGCGTCGGCTTCGCGGATCCGCTCGTACGGGACGGTGAAGCGGAAGTCGGCCGGGCCGAGGGCCGTGACGGGGATGGTGAAGGCGCTCGACGCGCCGCCGCGCGGAACGGCCCAGACGGTGGGGGCCGCGTCCGCCGGGAAGGCGGTGCCGTGCAGGGTGCCCGCCACGCTGATCGCCTCGGCGTCGGCGTGGATCGTACGGGCCTCGGCGTGGGCCCGGCGGCGCCAGGTGCGCAGCGCGAGATGGCCGCCCACGGTGCGGTACGGGATCCACCAGGAG
Source organism: Streptomyces sp. NPDC020845 (assembly GCF_044334165.1). NCBI lineage: Bacteria > Bacillati > Actinomycetota > Actinomycetes > Kitasatosporales > Streptomycetaceae > Streptomyces > Streptomyces sp. NPDC020845. The sequence continues at coordinate 428,219 of NZ_JBIRSJ010000005.1, read as the reverse complement.
AACGGGGCGTCGGGCAGCGGCTCGAGGTCCAGCAGGCCGCGCCCCTCCGCGAAGCGGCAGTCCACGCGGCGGCGGGCGCCGTCGCCCGGCCGTACGACGTGCAGATCCCAGCGGCCCTCGGCGAGGGTGAGGGCGCGGCGGTCGAGCAGCGCGGTCCAGGGGGCGTCGTCGGTGGCGGGGGGACGCAGGGGCAGGGTGAGCGGGGCCGTCCCCTGGCCGTCGTGGTAGTCGCGGCGGGTGAGGGTGAGCGCGAGATCGGTGCCGCGCATGTCCGTGCGGTCGATCAGGACGGTCAGATTGCCGTCCGCGTCGACGCGGCAGGAGGCGCTGGGGCGCAACGGCTTGCGGATCAGCTGTTTGACCGCGCCCTTGAGGGTGGTCTTCAGGGGCGACGCCATCGCCAAGGGGCTGCGGAGCCCCAGCAGCGGACCGCGTGCGCGGCGGGTGGCCGGGACGGCCGCGCCGCGCGCCTCGTAGAGCTCCGTGAACAGCTGCTCGTACGCCTGCGCCACGCGCTCCGGCACATACCGCCGCGCCGCCGTGCGCGCCGCCGCGCCCATCGCGCGGCGCAGCTCGTCGTCCTCGATCAGGCTCAGCAGCCCCTTGGCGATGGCGTCGCTGTCGCCGACGGGGACGAGGAGGCCGTCCCGGCCGTGCGTGATGATCTCGCCGGGCCCGTGCGGGCAGTCGGTGGCGACGACGGGCACACCGCAGTGCATGGCCTCCACGATCGTCATCCCGAACGACTCCTCGCGCGAGGTGACGGCGGCGATCGAGCCCTTGGCCCACTCGGTCTCGATGGGGGAGTGGGCGCCCATGAGCGTGATGTGGTCGGCCAGGCCGAGCTCGTCGATCCGGCGGCGGAGTACGGGCTGCTGGGGGCCTCGGCCGTAGATGCGCAGATGCCAGTCGGGGTGCTTGGCGGCGACCGTGGCCCAGGCCTCCACCAGCAGGTCGTACCGCTTGACGGGGATGAGCCGCCCGGCCGCCACGACCAGCTTCGCCGAGGAGTCCGAGGGCTCCACTTCCGTGGCGGGGACCCCGTTGGGCAGCCCGACGATCCGGGTGGTCACGCCGGGCAGATGGGCGCGGTGCGTCCCGGCGTCGGCCTCCGAGACGGTGGTGTACGCGTCCAGCCGGGCGATCGCGGCGTCGCAGGCGGCGCGGAGCGACGCCTGGTGGGTGCCGTAGATCCGGTGCTCCTGCCCGATCCGCACATAGCGGCGCTGCCCGAACTCGGCGAGGTAGATCACCAGCCCGGGGCGGGTCGCGATGACCACGTCCGCGTCGGTGTCCGCGAGGTATGCGGCGATGCGCTGGTCGGTCAGCGCGTTGAAGTTCGTGGTGCCCTTCGCCTCGGCGGCCGGGATATGCGAAGTGGGCTGTTCGAGAAGGGCGTTGTCCGCGTCGCTCCCCTTCGCCTCCGGGCGCCGGTCGATCAGCGGGGTGATCCGGACGGCGGGGTGGAGGGGGAGACTGGGCGCGCTGTGGGTCCGCATGACGGTGACGATCTCGACCGTATGGCGGGCCGCGAGCGCGCTTGCCATATTGAAGGTCGTGCGGATGGTGCCGCCTATTCCGTACGCGTTGTGCAGCAGAAATGAGATCTTCATGGTGATGTGCGCACGGCCGGGGCAACCCCGCCGCGCGTCGGCCCCCCTCCGGCCCGAGTCTCTGCGCTGATACCGCCTGCCCGGCTTGGTCAGGGCCGGTACGGGGCGGTTTTGTTCGTTAAGACAGAGCACCGAGGGAAAGGTTGCTTTTGCGGCAGGTGATATGCGATGCCCCACATCTGAGTTATCCGGTACAACCCTCCGCGGGGGTTGCGTGTCGGGGCATCCCGGGAATCCCCGGGTCCGCTGCGGGAAACAGGGTGGACTGGCACCGATTCAGCAAGGAGTGGCGACTGCCGTTCGGTAGAGGACGCTCTCGGTCCGGTCCCATGACCAGCCGTTCTCGATCACCAAGGTGCGCCAGCCGGTGGGGCCGAACCAGAACCACAGCAGGCCGGGCTGTGTCCTCCACGGTGCAAGGCGAGCGACCGGACGAGCCGCCCGCGCGGCCGCACACGTCGCGGCACAGGCGGCCGGCAGCGGGAAGGGCCGAATCTCGCTCACGATCGGGACGGCCTCTGCCATGCTCGGGGGATTCCGTGCCGCCGGGCCGTTGCGATCTCGTGATTCGGCGTTGCGCAACCTTTTCGGCGATATCGGATTGTCATGGAAATCTCTGTTCGACCAGGTGCAACCCGATGTTTGATGACCTCAACCGCGATCGCGGGAGAGTCAACCAAGGATGGACAAAACGTGAGTAAGTCTGTGTCGCGCGTCGTGTTGGCGGTCACGGCCGTGGCGGCGCTGGGGTTGGTGACCGCGTGCGGCGGCGACTCCGACGGTGACAAGAAGTCCGACAAGTCGTCGGAGAAGTCGGCTGAGAAGACGCCGGCGGCGGAGCAGCAGGCCGCGCCGCTGCCGAAGGCCGCGCTGGAGAAGGCCGTGGTCGTGAAGGCCGACATCAAGGGCTTCGACGTCGAGAAGATGACGGACAAGGAGTACTCGGACGGCGGGGAGGCGAAGGCCGCGGACGCCAAGTGCCAGCCGCTGGCGCAGTTGATGGGGGCTCAGACGAACCCGGCGCCGAAGGACTCGGCGTACGCGACGTTCTCCTCGGCCGGGGCGCTGACCGGCAGCGGCAAGGGCACGGGGACCGCCACGGGCATGATCCGGCTGTCCTCGTACGCGGAGGCCGGCGCCGAGCAGACCGTATCGGACCTGCGGGGCGCTCTCGCGGCCTGCGCCGGTGGGTTCAAGGCGACTGACGGGAGCGGCGAGAAGGCGGACGTCGCGAAGGTGGAGACGCTGACCGCGCCGAAGCTCGGCGACGAGGCGCTGGCCTACACCTTGGCCGAGGCGGGCACGGAGGACGTCGGCACCGTGAAGTTCACGGTCGTGCGCTCCGGTACGCACCTGTCCGTGTTCTTCGGCGTCGACATCGCGAACCCCACCAAGCCCCTCCTCCCGGACGCCGTGGTCGCGGCGCAGGTCGCCAAGTTGGAGAAGGCGCTGAAGGCGTAACAGAGCGCCGCCGTCCGCCAGTGCCCGGCCGCGGAGCCGGGTACGGGCCGGGCGGCGGCTTCTAGTCGGTGGCCGTCGCCGCCGCTGACGCCTGCTGGTTGCCGCGCTCCAGGATGCGGCGGAAGGCGTAGTCCGCGATATCGCGTCCCGCCCCCACCGCCTTGGTGTCGCTGCTGGTCACGTCCGTGCCGGAGGTGTAGCCGGCGATGGTGAAGTAGGCGTAGCGGCCGATGGCGTTGGCGGATGCCTGGCAGTCGGCCTGGCGGCAGAAGACGGGTACGCCGTCGCCGGCGAGGGACGCCACATTGGGCCCCGACTGATTCTTGGCCCGCTCCGCCGCCGCCTTGGTGTCGAAGACGGCGATGCCGACGGTGACCGCGACGCCGTCCTTGGAGAAGGTCGCGCGGAACAGTTGGCGGCAGCCGTTGTTGGTGAGGACGGAGCCGAGGCCGCCCTGGGCCGCCGTCGCGCAGTTCTTCGTGGCGGCGGTCGCGGCCTTGGAGTACTCATGGCCGTTCCCGACGGCCTTGTCACCGGGGAAGAGGGTGCCGGTGCTGATCGGCGCCTTGTCCCGCTTCGCGCTGGAGATGATGTCCAGCGGCTTCGGCGGGGCCGGTGGGGCCACATCGGAGAACGTGGGCTCGGGGGTGGGGGACTCGCTGGGCAGGTCCTGCGGCGCGGGCAGCTGACTGGCGGACTTGTCGGACTTGCCGGAGTCGCCCTTGCCGCCGCTGCTGATCACGGCCGTGGCGACGATCGCCGCCACGGCGGCCGTCGCGAGCACACCGCCGCCGATGAACAGCAGCTTGCGGCGGCGGCCGCGCCTTGCGGTGTCGTCGGCGAGCGCCGCCCAGTCGGGCGTCGGCGGTTGGGATCCCCCGGGCCCGTAGCCTCCCCCGGGCCCGTAAGGCCCCCCTTGCCCAAAGCTCATGGCGCGCATCTTAATCCGGTCGGGTGCTAAACCGGTTGGTCCGGTACACCGCCAGAGGTCACAATCCGGTGCATGGGACATGTGGAGGCGGGCCATCTCGAGTACTACCTCCCGGATGGGCGGGTGCTGCTCGGGGATGTGTCGTTCCGGGTCGGTGAGGGCGCCGCGGTCGCGCTGGTGGGGGCCAACGGCGCGGGGAAGACCACGCTGCTGAGGCTGATCGCGGGGGAGCTCAAGCCGCACGGTGGAGCGGTGACGGTCAGCGGCGGGCTCGGGGTGATGCCGCAGTTCGTGGGGTCCGTACGGGACGACCGGACGGTGCGGGACCTGCTGGTGTCGGTCGCGCGGCCGGGGATCCGGAAGGCCGCCGGGGCGGTGGACGCGGCCGAGTACGCGATCATGACCAAGGATGACGAGCCCGCGCAGATGAGTTACGCGCAGGCGCTCAGCGACTGGGCCGAGGCGGGCGGGTACGAGGCCGAGACGGTGTGGGACATGTGCACCATGGCCGCGCTCGGTGTCCCGTACGAGCGGGCGCAGTGGCGCCAGGTGCGGACGCTGTCGGGCGGTGAGCAGAAGCGGCTGGTGCTGGAGTCGCTGCTGCGCGGCGCCGACGAGGTGCTGCTGCTGGACGAGCCGGACAACTATCTGGACGTCCCCGGCAAGCGGTGGCTGGAGGAGCGGCTGCGGGAGACGAAGAAGACGGTGCTGTTCGTCTCCCATGACCGGGAGCTGCTGGCGCGCTCCGCGGAGAAGATCATCAGCGTGGAGCCGGGCCCGGCGGGCAGCGACGTATGGGTGCACGGCGGCGGCTTCGGCACGTACCACCAGGCCCGTAAGGAGCGCTTCGCCCGCTTCGAGGAGCTGCGGCGGCGCTGGGACGAGGAGCACGCCAAGCTGCGGCAGCTGATGCTCACCTTCAAGCAGAAGGCGGCGTACAACTCGGACATGGCCAGCCGCTACCAGGCCGCGAAGACCCGGCTGCGGAAGTTCGAGGAGGCGGGCCCGCCGCAGGAGCCGCCGCGTGAGCAGGACATCCGGATGCGGCTGAAGGGCGGCCGGACCGGGGTGCGCGCGGTGACCTGCCAGGGGCTGGAGCTCACCGGGCTGATGAAACCGTTCGACCTGGAGGTCTTCTACGGGGAGCGGGTGGCCGTACTCGGCAGCAACGGCTCGGGGAAGTCGCACTTCCTGCGGCTGCTGGCGGGCGACGGGGTCGCGCATACGGGCGTCTGGAAGCTGGGGGCGCGGGTGGTGCCCGGACACTTCGCGCAGACCCACGCCCACCCCGAGCTGGACGGGCGCCCCCTCGTCGACATCCTGTGGACCGAGCACGCCAAGGACCGGGGCGGCGCGATGAGCGCGCTGCGCCGCTATGAGCTGGAGCGCCAGGGCGACCAGCGCTTCGACAAGCTGTCGGGCGGGCAGCAGGCCCGCTTCCAGATCCTGCTGCTGGAGCTTGCGGGGTCCACCGCGCTGCTGCTGGACGAGCCGACGGACAACCTGGACCTGGAGAGCGCGGAGGCGCTGCAGGAGGGGCTTGAGCGGTACGAGGGGACGGTGCTGGCCGTTACGCACGACCGGTGGTTCGCCCGGTCCTTCGACCGCTTTTTGGTCTTCGGGGCGGACGGGGTGGTGCGGGAGGCGCCGGAGCCGGTCTGGGACGAGGGACGGGTGGCCCGTAAGAGGTGAGCCGCGGTGCGCCGCTGTGAGCTGGAGCGCCAGAGTGACCAGCGCTTCGGCAAGCTGTCGGGTGGGCAGCAGGCCTACGGGGGTCTGGGGGTGTCCCCCAGAAGGAAGGGGTCAGATCCTGCTGCTGGAGCTTGCGGGGTCCACCGCGCTGCTGCTGGACGAGCCGACGGACAACCTGGACCTGGAGAGCGCGGAGGCGCTGCAGGAGGGGCTTGAGCGGTACGAGGGGACGGTGCTGGCCGTTACGCACGACCGGTGGTTCGCCCGGTCCTTCGACCGCTTTTTGGTCTTCGGGGCGGACGGGGTGGTGCGGGAGGCGCCGGAGCCGGTCTGGGACGAGGGACGGGTGGCCCGTAAGAGGTGAGCGGTGCGGGAACGTGCCGGGGGCGTTTTGACCCGTACGGGGGCGGGCCGGTATTCTGCCAGTTCGTTATGCGTATTGGCTTGCTCGTTCTCACGTGAGAGGCCGTTACGCCGGTCCACCGGGCCGATGACCAGCGGCAGGCACTCGGTTTGCGTCACCGATGTGCGGCCAAGGCTGTCGTGATCGTCCGGGTGGCCTTGTTCGGACCCGTCCCCTCGGTCCTGGCGGACCTGGGGAGACCCCATCACTGAAGAAGCGAAGGCAACGACCGTGCGTACGTTCAGCCCCAAGCCCGGCGACGTCCAGCGTCAGTGGCACGTCATCGACGCCACCGACGTCGTCCTGGGCCGCCTGGCCTCTCAGGCCGCCACCCTTCTCCGGGGCAAGCACAAGCCGGTGTACGCGCCGCATGTCGACACTGGTGACTTCGTCATCATCATCAATGCCGACAAGGTGCACCTCTCCGGTAACAAGCGGACCCAGAAGATGGCGTACCGCCACTCCGGCTACCCGGGTGGTCTGCGTTCCATCCGCTACGACGAGCTGCTGGAGAAGAGCCCGGAGAAGGCCGTGGAGAAGGCCATCAAGGGCATGCTCCCCAAGAACACCCTGGGCCGTCAGATGCTCTCGAAGCTGAAGGTCTACGCGGGCGACCAGCACCCGCACGGCGCTCAGCAGCCGGTCCCGTTCGAGATCACCCAGGTCGCGCAGTAGTCCGGCCATCCCCTAAGACGAAGAGAATCTGAGGAGCATCGTGGCCGAGACCACCGCCGAGACCCCCCTCGATGTCGAGGAGTACACCACCGAGAGCGTGGAGACGATCGAGTCGGAGTACACCTCCGAGTCGCTCGCGTCCCGCTTCGGCGAGCCGCAGCCGGCCGCCGGCACCGGGCGTCGCAAGAACGCCATCGCCCGCGTCCGCATCGTGCCGGGCAGCGGCCAGTGGAAGATCAACGGTCGCACCCTTGAGGGGTACTTCCCCAACAAGGTGCACCAGCAGGAAGTCAACGAGCCCTTCAAGGTGCTCGAGCTGGACGACCGCTACGACGTCGTCGCCCGCATCACGGGTGGCGGCGTTTCCGGTCAGGCCGGTGCGCTGCGCCTGGGCATCGCCCGCGCGCTGAACGAGGCGGACGTGGACAACAACCGCGGCCCGCTGAAGAAGGCCGGCTTCCTGACCCGTGACGACCGCGCCACCGAGCGTAAGAAGGCCGGTCTGAAGAAGGCCCGTAAGGCGCCGCAGTACAGCAAGCGCTAATCGCGCGGCTGCGCTGCCCATACGGCGGCTTCGCTCGCCTGTTCGAACGCCTCGGCGGCACCACCCGTGCCGCCGGGGCGTTCGGCTATTCGCACCAGGGGGCGTATACCTACAAGCAAGCTTCCGCCCCCCAGCTCGTAATCTCGGAGGACACCAGTGGGACGACTCTTCGGTACGGACGGTGTGCGCGGTGTCGCCAACGCCGACCTGACGGCTGAGATGGCGCTCGGTCTGTCGGTCGCCGCGGCGCATGTGCTCGCCGAAGCGGGAACCTTCGAAGGCCATCGGCCGGTGGCGGTGGTCGGGAGGGATCCGCGCGCGTCCGGAGAGTTCCTGGAGGCCGCCGTGGTGGCCGGTCTTGCCAGTGCGGGTGTGGACGTGGAGCGGGTGGGCGTGCTGCCGACGCCCGCGGTGGCGTATCTGACCGGCGCGCGCGGCGCGGACCTGGGCGTGATGCTGTCCGCCAGCCACAACGCGATGCCCGACAACGGCATCAAGTTCTTCGCCCGAGGTGGCCACAAGCTCGCGGACGAGCTGGAGGACCGGATCGAGACCACCTATCGCGCGCATGCCTCCGGCGAGCCGTGGGTCCGGCCGACCGGCGCCGGCGTGGGCCGGGTGCGCGAGTACGGGGAGGGCTTCGACAAGTACGTCGCCCACCTCATCGGCGTCCTGCCCAACCGGCTGGACGGGCTGAAGGTCGTCATCGACGGGGCGCACGGCGCGGCCGCCCGGGTCTCCCCCGAGGCGTTCACCCGGGCCGGCGCCGAGGTCATCACCATCGGCACCGAGCCGGACGGGCTCAACATCAACGACGGCTACGGCTCCACCCACCTGGACCGGCTCCAGGCCGCCGTCGTCGAGCACCGGGCCGACCTGGGCATCGCACACGACGGCGACGCCGACCGCTGCCTGGCCGTGGACGCGGTGGGCGAGGAGGTCGACGGCGACCAGATCCTCGCGGTGCTCGCGCTCGCGCTGCGCGAGGCGGGCGGTCTGCGGGAGAACACGGTCGTCGGCACCGTGATGTCCAACCTCGGCTTCAAACTCGCCATGCGGCGCGAGGGCGTCGAACTGGTCCAGACGGCGGTCGGCGACCGCTATGTGCTGGAGGAGATGAAGGAGCACGGCTACGCCCTGGGCGGCGAGCAGTCCGGCCATGTCATCGTGCTCGACCACGCCACCACCGGCGACGGCACCCTGACCGGGCTGCTGCTGGCCGCCCGGGTGGCCGCCACCGGCCGTACGCTGGCCGACCTCGCGGCCGTCATGGAGCGGCTGCCCCAGGTGCTGATCAACGTCCGGGACGTGGACAAGTCCCGGGTCGCCTCCAGCGCCGAGCTGGCCGCGGCGGTGACGGACGCGGAGCGCGAGCTGGGCGAGACCGGGCGGGTGCTGCTGCGGCCGTCCGGGACCGAGCCCCTGGTGCGCGTGATGGTCGAGGCCGCGGACATCGACCAGGCCCGGTCGGTCGCGGAGCGCCTCGCGGACGCGGTGAAGTCCGCGCTCGGCTAGCGCCCGAGCGCGCGCTCTCGCTGCTTGGCCCACAGATACTTCTGGGCCAGCAGCGTGAGCGTGCCCGCGACCACGATCCCGGCCAGGTTCAGCAGCAGCTGCTCCGTCGAACCCCACATCTGGGCGATCTCGCCGTAGCCGAGCGCCACCGCCGCGTTGGCCGCGGCCGGCACCGTGGTGACGGAGATCGCCACGCCGACCAGCGCCCCGGACTTCGCCGAGGTCAGCGAGAGCGTTCCGGCGACCCCGGCGAGCAGGGCCACGACGAAGGAGAACATGTCCGGCTTCCAGATGAAGCCGGTGTTCGGCCGCGGCCGCTCCAGCTGGTCCTTGGAGAACAGCCCGAAGGCGTCCATGAGCACGCCGAAGCCCGTCGTCAGCACCATCGCCACCGCGAACCCCACGACCAGCGCGATCAGCGAGCGCGCCGCGAGCCGCGGGGCCCGCTGGACCAGCGCGGTGGACAGCCCGGCCAGCGGGCCGAACTCCGGGCCGACCGCCATCGCGCCCACGATCAGGATCGCGTTGTCCAGCACCACACCACAGGCCGCGATCATCGTGGCGATGGCGAGGAAGGCCAGGAAGGTGACGGAGAGCGTGGACTCCTCGTGGGTGGCCTCGGTCAGCTGCTCCCACAGGACGGCGTCCGCGCCCTCGCCCGGCGCCTCCTCCTCCGCCTTGTCGGCCCGCTTGGACAGCGACAGATCGATGTTCTCGACGGCGATCGAGCCATAGGTGTCCAGGCCCAGCGCGCGCAACTCGCCCAGCAGGGCGTCGCCCGCCTCGCGCGCCACGTCGACCAGCACCACGTCTCCCGCCGGGTTGCGCGCGACGCCAGGCATCACCACCAGGTGGGTGGTACCCACCGTCTTCTCCACGGTGCGCACCACCTCGTCGGTGCGGTCGGCCGGGACTATCAGCCGCAGATGCAGCACGGTGGTGCTCCCGTTCGTGTGTCAGAGTTTGCGCAGGGACAGCCGCTGGACCTTGTGGTCCGGGCCCTTGCGGAGCACCAGCGTGGCACGGCCACGGGTGGGCGCCACGTTCTGCTGCAGATTGGGCCTGTTGATGGTGCGCCACATCATCCGGGCGTAGTCCAGCGCCTCCTCCTCGGAGACCTGGGTGTACTTGCGGAAGTACGAGGACGGGTCCTGGAAGGCCGTCTCGCGCAGCTTGCGGAAGCGGCCCAGGTACCAGCGCTCGATGTCCTCGGCGCGGGCGTCCACGTACACGCTGAAGTCGAAGAAGTCCGCGAGGCCGACACGGGTGAGGCCGTCCTTGCCGGGCAGCGCGGGCTGGAGCACGTTCAGCCCCTCGACGATCAGGATGTCGGGGCGGCGTACGGTCAGCCGCTCGCCCGGCACGATGTCGTAGATGAGGTGGGAGTAGACGGGCGCCGAGACCTCCTCCTTGCCCGCCTTCACATCCGCGACGAACCGGGTCAGGGCCCTGCGGTCGTACGACTCCGGGAAGCCCTTACGGGACATCAGGCCGCGCCGGTGCAGCTCGGCGTTGGGGTGCAGAAAGCCGTCTGTGGTGATCAACTCGACGCGCGGATGCTCGGGCCAGCGGGCCAGCAGCGCCTGGAGCAGCCGGGCGGTGGTGGACTTGCCGACCGCGACGCTGCCCGCCACGCCGATCACGAAGGGCGTACCGGGCTGGGTGCCGTTGCCCTTCTTGGTGTCGCCGAGGAAGGTGTTGAGCGCGCCGCGCAGACTGCCCGTGGCGGCCACGTACAGATTCAGCAGCCGGGAGAGCGGCAGGTAGACGTCCCGTACCTCGTCGAGGTCGATGACGTCGCCGAGACCGCGCAGCCGCTCGACCTCCTCGGCGGTGAGCGGCAGCGGGGTCTTGTCCCGCAGCGCGCTCCACTCGGCGCGGGACAGATCCACGTACGGGCTCGGCTCCGGCCGCCGTGGGGTGCGGGGAGGGTGCTGGGGCGGTGAGTCGTGCTCCGGGTGTGCGGGGTGCGCGGGGTGCGCGTCCTGCGCGGGAGACGTGATCATCCTCTCATTGTCGGGGCTCGGCGCGGGTGCGTGGGGGCGGGCGGAGCGTGGGGTCCATCACGCGTGGCGTTCGCGTGGCGTTCACCACGCGCGGCTTTCGGCCGGCCGAGGCTTTCGGTCAGCCGAGCAGGACGCCGCCCTTCGAGGTCGCCGGGACGGTCCGGGAGGCGCCGGGCGCGGCGACCTTCACCGGCTTCCCGAACGCGGACAGCGTCATGGTGGTCGTGACGGACACCGTCGCCATGCGGTAGGTCATCTTCAGCCGCACCAGCCGGCCCTGGTGGTCCACCCAGGCGTCGGCGAAGACCGGCAGGTCGGTGCCCTGAGCATCCCGTATCTTCTCGGCGCCCTTCCGGGGCTTGTCGGCGAGGCGCAGGGTGAGGGTGGCGTGGTCGATCGAGCCCCGGTACCGGGTGGTGAGGGCTCCGCCGACGGTCTCGTCGGAGCCGAACCGCTCCACCTTGCGCATCGCGGAGATCTGGCGGAGGTAGTGCTCGGGGTCGTTGAGCGGGGCGCGGAGCAGATAGTGGGCCTCGACCTTGTCCCGCGCGACCGAACCCCAGGTGCCGTCGTCCGTGCCCTGGACCTGGCTGAGGTAGATGGTGTCGCCGTCGAAGATCTCGTCGACGTGGTCGATCGCGCCCCCCGGGAAGTCCACCGACAGCTTTCCCTTGTCCTTGGCCAGGTCGAAGGGGCCGTCGGCGGAGATGGTGTACCGGGTCTCCCCTTCGGCGATCGCCACGGTCTCGTGGATGTCGGCGCTCGTGCCGCGGACCTTCGCCACGGCGGCGCGGACGGCCTCGGTGGCCGTCTTTCCGGGGTCCTTCTTCGCGGCGGACTTCGTGTCGTCCTGCTCGTCGGAGGAGCATCCGGTGGCGAGCGTGAGCAGCGCGGTCGCGGTGGCGCAGGCTCTGAGGGCATGAGTGGTGGCGCGGCGCATGATTCCCCCCTGAAAGATGAGATGGGCGGCCTCCCGGCCGCCCATGCGCATTATGCATCGCCGTGGATGCCGGACGTGCGACGGATGACCGGCAGGTGGCGGATTGCGGGTGGGGGGTGGCTCGCGGGTGCGGCCACGGGCCGTACGCTGCACTGCATGTGCGGAATCGTTGGTTATGTGGGAGGGCAGTCCGCCCTCGATGTCGTCCTCGCCGGGTTGAAGCGGCTCGAATACCGCGGCTATGACTCGGCGGGCGTCGCCGTGCTCGCCGACGGTGGGCTGGCCGCGGCCAAGAAGGCCGGCAAGCTTGCCAACCTGGAGAAGGAGCTTGCGGACCGCCCGCTGCCCAGCGGTGGCACCGGCATCGGCCACACCCGCTGGGCCACCCACGGCGGTCCGACGGATGCCAACGCCCATCCGCACCTGGACAACGCGGGCCGGGTGTCCGTCGTCCACAACGGCATCATCGAGAACTTCGCCGCGCTCCGCGCCGAGCTGGCCGAGCGCGGCCACCAGCTGGCCTCCGAGACGGACACCGAGGTCGTGGCGCATCTGCTCGCCGAGTCCTTCTCGTCCTGCGGCGACCTCGCCGAGGCGATGCGGCAGGTCTGCCGCAGGCTGGAGGGCGCCTTCACGCTGGTCGCGGTGCATGCGGACGCGCCCGATGTGGTGGTCGGCGCGCGCCGCAACTCGCCGCTGGTCGTCGGCGTCGGCGAGGACGAGGCGTTTCTCGCCTCCGACGTGGCCGCCTTCATCGCCCACACCCGCGAGGCCATCGAGCTCGGCCAGGACCAGGTCGTCGAGGCGCGCCGGGACGGTGTGACGGTCACAAACTTCGACGGGGCGCCCGCGGAGGTCCGTACGTACCACGTGGACTGGGACGCCTCCGCCGCCGAGAAGGGCGGCTACGACTACTTCATGCTCAAGGAGATCGCCGAGCAGCCGAAGGCCGTCGCCGACACGCTGCTGGGGCGGATCGACGTGGCGGGGAACCTGACCCTGGACGAGGTCCGGATCCCGGCGTCGGTGCTGCGCGAGGTCGACAAGGTCGTCATCGTGGCCTGCGGCACCGCGTACCACGCGGGGATGATCGCGAAGTACGCCATCGAGCACTGGACCCGTATCCCCTGCGAGACCGAGCTGGCCAGCGAGTTCCGCTACCGTGACCCGATCCTGGACCCGCGGACGCTGGTGATCGCCATCTCGCAGTCCGGCGAGACCATGGACACGCTGATGGCCCTGCGGCACGCGCGCGAACAGGGCGCGAAGGTGCTCGCCATCTGCAACACCAACGGCTCCACGATTCCGCGTGAATCGGACGCCGTGCTGTACACCCACGCCGGGCCCGAGGTCGCGGTCGCCTCCACCAAGGCGTTCCTCACCCAGCTGGTGGCCTGCTACCTGGTGGCGCTGTACCTCGGGCAGGTGCGCGGCACCAAGTGGGGCGACGAGATCCAGTCCGTGATCCGCGAGCTGTCCGAGATCGGCACGCAGGTCGAGCAGGTGCTGGAGACCATGGAGCCGGTGCGGGAGCTGGCGCGGACGCTGGCCAACAAGAACACCGTGCTGTTCCTGGGCCGCCACGTCGGCTTCCCGGTCGCCCTGGAGGGCGCGCTCAAGCTCAAGGAACTCGCCTATATGCACGCCGAGGGCTTCGCGGCCGGTGAGCTCAAGCACGGGCCGATCGCGCTGATCGAGGAGGATCTGCCGGTCGTGGTGGTGGTGCCCTCGCCGCGTGGCCGGTCCGTCCTCCACGACAAGATCGTCTCCAATATCCAGGAGATCCGGGCCCGCGGCGCCCGGACGATCGTCATCGCCGAGCGCGGCGATACGACGGTGGCCCCGTACGCGGACCACCTGATCGAGATCCCCGCCACCCCGACCCTGCTGCAGCCCCTGGTCGCGACCGTGCCGCTGCAGGTCTTCGCATGCGAACTGGCCACGGCGCGCGGCAACGAGGTCGACCAGCCGCGCAACCTGGCCAAGTCCGTGACCGTGGAGTGAGCGGCCGATGATCATCGGGGTCGGCATCGACGTGGCCGAGATCGACCGCTTCGACGATGCGTTGCGGCGCACACCGGGGATGGCCGACCGGCTGTTCGTCCCGTCCGAGCTGACCCTGCCGAGCGGCGAGCGGCGCGGGATCGCGTCGCTCGCCGCCCGGTTCGCGGCCAAGGAAGCCCTGGCCAAGGCGCTCGGCGCACCGGGCGGGCTGCGCTGGACCGACGCGGAGGTGGAGACGGAGGCCAGCGGGCAGCCACGGCTGGCGGTGCGCGGGACGGTGGCGGCGCGGGCGGCGGAGCTGGGCGTACGGGCGTGGCATGTGTCGCTCAGCCATGACGCGGGGGTCGCGTCGGCGGTGGTGATCGCGGAGGGGTGAGCGGTTGCCCTGCGGGAGCGTGGGGGCGCGTGCTGTTCGTGGGTGGTGCCGGGGGCGGGGCCTCCGGGGCTGTCACCCTGGACCGCATATTTACGGCGCCGACACTCGGAAGCGCGGGGCCGGGCGGAACTTGGCGCCACAAATATGCGTAAGCGTCCAGGGCACCACCCCTGCACCCCCGCCCCCTCCCACGCCTCGGCGGCTCTCCGCCGGTGGCCCCTACGACAGCGTGTCGGCGACCACGGACGCCGCCTTGGCGATCAGCCTGTCGTCGGGTTCGGCGTCCTTCTTGCCGCGGTGCGACAGGATCGCGATCACGATGGGGGCCTTGTCGGGGGGCCACACCACGGCGATGTCGTTGCGACCGCCGTAGTAACTGCCGGTTCCGGTCTTGTCGCCGACCACCCAGCCCTTGGGCACACCGGCCCTGATGACCTTGTCGCCGGTTTTGTTGGTCCGCAGCCATTTGGTGAGCTGCGCGCGTTCGCCCTTGGCGAGGACGTCCCCGAGGACGAACGCGCGCAGGTCCTTCGCGAACGCCCGCGGAGTGGTGGTGTCCCGCAGCTCACCCGGCACCCATTCGCTCAGATACGGCTCGGGGCGATCCATCCGGGTGACGTCATCGCCCAACTTCTCGAGTGTGGCGTCGAGGGCCTTGGGCCCGCCGAGTTCCTTGAGGATCAGGTTGGCCGCGGCGTTGTCGCTGTAGCGGACGGCGGCGTCGCACAGCTCGCCCAGGGTCATCCCGGTGTCCACGTGCTTTTCGGTCACGGGGGAGTTGGCGATCAGCACGTCCTTGGAGTACGTGATTTTCCTGTCCATCCCGCTGAGCGAGAACTTCTTCAGGGCGGCACCGGCGGCCATGGCCTTGAAGGTGGAGTTGTACGCGAAGCGCTCGCCGTCGTTGTACACCACCTCACGGCCGGTGCCCGTGTCGATGGCGTAGACGCCCAGGCGCGCGTCGAACTTGTGCTCGAGATCCCTGAACTCACGGGCATACGACCCCGTCTGAGTGTTCGCCGCTTTCGAGGACGGAGAGGACGGAGAGGGCGAGGCCTTGGAACCGTCCTGGCCGCAGGCCGCGAGCGGGACGAGGGTGAGTGTGGCAAGCGCACCGCGAATGGCGCGCCGGGCGCGGATGTGCCGCATGGTCCGAACCTCCTGCGGGGGTGTGGCTGGTGGAGCCACTTTCGCCTCGCGGCAGCCATACGATCCAATACGATCGGGTGGGGTTCCATGCTGTTTTGGCATAGCGTCTTGGCATAGGGGGTGCTGGCTGTGGATCTGGTGGGAGCGTGTCGCGCGTTCGTCAGCGTGAGCGAGCGCGGCAGTTTCACCGTCGGAGCGGCCGCTGCTCGGATGTCCCAGCCGGTGGCCAGCCGCCGTATCGCCGCCCTGGAGGAGCGCTTCGGTGAGCAGCTGTTCGAGCGCACCTCGCGGCGGGCCGTCCTCACGCCCTTCGGCCGGGACATGCTGCCGACGGCCCGTCAGCTCGTCCTGGCCGCCGACGTACTGGAACACGAGGCGGAAGCCGCCAAGCGCAAGCCGTGGCGGCTCGCGGTGCCCGGAATCTGCTCCACCGTCGATCTGGCCCGCCTCGTCGCCGACGCGCGAGGACACGGCGTCACCCTCGAACTCCGCGTCGGGCCTTCGCCGCGGCGGCTGGAGCTCGTCCGCTCCCAACAGGTGCGCGCCGCCTTGCTTCCGGTGCCGCCGGACGAGGCGGCGTGGTCCGTACCGCTCGGGCTGGCCGGCGCCCGGGATCCCGGCGTGAAGCGCGTCTACGTCGAGACGCTGCGGATCGGGCGGGCCGACCCCGGCCCGCCCCGCCGTGTCTGGATCCAGCCGGAAGACGACGTCCCGCACGTCCGCGACCCGCTGACGCGTCTGCGCGACGCCGTCGGACTGCGGCCCGCGCAGCTCGTCGTCGCGGACGACCTCACGACCGCCGCGGCGGAGGTGCTGTGCTCACGCGATCTGCTGCTGTGCTCGCCCGCGCAGGCCCGGGAACTCGCCCTGAGCTGGCGCCCCATCGGCGAGATCGCGCTCACCCGGGGGTATGCCCTCACCGGCGCGGCGGCCGGCGATCCACAACACATCCAGGCTCGCTTGGGCGGCGCGATCGCACGCTGCCTCGGTGCCGAGGGGGCGGTCGCATGACCGAGGCGTTGCTCCGCGAGATGCGCGGGCGACTGCACGACGGTGGCCTGCGCGGGTATCTCCTCGTACGGGATCTGCACACCGGCGAAGAGCTGGGCATCGATTCGGATGTCCAGCTGCCGTCCGCGTCCCTGGTCAAGGTGCCGCTCGCGCTGGCGACGATGGAGCGCATCCGGCGCGGCGAGCTCGACGGGGCCACGATGCTCGACGTACGACCCGGGCGGATCACCACGCCCGGCCCGACCGGGCTGAGCCGATTCCGCCACCCCGCCCGGATCGCGATCGACGACCTGCTCTATCTGTCCACCTGCATCAGCGACGGAGCGGCCGCCGACGCGCTGTTCGGCCTCACCCCGCCCGCCCAGGTCGCGGACCTGCTCCACGAGCTCGACCTCCACGGCATCACCGTCCGGCACATCACGGACGAGCTGAGTGACACGCCCGTGGAACGCTTCGACACCACACAGGCACATCTCGCCCACGCCCTCGCCATCGACGCCGGCACCCACGGCCGTGGACACCGGGTGCCACAGCTCGACACCACCCGCGCCAACACCGGCAGCGCACGCGCCTGGGTCGAACTGCTCCAGGCCCTGTGGACGCCGTCGACGATCCACCCGGACGTAGCCGAGCGCGTGCGCCGCCTCATGGCCAACAACGTGCTACGCCACCGCCTCGCCCCGGACTTCGGCTCCGACGCCACCACCTGGTCCTCCAAGACCGGTACCCTCCTCAACCTCCGCCACGAGATCGGCGTCGTCGAGCACTCCGACGGCCAGGCCTTCGCCGTCGCCGTCCTGACCGAGTCCCTGGTCCCCGCCATCATTCAGCCCGGCGCCGAGGCTCTGATGGCCCAGGTCGCCCGGATGCTCCGTGATCACCTACGGCAGCTGTAGGCGCGCTGGTCGAGCGGTATCGTCGGCAGCCGCGCGGATGGTGCGGACTGTTTCGGGGGTGTGGCGTGTACAGCTTCTACATGTTCGAGGGCTCCTGCTGGCAAGGCGGCGGCGGTTGGGAGCACCTTGAGGTCGGCAACAACCTCGAAGAGCTCGACGCCTCGGTCGCGTACTACGTGCGCACGGGTTCGTGGGCGGCCGGCCATACGTTCGTGGTCAGGGTGTATCGCCAGGGCGAGCTGCTGGTCGAAAGGGAGCTCGACCCGTTCCTGACGGTGAAGGTTCCCGGGCTGACGGCGATGCGGTCCGCCGAGGACGGGCGAGCGCGCGGTGGCGTACCGGAGCCGGGTGGGCCGTACGACGGGATGGACGAGGGCGCCATCTGGGAAGTGCTGCCTCAGGAGATGTACGAGATCGCGTCGGAATCCCTTCAGGTCATCGAGGTAAGCGTCGACTGGGATGGCCTTGCCCTGCCGGAACTGGACGCTCCGGTGCTGCCGACAGGGGTTGGCGTTGTGCTCGACGGGCGCGAGCTGCGGTACGGCCGCAACTCGACGCTGGACGGGTGTATCTGACCTGCTGTCGGCCTTCCGTTTGTATAACCCTTAAAGGTGAGACATGGGCGTTACCGCATCCTTCCGAAGCGTCACCGCAGAGCAGTTGGGCCGCGCTAGGCAGAACCCCTCGTACGCCGCGCGTCTCCTCAACGAGACCCCGGAAGGTGACGAGACCCCGCTCGACTCGAATCTCAGCGTCCAACGCCGCACCTTCTCCATTCAGAGGTTTTCGCTCGACCTGTGGGAGGGCCTGGTCTGGGACGCGCCGGTGAACGTGTTCATGGGCGGGGACTACCTCGACTTGGACTGGGACTACGACGAGGAAGACGACGAGGAAGACGAGGACGAGGACCCCAGCCAGGCCATGGAGCTTGATCCCGACCTGATCGCCACGCTGGCCGACTGGCTGCGCGGCGTACGGTTCAGGGACGTGTGTGACGAGGCGGACGACGACGGCTTCGTCCACGACGACTACGGGTTCGTCAGTGAGCAGGATTTTGAAGAGTTCCGCACCTTCATCCTGGCGGTCGCCGAACGTGGCGAGGGTGCGCTGTTCCACTTCGGATAGCGAACCCAATGGATCACCGGACCGGCGTTGCGGGCGAACGAGGGGGAGGCAATGCGAGTCACATACGACGCTGAGGCGAATATGGCGTACATCTACCTTGTCGAGGAGATCGGTTCAGGCGAAGCCGTCCGCCAGGAAATCGCTGGGGACGACATGGCCGCAGTCCTCGATTTCGACGCGCAGGGACGGCTTCTGGGCGTCGAGCTTTTCGACGCCAGGAGCCGGTTGCACCCCGATCTCATGGCCATCGCCGAGAAAATCGGGTGAGTCGCGTCCGTTGATCAAGACGCTGATCTTTCCGAGCTGCGCGGCTATGACGGCGGGCCGATCGGGGAGACACGCGCCGCCGCCGTGGAGCCATTGACCGCCGCCCAACTCATCGGTGACGGTCTCTTGCAGCTTTCGGCGTTGGAAACGCTCGTGTTGATCGACATCAAGGTGGGCCGGTTATGGGAAGCGGCGTCAGTGGTTGAGCATGCGTATGGCCTGGCCACCAGAAGGCAGCCACGGCTATTGACACCGCAGTGGCGCGTGACACTTCTGCTCGCATCCGTGAGTCCATACGAGGAGGCTGTTCATGACCGAGTCGGAGACGATCGTTGTCGAGCGCATGGACGGCCCGGCTGCCGCGCAGGCCGAGGCGGAGTTCAGGCTCGTCTACGCAGAGGTTTTCGCGGAGGAGCCGTACGAGGAGACTCCGGACTCGGTCGATGCGAGCTTCCGGGGGTTCCGCTCACAGGTCCGCAGGGCGACCTTTCGGGGAGCCCTAGCCCGCACCATCGGCGGTGAACCTGTGGGCATCGCCTATGGCTATCCGCTCAGCCCGAGCACCGGCTGGTGGGACCGGCTCACCACACCGGTGAGCGATGAACTGCGTCGCGAGGACGGGCGGCGGACGTTCGGGCTGATGGAACTGGCCGTACGCGCGCCCTGGCGCCGCCTGGGCGTGGCCCGGCGGCTGCATGAGGCAGTCCTGGCCGAGACCACCGTGGAGCGCGTGCTGCTCAACGCGCGGCCGGACGTCGCGGCCGCGCAGGCCGCGTACCGGTCGTGGGGGTACCGCAAGGTAGGGGAGGCGCACCCGTGGGACGGGGCCGACCTGCATGACGTGATGGTCCTCGACCTGCGGGCGGACGGTTAGCCGCGAGACGGCGGGAGGGGGTGAGGGTGCAGGGGTGGCGCCCTGGACGCTTACGCATATTTGTGGCGCCAAGTTCCGGCCCGCTCCGCGTTTCCGGGCACCGGCGCCGTAAATATGCGGTCCAGGGTGACAGCCCCGGAGGCCCCGCCCCCGCACCCACCACGAACAGCAGGCGCACCACCCACACGCCCGCACCCAAGCGCGCTCAGCCCAGCAGCACGTTCCGCCAGACCTCCGGCAGGGCCGTCGCCACGTCGAACGCCGCGATGGGCGCGCCGGTGGGGCCCGTGGCGTGGCGGGCGGCGAGGCCGTGGAGGTAGGCGCCGGTGGAGGCGGCGTCGTGGGGGGAGAGGCCGGTGGCGAGGAGGGAGCCGGTGAGGCCGGAGAGGACGTCGCCGCTGCCCGCCGTGGCGAGCCAGCCGGTGCCGGTGGGGTTGACGCGTATGGGGCCGGGGCCGGAGCAGACGAGCGTGGTGGAGCCTTTGAGGAGGACCGTCGCGCCGTAGCGCTCGGCGAGGGCGCGTACGGAGGCGAGGCGGCTTCCTTCGACCTCCTCGCGCGGGACGCCGAGCAGCGCCGCGGCCTCCCCGGCGTGCGGGGTGAGGATCGTGGCGGCGGTGCGGGAGCGCAGGTCGCCGGGCGGGAGGAGGCGGAGGCCGTCGGCGTCGACGAGGACGGGGACGTCGGAGGCGAGGACGTCGTCTAGGGACTGGCGGGCGGCCGCGTCGTCGCCGAGGCCGGGGCCGACCACCCACGCCTGGACGCGGCCCGCCCTGTGGGGCGGGCCGGAGTGGACGAGGGTTTCGGGGAAGCGGGCGATGACCGCCTCGGCCGCCGGGCCGACGTAGCGGACTGCGCCCGCCCCGCCGCGCAGGGCGCCCGCGACGGCGAGGACGGCGGCGCCCGGGTAGCGGGCCGAACCGGCCACGACGCCGACGACGCCGCGGCGGTACTTGTCGCTCTCCGCGTCGGGGCGGGGGAGGAGGGCCGCGATATCGGCGTGCTGGAGGGCCTCGGCGTCGGGGACGGGCGGCAGGTGGGGGGCCAGACCGATGTCGATCAGGCGCAGCGCGCCCGCGTGTTCATGGGCGGGGTCGATGAGCAGGCCGGGCTTGTAGGTGCCGAAGGTGACGGTCGCGTCGGCGCGTACGGCGGGGCCGCGGACCTCTCCGGTGTCGGCGTCCACGCCGCTGGGCAGGTCGACGGCGACCATGGTGCCGCGTACGGCCCGGGTCAGGCGTTCGGCGTCGGGGCGCAGACCGCCCTTGCCGCCGATGCCTACGATTCCGTCCAGGACCAGGTCGGCCTGGGCCAGGGCCGCCTCGGCGGAGTCGGCAGAGGCGGGGAGCGCGCGGCCGGCCGCGTCCTGCAGCGCCCGCAGCCCGCCCGCGTGGGCGCGGTCGGGGGCCAACAGTACGGCCGTCACCCCGGCCCCGCGGCGGGCGAGCCGAGCCCCGGCGTACAGGGCGTCGCCGCCGTTGTCGCCGCTGCCGATCAGGAGGGCCACCCGGGCCCCGTAGACGCGGCCCAGCAGCCCCGCGCAGGCGGCTGCCAGGCCCGCGGCCGCGCGCTGCATGAGCGCTCCTTGGGGCAGCCGCGCCATCAAGTCCCGCTCCGCGGCCCGTACGGTCTCGACGCTGTAGGCAATCCTCATGGCGACCAGTTTCCCGGACCCTGCCCACACCCGCTGGGCGCCGCGGGCCTGAGAGACTGACGCTGATGAACGAGACACCGATGCGTGCCCGTGCCGTGGTCGATCTGGCCGCCCTGCGGGCCAATGTGCGCGCGCTGCGCGCCGCGGCGCCCGGGGCCGAGCTGATGGCCGTGGTCAAGTCGGACGCCTACGGCCACGGCGCGGTGCCGTGCGCGCGCGCCGCGCGCGAGGCGGGTGCGAGCTGGCTGGGCACGGCCACGCCCGAGGAGGCGCTGGCGCTGCGCGCCGCGGGCGACACGGGCCGGTTGCTGTGCTGGCTGTGGACGCCGGGCGGTCCGTGGCGGGAGGCGATCGAGGCGGATGTCGACGTGTCCCTGAGCGGGGTGTGGGCGCTGCGGGAGGCCGTGGCGGCGGCCCGGGCGTGCGGCCGTACCGCGCGCGTTCAGCTGAAGGCGGACACCGGGCTCGGCCGCAACGGCTGCCCGCCCGAGGACTGGCCGGAACTCGTCGCCGCCGCGCGCGCCGCCGAGGCGGAGGGTACGGTCACAGTGACCGGCGTGTGGTCGCACTTCGCCTGCGCGGACGAGCCGGGACACCCCTCGATCGCCGCGCAGCTGGAGGCGTTCCGGACGCTGCTGGCACAGGCTGAGCAGGCGGGGCTGCGCCCGGAGGTGCGGCATATCGCCAACTCGCCGGCGACGCTGACCCTGCCCGCGTCGCATTTCGACCTCGTACGGACCGGGATCGCGATGTACGGGATCTCGCCGAGCCCCGAGGTCGGCCATCCGGGCGACTTCGGGCTGCGGCCGGTGATGACGCTGGTCGCCTCGCTGGCCTCGGTGAAGCGGGTGCCGGGCGGACACGGCGTGTCGTACGGGCACCGCTACATCACCCCCGGCCCGACCACGCTCGCGCTGGTGCCGGTGGGCTACGCGGACGGGATCCCGCGGCACGCCTCGGGGACCGGTCCGGTCCTGGTCGCGGGGAAGTGGCGGACGGTCGCGGGCACGGTGGCGATGGACCAGTTCGTGGTGGACCTCGGCGGGGACGCCGCGGCGCCGGGGGACGAGGCGGTGCTGTTCGGGCCCGGTGACCGGGGCGAGCCGACCGCGGAGGACTGGGCGCGGGCGGTCGGCTCGATCGCGTACGAGATCGTCACCCGGATCTCGGCGCGTGTGCCGCGCGTTTATGTCGGCCAGGCTGAGGGCACAGGGAACTGACCATGGAAGGCGAGCGCACGGCAGAGACGGCGGCACGGGTGGCGGCGGGGGCGACGGCCGTGGGGTGGCGGCGTGGCGCGGGGTTCGCGGGCGTCGCGATCGGCGTCGTCGCGGCCGGCGCCGCCGTCGGCGTCGGTCTTGAGCGGCTGACGGTGGGCCGTGGCGTACGGCGCAAGGCGCGTCTTGAGCTGGACGCCGCGGGCCCCTTCGGCACGCTGCGCGGCGTCGTCGGCACGGCGATCGCCGACGACGGCACCGAGCTGCACTACGAAATCGAGGAGATACAGACGCAGGCGCCGGCGCGCCGCAAGCGGCTGTTCGGGCGGCGCACCCCCGCCCCGGTCACGGTGATTTTCAGCCATGGCTACTGCCTGGCCCAGGACTCCTGGCACTTCCAGCGGGCGGTGCTGCGCGGGGAGGTCCGCGCCGTCTACTGGGACCAGCGCTGCCACGGCAGGTCCGCGCGCGGCCGCGCCCAGACGGACGGCACGCAGGTCACCATCGACCAGCTCGGCCGCGATCTGAAGGCCGTGATCGAGACGGCCGCGCCCGAGGGGCCGGTGGTGCTGGTGGGGCACTCCATGGGCGGCATGACGATGATGGCGCTGGCCGCGCAGTACCCGGAGCTGGTGCGGGAGCGGGTGATCGGCGCGGCGTTCGTGGGCACGTCGTCGGGCAAGCTCAGCGAGGTCAGCTTCGGCCTGCCGGTGGTCGGGGTGAACGCGGTGCGGCGGCTGCTGCCGGGCCTGCTCAAGGCGCTGGGCTGGCAGGCGGAGCTGGTCGAACGGGGGCGGCGGGCCACGGCCGATCTGTTCGCGGGCGTGATCAAGCGCTATTCGTTCGGGTCGAAGGATGTGGACCCGGGGGTCGCGCGGTTCGCGGAGCGGCTGATCGAGGGGACGCCGATCGATGTGGTCGCGGAGTTCTACCCGGCCTTCGTCGAGCACGACAAGGCGGAGGCGCTGCCGGTCTTCGACGGGCTGCCGGTGCTGGTGCTGGCGGGCGACAAGGACCTCATCACCCCGATGGAGCACAGCGAGGCCATCGCGGAGGTGCTGCCCGGCGCGAGTCTGGTGATCGTCGAGGAGGGCGGGCACCTGGTGATGCTGGAGCACCCCGAAGTGGTGAACGGACATCTGATCGACCTGCTGGCGCAGGCGGTCGGCACGGACACCCCGCGGGCCGCGTCCGGCGGGAGCGGGAACGGCCGACGGCGCTCGGCGCGCGGATAGCCGCCCCCCGGCGCCCGGGCAGCCGCCCCATGCCGCGGTAGGCGACTTCGGTCAGGGCCCGGGTCCGAGCCGTAACATCGGCGGGTATGGACAACCCGCACGCCGACGACCCGTACGCCGCTGCCCAGCGCATCACCGTCACCTCCCCCGAGCAGATGCGGGACCTGGGGCGCAGACTCGCCAAACTGCTGCGCCCAGGCGATCTGGTGCTGCTCACCGGCGAGCTGGGCGCGGGCAAGACGACGCTGACGCGCGGTCTGGGGGAAGGGCTCGGGGTGCGCGGGGCGGTCACCTCGCCGACGTTCGTCATCGCGCGCGTCCACCCGCCGCTGGGCGACGGCCCGCCGCTGGTGCACGTGGACGCCTACCGGCTGGGCGGCGGCCTGGACGACATGGAGGACCTGGACCTCGACGTATCGCTGCCGGACTCGGTGATCGCGGTGGAGTGGGGCGAGGGGAAGGTCGAGGGGCTTTCGGAGGACCGGCTGCACGTCGTCATCGAGCGGGCGGTCGGGGACGACGCCGCGGCCGCGCCCGAGGACGTACGGGGTGTGGTGGTGACCGGGGTCGGGTCGCGCTGGGCCGGTGAGGACCTGGCGTCGCTGGCGGGCTGAGGTCCGGGCCGGGCTGAGGTTCGAGCCCGGCTGGGGTCCGGGCCGGGCTGAGGGCCGGGCGGCGACAAGATTCCGACAGGCCGTCGGCAAAATGTTGCGCGAGGGGCATCCCTCGTGGTCACATGGGACGGGAGGGCAGGTTAGGCGTGCCTAAGTTGGCCGCCTGCTGTGCCTGCTCGACCGCCCGAGGACCCTCAGGAGGCATCCATGCCGTCCCAAGAGCCCGCTGCCGAGGCGGGCCGGCGCGATGACCGGCCCCCGACGATGAGGGAGCTGCTGGCGGCCTGCGCGGCGGCGAACGCGGTGTCCACTCCGCCGGTGTCCACTCCGCCGGTGTCCACTTCACCGGAGTCCACTTCGCCGACCGCGGCGTCCGCGGAGGACTCCGCGTGCGAGGGGGAGGACGAGCGGCGGCGCGACGCGGCGTAGGCGGAGCGATCGGTCAGGCGATGACGACGACCTTCGTGCCGGCCTGTGCGAACTCCCACATCGCCGTGGCGTCCGCGCGGCTCTCCCGGATGCCGCCGGTCTTCTTCGCCGCGCTCGTGTCGGGGGCCGAGCCGTCGACCGCCGCGCTGAAGCCGAAGACGACTCCGTCTTCCGTGTCGAAGACGACGACGTGTTCGATCTGTACCCCGTCCGAGCCGATCGTGCTCGGCACCCGCGAGGTGACCTCGTACGTCCCCGGGCTCGGGCTCGCCGTGCTGGGGGAGACCTCGAAGGTGCGGGTCGGCTGCTCATTGGCGCCCACCAGCCACACCCGCCGGTCCTCCAGCGCGTACACCACGCGCAGCCCGGTGCCGGAGTCGCCCGGCAGCGCGGTGGACTTCTTCTCGCCGTCCTTGTCCTTGCCCTTGTCCTTCGGCTTGGACTTGGAGTCGCCCGCCTGTGAGTCGTGCCGGGAGTGGGCGGGGCGGTCCGGAGCGGTGGCCGCGGCCTGGTAGGTGAGGACGCCGACGCCGCCGAGTGCGGCGGCGGTGAGCGCTGCCACGACGGTCCCGGTGCTGCTCCTTGGCACGGCTTGCCACCCTCTCCTCAGGTCCGGATCTCCCTGTCGCCGCGGGCCCGCCGCGAGGAGGACCGCGGTGGCCGTGGGGACAGGGGGCAAGCCGACCGTAGCACCGGCGCGCGGGTGCGCAGTGTCGTGCACGCTCTGGCTCGTGCACCGTCTACGCCACAGTTGTGCGCTCCCGCCCGTGCTCCCGCTCCCGTACGGCCGCCGTAGGCTGTCCTCGTGCTGTTGCTCGCGCTTGACACCGCTACCCCCGCCGTCACCGTCGCCCTGCACGACGGCACCGCCGTCCTCGCCGAATCGCGTCAGACCGACGCGCGGCGCCACGGCGAGCTGCTGCTGCCCGCCGTCGACCGGGTGCTCGCCGAGGCGGGCGCCGCGCTCGGCGAGGTGACCGATCTGGTCGTGGGCGTCGGGCCCGGGCCGTACACCGGGCTGCGGGTGGGCCTGGTGACGGCGGCCACCTTCGGGGCGGCCCTCGACATCCCCGTGCACGGGCTGTGCACGCTCGACGGGATCGCGTACGCCGCCGGGCAGGCGGGCCTCACCGGTCCCTTCGTGGTGGCCACGGACGCGCGGCGCAAGGAGGTCTACTGGGCGCGGTACGAGGACGCCCGCACCCGCGTGACCGAGCCCGCCGTCGACCGGCCCGCGGACCTCGGGGAGCGGGTCGCCGGGCTGCCGGCCGTCGGCGCGGGCGCCCTGCTCTACCCGGACGCCTTCGGGGACGTACCGGCCGGAATGCCCGAGCACCAGTCGGCGGGGGCGCTGGCGGCGCTGGCCGCCGAGCAGCTCGCGCGCGGCGCGGAGCTGCTGCCCAACCGGCCGCTGTACCTGCGCCGACCGGACGCCCAGGTGCCCGCCAACTACAAGGTGGTCACGCCCCGGTGACCCCCGGCACACCCCAGACCCCGGGCACACCCCGGACCCCGGTGGTGCACATCCGCGAGATGCGCTGGTGGGACATCGAGCCCGTGCTCCGGCTCGAAGCGGACCTCTTCCCCGACGACGCCTGGTCGCCCGGCATGTTCTGGTCCGAGCTCGCCCATGCGCGCGGCCCGGCGGCCACCCGCCACTACGTGGTCGCCGAGACGGGCGGCCGGCTGGTCGGCTACGCCGGGCTCGCCGCCGTCGACCGCACCGGGGATGTGCAGACCATCGCCGCCGCCCGCGACCACTGGGGCACCGGGCTCGGCGCCCGGCTGCTGACGAACCTCATCACGGCCGCCACCGCCTTCGAATGCCGTGAGGTGCTTCTGGAGGTGCGCGTCGACAATCTGCGTGCGCAGCGCCTCTACGAGCGCTTCGGCTTCGAGCCCATCGGCATCCGCAAGGGCTACTACCAGCCCGGGAACGTCGACGCGCTCGTGATGCGCCTGACCGATCCGGCGCCCCCGACGTCCGTCGGCCCGCGTCCGGCTTCCGTATCGCCGTCCTCCGTACCAGCAGGCCCCGTACAAGGAACGAAGACCTATGGCTGACGAACCGCTCGTACTCGGCATCGAGACCTCCTGCGACGAGACCGGCGTCGGCATCGTCCGCGGCCACACCCTCCTCGCCGACGCCGTCGCCTCCAGCGTCGACGAGCACGCCCGCTTCGGCGGCGTGGTCCCCGAGGTCGCCAGCCGGGCGCATCTGGAGGCGATGGTCCCCACCATCCAGCGCGCCCTCAAGGAGGCCGGGGTCGCCCCCTCCGACCTGGACGGCATCGCGGTCACCGCCGGGCCCGGGCTCGCGGGCGCGCTGCTGGTCGGCGTCTCGGCCGCGAAGGCGTACGCGTACGCGCTGGGCAAGCCGCTCTACGGCGTCAACCACCTCGCCTCGCACATCTGCGTGGACCAGCTGGAACACGGCCCGCTGCCCGAGCCGACGATGGCCCTGCTGGTGAGCGGCGGCCACTCCTCGCTGCTCCTCGCGCCCGACATCACCTCCGACGTCCGCCCGCTCGGCTCGACGATCGACGACGCGGCGGGCGAGGCGTTTGACAAGATCGCCCGTGTGCTGAACCTCGGCTTCCCCGGCGGCCCGGTCATCGACCGCATCGCGCGCGAGGGCGACCCGGACGCGATCGCCTTCCCGCGCGGGCTGACCGGCCCGCGCGACGCCGCGTACGACTTCTCCTTCTCCGGTCTCAAGACCGCCGTGGCCCGCTGGATCGAGGCCAAACGGGCGGCGGGCGAGGACGTGCCGGTCGCCGATGTCTCGGCCTCCTTCCAGGAGGCGGTCGTGGATGTGCTGACCCGCAAGGCCGTACGCGCCTGCCGGGACGAGGGCGTCGACCACCTGATGATCGGCGGCGGCGTGGCCGCCAACTCCCGGCTGCGCGCGATGGCCGAGCGCCGCTGCGAGGACGCGGGCATCACGCTGCGCGTGCCCAGGCCCAAGCTGTGCACGGACAACGGCGCGATGGTCGCGGCGCTGGGCGCCGAGATGGTGGCGCGCGGGCGGGCCGCGTCGTCCTGGGGCCTGTCGGCGGACTCCTCGCTGCCGGTGACCGATCCGCATGTCCCGGCCCCCGCCGGGCACGACCACGATCACGACCACGAACACGTACATGACCACGATCACGTGCACGAGCTGAGCCGGAAGAACCTCTACGCATGACCGTCGCCCTGATGTGGGAGGCGCGGGCCGTCGACGGCGGCGGCGAGCGGCTGCTGTCCTGGGCCCGCCGCCAGGAACTCGACCCCGCGCCGCTGCGCCGTGAGACCTTCCGTGCCCCCGCGGACCGCGTGCTGGTCATCACCTGGTGGGACGCCCCGTACGACGCCGAGCTGCCCGAACTGCCCGAGCCCGGGGAGGACTTGGTGCGCCGGGCGGTGCACCGCTGGCGGTTCGAGTCGGTCGCGTACGACGGTCCGGTCGGGTCGGGAGCGCCCGTCGAGCCCGTCGAGCCCGTCGAGCCCGTCGGATCGGCCGTGTCCGTCGAGCCCTCCGCGCCCGAGGTGTGAGCCGCGTGCCGGGCTCCAGCCTCCCGTCCCCGCCCGACCCCGCCTCGGGCAGACCGTCCCCGCCGGCCGGGCGGGCCGACCGCCTCGCCGAGCGGGCAGAGGTGCTGCGGGAGTTGGTCCCGTCGTATCTGGCGCGGCGGCGGGCGCTGCTGCTGTGGCTGGCGGCGGGGCTGGTCGCGACGGGGTGGGCGGCGATCTGGGTGGGGTGCCGCTATGTGGTGATGGACGATGTGGTCAGCGTCGTGGTGGGCGCCTTCTTCCTGGCCGTGGCGGTGGGGCTGGTGGTGCCCTCGACGCTGGCCGTGGCCTCCGGCGTCCGTGACGACCTGGAGGCGCGCGAACGGCTGCGCGCCTGGGCCGGGTCGGCGCGGGACCGGGACTCCCTGGCCCTGTGGCACTCCCCGGGCCGCGCCCTCTTCTGGCTGCTGCCGTCTCTCGTGCTGTGCTGCTTCGGCGCGGCCTCGACGGCCGTGGCGGCCGCGGACGGCTCCGCCCGGACCCTGGGGTTCGCCCTCGTCGCCGCGGGGACGGGAGCGCTGGGGATGGCCAAGGCGGTCGGCTACTACCGCCTGGTCAGCCGCGAACTCACCCCCGCGCCCGGAGAACCTGAGGAGCCCGAAGAACCTGAGGAGCCCGAAGAACCTGAGGAGCCCGAAGAGCCCGGAGGGCTTGAAGAGCCCCAAGGGTGCGAAGAGCCCGAGGTGCCCGAGGAGTTCGAAGCGGGCCCAGCGGGCGGTCGGCCGGACGACATGCGCTGAGCGCCCGGCCTTGGTGGGCGCCTCTCGGGGAGGGTCAGGCCGCGGGCTCCGGATCGTCGTCGCCGTCAGCGGCTTCCAGGGGGTGCAGCCCGTGCTGCCCCTCCGGTGACTTCTGGAGCGCCTGGAACCGCTTCAGCAGGTCCAGATACCGGGGGTCGGGGTCCGCCCCCTGTGCCTTCGTCGCCTCCTCGACGGCGTTCAGCATCTGCCTGATCCGTACCGCGTCCATGCTCACATCGCGCTGCAGCTTCTTGTAGGCGGTGGCCGCGGGCCCCTTCCCGTCCTTGTCGACGGACTCGACCAGGAGGTTCAGCCGTTCGATCTTCGTTTCGACGTAGCTCTGCATCCCCTCCAGGTCTTTGATCAGGCTTGTCAGATCCTGATCCGATACGGACAGTTTTTCTTTGCCCATGCCCCCTGCCACCCTCTCATCCGCCCATTAGCGGGATGATCGTGCCATGGGCGGGGGCCTGCGCGGCCCCGTAGGAGGGATTACGTCGTCAATTGGGCGCGGTCGGGCGGCCGAGCAGCCCGTCCACGAGGGCGCGCAGCTGGTCCGTGACGTCGTACGCGTCGGTGATGGCCTGCCAGCGCCCGCCCAGCGCGGCCAGCCGTGGCAGCTCGGAGGCGTCCAGCTCGGAGAGCATGTCGGGGAAGTGGGGCCGCCGTTCCGGGTCCTGGGAGCGGCCGGCGAGGGCCGCCTGGAAGGTGAGCGTGCCCAGGACGTAGTGCCACAGGGTGCGGTAGGCGTGCACGGCCTGGCGCTCGCTCAGCCCGCAGGCCATGGCCGAGTCGACGATCTCCTCGACGATCCACAGCGCGTGTCGGTCGGTGAGCTCGCCGAGGCTGAGCACTTCCACCGCCCACGGCAGCTCCCGTAGCGCCTCGTACATGTGGCGGGCCGTCACATACACCCGCTCGCGCGGCTCCTCGGGCAGCTCGGGGCGGGGGAGCGTCTTGGAGACGCCGGTCAGGACGAGGATCAGCAGCTCGTCCTTGTCACGGACGTGGCGGTAGAGGGCCATCGGCGTGGAGCCGACCTCCTTGGCCAGCCGCCGCATCGACAGGGCCGCCGTGCCCTCCTCTTCGAGGATGCGGCGCGCGGTGCCGACGATCGTCTCCAGCTCCAGCCGACGGGGCCGCCCGCCGCCCCGTCTGCCCTCGGCCCGCGCCCCGCTCGTGCCACCCGCCGTATCGCCTGCCGTATCGCCCGCCGTGTCGCCCGTCTCGCTCGTCACCGCCTCATTGTCCACCCGAGGCATCGCCTTTCGAGTTTGTGTACGCGTATACTAACTTCCCTGGCCTTGGGGGACCGAGAGGGAGGCAGCTCATGAACGACCGTGCGGGACACGCCCGCCTGGTGCTCGCGGTGGCGCTCACCGTGCAATTCGTCGTGGCTCTGGACATGTCGGTGGTCAATGTCGCGCTGCCCGATATGCGCGAGGACCTCGGCTTCACACCCGACGCCCTGCTGTGGGTCGTCAACGCCTACGCACTCGCCTTCGGCGGGCTGTTGATGCTCGGCGGGCGGCTCGCCGACATCGTCGGCCGGCGGGCGACGCTGATGGGCGGGCTCGCGCTCTTCGGTGCCGCCAGCCTCGGCGGCGGCCTGGTGGGATCGCCGGGCGCGCTGATCGCCGCCCGCGCGGTCCAGGGCGTCGGCGCTGCCGCGCTCGCGCCGGTGGCCTTCACGCTGATCACCGTGGCCTTCCCGGCGGGGCCCGCGCGCTCCCGGGCGCTGGGGCTGTGGGGCATGGCCGCGGCGGCGGGCGGGGCGGTCGGGGTGCTGGTGGGCGGGGTGCTCACCGAATGGGCGGGCTGGCGCTCCGTTCTGCTGATCAACGTGCCGATCGTCGTCCTCGCGCTGGCGGCGGCCCGGGCCGCGGTGGAGCCCGACCGGCGCGAGGGCCCGCGGCCCCGGCTCGATGTCGCCGGGGCGCTGCTGGGCACCTGCGGTATGACGGCGCTGGTGCTCGCGCTCGTACGGACCCAGACCTATGCGTGGGGCTCGGCGACGACGCTGGGCACGCTGGGCGCGGCGCTGGTGCTGCTGGCCGCGTTCGTCGTGGTCGAGCGCCGGGTGGAGCGGCCGCTGCTGCGGCTCGGGCTGCTGGGGCGGCGGCCGGTGCTGGCCGGGAACCTCTTCGTCCTGCTGCTCTTCTCGGGCCAGTTCGGGGCCTTCTACTTCGCCTCGCTGTATATGCAGCAGATCCTCGAATACGGATCGATCGCGACCGGGGCCGCGTTTCTGCCGTTCTGCGCCGGCAACGTGATCGGGTCGCTCGTCGCCACCCGCGCCGTCGCCCGGCTCGGCGTGCGGACGCTGCTGGTCGGCGGCGGGCTGCTGGGGGCGGCCGGAATGGGCTGGTTCGGGCTGGCGATCGGCGTGGACGGCGGCTTCGCCGACTCGGTGCTCGGCCCGTCGCTGGTCGCGAGCGTCGGCGTCGGCCTGTGCGTCGTCCCGCTCGGGACGGCGGCCACGACGGGCGTGCCGGCACCGGAGATGGGCATGGCCTCGGGCCTGGTCAACAGCTCGCGGCAGATCGGGGGTTCGCTGGGGCTCGCGGTGCTGGCGACGGTGGCCGCGCATGCGGCGGGCGGTGACGATCCACGGTCCCTCGCGAGCGGCTACGCCACGGCCTTCGGCGTCTCGGGCGCGCTGCTGGCCGTGGCCGCCCTGAGCGCGGCGCTGCTGCTCCCGGGGCGGGCGCGGGGCGAGGAGGCCGCGACGGGTGCCGCGACGGGTGCTTCGGCGGGAGCCGCGGCGGGTGCTTCGGCGGGCGCCGCGACGGGTGCTTCGGCGGCGCCGGATGTGTCCGGCGTTCTGGGCAGCGACGGCAAGGTCACGGCGGCGCCAGCCGATCGAACTCGCCGGCCTTGATGCCGGCGAGGAGCGAACCGAGCTTCGCAGGGGTGGTGATCACGACTCTGTCGGGGTCATCGCTCTCGCGGAGCGCTATGTCATCGCCCATGGAGGCGACCTCGACGCAGGCGTCTCCTTCGCCCTGGCCGGAGTAGGAGGACTTCTGCCAGTTGATGGTGCACATTCCCTTTGCCTGTTGCCTTGCCTGTTGCCTTCATCTGAGGCGTCGCGCGACGGCGTGTACGAGGTCCCGCGACTCCTCGACGGGTAGGGCCACTTCCACGGTGTGGTCCAGGACCCCTCGGTACTTCCGCAGCTGTGACTCCGCGTCCAGGAACATCGAGCCGAGCGCCGAGTCGAACTGCACGGTGTCCAACTGGGGCACGGGCCCCGAGGCATAGGTGACCGTGGAACCGGCGACCGGGAATCCGTCCGTGACGAGCGGGATGACGCGTACGGTGACGTTCTCGCGCTCCGACGCCTCCAGCAGCCGCTCCAGCTGAGCCCGCAGGACCCGGGTCCCGCCGAACCGGGTGTGCAGGGCGGCCTCGTGGATGATGAAGCTGCACAGTGGAGGGGCGTCCCGGTCCAGGATGTCCCGGCGCTTCATCCGGTGGGAGAGCCTGCGGCGCAGCTCCGGCGGTGACCATGGCGGCACGGCCTGGCCCATCACCGCCTGGGCGTACTCCTCCGTCTGCAGCAGCCCCGGGATGTGGATGAGTCCGACTACGCGCAGGCTCACCGCGTAGTACTCCATTTCGGCCAGGTCGAGTCCGCCGGTGGCGATCAGGCCCCGGTACTCCTCCCACCAACCGCCCTTGCGCTCATGGGTCATGGCGGCGAGGGCGTCGATGTACGCGGTGTCCGGGCAGGCGTAGATGGCGGCGAGGGTGCGTACCCGCTCCTCGCTCACCCCGAACCGGGCCAGCTCCAGATTGGTGATGTGGGTCCGGTTGATGCCGAGCCGGTCGGCGGCCTCCTGGATGCTGAGGCCCGCGTCCTCCCGCATCCTGCGCAGCTCGGTGCCCAACCGCTGTTGCCGGGCGGTTGGGGCGCTCCTGGGTGGCATGTTCCTCCCATACGTGTCACCCTCGCGGGCTATTTGTCGGGGAAATTCAACGAATCCGTAGCACTTGTTTGCAGCGCTGTCCTACGGTAGGTGGTGTCGCCGCTACGAAGCGTTGATCATCGTAACGGTACGCGCACCAACGGCCCCGTCGCAGGGAGTTGACGTTGACATTGGGACCCGACCACGAGCCTGACGACAGTCCTGCGGGCAGTTCGCCCTCCCCGGGCCCCGAAGAGCCGTACGTGTACACGCTGCAGAGCACCCGCCGGGCCACCTCACCCAAGATCTGCCGGGATTTCGTCGCCTGCGTACTGAACTCCGTGGGCCATGAAGACCTCGTCGAGACCGCGACCGCCTGCACCTCGGAGCTGGCCACCAACGCCTATCTGCACGCCGAGGGCGACTCCCTGATGCTGCGCGTGATGATCGAGCAGCCGCGGCTGCGCATCAGCGTGTACGACGCGAGCAGCGAGCTCCCCACCGGTGCGTATCTCCCGGAGGGCGACCGGATGTACGGGCGCGGCCTGGGGGTGGTCGCGGCGCTGGCCGACGAGTGGGGGACGGCGGACGGGGACCCGGCGGGGATGTACGCCAAGGGCGTCTGGTTCGAGCTGCGGACGAGGGGCGGGGGCGCGACGCCCTAGACCTGCGCCGGGTGTCCCAGCAGCATCGTCGGGGCGCCGCCGACCCGGGTCAGGAAGACCGTGCAGGAATTCACCCCTTCGAGGCGGAGCTTCTTCCGCAGTTCCTCCGGCTCGACCGCCGAGCCCCGCTTCTTCACCGTCAGGACGCCGACCTTCCGCTCGCGCAGCAGAGCCTTGAGCTTCTTGAGGTTGAAGGGCAGCACATCCGTGATCTCGTACGCGTGGGCGTACGGCGTCGGGCGCAGATCGTCCGCCGTGACGTAGGCGATGGTCGGGTCGATGAGGCGGCCGCCGATCCGGGCGGCGACGTCCGCGACCAGGTGCGCGCGGATCACCGCGCCGTCCGGCTCGTACAGCCAGCGGCCGACCGGCCCCGGCTCGGGGTCCGGCAGCAGCGGGGTGCCGAGGAGGGAGTGGCGGTTCGGGAGCAGCGTGGCGCGGCGCATGCCCGGTCGGGCGGTGCCGAACCACAGCAGGGCCTCCTTCACATCGCCGTGGTCCGAGATCCACTCGGCCTCGGCGTCCTCGGGGACCGCCTCGTGCGGGATGCCCGGGGCGACCTTGAGGGCCGCGTGCGGGGCCGTACGGGCGGCCTGGACGGCCCAGGACAGCGGCGGGGAGTACGCCTCGGGATCGAAGACGCGGCCGCGCCCGCCACGCCGGGCGGGGTCCACGAAGACCGCGTCGTATCCGGAGGTGTCGGTCTCGGTGACGTCCGCGTGGCGCACCTCGATGAGCTCGGCCAGGCCCAGGGCCTCGGCGTTGGCCCGGACCACCGCGCAGGTCAGCGGGTCCCGGTCGACGGCCAGGACGGGGATGCCCGCGCGGGCGAACGCGACCGCGTCGCCGCCGATGCCGCAGCACAGGTCGGCCACGCGGCGCACGCCGAGCTCGACGAAGCGGTCGGCGCGGTAGGCGGCGACGGAGGCGCGGGTGGCCTGTTCCACGCCGTTGGGCGTGAAGTACATGCGGTGGGCGTCGCCGGCGCCGAACTTCGCGGCCGCGCGCTGCCTCAGCCGCGCCTGGGTGAGGGCCGCCGAGACCAGGCCCGCGGGGTGGGCGCGGCGCAGCCGGGTCGCCGTGGCGAGCTCTCGCGCCGGGTCGTAGTCCTGGAGCTCGCGGAGCAGTGCCTGCCCTTCGTCGCGGAGCAGTGAGTCGAAGGCGTCAACGTCCACGTCGCCCATTCTCCTCGCTCCAGCGAGCGCGTTCGCGACACCCGGCTGAAGATCGCTTATGTGATGATGATCAAGAATGGCCTTACTGGCCTTTCAAGGTGTTTCGTATTGGTCGCGGCCGCGGCTCTGCTCGCGGGCTGCTCGGATGTCGACGGAGCCGGTGCCGGGACCGCGCGGGTGGACAAGGGCTCGGGCGCCGCATCGTCTTCGCCGTCCTTCACGTCGTCGTCCGGGTCGGGGACCCACGCCCCAGGCGCGGGCCACGACTCGCCCCATGTGTCGGACTCGGGCTCCGGTTCCGGCCTGCCCTCGCCCTCCGCCGCGGCTCCGGACGGCTACCACCGCTGGGGGCTCGACGGGCCGCTGGAGACGGCGCCGCCGCCCTCGGCCAAACCGGCCCTCGTACCGCCGGCCGCGGGCGCGCCCGCCGGGCCGCCGATCATCGACCGTGTGCCGACCCGTGAACCGGTCGTCTTCGTGACCATCGACGACGGCGCCGAGAAGGACCCGGCCTTTCTGCAGCAGGCCCATGACCTGGGGCTGCCGTTCACCGGCTTTCTGACGGACGACGTGGTGGCCGGCGACTACGGCTACTTCGACAAGCTGCGCCGGCTCGGCAACGGGATGCAGAACCACACGCTCACCCATCCGAGGCTGCCCGATCTGGAGTACGAGCATCAGGTCTACGAGATCTGCGGCCAGCAGGAGACCCTCACCCGCCAGTTCGGCACCCGGCCGTATCTCTTCCGCCCGCCGTACGGGGCGGTCGACGACGACACCGTGCGCGCGGCGGCGACCTGCGGGGTGCGGGCGCTCGTGATGTGGTCGGCCGAGATGAAGGCCGGCGGTCTTGAGTACGCGGCCGGCGACCGGCTGCACTCCGGCGACATCATCCTGGCCCACTTCCGCGGCCCCGCCCAGCAGGAGGGGCGGACGATGACCGATGTGATGACCTCGCTGCTGCGGGAGATCCAGTCGCAGGGCTTCGCCGTGGCGCGGCTGGAGGACTATCTCTGAGGGACGTCCGCGGGCCGCCTGAGGGGCACTGCCGGGGCACCTGAGGGGCACTGCCGGGGCGCCTGAGGGGTGCCTGAGGGGCGCCGCGTCACCCCGCCGCTTTGGCACTCTGGTTGACTGAGTGCTAACCGCGTCATAATGTCGTGGCTGGCACTCGGCATCGATGAGTGCCAAACACAGCGACGGGCAGGTCCGGCACCCGCGACGACGGATCCACCTGGTCGCCACCTCAGACAGTTAACCCCGTGAGATCTCCGAAGGGGGAGGTCGGATCGTGACGACCGCCAGCTCCAAGGTTGCCATCAAGCCGCTCGAGGACCGCATTGTGGTCCAGCCGCTCGACGCCGAGCAGACCACGGCTTCTGGCCTGGTTATCCCGGACACTGCCAAGGAGAAGCCCCAGGAGGGCGTCGTCCTGGCCGTGGGCCCGGGCCGCTTCGAGGACGGCAACCGTCTCCCGCTCGACGTCTCCGTCGGCGACGTCGTGCTCTACAGCAAGTACGGCGGTACCGAGGTGAAGTACAACGGCGAGGAGTACCTCGTCCTCTCGGCTCGCGACGTCCTCGCGATCATCGAGAAGTAAGTCACCGAAGTTTTGCCTGTGAGCCGCGCCCCGGTGCCCCTGTCCCATACCGGGGCCGGGGCGCGGTTCGTTCGAGAGGACATACGCAACCCATGGCGAAGATCCTGAAGTTTGACGAGGACGCCCGTCGCGCCCTCGAGCGCGGCGTCAACAAGCTCGCCGACACCGTCAAGGTGACGATCGGCCCCAAGGGCCGCAACGTCGTCATCGACAAGAAGTTCGGCGCTCCGACCATCACCAACGACGGTGTCACCATCGCCCGTGAGGTCGAGGTCGAGGACCCGTACGAGAACCTGGGCGCCCAGCTCGTCAAGGAGGTGGCGACCAAGACCAACGACATCGCGGGTGACGGCACCACCACCGCCACCGTGCTGGCCCAGGCGCTGGTCCGCGAGGGCCTGCGGAACGTGGCCGCAGGCGCCTCCCCGGCCGCCCTGAAGAAGGGCATCGACGCGGCCGTCAAGGCGGTCTCGGACGAGCTGCTGGCCACCGCCCGCCCGATCGACGAGAAGTCCGACATCGCCGCCGTCGCCGCGCTGTCCGCCCAGGACAAGCAGGTCGGCGAGCTCATCGCCGAGGCGATGGACAAGGTCGGCAAGGACGGTGTGATCACCGTCGAGGAGTCCAACACCTTCGGCCTGGAGCTCGACTTCACCGAGGGCATGGCCTTCGACAAGGGCTACCTGTCTCCGTACATGGTCACCGACCAGGAGCGCATGGAGGCCGTTCTCGAGGACCCGTACATCCTGATCCACCAGGGCAAGATCGCCTCGATCCAGGACCTGCTGCCGCTGCTGGAGAAGGTCATCCAGGGTGGCAGCAAGCCGCTGCTGATCATCGCCGAGGACGTGGAGGGCGAGGCCCTGTCCACCCTCGTCGTCAACAAGATCCGCGGCACCTTCAACGCCGTCGCGGTGAAGGCCCCCGGCTTCGGCGACCGCCGCAAGGCGATGCTCGGCGACATGGCCGCCCTCACCGGCGCCACCGTCGTCGCCGAGGAGGTCGGCCTCAAGCTCGACCAGGTCGGCCTGGACGTGCTGGGCACCGCCCGCCGCGTGACCGTCACCAAGGACGACACCACCATCGTCGACGGCGGCGGCAAGTCCGAGGACGTCACCGGCCGGATCGCCCAGATCAAGGCCGAGATCGAGGCCACGGACTCCGACTGGGACCGCGAGAAGCTGCAGGAGCGGCTGGCCAAGCTGGCCGGCGGCGTCTGCGTGATCCGGGTCGGCGCCGCCACCGAGGTGGAGCTCAAGGAGAAGAAGCACCGTCTGGAGGACGCCATCTCCGCGACCCGCGCCGCGGTCGAGGAGGGCATCGTCTCCGGTGGTGGCTCCGCGCTCGTCCACGCCGTCAAGGTGCTGGAGGACAACCTCGGCAAGGAGGGCGACGAGGCCACCGGTGTCGCGGTCGTCCGCCGCGCCGCGGTCGAGCCGCTGCGCTGGATCGCCGAGAACGCGGGCCTTGAGGGCTACGTCATCACCTCCAAGGTGGCCGAGCTCGAGAAGGGCCACGGCTACAACGCGGCCACCGACGAGTACGGCGACCTGGTGAAGGCCGGCGTCATCGACCCGGTCAAGGTCACCCGCTCCGCCCTGGAGAACGCGGCGTCCATCGCCTCCCTGCTGCTCACCACCGAGACGCTGGTGGTCGAGAAGCCGGCCGAGGAGGAGCCGGAGGCCGCGGGCCACGGCCACGGTCACTCGCACTGACGCGCCCACCGCGCACTCCACGCACGGCGCGGTCACCCCTCGCGGGTGGCCGCGCCTGATGCGTTCCGGGGCGGTTTCAGGCCTGGGGGTTCTGGTCTGGGGGTCAGCGTCCCTCGGGCTATTCCTTGGACTGTCCCTTCGGCTGTCCTTTGGGGGGCCGTCCCACGTTCGACGAGACGACCGAGACCGCCGCCCGCGGCGCGATCTTCGCCAGCCCCGTCATGGCCTTGTACCGCGGATCGGGGATCGACAGTGCCTTGCCCCGTGCGAAGTCCTTGAGCGCCGCCGTCACCAACCGGTCCGCGTCCAGCCACATCCAGCTCGGCACGCTGTCCGGCTTGATCCCGGCCCGCGCGTGGAACTCGGTCCGTACGAACCCCGGGCACAGCGCCATCAGCCGCACCCCCGAGCTCGCCAGGTCCCGCGCCGCGCCCTGGGTGAACTGCACGACCCAGGCCTTGCTGGCCCCGTACGTGCCGCGCGGGAAGAACGCCGCGATCGAGGCGACGTTGATCACCCCGCCGCGCCCACGGGCCCGCATGGTCTCGGCCGCGGCGGTGGTGAGCCGCAGGACGGCCTCGCAGTGCACCTTCATCATCCGCAGCTCATCCGCCAGGGACACCTCGAGATAGCGGCCCTTGTTGCCGAACCCGGCGTTGTTGACGAGCAGATCGATCGGGTGCTTGCGGTCGCCCAGGCGCGCCTCGACCGCCGCGATGCCGTCGTCCTCGGACAGATCGGCCCGCAGTACGTCCGCCTCCACCCCGTGGCGGTCGTGGAGGTCGGCGGCCTGTTCGCGCAGCCGCTTCTCGTCCCGAGCCACCAGCACCAGGTTGTGCCCGTCCGCCGCGAGCCGGCTCGCGAAGGCGGCGCCGATGCCCGCTGTGGTTCCCGTAATCAACGCAGTCGTCATACGCGCACGTTAGCGGCCATGGAGGGGGTCGGAGCGCACACGTCCGGATCAGTTCTTCGATGTGATGGAAAGAGTTCCGGTGAAAGAACGCGCGGATTCCCGCAGTTCGGGGTGGAGCGCGTCGCCCGCGGCCAGCACCCGCGGCAGCAGGGCGCGTTCGGTGGTGGCGGCGCGGAAGGTGAAGCCGACGGTCACCTCGTGGTCGGGACGGTGCACGATCTCGACCGGGTCCCCGGCGCGTATCTCGCCCGGCTCGAGGACCCGCAGATACGCGCCGGGGACGGCGGCCTGAGTGAACCGCTTCACCCAGTGCTCCTCGCCCAGCCAGGACGCGAAGGTCCGGCACGGGATGCGCGCGGAGGCCACTTCGAGCAGCAGGTCGGGGCCGATCCGCCAGCGCTCGCCGATCCGGGCGCCGGTCACGTCGAGGCCCTGGGTGGTGAGGTTCTCGCCGAAGACGCCGTTCGGCAGCTCGCGGCCCAGCTCGCACGCCCAGGCGTCCAGGTCCTCGCGCGCGTAGGCGTACACCGCCTGATCGTTCCCGCCGTGGTGGCGGGTGTCGCTGACCATATCGCCGACGAGTCCGCTCCCGGCCTCGCCCTTGCGGCCCGGGGCCACCACCCGCACCGGCCCGTCGGCGGGGCGCTTGTCGATACCGGTGCCGCCGGAGGGGGCGTCGGTGTACTCGACCGGCATGAGGCGGCCGACGTTCACGGTGAGCACGGTCGCGGTCGGCGGGTGCGCGGGCCCGGCCTCGGGGATGCGGGTCATGACAGCACGCTAAGGGACCGCGGCGGCGCGGTTCAAAGGTGTTTCGGCCCTCGGTTCCGCCGGTTCCGCTGGTTCCGCCGGTTCCGCCGGTTCCGCTGGTTCCGACGGTCCGCTGGTTCAGGCCTTTCCGGCTTTCGGTTCGAGCTTCAAAGCATCGACCAAAGCATCGCCGCGATATTCGAGGTCGTATCCAAGGGTCGCTTATACTCGAAGCATGATCGAGCCTCGTCATCTGAGGGTGCTGCGCGCCGTGGCCGCCACGGGCTCCTTCTCCGCGGCCGCCCGTGAGCTGGGCTGCACCCAGCCCGCCGTCAGCCAGCAGATGAAGGCCCTCGAACAGTCCACGGGCACGCCGCTGCTGATCCGTACGGGCCGGGAGATGCGGCTGACGCAGGCCGGCGAGGCGCTGGTGCGGCACGCGGCGGGGATCCTGGCCGGGCTGACCGCCGCCGAGGAGGAGGTCGCCGCGATCGCCGGGCTGCGGGCCGGCCGGGTGCGGCTGGCGTCCTTTCCCAGCGGCAGCTCGACGCTCGTGCCGACCGCGCTCGCCGAGATGCGCAAGGACTACCCGGGGACCCGCGTCTCGCTGGTGGAGGCCGAGCCGCCGCGCTCGGTGGAGCTGCTGCGCGCGGGCGACGTCGAGATCGCCGTGGCCTTCCGCTACCCGGAGGTCGAGCCGGCGGTGGCGGACGCGGAGGAGCTGATCGCTCCGGCCGAGGGCCCGTGGGGCAAGGACGACCTGGTCGTACGGCCGCTGCTGAGCGACCGGCTGGTGGGCGTGGTGCCCGAGGGGCACCGGCTGGCGGGGGCCGGTGCGGTGGGCATCGGGGAGCTGGCCGAGGAGCCGTGGATCGCGGGCTGCCCGCGCTGCCGCAGGCATCTGGTCGATGTGTGCGAGGCGGCGGGCTTCACGCCCCGGATCGACTTCGCGACGGACGACTATCCGGCGGTGATCGGGCTGGTGGCGGCCGGTCTTGGGGTGGCGGTGCTGCCGGAGCTGGCGCTGGAGTCCGTACGGGCCAAGGGCGCCGCGATGGTGGCGGTGGAGCCGGCCGTGCGGCGGGAGGTCGTCGCGCTCACCCTGCCGGACCTCGCCCGGGTCCCGGCGGTGGCGGCGATGCTGGAGCGGCTGGAGTCGGCGGCGCAAGGCGAACCGCGGCCGTGACGGGCGGCTGAATGGCGATTCGGAGGCAGGCCTGGGCGGACGGCAGCGGCGGCCGAGCCCTCAGAAGGAGGCTCCGCGGTCGGTGCCGATACGTTTCTTCAGAATTGTGGCGATCGCGGGCGCGATCAGGCGCCGGGAGCTCCGGCGCCCGAGGTGGCCACGGCCCGGTGGCGTGCCCGCCCCATGAGCTCCTCGCGTTCGTCCTCGGTCAGTCCGCCCCACACGCCGTACGGCTCACGAACCGCCAGCGCGTGCGCCGCGCACTGCGCGCGTACGGGGCATCGCATGCACACCTCTTTGGCTGACATCTCGCGTGCGCTGCGGGCAGCGCCGCGCTCTCCCTCCGGATGGAAGAAGAGCGAGCTGTCGACCCCGCGACACGCGGCCAGCAGCTGCCAGTCCCACAGGTCGGCGTTCGGACCGGGAAGACGGGAGAAATCTGCCATTGCCTTATCTCCTCGAAGCGATCTGGTGCGGACGCTGCGTCCTGGGTCGTACACCTACTGTGTAAGTAGATGTAAATATGACTCATTGCGAATCTAGCCACAGAGACCGGCAAATTGGAAGCAAGGTCGCCAAATGCCATCGAAGAGGGCGAAAGTCGGGGTGGGGCGTGGCGGCTGCGATGAAGCAGCTCTGTGTCCGTTCCCTCACGTAGAGTGTCGAAGGTGGCCGCTGGACCCCGTAACTCTTTCGGGTGACCGTCGTTGAGAGTGCGGAGGCGGTTGATGGGTAAAGCTCTCGGACGGATGTCCGAGGCTGTCAATCGCACAGGTGACGATATGTACCAGCCTGGAGGCTCAAGGTGACGCGCATCAGCTGCGGAGGGCGGTCATGACATCCGTCCTCGTCTGCGACGACTCCCCGCTTGCCCGAGAGGCGCTGCGCCGTGCGGTGGCGACCGTGCCCGGCGTCGAGCGTGTGACGACGGCGGCCAACGGCGAGGAAGTCCTCCGCCGCTGGGGGGCCGACCGTTCGGATCTGATTCTGATGGACGTGCGGATGCCCGGCCTCGGCGGTGTCGAGACCGTGCGGCGGCTGCTCTCGGCCGACCCCGGCGCCCGGATCATCATGCTCACGGTCGCCGAGGACCTGGACGGCGTCGCGCTGGCCGTGGCCGCCGGCGCCCGTGGCTATCTGCACAAGGACGCCTCGCGCGCCGAGCTGCGCGCCACCGTGACGCAGGCGCTCGCCGACCCGACCTGGCGGCTGGCCCCGCGCCGGCTGCGCTCCGCCGAGATGGGCGCGGCGCCCACGCTCACCGCCCGTGAGATCCAGGTGCTGGAGGGCATGAGCCACGGCCGGTCCAATGCGGAGATCGGCCGTGAGCTGTTCCTGTCCGAGGACACCGTCAAGACGCACGCCCGACGGTTGTTCAAGAAACTCGGCGCCTCGGACCGGGCACACGCGGTGGCGCTCGGCTTCCGCTGGGGCCTGGTCCGTTAGACCGGATAAGAGCCCAAAACAGGGGGCCGACGGTCCCCGCCCGTCGGGTGGCGGGCGGGGCGAAGGGCGGCGGCTTATGTTGGTTCGCCGGGCGATGCCGCATCCTTGAAGGTGTGGAGTTCCTCGGGGACATGTCGGTCGGGCGTGAGGGGAGAGCGCAGGACGTGACGACAGCCGGCGCACCTGCTCATAACGCTTCAGCGCACAACTACGGACGCGGTGCCGCGGAAGCCTCGGCGCCAAGGCACCATGGACGGATGCGCGACGACGAGACCCAGGGGTCCCCGCCGGTCGGCGGCTCCGGGACCCAAGGGGCCATCGGCGCCCTTGTCCGGCGCGCCGCAGAGGGGGATGAGCGGGCCACCCACGATCTGCTCGCCCATGTGCATCCGCTGGCCCTGCGCTATTGCCGTACGCGGCTTTCGCGGCTGCCGGGCGATGCCCGCCATTTCGTGGACGACCTGGCGCAGGAGGTCTGCCTCGCGGTCTTGTGCGCGCTGCCGCGCTACCGCGACACCGGCCGGCCCTTCGAGGCGTTCGTCGTGGCCATCGCCGCGCACAAGGTCGCCGATCTCCAGCGCGCGGCCATGCGCCACCCGGGCAGTACGGCTGTGCCCTCGGACGAGATGCCGGAGCAGCCGGACGACTCGCTCGGCCCCGAGGAGCAGGCGCTGCTGAGCAGCGACGCCGAGTGGGCCAAGAAGCTGCTGGCGAACCTCCCCGAGAACCAGCGCGAGCTGGTGCTGCTGCGGGTCGCGGTCGGGCTGACCGCGGAGGAGACCGGGCAGATGCTCGGGATGTCGCCTGGTGCGGTGCGGGTAGCCCAGCACCGGGCCCTGAGCAGGCTGCGAGCGCTCGCCGAGCAGTAGGTTTCGGCGGGTTTCAGCAGGCCATGGGGTTTTCCACAGGGAGGAATGGGACACCTGTCGCGCCCGTTAGCATGGGAGTCCGCGCTGGGGCAAGACCATTGGAAGGGTGTCATGACTGTCAACGTCGACGGAGTGCCTGAGAAATTCGCGATGCTCGGGCTGACGTACGACGATGTGCTGCTGCTGCCGGGCGCCTCCGAGGTGCTGCCGAACGCGGTCGACACCTCGTCCAGAGTCTCTCGAAACGTCCGGGTCAATGTGCCGCTGCTGTCCGCCGCCATGGACAAGGTGACCGAGTCCCGGATGGCCATCGCCATGGCCCGTCAGGGTGGTGTGGGCGTGCTGCACCGCAATCTGTCGATCGAGGACCAGGCCAACCAGGTCGACCTGGTCAAGCGGTCCGAGTCCGGCATGGTGACCGACCCGATCACGGTCCGGCCGGATGCGACGCTGGCCGAGGCGGACGCCCTGTGCGGAAAGTTCCGGATCAGCGGCGTCCCGGTGACGGACGCGGCGGGCAAGCTGCTCGGCATCGTCACCAACCGTGACATGGCTTTCGAGACGGACCGGGGCCGCCAGGTCCGCGAGGTCATGACCCCGATGCCGCTGGTCACCGGCAAGGTCGGGATCTCCGGCGAGGACGCGATGCAGCTGCTGCGCCGCCACAAGATCGAGAAGCTGCCGCTGGTCGATGACGCGGGCGTGCTCAAGGGCCTGATCACCGTCAAGGACTTCGTGAAGGCCGAGAAGTATC
The DNA here is from genome assembly GCF_044334165.1 of Streptomyces sp. NPDC020845. Classification (NCBI taxonomy): domain Bacteria; kingdom Bacillati; phylum Actinomycetota; class Actinomycetes; order Kitasatosporales; family Streptomycetaceae; genus Streptomyces; species Streptomyces sp. NPDC020845. Next base: position 384,312 of record NZ_JBIRSJ010000005.1, on the reverse strand, counting down.
CGCATGCGGCCAAGGACACCGACGGGCGGCTGATCGTCGGCGCGGCGGTCGGCGTCGGAGACGAGTCGTACGACCGGGCGCAGGCGCTGGTCGAGGCCGGGGTGGACTTCCTCGTGGTCGACAGTGCGCATGGCCACAGCCGGGGCATCCTCGACATGATCGCCAAGCTGAAGTCCAACATCAGGGTCGATGTGGTGGGCGGCAATGTCGCCACCCGGGACGGGGCCCAGGCGCTGATCGACGCCGGTGTGGACGGGGTCAAGGTCGGCGTCGGGCCGGGCTCGATCTGCACCACCCGGGTGGTCGCGGGCATCGGTGTGCCGCAGGTGACGGCGATCTACGAGGCCGCGCAGGCGTGCCATGCGGCCGGGGTGCCGCTGATCGGCGACGGCGGCCTGCAGTTCTCGGGCGATATCGCGAAGGCGATCGCGGCGGGCGCGGACACGGTCATGCTGGGCAGCCTGCTGGCCGGGTGCGAGGAGTCGCCGGGCGAGATGGTCTTCATCAACGGCAAGCAGTTCAAGTCCTACCGGGGCATGGGTTCGCTGGGCGCGATGCAGTTGCGTGGCCAGGCCCGCTCGTACTCCAAGGACCGCTACTTCCAGGACAATGTGCTCTCCGAGGACAAGCTGGTGCCCGAGGGCATCGAGGGCCAGGTGCCCTACCGGGGCCCGCTCGCCTCGGTGGCGCACCAGCTCGTGGGCGGTCTGCGGGCGTCGATGGGGTATGTCGGCTCGGCGAATGTGGCGGAGCTCAAGGAGAAGGGCCGCTTCGTACGGATCACGGCGGCCGGGCTCAAGGAGAGCCACCCGCACGACATCCAGGTGACCACCGAGGCACCCAACTACTCCGCTCGTTAGCGCGTACGAAGGGGCAGGGATACTGGGACGGCAGACCTGAAGAGCGAAAGGCACCCAACGTGACTGAGATCGAGATCGGGCGCGGCAAGCGCGGCCGCAGGGCGTACGCGTTCGACGACATCGCCGTTGTGCCGAGTCGTCGTACCCGGGACCCGAAGGAGGTCTCCATCGCCTGGCAGATCGACGCCTACCGCTTTGAGCTGCCGTTCCTCGCCGCCCCGATGGACTCGGTGGTCTCGCCGAAGACCGCCATCCGCATCGGCGAGCTGGGCGGTCTCGGGGTGCTGAACCTCGAGGGCCTGTGGACCCGCTATGAGGACCCGGAGCCGCTGCTCGCGGAGATCGCCGAGCTGGACGAGCAGACCGCGACCCGGCGCATGCAGGAGATCTACGCCGCGCCGATCAAGGAAGAGCTGATCGGACAGCGGCTGAAGGAGGTGCGCGACTCGGGCGTGGTGACGGCCGCCGCGCTCTCCCCGCAGCGCACCGCGCAGTTCTCCAAGGCCGTCGTGGACGCCGGGGTCGACATCTTTGTGATCCGCGGCACCACGGTCTCGGCCGAGCATGTCTCCGGCGCCGCCGAGCCGCTGAACCTGAAGCAGTTCATCTATGAGCTGGACGTCCCGGTCATCGTGGGCGGCTGTGCCACCTACACCGCCGCGCTGCATCTGATGCGGACGGGCGCGGCCGGTGTGCTGGTCGGGTTCGGCGGCGGCGCCGCGCACACCACGCGCAATGTGCTGGGCATCCAGGTGCCGATGGCGACCGCCGTCGCCGATGTCGCCGCCGCCCGCCGGGACTACATGGACGAGTCCGGCGGCCGGTATGTGCATGTGATCGCCGATGGCGGCGTCGGCTGGAGCGGTGATCTGCCCAAGGCCATCGCCTGCGGTGCGGACTCGGTCATGATCGGCTCGCCGCTGGCGCGGGCCACGGACGCGCCGGGCCGGGGTCACCACTGGGGCATGGAGGCCGTGCACGACGAGGTGCCGCGCGGCAAGCGGATGAACCTGGGCACGGTGGGCACCACGGAGGAGATCCTGCTGGGCCCCTCCCACACGCCCGACGGCTCGATGAACTTCTTCGGCGCGCTGCGCCGGGCGATGGCCACGACGGGCTACTCGGAGCTCAAGGAGTTCCAGCGGGTCGAGGTGACGGTCGCTCCCTCGCAGCACGACAAGCGCTGAGCGCGCAGCACAAACGGGTGCAGCACAAACGGGTTGGGCCCCGACCGCGATGCGGTCGGGGCCCAACCCGTTTGTGGCTTTGTAGCGCGCTATCGGCGTCAGCGGTTGCTGAGGCGGTAGGCGGTGGAGACCGCCGCGATCGGGGACAGCGCCATGAAGATCCAGGTCAGCGCGTCCGCGTCGTCCTTCCACGCGTCGAACAGGCTGGGGGAGGACTGCCCGTTCACCTCGAACACAGGCGAGTTGAAGTGGCTGAAGAAGATCTCGTTCGCGGACAGCGGCTCAATGCCGGCGCCGCTGAGCTGCTTCTCGAAGTTGCTGAACCAGTCGCTCATGACCATCGCGTAGCCGTACGTCTCACCGATGAACACCGCTACCAGGGCAAGAATCGCACCGATGACCCACAGTGCGGGGTTGCGGCCGCCCAGCTTGGCGATGACGAAACCCACGAGCGCACCGACGGCGACACCCGCGTAGGCGAACTGGGTGATCTTCGGCTCTTGGCTGTCCGTGTCGGCCAGCGCGCTCAGCAGGAAGGCGTAGAGGAACGCGCCGACCAGAGCGGCGACGACGGCGGCGAGGACGGCGAGCGCGGGGTTGCCCTGGCGGCCGGCCGGCGGCGCCGGCGGCGGGAAGCCGCCCGCGAACTGCGGCTGCTGCTGCGGGCCGCCGAACTGCGGCTGCGGCGGCTGAGCCGGGTAGCCGTAACCACCGGGCTGCTGGGGCGGCTGCGGCTGCTGAGGCTGCTGCCAGTTCTGGCTCATGGAGATCCCCCGGGGATGAAGGTGATGTCCGCGCTCCGGGGATTCGTGCTGATGGGAGCGCGAACGAAGAGTTCGAGCCATAAAACTAACAGCCGGGCACGACAATCAGACAAGTCGTGTCTGTCGTCCGTGACACGCCTGCGACCGGACAGAGACAACCTGTCCGTTCTTATGGTGATTTGACGGCCACTATTCCGTGACGTGCTTGTCGTTGAGGTAACTCTCCACCTCTGTAAACGGCGGAGCAGGCGATGTCGTTCCGCTCCGGTGTCCCCTCCTGTCACGTGATCATGAACGCAAGGTAGCAGCGATCCGGTCGTACGAGGGTGCGGTCGACATCAGTGCCCGGCAAGAATCCGGCATAAGCAATAATGTCAACTTATGGCGCAGAACAAGACGTTCACGGGACGTGATGTCGGAATCGACCTCGGCACGGCGAACACCCTGGTGTACGTGCGGGGCAGGGGGATCGTGCTCAATGAGCCGTCAGTCGTCGCGGTCAGCACGACGGACGGAAGCGTGCTGGCGGTCGGCTCCGAGGCGAAGGAGACCATGGGGCGCACCCCCTCCAACATCGTCGCCGTCCGCCCGCTGCGGGACGGGGTCATCGCCGACTTCGAGATCGCCGAGCGGATGCTGCGGCACTTCATCAAGAAGGTCACGGGCAGCCGCCGGCTCTCCCGCCCTCGCGTCGTGGTGTGTGTGCCCTCCGGCATCACGGGTGTCGAGCGGCGTGCGGTCATGGAGGCCGCGTCACAGGCCGGGGCGCGCCAAGTGCATCTGATCGAGGAGCCGATGGCGGCGGCGATCGGCGCGGGGCTGCCGGTGAGCTGCCCGACCGGCTGCATGGTGGTCGACGTGGGCGGCGGCACGACCGAGGTGGCCGTGGTCTCGCTGGGCGGGATCGTCACCGCCCGCTCGGTGCGCATGGCGGGCGATGCGATGGACGCCGCGATCAGCACGCATGTGAAGAAGCAGTACGCCCTGGCGATCGGGGAGCGGACCGCCGAGGAGATCAAGGTGAGCATCGGCTCCGCCACAGCGGTCGGTGCCTGGTCCGCGCCCGGCAGCGGATCGTCCGTCAGGCGCCCCGAGCGGAATGTGGAGGTGGTGTCGGCCACCCGGAGCGGTGAGGGCCTTTCGCTCGACAAGCCCGGCAACGGTGACGGGCTCGACGGATCCGGCAAGGCTGCCGACCCGGAGCAGACGCAGACGCTGCTGCCGCCGGACCGCTGCACCATCCGCGGCCGGGACCTGGTCACCGGACTGCCGAAGGTCCTGGAGCTGACGGCGGATGAGGTGCGGCACGCGCTGGCCGAGCCCGTGGACAGCATTGTCGCGGCGGTGCGGTCGACGCTGGACGAGACCCCGCCGGAGCTGGCGGGCGACATCATGGACCGCGGCATCGTGCTGACCGGGGGCGGGGCGCTGCTGCGCGGCCTCGACGTCCGGCTCAGCCGCGAACTGGACATCCCGGTGCTGGTGGCCGACGACCCGCTGGACTGTGTGGCCCTCGGCACCGGCCGCTGCGTCGAGGACTTCGCGTCGCTGCGCACGGTGCTGGACGCCCGGCCCTGGGGGCTGGCCGCCACCGCGCGGGGCTGAGGCCGGGCGCGGACGGCCCGCTCGGGCGGGGCCCTCGGACGTGCGGTACGGGCCCGCCCGTGGTGGTCTGGTGACACCGCGTCCGTTCACGGGGGCGGTACGGACCGACGTCGAGGTGGCGGTAGTGGCACGCGACGGGAGATGTACGCGAGCGATCGTCGCGGCGGTCGCCGCCCTGAGCGTGGTCCTGAGCGTCGCCCTGAGCGCGGGCCTGGGCACGGGCCTGGGCACGGTCCTAAGTGCGGGCCTGGTCATGCCGGTTCTGCCGCCGGTACCGGCCGCGGCGGCCGTGCCCTCCGTGCCTTTGGCGGCTGTGCCCTCCGTGCCCTCGTACGAGAGCCCCCGCGCCACCCCGTCCGGCCCTGGCCATGGCTCTGGGCGTGACCGTGTCGGCGGCCACCGGAGCTCGTACGCCGTGACCGTCCGGCTGGCGTCCGCGAGCCCCGCCGTCCTGCGGCGCCCGGACGGCCGGCTCACGCTCAGCGGCACCGTGGTCAACCACTCACGGCAGCGCGTCACCGGTGCGCATGTGGGCGTGCGCACCGGGCCGGCGGCGCTCGGCACGCGCAGCGGCCTCGCCGTCGCGGCCGGGCGCACGGACCTGACCCGCGCGGACGGCGAGGAGATCTCCGGCCATGTCCACCGGCTGCCCTCCCTCGCCCCCGGCGCCCGCCGCGACTTCCGGCTGCGGGTGCCGGTGCCGGAGCTGGGGGCGGACGGCGCGGGGGCGTACGGGCTGACGGTGGACGTGGCCCGCGAGGACGGGGCCGTTCTCGGGCTGGCCCGCACCTTTCTGCCGGTCTATCCGGAGGGCACGGCGTACCAGCCGCTGCGCACCACCGTGCTGTGGCCGATCACCGACATCCCGCATATGGAGGCGCTGACCCTGCGCACCCCGGAGAGCGTGCGGCCGGTGTTCCGCGATGACGCGCTGGCCGCCGCGTTCGCCGGGGGCGGGCGGCTGTGGCGGCTGGTCGAGACGGGCGCGCGGCTGCCGGTGACCTGGGCGGTGGACCCGGACCTGGTGGCGCAGGCGCGGGCGATGGCGGACGGCTACCGGGTGGCCCGCACCCCCGGCGCCACCGACCCCCGGCGGACCACCGCGGGCCGGGGCGGGCGGGCGGCGGCGGCCTGGCTGGCCGCGCTCAAGCGCGCGGTGCGCGGACAGGACGTCATCGCGCTGCCGTACGCGGACCCTGACCTGGCCTCGCTCGCGCGCGGCGGCCCCGGCGGCGAAGCGCTGGCGGGGCTGTTGCGCCGGGCGTCCCGGGCGGGCAAGGACGTGGTGGACCGGGAGCTGGACACCGACGCCCGCGCCGATGTGGCCTGGCCGGCGGGCGGCGTGGTGGACGCCGGGATCGCCGGGTACGCCGAGCGGCTGGGCCTGGGGACGGTGTTGGCCTCCGGCAGCACCGTCGCCAGGCTGCGCCGTTCCTCCGGCGCGCTGGTCACCGGCGGGGCCACGGACGACCGCGCGGTCGGGCTCGGCGAGCGGATGACCGCCCTGACGTACGACACGACCGTTGCCTCGCTGCTGGCCCAGAGCCGGCCGGGCGCGGGTGCGGCCGGGGCGCCGCTCCGGCTGAGGGTGCGGCAGCGGCTGCTCGCGGAGAGCCTGACGGCCGTCCGGGAGCTGCCGTACGCCCCGCGGGCCCTGATGGTCGTCCCCCCGCGCCGGATGTCGGCCGGGGCGGCGCGGGCGGTGTCCGAGGCGGTGTCCGAGGGGCTGGGGGCGGGCTGGCTGGAGCCGTCCCGGCTGGAGGCGGCGGCGCAGGACCCGGAGCCGGGGCAGCTGCGCGAGGCCGGGGGCTACCCGGTCGCGCTGCGCGCCTCCGAACTGCCCGCGCGCTCGCTGGCGGCGGTCGCCCGGGACCAGCGGCGTCTTGGCACTCTCTCGAAGGTGCTGTCCGACCCGGGGCGCACCACCGCCTCCGCGTACGCCGCGATGGCGCGCGCGGTCTCCACGAGCTGGCGCGGGAACCCGGCGGGCGCGCGCTCGTACCGGCGTGGTGTGAGCCGCTATCTGACCGCCTCGATCGATTCGGTCCGGCTGGTGCCCAAATCGAAGGTGACGGTCGCCGGCCAGTCCGCGACCATCCCGGTCACGGTCGACAACGGGCTGCAGCAGGACCTGACCGGAGTGGAGCTGCGAGTGGCCTCCAGCCGGCCGGAGCGGCTTGCCGCGGTGGACCGGGCAGTCGGGGTACAGGCGTCGCGGGCGGTCAGCCGTACGGTACGGGTCGGGGTGCGGGCGCACGCCAACGGGCCGGTGCGGCTCACCGCCCAGCTCTACACCAGCTCCGACGGCAGGCCCTGGGGCCGCCCGATCATCTTCACGGCCGATGTCCGCTCGGTGCCCTCGGGGGCGGTGGCGTTCGTGGCGGGCGGGGTGGGGCTGATGATGCTGGCCGCCGCGTTCCGGCTGCGCCGCGCGCAGGCGCGCGGTGGTGCGCCACCGCCGGGCGTACGGGGGTGAATCCCCGGGCGTACGGGTGAATCCCCAGGCGTACGGGTGTGAGTCCCCGGGCGTACGGGGGTGGCGCGGGTTTGTGGGCGCGGCGGCTCAGAGCTGACACGGTCGCGGGGGCTCGGAGCCGGTACGGCGGGGCGGCACTGTGCGGGGGCTCAGAGCCGGTACGCCGTGCCCGCCGGGCTGGCGCCGCGCGTGTCCAGCAGCAGCTGCGCCTTCACGGCCAGGCCCTGCAAGTCGTAGCTGCGGTGGTGCTGGAGCAGCACCGTCAGGTCGGCGTCGGCCACCGCCTCGTACAGCGCGTCCGCGCGCGGCACCGGTCGGCCGAGCACCCGCCACCGCGCCACGAACGGATCGTGGAAGCTCAGCTGGGCGCCCAGCTCCATCAGCCGGGAGGCGATCTCGCGGGCCGGGGCGCCCTCCTGGTCGCCCACGTCGGGCTTGTAGCTCACCCCGAGCAGCAGTACCCGGGCGCCGCGCGCCGACTTCCCGTGCTCGTTGAGCAGGGCCGCGCAGCGCCGGGTGACATAGCCCGGCATCCGCCCGTTGACCTGCTGCGCCAGCTCCACCATGGCCAGCGGGCGGCCGGGGCCGCGCCCGCCGTACGGCGAGCAGTCCGAGGCGATCGGCACACCGTGGCCGCCGACACCGGGCCCCGGCCGGAACGCCTGGAAGCCGAACGGCTTGGTCTCGGCGCAGCGGATCACGTCCCACAGGTCGACGCCGAGGTCCTGGCAGAACATCGCCATCTCATTGACCAGGGCGATGTTGACGTGCCGGTAGTTGGTCTCCAGGACCTTGACGGTCTCGGCCTCGCGCGGGCCCCGGGCGCGTACGACCTTCTCGGTGAGGCGGCCGTAGAACGTGGCGGCCGCCTCGGTGCAGGCGGGGGTCAGCCCGCCGATGACCTTGGGGGTGTTGGCGTAGCCGTACGCGCGGTTGCCGGGGTCGAGGCGGCCGGGGGAGTAGGCGAGGTGGAAGTCGCGCCCGGCCCGCAGTCCGGAGCCGTCCTCCAGGATCGGCCGTAGGAATTCCTCGGTGGTGCCGGGGTACACGGCGGATTCGAGCACGACGGTGGTGTGCGGGCGCAGCTGCGCGGCCAGCGCGCGGGCGGCCTCACCGACCGCCGACAAGCCGGCCGTCCGGTCCGCGCCGAGCGGGGTCGGGGCGCAGATCACGGCGGTGTGGACGCGGCCGAGCTCGGCGGGGTCGCTGGTGGTCCGGAAGCCCCCGGCGGCCATCCGGCGCAGGTCGGCGGCCGACAGCGCGCCGTCCCACGCCCCGCACGGCAGCCTGCCCGCGCGCAGATCGGCGGCGGCGCCGGGGTCGGGGTCGTAGCCGAGGGTGAGGACGCCGGCGGCGGTGGCGGCCTGGACGAGGGGGATGCCGAGGTGGCCGAGTCCGATGACGGCGAGATCTGCGGGCATGACTTCGTGCCGACCCTTCCCGAGGCGATTCCGGATGGCGCGAAATTGCGTGAATACAGACTAAGCGGAAATATGACTCGTATTCAGTATTGATGCGGGGTGTTGATGCGGGGTGTTGATGCGCGGTGTTGCGACGTGCCGTGGCGTCGTGCCGTTGCTCGTTGTGGACGGGGCAGGCACCGACGCTGCACCGGCATGGCGTCACGGACGGAAACCCAGGAAAATCGTTCACGAACGTTGTGATCTCGATCACCGTCTCGATCGCCACGGGAGGCAGCCGTGAGGACACCGACACTGGGGCCGGCCGAGCGCGGCGAGGCGTTGGCCCGGATGGCGGACCAGGAGCTGGACGTGCTGGTCGTGGGCGGCGGGGTGGTCGGGGCCGGCACCGCCCTGGACGCCGTCACCCGGGGCCTGGAGACCGGCCTGGTCGAGGCGCGGGACTGGGCGGCCGGCACCTCGAGCCGGTCCAGCAAGCTGATCCACGGCGGCCTGCGCTATCTGGAGATGCTGGACTTCGTCCTCGTACGGGAGGCGCTGAAGGAGCGCGGGCTGCTGCTGGAGCGGCTCGCCCCGCATCTGGTCAAGCCGGTGCCGTTCCTGTATCCGCTCAAACACCGCGCCTGGGAGCGCCTGTACGCGGGCACCGGCGTGGCGCTGTACGACGGCATGTCGCTCTCCTCCGGGCACGGCCGCGGGCTGCCCGCGCACCGCCATCTGACCCGGCGTCGGGCGCTGCGGGTCGCCCCCTGTCTGCGGAAGGACGCCCTGGTCGGGGCGTTGCAGTACTACGACGCCCAAGTGGACGACGCGCGCTTCGTCACCACGCTGGTGCGCACCGCCGCCTCGTACGGCGCCCATGTCGCCAACCGGGCGCGGGTGGTGGGCTTCCTGCGGGAGGGGGAGCGCATCGTCGGTGCCCGGGTGCGCGACATGGAGACGCCCTCCGGGGAAAAGGGCGCCGACTTCGAGATCCGCGCCCGTCAGGTGGTGAACGCCACCGGGGTGTGGACGGACGAGACGCAGGCGCTGATCGGGGAGCGGGGCCAGTTCCACGTACGGGCGTCCAAGGGCATCCACCTCGTCGTGCCCAAGGACCGGATCCACTCCACGACCGGGCTGATCCTGCGCACCGAGAAGAGCGTGCTGTTCGTGATTCCATGGGGCAGGCACTGGATCATCGGCACCACCGACACCGACTGGAGCCTGGACAAGGCCCATCCGGCCGCCTCCAGCGCCGATATCGACTATCTGCTGGAGCATGTCAACGAGGTGCTGGCGGTCCCGCTCACCCGCGCCGACGTCCAGGGCGTGTACGCCGGGCTGCGCCCGCTGCTGGCCGGCGAGTCGGACGCCACCAGCAAGCTCTCGCGCGAGCACACGGTCGCGCATGTCGCGCCGGGCCTGGTGGTGGTCGCGGGCGGCAAATACACCACGTACCGGGTCATGGCCAAGGACGCGGTCGACGAGGCGGTGCACGGCCTCGACCAGTGGGTCGGCCCCTGCGTCACCGAAGAGGTGCCGCTGGCCGGCGCCGTGGGCTACCAGGCGCTGTGGAACGCGCGAGCGCGCATGGCCAAGCGCACCGGGCTGCATGTGGCCCGCGTCGAGCATCTGCTGAACCGCTACGGCTCGCTCGCCGAGGAGATCGTGGAACGGATCGCCGAAGACCCATCCCTGGGCGAACCGCTCACCTACGCCGACGACTATCTGCGCGCCGAGATCGTCTACGCCGCCTCCCACGAGAGCGCCCGCCACCTGGACGACGTCCTGACCCGGCGCACCCGCATCTCGATCGAGACCTTCGACCGGGGCACCCGCTGCGCCCGGGAGGCCGCCGAGCTGATCGCGCCGGTGCTGGGCTGGGGGCCGGAGCAGATCGACAAGGAGGTCCGGCACTACGAGAAGCGGGTCGAGGCGGAGCGCGAGTCGCAGCTCCAGCCTGACGATCTGACGGCGGACGCGGCCCGGCTGGGGGCGCCGGACATCATCCCGCTCTGAGCTCCGGGGTGCGGGGGTACGCGGGGCACAAGAGACTAGGTGCGGCGGATCAGGTCCGGCAGAACTCGGCCTTGAGGAGGTCCCGCTCCGCCGCCGAGGGCGGGAGCACATCGCTGTTGAGGCGGTAGGCCAGCACATGGCGGCCGCCCGGGGTGGCGACGACCTGGACGTAGGAGCCGCTGATCCGGCCGTTGTGGCCCCACAGCGTCACCCCGCAGGACAGCCGCACCGGGAAGAGGCCCATCCCGTACCGCCCTTCGGAGGCGGTGGTGTCGCGCATCCGCCGCAGCCCCGCCGGGCCCAGCACCTCGCCGCGCAGCAGTGCGGCGTAGAAGCGGGCCAGGTCGTCGAGGGTGGAGATCGCCTCGCCCGCGGCGCTCGCCGGGGACGGGTCGAGGTCGGTGACATCGCGGGGCGTGCGGTCGTGGGGCGTGCGGTCGCGCGGGGCGCGGTCGCCAGGGGCGCGGTCGCGGGGCGTGTGATGGTGACGGGCGCCGCTTTGGGCGGCGTAGGCGCGGCCGTGCGGGGTGGAGGGTGGTGCGCGTGCCGGGGAAGGATGTGCCGCGCAGGGCGAGCGGGGTGAGCACGCGGTGCTCGGTCTCGGCGGCGTAGGGGCGGCCGGTGACGCGCTCGACGACCAGGCCCAGCAGGACGTAGTTGGTGTTGGAGTAGTGCCACCGGGCTCCCGGGGCGAACTGCGGGCGGTGGGCGACGGCGATGCGTACGAGCTGCCGTGGCGTCAGGGGGGAGGCGCCCGGCGGGCCGGCCAGCCGACGGACCACGCGCCGATCGCCCGCGAAGTCGAACAGACCGCTGGTGTGGGTGAGAAGCTGCCGGAGGGTGATTTTCCGGCCGTCGTTGCCCTGGCCGCGCACCAGCCCCGGAAGGTGCTCATCGACCGTGTCGTCCAGGTCGAGCCGTCGCCGTTCGGCCAACTGGAGGACGACCGCCGCGACAAAGGTCTTGGTGATGCTGCCCGCGCGGAAGCGGTCGCTTTCGTGAATTCGCCGACCGGTGCGCACATTGGCCAGCCCGGCCGAGGCGAAGCGCGTCCCGTCGCCGTCCAGGGCGAGCACGGCGGCCCCCGGTGCCCGGCCCCCGGCCACCAGCCGCCGTACGGCCGCGTGCAGCGCCGCCTCGGCGTCCCGCCCGCCGGAGTGCCGGACCGTCGCGGCGACGGGCGTGGGAGCCGCGCCGGGGTCCGCAGGGGCGCCGCAGCCGGGGACCGCGGCGCCCAGGAGCGCCGCCAGCGCGAGCGCCGCGGCCCGCGCGCGGCCCCGCCTCGTCCGCCCGGGGGCGCGGATCGGCATATCGGGAGCCCTTTCGTTGACTGTTCCTCTGTTTCTCTGCTCCTCGGGTCGTCCTGAGGCGTCCCGGGTCGCCTAAGGTTGCCTCGGGTCTCGCCGGGTTTTCGTCGGGTCTCGTTGGAATTTCGTGAAGCCCTCATCGGCTGCGAACCCCCAGATGCTCACAGGTGTGGCCGCGGCCGCCAGGCCCGGCCCCGGACCCCGGGACTTCCCCCGGTCCGCGGATGAGAGACAATGGGGGCTCTCCCAGGGTGGGTTCAGGGCGGGTTGATTTGCAGAGGGGACGCATGTCGGAGGCGGAGCGGACGCAGGGCTCGACCGGGCGCCTCCTCGCCGGGCGGTACCGGCTCGGGGAAGTTCTCGGCCAGGGCGGGATGGGCACGGTCTGGCGTGCGAGTGACGAAACGTTGGGGCGCACCGTCGCGGTCAAGGAGCTGCGCTTCCCGTCGAGCGTCGACGAGGACGAGAAGAGACGGCTCATCACCCGTACGCTGCGCGAGGCGAAGGCGATCGCCCGTATCCGCAGCAACGGCGCCGTCACGGTCTACGACGTGGTGGACGAGGACGACCGCCCCTGGATCGTCATGGAGCTCATCGAGGGCCGCTCGCTCGCCGACGTCGTACGGGACGACGGCCCGCTCACCCCGCGCCGCACCGCCGAGGTGGGGCTCGCCGTCCTCGACGTACTGCGCGCCGCGCATCAGGCGGGCATCCTGCACCGGGATGTGAAGCCGTCCAACGTCCTCATCGCGGACGACGGCCGCGTCGTGCTCACCGACTTCGGCATCGCCCAGGTCGAGGGCGATCCCTCCGTCACCTCGACCGGCATGCTCGTCGGCGCGCCCTCCTACATCTCGCCCGAGCGCGCCCGCGGCCACAAGCCCGGCCCGCCGGCCGACCTGTGGTCGCTGGGCGGCCTGCTGTACGCGGCGGTGGAGGGCGTGCCGCCGTACGACAAGGCCACCGCCATAGCGACGCTCACGGCCGTGATGACCGAGCCCGTCGACCAGCCGAAGAACGCGGGCGTGCTGGAGGAGGTCATCTATGGCCTGCTCGACAAGGACCCCGAGCGGCGGCTCGACGACGCGGGCGCGCGGGCGCTGCTGACCCAGGCGCTGGACGCGCCCGACGAGGGCCGGTCGAAGGCCGCGGCGGCCAACGCCACCCGCACCATGTCCCTGCCGCCCGCCCCGCCCGAGGACGCCCCGTCCGCCGCGCCCTCGGACCGGGTGCGCGGCGCGCTGCGCTCCGTACGGAAGGCATCGGCGGCGTCGGCGTCGGCCGGTGCCGCCGCCGGATCGGGTGGCGCCGGGGCGTCCGCCGACTCGGCCGCCTCCGCCGCGAAGAAGTCCTCGGATGGCAAGCCCGCCAAGCCGGCCAAGTCCGGCAAGGCCAAGGCCGCGGCCCCCGCCGCGGGCTCCTCGGGCTCTGCGGACTCGGCGGGCTCGCCCGCTCCGCCGCCGCGCGCCCCGCTGACGGACGTGGTGCCCAAGCGCACGCTGGTGATCATCGCGGTGATCGTGGCGCTCGCGGTCGTCGGCACGGTGCTCGCCATCGCGCTGAGCGGCGGCGACGACGGCGGTGACCAGGGCAAGTCCGGTAACCGCGGGACGGCTTCGGCCAGTACGGGCGCCGACACGAAGGACGGAACGGACTCTGCCAACCAGTCGTCCAGCAAGTCCCCGGAGCCGCAGACGTCCACCGAGAAGCCGACGGACGACGGCAACAAGGGCAAGGGCGGCTCCGGCGGCTCGGACGACGGCGGCGATGACAGCAACAAGGGCAAGGACGGCGGAGGCGGCAAGGGCTCGCAGCCGGACGGGTACGCGACCGTCAAGAGCTCCGACTTCCCGTTCACCATGGCGATGCCCAAGGGGTGGAAGGCCCACGCGGGGACCTACTCCGGCAGCAAGATCTACTACGGCGGGTCCGATATCCCGCGGATCCAGATCGACTTCACCACGTCACCGAAGTCGGACGCGGCGGCTGAGTGGCGCAAAAGCGAACCCGCCGTGAGCAGGAGCACGCCCGGCTACGAGCTGATCAGCATCGAGTCGGTGAAGTGGCACGGCTACCCCACGGTCGCCGACTGGCAGTTCGAGCGCGACAAGGACGGCAAGCGGGTCCGGGTGCTCAACCGCGGCTTCCGGGCGGACGACAGCCATGGCTTCGCCATAATGATCACTTGCGAGAAGAGCAAGTGGGACGAGAAGGAGTGCAAGACGCTCCGCGAGACCGCGTTCGACACCTTCGACATCACGGACTGAGCACACCGGTCGGCACGGCGCGCCCCGGGCACGTATCGTGAGAGGCCGAGAACCGTACGCAGCGGCAAGCGCGGGCAAAACGCCCTTGATTGACGGTTTCGTTCGGTGCGGATGAGGGAGTGGATCGCGCGCTCGGGGAGGCGTCGTGGACGAATACGCGGGTCGGGTTCTCGCCGACCGCTATCGCCTGCCCCTGCCCCCGGCCGATGAGTACGAACTCGTCGAGACCCGCGCCTTCGACACCTACAGCGGGCAGGAAGTCCACCTCAGGCAGATACCGCTGCCGGAGACCGTCGAGGCGGAGGTCGTCGGCGACGACGGGCGCTACGGGGCGGGCGGGGCCGGGGTCTCGGGGTACTCGGAGTACTCGGGGGCTTCAGGGCGTACGAACGGGATGGGCCGCGGCGCCCGTGTCGGCGGCGACCCGGCGGTGCGCCGCGCCATCGAGGCCGCGACGGCGGCCGCGCAGGTGCCCGACCATCCGCGGCTCGACCAGGTCTTCCATGTTTTCGTGGAGGCCGGGAGCCTGTGGATCGTCAGCGAACTGGTCGCCGGCCGCCCGCTGGCTGCGCTGCTCGCGGAGCGGACGCTGTCCCCGTACCGCGCCGCCGAGCTCGCCCACGACATTCTCACCGCGCTGCGCGCCCTGCACGCCGACGGCTGGATCCACCGCAACATCACCGCCCGGACCGTCCTCGTCTGCGACGACGGGCGCGCCATGCTCACCGGGCTGGCGGCGGGCGCCGCGGAAGAGGCGCTGTGCGGGTACGACCCGGTGCCCCGGCCGTCCGCCGGTCCGGTCGACAGGCCGGAGGGGGGCGGGCGTTCTGGCTCGGCGGAGGAGGCTGACGCCGGCTCCGGCGCTGACGCGGACACCGACGGCGGTGAGGTCGGGGGCGGCGACGTCGGGGGACCGGCTGTCGAGGGGCGTTCCGCGGTGGGGCGCGCTCTGCCTCCCGGCGGCGGTCCCGGCACCCGTCGGACGCAGCCGCTGTACCGCGACCAGGGCGCGGCGGGTGGCTTTCCCGCGCCGCGTGCTTCGGGCGCGGCGGGTGCTTCGGGCGCGGCGGGTGCTTCGGGCGCGGCGCCGGGCGAGGGCGAGCCGCGGCCTGGCTCGGCAGGCGGGCTCCCAGGGCCGCGCGGTGCGCTCGAACAGCCTGGTCCGGGCCCCGGGTTGCGGCTGCCCCCGGGCTCGGAGTGGCGCCCCGCCGAGCGCATCGAAGGCGGGCGGACGGACGACCCCAACGGCCTGAGCGCCCCGGACAGCACGCACGGTGCCGGGCCGGGCGTACCGGGAGCGCGGCGGGGCGAACCGGCCTCCGACGGCCGCCCGTCCGCCCCGGCGCCCGGCGACCCGCAGGGCGCCGCCGAGCGCGCCGCACGAGCCAGCGCGATCGCCGCCTACGCGGCGGGCGCCCGGGCCGCCGCGCGGGCGAACGTAGAGGGCTCCGCGCCGCGTAGCGCGCGCCCCGGCGCGGCCGAAGTCCCGAGCGGGCCCGCCGCCGAGCATGCGGAAGGCGCCCTGCGCCCCGCCCCCGACGCCAACGGCACCGCCCCGGGCCTCGTCAAGGCCCCAGCCCCGTACGCCGACGCGGACCCGAACCGCTCGGCCCCGGCCCCGTATGCCGACCCAAACCGGCAGACCGACCTGGGCACTCAGGCCGACCGGCACCCGCACGCGACCCGCGCGCTGTACATCGACCCGGGCCGACCGGCCGTCCCGAACGGGGTCCCCAAGGCGGGCTCGTGGGACGACGACGCCGCGGCCGCCCATGGTCCGCGGCGCGGGCCCGCGACCGCGCTGGCCGCCGAGCGCGCGCGGCAGGCGCGGATCGTCGTGGTGGGGGCCGTCACCGAGCGGTGGGCGCCTGAGCAGGCGGTTCCGGTCCACGAGAACTGGCGGCTGGCGCCTCCCGTCGGCCCGGCCGCCGACCTGTGGGCGGTGGGCGTGCTGCTCTACCGCGCCGTACAGGGGCATGCCCCGTACCCGGAGGAGAGCGCCGCCGAGCTGGTGCAGCTGGTGTGCTCCGAGGCGCCCGCGTACGCGGAGGAGTGCGGTCCGCTGCGCCCGGTCGTCGAGTCGTTGCTACGCCAGGACCCCACCGAGCGCCCGGACTTCGAGGAGCTGCGCGGCTGGCTGCGGTCGCTGATCCGCTCGGCGCCTGAGCCGGATGTCGGCAGCAGCACGGTCACGGTGCCGTCGATAGGGCCGGGCGGGCCGTCCGACCCCCGGCGGCTGCCCATTGTGCGCCGTCGTGGCTGGCTGGTGCGCAGGGGCCGCGGGGGCGGCGCGCCGGTCGTCGCCGCGCACGGGCGGCACAAGCGGGGCAAGCAGCCGGGCGAGCGCCGCCCGCGCAGGCTGGGCCGGGTGCTGCTGGCGCTGATACTGCTGGTTCTGGCGGCGGCGGTGCTGTACGCGATGATGTTCATGCCGCGGGCCGACGAGGAGAAAGGCCAGGGCCGTACGGGCACGGCGGGCGCGCAGAGCGATGCGCCGACCGCCTCGCGGGAGCCGTCGCAGCACGATCCGCAGAATTCGAGCGGGGGCGGCGAGGGTTCGGGAACGTCTTCGCCGGACGACCAGCAGGCGCAGTCGACGCCGCCCGCGGGCCTGGCGAAGGGCTTCGCGGTGCGCAAGGACCCCAAGGGGTTCAAGGTCGCCGTGCACGAGAGCTGGACCCGCCGCGGCGAGAACTCCCGCGGCCAGATTCGCTATATCGGCGGCGACTTCGAACTGGTCGTGGTGGCGGGGCGGGACAAGGAGTCGGAGTTCGGCTCCGACCCCATGGCCTACCAGCAGAACAAGGAGCCCGAGCTGTCCGCCTTCCGCTCCTCCTCCTGGGCCTCGTCCTCCGGGCTGCGGCGGATCGACGTGGGGCAGACGGCGATGGCCGAGGGGGAGTTCAGCTGGCGGGACAGCAGCGGCCGCAATGTGTACGCCCGCAATCTGGTGATGCTCATCGACGGCCGGTACCACGTCGTCCTGGTCATCGGCCCGGCCGACGAGCGCCGCGCGGTCGCCCGCTACTTCGAGCAGGCGACGGCGACGTACAGCACGTCCGGCTGATTCCGCCGCAGGTCAGCGGCTCGCTACGCGAACCGCTCCCGCAGCTTGTACTTGAGCACCTTGCGGAGCGTGTCGTTGCGCGGCAGCGCGTCGACCACTTCGAGCCGTTCGGGGAGCTTGTGCACGGACAGCCCTTGGGCGCGCAAATACGCGATCGCGGCCTCAAGGGTGAGCGGTTCCGTGCCGGCGGGCTGTTCGACCACCGCGCACACCAGCTCGCCGCGCTCCGCGTCCGGCAGCCCGATCACGGCCACATCGCCGACGTCGGGGTGCTCGTAGAGCAGTTGCTCGACCTCTTTTGCGGAGATGTTCTCGCCCTTACGGATGATGACGTCCTTGGAGCGGCCGGTGAGGACGAGATGTCCCTCCGCGGTGAGATGCCCGAGGTCGCCGGTGATGAGGAAGCCGTCGGCATCGAACGCCTCACGGGTCTGGGCCTCGTCCAGATACCCGGCGCAGACGGCCTCGCCGCGCAACCGCACCTCGCCGTCGGTCCCTGAGGGCAGCGATTTTCCGTCCCGGTCCACGATGCGGACTTCCATGTCCGCCGGCGGCCGCCCTTCGGTGGTCGCGAGGTGCTGCGGGGTGTCGTCCGGCGCACCCATGGTGATCATGGGAACTTCGGTCATGCCGTAGCCGTGGGTGAGCTGGCACCCCAGCTCGCGGACGACCTCGTAGTACAGCTCGGGCGGTTTGGGGGCGCCGCCGCCGGCCAGCAGCCGCAGGGTGGGGATGAGCTTGTGGCCGGGGTCCTTGCGCTGTTCGGCCAGGAACATCGAGTAGAAGGCGGTGCTGCCGCCCGCGACCGTCACCTTGTGCCTCCGGTACGCGGCGAGCGAGGCGGGCAGCGCGAAGTGCTCGAGCAGCACGGCGGGGAAGCCGTACATCAGCAGCATCACCGTGTAGTCGGGCCCGGCCACATGGGCGTACGGAAAGGCCATGGACCCGACGTCGTCCGGACGCAGCCGCAGCGCATGGCCCAGGCAGGCCCCGGCGGCGATGAGGCTGCGGTCGGTGTGCAGAACGCCCTTGGGCTCGGAGGTGGTGCCGGAGGTCCAGTAGATCCAGCGGACGGCGGTTCCGTCGGTGGGCGGCGGGGGCAACGGCACGGCGTCCGGATCGGCCTCGGGGAGGGTGTCGTACGCCTCGAAGACCAGGGGCGGATCGGGCAGTCGCGCGGCGAGGCGGTGGGCCATCGCGGTGTGGTCGAAGCCGCGCCAGCGACCGGGGACGGCGAGGAAGCGGGCGCCGGAGGCGCGCAGCGCGAAGTCGACCTCCCGGTCGCGGTAGAAGGGGATGAGCGGGGTCTGCACGGCGCCCAGCCGGGCCAGGGCCATGGTCAGGACGGCCGTTTCGATACGGGTGGGCAGCTGCCAGGCGACGCGGCTGCCGGGGCGCACCCCCATCCCGTACAGCCCGGCAGCGGTGCGCTCCGCGCGGGCGCGCAGGGCGCGGAAGGTCATCCGCCGGTCGTCGCGGGCGGAGGCGGCGGCCTGGAGCAGGGCGGGGGCGTCGGGGGTGAGTGCGGCGCGCCGCTCGACCAGCTCCCACAGCGTCGCCGAGGTGCCGAGCTCATGCGCGGTGCCGAATTCCTGGGCGGTGTCGGTCATACCGGAACCTCCAACTGACGCTCAGTCAGATTGTGCGGGAAGCGTAGAGCTCGGCGCCTTGTCGGTCCAGAGTCCGCGGGGCTAGCCTTGTGATTTATCTGACGTAGCGTCAGATTTGTGTCTGCGAGGGGACGCGGATGGACCTCGACTACACGGAGGCGGAGGAGGACTTCCGGCGGCGGCTGCGCGCCTGGCTCGCCGACGTCCTGCCCAAGCTGCCGGATCCCCCGGACCCCGCCGACTGGCCCGGCCGCCGCGCCTACGACTGCGGCTGGCAGCGCGCGCTGTACGACGCGGGGTACGCCGGGCTGCACTGGCCGAAAGACGCCGGCGGCCAGGGGGCGACCCCCACCCAGCACCTGATCTTCCTGGAGGAGACCGAACGGGCCGGGGCGCCCTATGTGGGCGCCAACTTCGTCGGTCTGCTGCACGCGGGCCCCACCATCGCCGCCGAGGGCGACGCGGCGCAACGGGCGCGCTGGCTGCCGCCGATCCTGCGCGGGGACGAGGTCTGGTGCCAGGGCTTCTCGGAGCCGGAGGCCGGATCCGACCTGGCCTCGCTGCGCACCAGGGCGGTGCGGGACGGCGACTCGTACGTCGTCACCGGCAGCAAGATCTGGACCTCGCACGCCGA
The DNA here is from genome assembly GCF_044334165.1 of Streptomyces sp. NPDC020845. Classification (NCBI taxonomy): domain Bacteria; kingdom Bacillati; phylum Actinomycetota; class Actinomycetes; order Kitasatosporales; family Streptomycetaceae; genus Streptomyces; species Streptomyces sp. NPDC020845. The sequence goes on along the minus strand of NZ_JBIRSJ010000005.1, from coordinate 365,113 downwards.
GGTCGCCGACTGGTGCGAACTCCTGGTCCGCACCGCACCTGTCAGCGGCGAGGCACCCAAGCACCGGGGGATCTCCTGGCTGGCGATGCCGATGGACGCGCCGGGGGTCACCGTACGGCCGCTGCGCACCCTCGCCGGGACCGCGGAGTTCGCCGAGGTGTTCCTGGACGAGGTGCGGGTGCCGGTCGCCCACCGGATCGGGGCGGAGAACGACGGCTGGCGCGTGACCATGGTGACCCTCTCCTTCGAGCGCGGCACGGCGTTCGTGGGCGAGGTCGTGGCCTGCCGCCAGGTGCTTGAGGCCCTGGCGCGCGAGGCGAAGGCCAACGGGCGCTGGGACGACCCGGTGCTGCGCCGCAGGCTGGGGCGGCTCGCGGCCGAGTTCGCCGCGCTGTGGCGGCTCACCCAGTGGAACGTGAGCGAGGCGCAGCGCACCGGCGGGGTGCCGGGCACCGGCGGCTCGGTCTTCAAACTGCGCTATTCGCATGTCCGTCAGGAGCTGTACGACGCGGCCGCCGAGGTGCTGGGCGCGGAGGCGCTGGACGCCGACCACGCGTGGGTGGCGGACCGGCTGTCCTCGCTCTCGTACACCATCGCGGCGGGCACCTCCCAGATCCAGCACAACATCGTCGCCGAGCGCATCCTCGGCCTGCCGAAGGGACGGTGAGCGGGCCCGTGGACTTCCGGCTCACGGACGACCAGCGTGTTCTGCGGGCGGGGGTCCGCGAGCTGCTGGAGGGGCGGTTTACGCGGGAGCGGCTGCGGGCGGTGGTGGACGCCGGCTCGCCCGCGGTGGACCGCGCGCTGTGGCGGGAGCTGGGCGGGGCCGGGTTCTTCGCGCTGCGGCTGGCGGAGGCGGACGGCGGGGTGGGGCTCGGTCTGCCGGAGGCGGTGCTGGTCTTCGAGGAGGCGGGCCGGGCGCTGCTGACCGGGCCCCTGGTCGCGACGCATCTGGCGGCCGGGGTGGTGGCGGGCGCGGCCGAGGGCCGGGCCGTGGTCACGGCGCTGGACGCGGCGGGGCAGGCGGCGGGGCAGGCGGCGTCGGGCTCGGCCGGGCCGCTGGTCGAGCACTTGGCGTCGGCGGATGCCGTGTTGGTGATCGGCGACGACAAGGGCGATGGAGGCGAGGGTGACGGGGGCGGCGGGGGCGACGGCGGGGATGACGGGGGTGACGGGGGGATCGGCGTGCGGTCCGCGGCCGGACTCGCGCGCTCCGCGCGGCCGATCCGGTCCGTGGACCCGGCGACGCCGCTGCACCGGCTGGACCGTGGCGGCGGTCCGGGCCGGGGGGAGTGGTGGTCGGCCGCAGACCCGGCCGGGCGCCGCTCCGCGGCCCGGCTCAGACGCGAGGCGGTGCTGCTGACCGCCGCCCTGCAACTGGGCAGTGCGGCCCGTACGGTCGAGCTGGCCGTACGCCATGCCCAGGAGCGCTCCCAGTTCGGCCGGGCGATCGGCGCCTTCCAGGCCGTACAGCATCTGTGCGCCGGGATGCTGGTACGCGCGGAAACAGCCAGAAGTGTGGTTTACGCCGCCGCCGTCACCGAAGACGCGGGTGAAGTGGCCGCCGCCAAGCTGCTCGCCGACGAGGCCGCCGTCCGTAACGCGCGGGACTGTCTGCAGATCCATGGCGGGATGGGCTTCACCTGGGAGGCCGATGTCCATCTGCACCTCAAGCGGGCCTGGGTGAGGGCCGAGCAGTGGCAGACGGCGGCCGAGGCCGAGGAGGAGCTTGCGGCCGGGCTGCTCGCCGGCTTATGAGGTTTGTGACCCGACTTCGTGGATACGCCTGAATTGTTCAGGTGTCGCGATTCCTGGGGGAATCCTCAGAGTCTTCGAGGTGACCGAGCGTTGATACCGGGTTGTTTCCTAGGTGTGACTCGTCACAGGGGGGAGTCGGGCCCATGCTCGGGTACTCTCCGTTGCGTGCGAACGGTTTTGGGGTGCAACTATCCCGGCGTGGCCCATGGGGCGACTCCGGGCACGCCAATGTGCCCCGCTCGCGCGGGGTGCGCAGGCTCTGCGCCCCGGTGTTCGACTCCCAACGGCGCGCGTCGCACAGTATGCCGCACGCATACTCCTTGGCGCTGGAATATGACCGAAGCGCTTGTTGGGGTGACTGTACGTCAACCATGCTGTCTCGCAAGGGGGTACCTCGCAGCTGTCGCTGGGAGGGGGCACCTCCCAGCGGTAGCTGGGGGAGAGTCACGTTCCGTGACCTCTTGGAGGTACGAGGCGATGTGTCCGCCGGTTCGGATGGTGTGAGCGGTGCAGGTGCTTCAGATGCAGATGGAGGTCCGGCCCGACCCCGCGGAGGTGAGCCGGGCCCGCCGATGGGCGCGCTCGCGGCTCGCCGGGTCCGGGATAGGGGTGGACGAGCCGCTTGCCGAGACCCTGATCCTGCTGATTTCGGAGCTGGTGACCAACGCCGTGGTGCACACGGGCTGTCCGGCGGTGCTGCGCATGCTCTTCCCCGCGCAGGGCGACGGCGGCGGGCCCGGTGCGGGCGGCCGCGGGGGGCGGGGGCCGGGCTCCGGTACGGTCCGGGTCGAGGTCGCCGACGCCAGCGGCCGGGCGCCGCGGCGGCGGTGCGCGGGCGAAGAGGCCACCAACGGGCGCGGTCTTGAACTGGTCGACGGCTTGGCGGACCGCTGGGGCTGGCATCCGGAGGGCGCGGGCAAGCGCATTTGGTGCGAGGTGGACCGGGGCGCCCGTGGGGGTCATGGGGGGTACGGAAGTCATGAAGAACCGGTCCTGACGGGGCATGCGGGTTCTCATACGCCATCACAAATCGGGTGTAGTCGACAAAGTCCAGACCAGGTGTTGACGTGATGTGGCGGCTTGATCACTCTAGGATCAGCGATTCGTTGCGAGGGGACGCCGAGGGCTCTGTGATTCCTGTGAGCCGTGTGCTCACGGGGCGGTTCCTTGGCGAGTGCGGGTCGCTGCCCGGCGCGTGACAGGGCATCGGCGCCGGAGCCGGGTGGCGGTGCGCCGTGCCGTGCTCGGGGTGTGCATGAGCGCACCGCCGCCCGACAGACCCGCCCCTCGCCCCGCTGTATGGCGGGGCCGCGGCCCCGTGGGCCGCGCGTCACGGAACCGCGGCGCGTCATGAGACGCCACGGGTCACAGAATCGCCACGGGTCACAGAATCGCCACGGGCGCGACGGGGCTCCCCACGCCGCCGACGAACGGCTCAGGTGTGGCCGACAGCAGAAACGTGTAGCGCCCCTCCTCGGCGCAGGCCTGCCCCAACTCCTCCAGATTCCAGTTCTGGCCCTGCTGCATACCCATCTCCACGAGATCGAGGGCGTGGACCGGCATCCACAGGTTCTCTATCTCCGGGGGAAAGATCTCGAAGGTGAGGGTGTCGTTGGCCACCGCGGCCACGTCCCGGGCGTGGAACCACTCGGGGGTACGGAGGGACAGGCCGGGTGAGGGGAAGGCATAAGCCTCCTTCTCGCCCGCGAGATAGCGCTGGATCTGACCGGTGCGCACCAGCGCGATATCGCCGGGGCGGACGGTGGTCTTCGCCAGCGCCTCGGCGGCGTCCAGGTCTTCGGGTGTGACGACATGCCCCTCGGGGAGCCGGTCGAGTCCGTGGGCGCGGGCGACATCGAGGAGCACGCCGCGCGAGACGATGTGCCGCGCCTTGTCGATGCCGCTGAAAGTGGCGCGCCCATGAGGGGTGACGGAGTCGGCGGGGCGGCCGTTGTAGATCCGACCCGAGTGCGAGACATGGGTCAGCCCGTCCCAGTGGGTGCCCGCCTGTAGCCCCATCGTCACGGCGTCGTCGCTGGTGGCCACGGTGTCCGGGCCGAATATCTCCAGATTGACGGCGATCATGGTGTGCAGCGGGTTGACCCGGCCCGGGATCACGCCGGTCTGCACCCCGTCCTGCTGGAGCGGGACCGCGAGCGGGACGCGGCGGCCGCTCTGTATGGCCGCCGCGGCGCTCCTGACCACCTCGTCGGTGATCAGATTGAGCGTCCCGATCTCGTCCGCCTCCCCCCAGCGGCCCCAGTTGTTGATGCGCTTGGCGATGTCGTGGAATTCGGGCGGCAGAGTCATGAAACCTCCTCGGTTCGGCTTCCGGGCGGGATTCCGCTCGGGGGGTTGTACTCGGGCCGCGTCTGCTCAAAAATCTAACGGACCGTCAGAAACTCCGGGAGGGGACGCGACGTGGGCAACTTCTTGGGCGGCAAGGTGGTCGCCGTCACCGGGGCCGGGCGGGGCATCGGCCGAGCCGTGGCACTGGCCTGCGCGGCCGAAGGAGCCCAGGTCGTCATCAATGACTACGGGGTGTCGATCGAGGGCGGCGAACCCAGCAGCGAAGTCGCCGAGGCGGTGGTCAAGGAGATCGAGGCGGCAGGCGGAGCGGGAGTGGCCGTCGCCGACGACGTCTCGACCATGGCTGGCGGACAGCGGATCGTGGACACCGCGCTCGAACACTACGGACGGCTCGACGGCGTGGTGTGCGTCGCCGGGATCCTGCGCGAGCGGATGCTCTTCAACATGACCGAGGAGGAGTGGGACCCGGTCGTCGCCACCCATCTCAAGGGCACCTTCACTGTCTTCCGGGCGGCCTCCGCGGTGATGCGCAAGCAGGGCTCCGGCACCCTGATCGGCTTCACCAGCGGCAACCACCAGGGGAGCGTCGCGCAGGCCAACTACGCCTCCGCGAAGGGCGGGATCATCTCCCTGGTACGCAGCGCCGCACTCGGCCTCCACAAGTACGGGGTGACCGCCAACTGCGTCGCACCGGTCGCCCGGACGCGGATGTCCGCCAATGTGCCCATGGAGCTCAAGGAGATCGGCGAGCCGGAGGACGTGGCGGCGCTGGTGGTCTATCTGCTGAGCGAACGGGCCCGGGACGAGAAGATCACCGGACAGGTCTATACGATCGCGGGCCCCAAGATCGCGGTCTGGGCCCAGCCCCGGGAACTGCGCGCGGGATACGCGGAAGGCGCCTGGACCCCGGAGAAGATCGCCGACTTCCTCCCGGGCACGGTCGGCACCGACCCCATGCCGATGCTCGCTCAGCTCGACGCCATGGCCAAGGCGGCGGCCAAGGGCCAACGCCCCAACGCGTGACCCGCACCCGCGGGGCGGGGGCACCGCCCGGCGGCGGCCGGCGGCGGCCGGGGGAGCGGGTCGGGAGACGGGAGACGGGAGAAGCCGTGGACTTCGCTTTCGGACCGGAGGACGAACGCTTTCGCACCCGAGCCCGCGACTGGCTCGACGAGCACGTTGCCGACGCCCCGGCCCAACTCGCCCGGCGGCCACAGCCACAGCCACAGCCACAGGCGCAGGCGCAGTTGCAGGCGCAGTCCGGCGCCGACCACGACGGCCCACCGGCACCGGCGGACGCACACCGCGCCTGGGAGCGGGAACTCGGCGCCGGCGGCTGGATCGGGCTCGGCTGGGACCGTACGCACGGCACCTACGGCAACCAGCCCGCCACCCTCACCCAGCAGGTCGTCTGGGCCGAGGAGTACGCCCGCGCCGGGGCCCCCGCCCGGCTCGGCCACATCGGCGAAAACCTCCTCGCTCCGACCCTGCTCGCGTACGGCAACGACACCCAGCGCGCCCGCTTTCTGCCCCCCATCGCCCGCGGCGAGGAGCTGTGGTGCCAGGGCTACAGCGAGCCCGAGGCCGGATCGGACCTCGCCGGGGTGCGTACCCGCGCCGTCCGCGACCCGGGCGACGGCACGTACCGCGTCACCGGGCAGAAGATCTGGACCTCCCTCGCCCAGGAAGCTGACTGGTGCTTTGTCCTGGCGCGCACCGAGGACGGCTCACAACGCCATCATGGTCTCTCCTTTCTTCTCGTACCGATGGGCCAGCCCGGACGGGTCGAAGTGCGCCCGATCCGCCAGCTGACCGGCGACGCCGAGTTCAACGAGGTCTTCTTCGACGGCGCGGTGGCGCGCCCGGAACACCTCGTCGGCGGCCCCGGCCAGGGCTGGCGCGTGGCCATGGGCCTGCTCGCCGTGGAGCGCGGCGTCTCCACCCTCGCCCAGCAGATCGGCTTCGCCCAGGAGCTCGACCGGGTCGTCCGGCTGGCGCTGCGCACGGGCGCCGCCGACGACCCCGTACTGCGCGACCGGCTTGTCGAGCAGTGGGCCGAGCTGAAGACCATGCGCTGGAACGCGCTGCGGACCCTGGGCGAGGCATCGGGCCCCGGCGCGCCCAGCGTCGCCAAGCTGCTGTGGGGCGGCTGGCACCAGCGGCTGGGCGAACTGGCCGTGCGGATACGCGGCGCCGCGGCCGCCCTCGGCCCCGGGCGGTGGACCGCCGAGCGCCCGTACGAACTCGACGACGCGCAGCGCCTCTTCCTCTTCTCCCGGGCCGACACGATCTACGGCGGCTCGGATGAGATCCAGCGGAACATCATCGCCGAGCGCGTTCTCAACCTCCCTAAGGAATCACGCGGATGAAGACCTACGGGCCGACGGCGGACGGGCAGAAGGCGGACGGGCAGAGGGTGGGCCGGCAGACGGCGTACGGGCATTGGATCGGGGGCGGTCGGCGGCGGCCCGGGCAGGGGCACTATCCGGTCGTCAATCCCGCCACCGAGCAGATCGTCGGCCATGCCCCGGAGGCCGACGCGGCCGACGTCGACGCCGCCGTGAGCGCGGCACGGGACGCCTACGAGGGGTGGGCGCGCACTGCCCCCCATGAGCGCGCCGCCGTGCTCGACCGCGCCGCCACCCTGATCGCCGAGCACGCCCGGGAGCTGATCCCGCTGGCCCAGGCCGAGACGGGCGCGACGATGCGCGTCGCCAAGGCCATGCAGGTGCCCCCGGCCGCCGACCGCTTCCGGCGGTATGCGCGAGGCGCCGTCGAGCCGGACACGGTCCCGCTCGCGCCCCTGCCCGTTGCCGCCTCGCCCCTCGCCCCCGGCGGACTCATCGGCGCGGCCGCCGTCCGCCGCCCCGTGGGTGTCGTGGGCTGTATCACCTCCTACAACTTCCCCCTCGCCAACCTCGCGGGCAAGGTCGCCCCAGCCCTGGCGATGGGTAATACGGTCGTCGCCAAACCGGCCCCGCAGGACCCTCTGTGCTGTTTGGAACTCGGCCCCCTGCTGAAGGAGGCCGGGCTCCCGGACGGTGTCTTCAATGTCGTCACCGGATCGGGCGCGGCCGTGGGCGAGGCACTTGTGGCGCACCCGGGCGTCGACATGGTCAGCTTCACCGGCTCCACCGCCGTGGGAAAGAGGATCGCCGAGTCCGCAGGCCACTCGATGAAGCGCACCCTGATGGAGCTGGGGGGCAAGGGCGCGGCCATCGTCCTTGGGGACGCCGACGAGTCCGTGATCAAGTCGGCGGTCGGGGCGGTCGGTTCGACCTGGTCTTTCCATAGCGGGCAGATCTGCACGGCGCCGACCCGTGTGCTCGTCCATCGATCGCTGTACGAGAAGGTCATCGCCGCACTCACACGGTATGCGAAGTCACTGATCGTCGGGGACCCTGTGGATAACTCCACGATCGTCGGCCCGTTGATCTCCGCGGCCCAGCGCGACCGCGTCGAGGCGTACCTCGCCGGGGCTCGTGACCAGGGCGCCCGGATCGTGGTGGGCGGCGAACGCCCCGCGGTCGAGCCCGGCTTCTACGTCGCCCCGACCCTGATCACCGACGCGGCCCCCGGTATGACCGTCGCGCAGGAGGAGATCTTCGGCCCGGTCGTCGTCGCCCTCCCCTTCGACGACGAGGACGAGGCGGTCCGTATCGCCTGCTCCACGCCGTACGGCCTGTACGACTACGTCTTCAGCGCCGACGCGGGCCGCGCCTGGGCCCTCGCCGCCCGCCTGCGCAGCGGCAATGTCGGCATCAACACCGCCCAGCGCCACCCGGAGACGCCGTTCGGCGGCTTCAAGCACAGCGGGGTGGGCCGCGACGGCGGCTCGTTCGGCCTGCACGCGTACAGCGAACTTCAGTCGGTGGTCTGGGCTTCCTGAAAGTGGTCCGGGCTTCCCGAGAAGCCTGAGCAGTCCTGATCAGTCCTGATCAGGTCGGAGCAGGTCGGAGCAGGCCGGAGCAGTACTGAGCGGTCCTGAGAAGCAGGGGCAGACGTGCGACAGGAAAAGAGAGTGGTGAAGTGGTGATGAGAGGCGTCATCTTCGACGGCACCGAACCTCGCGTGGTCGACGACCTGGAGATCCGGGCGCCCGGCCCAGGTGAGGTGCTGGTCGGCGTCGCCGCAGCGGGCCTGTGCCACAGCGATCTGTCCGTCCTCGACGGCACCATCCCCTTTCCGGTCCCGGTCGTGCTCGGCCACGAGGGCGCGGGCACGGTGATGGAGGTCGGCGCCGGCGTCACACATGTCGCCCCCGGCGACCATGTCGCCCTGACCACCATCGCCAACTGCGGGACCTGCGCCGACTGCGGCCGCGGCCGCCCCACCATGTGCCGCAAGGCGATCGGCAGGCCGGGCAAGCCGTTCAGCCGCGCCGGGCAGCCGTTGTACAACTTCGCCTCGAACTCCGCCTTCGCCGAGCGCACGCTGGTCAAGGCCGTGCAGGCGGTCAGGATTCCCGAGGACATCCCCCTCGCTTCGGCCGCCCTCATCGGCTGCGGCGTCCTCACCGGCGTCGGCGCCGTGCTCAACCGCGCCCGGGTCGACCGCGGCGAGTCGGTCGTCGTCATCGGCACCGGCGGAATCGGGCTCAATGTGCTGCAGGGCGCCCGGATCGCCGGGGCCGGGCCGATCGTCGCCGTCGATTCCAACCCCGCCAAGGAGGCGCTGGCCAGGCAGTTCGGCGCCACGCACTTCATCGCCTCGACGGCCGCCGCCCGCGAGATCCTGCCGTCCGGCGCCGACCACGCCTTCGAGTGCGTCGGCAGCACCCGGCTCATCCGGGAGGCCGTGGACCTGCTCGACCGGCACGGCCAGGCGGTGCTGCTCGGCGTGCCGCCCGCCGATGCCGAAGCGTCCTTCCTGGTCTCCTCCATGTATCTGGACAAGGCCATCCTGGGCTGCCGCTACGGCTCGGCCCGGCCGCAGCGCGATATCGCGCTGTACGCGGACCTCTACCGCCAGGGCCGGCTGCTGCTGGACGAACTGGTCACCCAGACCTACCCCGTCGAGGACTTCCCCAAGGCCTCCGACGACGCGCGGGCGGGCCGGGTGGCGCGGGCCGTGCTCACGTTCTGATCGCTGCGTTGGTGCCCGCGGGACTACCTGCCGCCGAAGGCGTCGGCCATGGCACCGATGGCCGTGGCACGGAAGGTGCGCCGGTAGGCCGTGGGCGAGACGCCGAGCGCCGTCTGCAGGTGCTGCCGCATCGACGCGGCCGTGCCGAAGCCCGCGTCCCGCGCCACCTGGTCCACCGACAGATCGGTGCCCTCCAGCAGATGCCTGGCCCGCTCCACACGCTGCTGTACGAGCCACTGCCCGGGGCTGATCCCAACCTCCTCGCGGAAGCGGCGGGTGAAGGTCCGTACGCTCATCGACTCCTGGTCGGCCCACTCGCGCAGCGAGATCGGGCGTTCCAGGCGGCTCAGCGCCCAGGCGCGCGCCGTCGTCGTGGTCGCCTGCTGCGGTTCGGGGAGCGGGCGTTCGATGTACTGCGCCTGGCCGCCGTCGCGGTACGGCGGCACCAGGCTGCGCCGCGCGACCTCGTTGGCGACGGCCGCGCCGTGATCGCGCCGCACGACGTGCAGGCACAGGTCGATGCCCGAGGCGACGCCCGCGGAGGTGAGCACATCGCCGTCGTCCACGAAGAGCACGTCCGGGTCGACCGCGATGGAGGGGAAGAGGGTCTGGAAGTGGGCGGAGCTCCGCCAGTGGGTGGTGGCGGGGCGGCCGTCGAGCAGCCCGGCGGCCGCGAGCACATAGCTGCCGGTGCAGATGGACATCCAGCGGACGCCGGGCCGGGCGTGGAGCAGGGCGGCGGCGAGCGCCGGCGGAAGTGTGCCCTCCGTATAGACCTGCCCCATCTCGTAGCTGGTGGGTACGACGATGGTGTCGGCTTCGGCCAGCGCCTCGGGGCCGCGTTCGACGACGATCGGGAAGTCGGCGTCCGTCGACACCTCGCCGGGCTCAGGAGTGCAGCTGAACACCTTGTAGAAGCGTTCGCCCTCCGCGGAGCGGGCCCCGCCGAAGATCCTGAAGGGGATGCCCAGCTCGAAGGGGATCACACCGGGCAGGACCAGCACGGCGATCCGGTGCCGGCTGTCGGCGTCCATGGACGAGGGCATACGGGCCTCCAGTGCATATCTCGTGGCCCGATCCTAACGAATGCTGTCTCTCGGGCCACTCGTACGGGCCGATCGCAGCGTTGATGCTGGTCAGGTGACGCAGACAACCGAACTCCCAGGGACTCCAGGTCAGGACGAGCAACCCCTTCCCGCCCGGCGGCGGAGGATTCACCGTGCGTGGTGGGTCGCCGCCGTCACCTTTGTGACGATCGTCGGCGCGGCCGGCTTCGCCTCGCTCCCCGGTCTGCTGATCGACCCCCTGCACGAGGAGTTCGGCTGGTCGCGGGGGCTGATCGGCTTCGCGGTGTCCGTGAATCTCGCCCTCTATGGGCTCACCGCGCCGTTTGCCGCCGCCCTTATGGATCGCTTCGGCATCCGTAAGGTCGTTGCCTGCGCGCTGACGGTGATCGCCGTAGGGGCCGGGCTCACGGTCTTCATGACCGAAGCCTGGCAGCTCGTCCTGTGCTGGGGAGTCCTCGTGGGCCTCGGCAGCGGCTCCATGGCGCTGGCCTTCGCCGCGACGGTCACCAATCGGTGGTTCGTCGAGCGGCGCGGCCTGGTCACCGGCATTCTCACGGCGGGAGGCGCGTCCGGGCAGCTGGTGTTCCTGCCCGCCCTGTCGTGGATCGTGGAGCACCACCACTGGCGCCCGGCCGCGGTCACGGTGGCGGTCGTCGCGTTCGCCGTCGTCCCCTTCGTCTGGCTGCTGCTGCGCGACCACCCGGCCGATGTGGGGCTGGCCGCGTACGGGGCCGACGGGCCGCCCGCGCCCAAGCCCGCACCGCAGCGGGGAGCGGCCCGCCGGGCGATCACCGCGCTGCTCTCGGCCGCGCGCACCGGCCCGTTCTGGCTGCTGGCCGGGACCTTCGCGATCTGCGGCGCTTCCACCAACGGCCTGGTCAAGACGCACTTCGTGCCCGCCGCGCACGACCATGGCATGCCCGTGACGGCCGCCGCCAGCCTGCTCGCGGTCATCGGGATCTTCGACATCGTGGGCACGGTGGCCTCCGGCTGGTTCACCGACCGGTTCGACGCGCGGCGGCTGCTCGCCGTCTACTACGCGCTGCGTGGGCTCTCGCTGATGTTTCTGCCGATGCTCCTGTCGGACTCCGTGCACCCCCCGATGCTCTTCTTCATCGTCTTCTACGGGCTCGACTGGGTCGCGACCGTGCCGCCCACCATCGCGCTGTGCCGCGAGCACTACGGCGAGGACAGCGCGATCGTCTTCGGATGGGTGCTGGCCTCGCACCAGGTGGGCGCGGGGGTGATCGCCTTCGTCGGAGGCGTGGCGCGGGACACCTTCGGGTCGTACGACATGGTCTGGTACAGCGCGGGCGCGCTGTGCGCGGTGGCCGCGCTGATGGCCCTGGTCATTCGGCGGGAGCGGGAGGAGGTCCCCCGCATCGCCTAGGTCCTGTCGCCCGGACAGGGCCTAGCTAGGGTCCGTCTTCAAAGGGGGCGTCCGGCCGCGAGCGGCGTCTGGTGCAGGGGGCACCTCCCAGCGGTAGCTGGGGGAGCATCGCAAGGCGGAGGCTGTGACATCGGCGGCTGCCGCCGCGGGCCCTCGTACCGGGCGCTGCGGTCGATGTGCCGCTGGCGCGGCGTGGCGGGCGGTTCCGACAACGCGGCGAGGTGCCGCCCGCCGCGGCAGGGGGCACCTCCCAGCGGTAGCTGGGGGAGGCTGATGTCACTGTGGCGTCGTGAGCAGGGCGCCCCTTTGAAGACGGGCCCTAGGGCTGAGCCCGGTCCTGGCCGTGCGGTGCCAGCGTGGTGAACTCGCCGCGGTGGAAGAGGAGAGGGCCCGACCGGGCGGTGAGGTCGTCCGTGCCGAGGGCACGGACGCGGCCCACGACCACCAGGTGGTCGCCGCCGGTGTGCACGGCGTGGACCGTGCAGTCGATCCACGCGGGGACGTCCGCGAGCCGCGGCGAGCCGGTCGCCGGGGTCGGCTGGTGCCGGACGCCGGCGAACTTGTCCGGCCGCCGGGATGCGCTCACCGCGAAGCCCCGGCACAGCTCACCCTGGTCCGCCCCCAGGATGTTGACGCAGAAGGCCCCGGCGCGGGCGATGCGCGGCCAGGTCGTGGACGTACGGGCGACCATGAAGGCGATCAGCGGCGGGTCGAGGGAGAGGGAGGAGAAGGACTGGCAGGCGAACCCGGCCGGGCCCTCCTCGTCCACGGCCGCGATGACCGTGACGCCGCTCGCGAAGTGGCCGAGCACCCGCCGGAACTCCGCCGGGTCCAGCGGAAGACGCTCGTCCGCGCGCACGGCGCGCAGGGCGGGACGGCCGGGCCGGTGCGGCGCCGAGGCCGCCCGCGCCAGGGGGTCGTCGCGGCGCGTGGCGGCGGCCGGCGAGCCGACCGAGCGCAGATAGCGGACCGCGGTGGCTGCCATCCCGGCGTGTCCCATCATGATTCCATTGAATCTGATGCCGCGTCAGATGGGAAGTCCCGGAAGGTGCCCTTCGAAGGCCTGTCGACTCCCTTCACAAGACTCCCTTCACAAGCCCTTTCGCTTCCCTCCGCTCCCTTCGGCGGCCCGGTAGTCAGCGGCCCGGTAGTCAGCGGCCCCGGTACTCGGGGGCGCGGCGCTCGGCGAAGGCGCGAACGCCTTCCTGCGCGTCCGCCGTGGTCATGTTGATCTCCTGGGCCGCCGCCTCGGCGGCGAACGCGGCCGCGCGATCGGCCTCCAGCGAGCCGTTCACCAACTGCTTGGTGAGGGCGATGGCGCGAGTCGGGCCGGCGGCCAGGCGCTCGGCCCACTCGCGGGCGGTCTTGGCCAGCTCGCCGTCCGGGACGACCCGGTTGGCCAGGCCGATCCGCTCGGCCTCGGCGGCGGACAGCGAATCGCCGAAGAACAGCAGTTCCTTCGCCCGCTGCGGGCCGATCAGGCGCGGGAGGAGATAGCCGCCGCCGCCGTCGGGGACCAGCCCGCGGCGTACGAAGACCTCGATGAACCTGGCCGACTCGGCGGCGATCACCAGATCGCAGGCGAAGGCGAGATGGGCGCCGAGCCCGGCCGCGGTCCCGTTCACGGCGGCGATGACCGGCTTCTCGCAGTCCAGCACGGCGGCGATGAGCCGCTGCGCCCCGCGCCGGATCAGCCGGGCCACATCGCCGGCGACCCGTTCGTCCCCGCCGGGGCCCGTGCGGGCACCGCCGCGCAGGTCGGCCCCGGCGCAGAAGCCCTTGCCGGTGGCGGTGATCACCACGGCCCCGACCGCCGGGTCGGCGGAGGCGTCGTCGAGCAGCGAAATCAGGCGTTCGCGCTGGTCAGGGGTGATGGCATTCATCGCGGCCGGGCGGTTGAGGGTGATCCACGCCACGCCGTTGTCAGTGGCGTGCCGTACAACGGATTCAGGTGATTCTTCGGGGGAGGAAGTCATGGGGGAATTCCCTTGGGCTGGGGCCGTGGCCGGGGTGGACGGCGGCGAGGCGGCGGCACCGACTCGGGTGGAGGGCCGGGCGCGCGGGCCGGGTGCCTCAGCGGCACACGGCCAGGGCGTCGAGGGCCACCGCGCCCTGGCCGCGCGGCAGCACCATCAAGGGGTTGACGTCGAGCTCGGCGAGGTCGTCGCCGAGCTCCAGGGCCATGCGCTGGACGCGGAGGACGACCTCGACCAGGGCGTCCACATCGCAGGGGGGCATGCCGCGTACGCCGTCGAGCAGGGCCCGGCCGCGCAGCTCGGTGAGCATCGCTCGCGCCTGGTCCTCGCCGAAGGGCGGCACGCGTACGGCCGTGTCCCGCAGCACCTCGACGAGCACCCCGCCGATGCCCACGGTGACGGTCGGTCCGAAGAGGCTGTCGTGGGTGACGCCGACGACCATCTCCACACCGCGCTCGACCATCTGGCAGACCAGCACGCCGTCCAGCTCGACGCCTTCGTAGCGGGCGATGTCGGTCAGGTCCCGATAGGTGTCGCGGACCTGGCTCGCGGAGGTGAGCCCGAGCCTGACCAGGCCCAGTTCGGTCTTGTGGGCGAGCTGCGGCGCGGAGGCCTTCATGGCGACGGGGTAGCCGACCAGGCCGGCGGCGCGGACGGCCGCCGCCGCGCTGGTCACCAACTGCTCGCGCGGCACCCGGATGCCGTACGCCCGCAGCAGCTGCTTCGCGGCGTGCTCGCTCAGCTGCTCTCCCGGGCGCAGCAGCGCCTGGGCCTTGCGGGCCGAGGGGGAGGGGGTGCGCGGGGCGTCGTCGAAGGGGGAGCGGTAGCCGGCCGTGAAGCGATGGTGCTCCAGATAGGCACGGACGGCGGTGATGCAGTTGGCGAAGGTCCGGAAGGTGGCGACGCGCGAGGAGCCGAGCAGGGTGGTGCGGTAGGCGGCCTCGGTGCCGACCGGCGAGCCCCACACCACGCACACCAGCTTGTCCGTCTCCTCCGCCGCGTCGACCAGGTCCTGCGCCAGCTTGTCGCTCATCGGTGGGAACGGCCCGGTGATCGGGCAGATCAGCACGCCGACGGACGGGTCGGCGAGGATGGCGTCGATGATCTTCCGGCCGCGCCAGTCGCCGACGGGGTGGCCGCCGTTGTCGACGGGGTTGGCGACGCTGAGGTCGTCGGGTATCCACTGGTGGAGCTCGGCCTGCTTCTCGGCGCCGAGTGTGGGCAGCGGGAGCCCGGCGGCCGTCGCGAGGTCGGAGAAGTGGGCGCCGGTGCCCCCGGAGATCGAATAGACCACGACGCCCTCGGCGCGCGGGGGCCGGGCGCGGGCGAGCAGCGCGGCCGTGTCCTGCAGCTCGTCGAGGCCGTCGACCCGGATCACGCCGAACTGCCGCATGGCCGCGTCCACGACCGCGTCCGAGCCGGTCAGCTTGCCGGTGTGGGAGGCGGCCGTGCGGGCCCCGGTCTCGGTGCGGCCGACCTTGACGGCCACGACGGGCACCTTGGCGCGGGCGGCGCGGTCGGCGGCCAGCAGGAAGCTGCGCCCGTCCTTGAGCCCTTCCACATACATCGCGATGGCGCCGACCTCGGGCCGGGAGGCGAAGTAGGAGATGAAGTCGGCGGTCTCCAGGTCGGCCTCGTTGCCGGTGGGGGCCCAGTGGCTGAGCCGGATGCCCAGCTCCTGGAGGGTGAAGACGGGGCGGCCCTGGTGCCCGGACTGGGTGATGAGGGCGATCGCCGGCCCTTCCAGGTCCTCCCGGAACTCCTCGAAGGCGTTGAGGTTGGTGTTGGGGCCCAGGAGGCGCAGTCCGCCGCGCCGTACGGCGGCGGACAGCCGGGCCTGGGCGGCGGCGCCCTCGGCGCCGGTCTCGGCGAAGCCGGAGGCGAAGGCGACGGCGAACTTGACCTTGGCGGAGGCGAGTTCATCGACGAGCGGGAGGGGGTCACGGACGAGGAGGACGGCGAGGTCGACCGGTTCGGGCAGATCGGCCACGGACGGGACGCAGGGGAGGCCGAAGACGGCGGAGCGGGAGGGGTGCACGGGGTGCAGGCGCGCGCCGACGCGCTCGGCCCAGGCGATCAGCTGCCGGGTGATGCCGGTGTTGGGGCGGCCCTCGGCGTCGGAGGCGCCGATGACGGCAACCGACTCGGGGCGGAAGAACCGGTCCAGATCGGGGACGCCGGAGTGCAGCGGGCGGCCGCTGACGTCCACGTCCTCCGCGGCCGCCGATCTGCCGTGGACATGGACGGCGGGGCCGGGAGGCCGGCCGCAGGCGGCGACGCGGGCGTGACGGGAGTTGGTGGTGAGGGTGCCGTGAGTCGATCCAAGCATCGGTATCCGCCACTCCTGCTCGTTGGCGACAAGCCAGATAGCTGACGTCCAGTCAGATTACTCAGGAGTCAGATTAACGGAACTGACACCATGTCAGGAATGGGGGTGCGTGGACAAAACGCAGGGTGACGGGGGCCGCTCTTGAGGCGGTGAGGTGATGGTGCCCGGCGGATCCAGGGGTCACGCCGGGCGAGAGCGGCGATATCACGCCGATGTGCGGTCGATGGCCTTGGCGATTTTGCGTGCGTCGATGGCGAGTTCGCGGAACATGCCGCTGATCGGGTTCGTATAGCCCGTGAAGTGCAGGCCCGGAGCCGAGGGGGCGGTGCGCGGGCCGTGGGCCAGCGGCTTGCCGCGCGCGTCGAGCACGTCCAGGTGGCCGACGAGGTCGTCCAGGCCGCGCCGGTAGCCGGTCGCCGCGACCACGGTGTCGGGGCTGATGCGGGAGCCGTCGGCGAGCGCCACCTTGTCCTCCTCAAAGGACTCGACCGCCGCCACCACCTCCACCTTCCCGGCCTGGACCGCGTCGATGAGGCCGACGTCCTGCACCGGGATCGCGCCTTGGCGCACCCGGGTGTACAGGCCGGTCTCCGGCAAGGGCAGTCCGTGCTCGGCGAGGTCCGGCATGGTGAGCCGGTTCATCACCCGCGCCGCCCGGTCCACCAGCGTGGTGGGCAGCCGCCGCACCATGATGCCGGTGGCCTGTGCGGGCCAGCCCGCCGTGGAGCGGCGCAGGATGTGCGGCACGGTGCGCACCGCGAGCCGCACCCGGGCCGCGCCGCCCTCGACGAGGTCGACCGCGATCTCGGCGCCCGTGTTGCCGATGCCGACGACCAGGACGTCCCGGCCCTCGTAGGGGCGGGCGTTGCGGTAGCGGCTCGCGTGCAGCAGCTCGCCGGTATAGGTCTTCCGGCCAGGCCAGTCGGGCACGCGCGGGGTGTGGTTGTAACCGGTGGCCACGACCACGACGGGCGAGGAGGGCGCCCGCCCGCCCGTGGCCCGCAGCACCCAACCCTCGCCGTCCGGGGCCCGGTCGATCCGTGAGACCTCCACCCCGGTGACGATCTCCAGCCGGTGGTGCTCGACGTACTGCTCCAGATAGCGCACCACGTCGTCGCGGGCGACCCACCGCCCGTACGCACGGGGGATCGCGAGCCCGGGGAGGGCGGACAGGCGGCGGGTGGTGTGCAGGTGCAGCCGGTCGTAATGGGCGCGCCAGGAGGCGGCGACCGCCTCCGACTTCTCCAGGACCACCGCGCGGATGCCGCGTTCGCGCAGGGCCGCCGCTGTGGCGAGCCCGCCCGGGCCGGCGCCGATCACGTACACGGGTGAGGAGTGCTCGGGGAAGGTGTCGGCCATGGGCGTGAGCGTAGCCAGATATTTGACAGGTTTCCGACAAATTTATTCCGAATCGGTTGCGGATCGATCACAGGCCGCTGCGCGACCCCTTGCGCGCCTGTGCCCGCGTCCGCTGAACTGACGTACCGTCAGATTGTGTCGTCGGCGCCCGATGGGGCGGACGGAGAGGGGGGAGAGATGCGTACGATCTGGCTCAGCGGGCCCGAATGGCTCGCCGTGCTCCGCATCGGGCTCGGCCTGTGGTGGCTGGAGAGCTGGCGGCACAAGGACAAGAAGGCCTGGCTGGAACGGAACACCGGCATCACCTGGGCGGCCGGGATCGCCGCCAAGCACCGCTGGGCGTTCGTACGCGGCGGATTCGCCGCCGTCGTCGGGTCCCGCCCCAAGCTGATGGCGTATGTCGTCCTCTACGCCGAGCTGGCCATCGGCCTCGGCCTGGTCCTGGGCTTCCTCACCCCGATCGCCCTGATCGGCGGCGTGCTGCTGAACCTGCTCTACTTCTTGCTGATGATCCACGACTGGGCCGAGCAGGGGCAGAACTCCATGATGGTGCTCATCTCCCTGGTCGCCCTCCTCGGCATGAGCTGGCAGACCTGGGCGCTGGACGAGTCATGGGGGCTGTTCCTGTGAGCGCGCCCCCCGCGGGCACGCCCCGCTTCGACCTGCCGGAGATCGACGACTTCACCCGCCCCTACTGGGACGCGGCCGCGCAGGGGCAGCTGCTGATCCGCCGCTGCGCGGACTGCGGCCAAGCCCACCACTACCCCCGTGAGTTCTGTCCCCGGTGCTGGAGCGAGAGCGTCGTCTGGGAGCGGGCGAGCGGCCGCGCGACCCTCTACACCTGGTCCGTGGTGCACCGCAACGACCTGCCTCCATTCGGCGCGCGTGTCCCCTATACCGCCGCCGTCGTCGAACTCGCCGAGGGCCCACGGATGATGACCGAGCTGGTCGGCCACGCGGGCCTGGACCAGAGTGTGGACATGGACCTGCGCACGGACATGGATCTGCGTGTGGGCATGGATCTGCGCGTCGACTTCCGCGCCGCGCACGAGGGCGCCCCGGCGATCCCCGTCTTCCGCCCCGCCGCGTGACCGGCCGGGTGCGGCCGGAAGGCTGAAGCCGTACCGGACATCGACACACTCATGAGGGAAGGCTCGTTAGCCCGGCAACTTCAGTTTCTGCCTTGAGAGGGCTCATGACCTTCAGCAAGATGTTGTCGGCTCTGTCCGCGACCACTGGCGCGCTGCTCGCCGTGGGCACGGGAACGGCTTGGGCCGACGTTCCATACCCTGGGCTGTACGGCAACAAAAGCGAAAACAACAACATCTGCAAGTCGTATTCCACGTCGGTGGCCAACGGCGGCGCCGGTGGCCTCGCCGGATCCGTGGACCAGAGCAATGACGCTTCGGTCGAGCAGTCAACGTCAAACGGAGGTAGCAACAGCGCCGAGATCGGCCAGGCGAACACAGCCACTCTGGAGGGGACCTTCACCGGTGGCGCGGGTGGCAGCGCTGCCGCCTCCAACGGTGGTGTGTCCACCAAGTGCAGCAACACTACCGTCTACGTGCTCGACGGCAGGTCCATCGACGGCCAAGAGCCCACCCGTCACGGCACCGGATCGCGGCGCAACAGTTCCTGACCGGGCAGCGGGCGGTGCCGGACCGGCATCCCGAGCCCGGGCCGGCACCGCCCCGCCCCGCCTCTCACGGCCACAGCAACTCGCGCCGCCACCCCCCGCCCTCGTCCTCCTCGGCCGCGCGGCGGTAGCGCAGCCGTACGTGCCGACGGTGCTCCTCCTCCTGGTAGAACTCCACCTCGTCCGCGGCCAGTACATACAGCGTCCAGCTCGGCGCCGTCGCGTCCGGCTCCCGCTCCACCCGCTCCCGCGCCGACTCGAAGGCCCGCTCCAACTCCTCGTACGAGCCCAGGACCTCGCTCTGCCGCCCGCCCCCGGCCAGCGCGGCCGTCAGCGCCGCCGGTGAGCGCCCGTGCAGATCCGCCGCGCTCTCCTCGGGGCCGGCCGCCGTGACCCGCCCGCCGATCCGCACCTGCCGACCCACCGCGGTCCAGTGGAACCCCAGCGCCGCGTACGGCTGCGCGGCCAGCTCACGGCCCTTGCGGCTGGTGCGGTGGGTGCCGAAGTGCCAGCCGCGCGCGTCCACGTCGTGCAGCATCACCGTACGCGCGGAGGGGCGGCCATCCGCGTCGGCGGTGGCCAACATCATGGTGTGCGGGCCCGGCACGCCCGCCTCGGCGGCCTCGCGCAGCCACCGTCGGAAGAGCGACAGCGGCTCGTCCGGAGCCTGTCCCGGGTCGAAGGCGGGCAGCTCGCCGGCGTCGTGTACGCGCAGCCCGTGCAGCAGCTCACGGAATTCCTCGGCGGCCTCGTCGCCGGTTCCATGCATCGGGTCCATCGGCTCCCCTGCCTTCTTCTCGTTCCCGAGTGAGCCAGGGTGACACGGGGGCGAGCGGAACGCTTGCGGGGCGCCCTCAGTCGCGCCCGAGCACCACCGTCCCCGACGAGCAGAACCAGCCGCCCGTCCCCGACGCCACGGCCAGCTCCGGCAGCCGCCCGCCCGCCTTGCGGACCTGCCGCTCACCCGCCTCGCCGCGCAGCTGGCGTACGGCCTCCACCAGCAGGAACAGCCCGCGCATACCGGGGTGGCAGGCGGAGAGCCCGCCGCCGTCCGTGTTCGTCGGCAGGTCGCCCGCAAGCGTCAGCCGCCCCTTGCCGGCGAACGCCCCGCCCTCGCCCTTCGCGCAGAAGCCCAGGTCCTCCAGGGTCACCAGCGTCATATAGGTGAACGCGTCGTAGAGCTCGGCCACGTCGATGTCCGACGGCCGTACCCCGGCCCGCCCGAAGGCCTGCCGCCCGGAGAGCGCGGCGGGCGAGACGGTGAAGTCGTCCCACTCCGACATGGTGGTGTGGGAGATCGCGGTGCCCGAACCCAGCACCCACACGGGGGGCTTCGCCGTCTCCGGTACGTACTCCTCGCCCGCGAGCAGCACGGCGCAGCCGCCGTCGGAGCGGATGCAGCAGTGCAGCTTGGTGAAGGGATCGGCGATCATCGGGCCGCTCAGCACCTCGTCCACCGTGATCGGGGCGCGGAACATCGCGTCCGGGTTGTGCGCGGCGTTGGCGCGCGCCTGGACGGCGATGTCCGCGAGCTGTTCGAGGGTCGTGCCGTACTGGTGCATATGGCGGCGCGCGGCCATCGCGTACTTGGCGACCAGGGTGTGGCCGTACGGGACCTCGAACTGGAGCGGTCCGCGCGCCCCGAAGGAGAGGTTGGAGGTACGGCGGCCCGCGCGGATGTCGGCGCGGGCGGTGGAGCCGTAGACCAGGAGGACGGCGCGAGCGTGGCCCGCGGCGATCGCGTCCGCCGCGTGGGCCGTCATGACCTCCCAGGTGGAGCCGCCGACGGACGTCGAGTCGGTCCAGGTGGGACGCAGGCCCAGATACTCGGCCACCTCGACCGGGGCCAGCGTGCCGAGCCCGGCCGACGCGAGGCCGTCGACCGCCGACCGGTCGAGGCCGGAGTCGGCGAGGGCGCGGCGGGCGGCCTGGGCGTGGAGGGCGTAGGGGGTCGCGCTGTCGACGCGGCCGCAGTCGGAGAGGGAGACACCGACGACGGCGACCTTGCGGGCGCGCTTGCACTTCGCTGCGGGCATGAATCTGACGGTACATCAGATGTGTGAGGGGTGGGGGCACGGCCGGAGGAGGGGAGGGTGGGGCAGATTGCGAGGGAGACCGTGTGTAGGGGTGGGAAAGTGTGCACCTCGTCCCTAATATGACGGACCGTCAGAGACGGAGGTGCTTGCGATGGACGCCGCGTTCACCGATGAACAGGTCGAGATCCGCCGTACGCTGCGCAGACTGCTGCGGGAGCGGTGCGGCCCCGACGAGGTCAAGGCGGCGGTCCGCACCGCGCCGGGCCATGACGAAGCGCTGTGGCGGCTGCTTGCGCGACAGCTCGGGCTGCCCGGCCTCGCTCTCCCCCGAGAAGCCGGGGGCGTCGGCTGTGGGCCCACCGAGCTGGCCCTCGCCTGCGAGGAGACCGGGCGCGCGCTGCTCCCGTCCCCGCTGACGGCCACCTCGGTGCTCGCCGCGCCCCTCATCGACCGGCTTGGGACGGGCGCGCAGCGCGCCGAGCTGCTGCCACGTATCGCGGGCGGCGAGCTCACGGCGTCGCTCGCCGTGCCCGGCGGGGAGCTGACCAGGGCGCTCGGCCTGACGGGCGGGGACGAGGACGGCGGCGGCTGGGCGGGCGGCGGGCGCGCGGGGGGCGTCCAGGCGCGGGAGAGCCGGGAGGGCCGGGAGAGCCGGGAGAGCCGGGGCAGTGGGGACGGGGGGAGCGGCGGGCCGGGCGGGGGCTGGCGGCTTTACGGGCAGGTCGACCAGGTCCTCGACGGGCACACCGCGGGGCTGCTGCTCGTCGCCGCCCGCACGGGCGGCTATACGTGCGGCCGGACGCTGCTCTTCCTCGTCCGGACCGGGGCGCTCGGCCTGGTCCGGACGAGGCTGACCGCGCTGGACGAGACGCGGCCGCAGGGCCGGATCGAGCTGCGGGACGTACCGGCCGAGCCGCTGGGCGCGGAGGGCGCGGAGGGCGCGGAGGGCGTGGAGGTGGTGGGCGCGCTGGCGCGGCTGGGGACGACGGCGGCGGCCGCGCTCGCCGCCGAGGCGGTGGGGGCGGCGGACGCGGCGCTGGAGCGGACGGTCGAGTACGTGCGGACGCGGATGCAGTTCGGCCGGTCGATCGGGTCGTTCCAGGCGGTCAAGCACCGGCTGGCGGAGGTGTACGTGAAGGTCGAGGCGGCGCGGTCGGCGGCGTACTACGCGGCGTGGGCCGTGGGGCGGTCCGCGGCGGCGCACGAGTCAGGCGCGGGCCCGGGTGCCGAGGCAGGGGCGGCCGTCGCGAGCGGGCTCGCGCTCGCGCAGGCGTTGGAGGCGCAGCGTACGGCCGCGGGGGAGGCGGTGCAGTTGCACGGCGGTGTCGGCTTCACCTGGGAGCACGACGCGCACCTCTACTTCAAGCGGGCCGCCTCGGACGAGCTGCTCTTCGGCCCGGTGCACCGGCTGCGGGCGCGCGCGGCCGAGCGGGAAGGGCTGTTCGCGGAGCCGGACGCGGCGAGCGCAACCGCGACCGCGAGCACCGACGGGCACCGGGCCCGGAAGGCGGTGGCGGTGTGATGGAGTCGCCCACAACGCGTCCGGGCTACGGAGTCCGGCTGATCCAGAAGGTGTCGTCGGGCCGAGCCTTCGCGAAGGTCGCGCCGCATATCGTCCCGGCGCTCGACCGCGCCGTGCACCGGCTGACGCGCGGCAAGGTGCTGCCCAGCGCCCGGATGCTGCCCGGCGTGATCCTCACGACGACGGGTGCGAGAAGCGGTCTGCCGCGCCGCACTCCGCTGGCCTGTATGCCGGAGGACGGCGGCACCTGGCTGCTGATCGGCAGCAACTTCGGCCGGCCGGGCCACCCTGCCTGGACCGCGAATCTGCTGGCCCATCCGGACGCGGAGATCAGCTGGAAGGGCCGCGACATCGCGGTCCGGGCGCGGCTGCTGACGGGTGAGGAGCGGGAGGCGGCCTGGGCGGCGGCGCTCCGCTTCTGGCCGCCGTACGCGACGTACCAGGCGCGGGTGGAGCGTCAGATCCGCCTGTTCCGCGTGACGCCGACACGTTCCGCGTGACGCCGACACGTTCCGCGTGAGGCCGGCTCGTTCCGCGTGACGCCGACACAGGACGGGGAGGGATCGGACGGCGCGTAAGGCCAGTGGGTCACGGCGCGTGGGTCACGGCGCGCAGGGGTGGTGGGCCAGGGCGCGTAGGGCCGGTGGGTCGGGGGTTCGCCGTGGGGGGTGACAGGACGTGCGGGACCCCCGAGCCGACCGGCCCGCTGCGGTGGGCGAGCGATGGCGGGCCCGAAGGGTCGGGGCCCGGGCGCTCGCGACGCCGACGCGCGCGGTGCGTGTTACTCGGCCTACTTGGGCGGCTTCCTGCCCGTGATGCCGAGGTGGATCAGAAGGGTGAGGGCGGGCCTGAGCTCGGCCTGCTTGACGCCCCAGCTCTGGAAGCCCTTCTGGTGGGCGGCGACCGCGGCCAGCATCGCGACGATCGAGCCCGCGACGGCCGCCGGGCTGACGTCCTTGTCGTACCGGCCCTTGGTCTGGAGCTCCTTGACGGCGTCGGTCAGGGAATTGGTGACGGCGTTGAGGATCTTCATGCGGATCTTGTAGAACCGCTTGTCCCCCTCCGCCGCGCCAAGATCGACAACCCGCAGGATGGCGTCGTGTTTGCGCCAGAAGGAGAGGAAGCCCTCGACGAGCTCTTCCGCGGCCTGTGCGCCGGATTTTCCGGCCCACGAGCGCCCGGCGACCAAGTCGGTCAGGCCCGCGCCCTCCTTCGCCATCTCCTCCGCGATCTCGAGGACGGCGCCCTCGACATCGGGGAAGTACTGGTAGAACGTCGCGGGCGAGGTGCCGGCCTTGCGCGCGACATCGATGACCTTGACGTCTCGGTACGGGGATGTGCTGAGCATCTCGCTGAGGCAGTCGAGCAGCTTCTGCCGCGTCGCCTGCCCGCGGCGACCGGCGACCCGCCCGTCGACGGTGCGTACTTGTCCTGTCATGACGTCAGCTTACCGAGGGGTGATCGAAGCGCGATTCGGCTGCGTGCAAATGGGGACCGTGCTCGGCTTGGGACTCCTGAGGCCGCGCTGATCAGGGACAACGACTCATCGAGGCCCGTCTGGGCGGCTTCTCGGCCGTCCGCGGACGACTAACCCGTTCGTGTGATTCATATTATCAACAGCCTGTGGATAACTTCGGTGGACAGAGCGACAGCGGTGCAGGCTGGGGAATCGGCGAGCG
This sequence comes from Streptomyces sp. NPDC020845, assembly GCF_044334165.1. Classification (NCBI taxonomy): domain Bacteria; kingdom Bacillati; phylum Actinomycetota; class Actinomycetes; order Kitasatosporales; family Streptomycetaceae; genus Streptomyces; species Streptomyces sp. NPDC020845. The sequence goes on along the minus strand of NZ_JBIRSJ010000005.1, from coordinate 340,966 downwards.
GCCTGAAATAGACCCTGGGGATGCGCCCGAATCAAGCCCCATGCCCGCGTCTCGAATCGGGCTTTACCGGCGATGAACCGTTAGCGTGGCGAATGACGCAAAGAGCTTTGTGTGTGGCGTAGTGGGGCATTCGTGCGGGAGGACCGGAACCATGGCCGCATTCGCGGAAGGCGTGCCCTGCTGGGTGGACGCGATGCTCCCCGACCTGGAGGCGGGCAAGCGCTTCTACGGCGAGCTGTTCGGCTGGACCTTCGGGGCGGGCGAGCCGCGCTACGGCCACTACACCCAGGCGTTCCACGGCGGGCGGAACGTCGCCGCCCTCGCCGCCAAGCCGGACGGTCGGATGCCGACTGTCTGGAACATCTACTTCGCCGCCCAGGACGCCGCCGCCACCGCCGCGCGCATCCGCGCCGCCGGTGGTCAGCTGATCACCGAGCCCATGCCGATCGGGGACTTCGGCGTCATGGTGACGGCCGTGGACCCCGGGGGCGCGGTCTTCGGCGTCTGGCAGGCGGGCAGCCACCCCGGTTTCGAGGAGCGCGGCACCCCGGGCTCGTACGGCTGGATCGAGCTCCGTACCCGGGATCCGGAGCGTGTGGACGCCTTTTACCGGGCGGTCTTCGGATACGGGACGGTGCGTCTGGGGAAGGAAAGGGAGTTGGGCGGGCAGCCGGGTGAGGGCGAGAGGCCGGGCGAGGAGAGGGGGCCGAGTGGAGGGGCAGGGGTGGATGGGCGGCGGCAGGAGGCCGACATCGTGTTCTGGACGCCGCGCGGGAAGCCCGCGGAGCCCGGGCACGCGATCGGCGCCCGCGCCACCATGGGCGACAGATTTCCGGCCGAGATGCCCGCGCACTTCCTCACCTACTTCGTGGTAGCGAATTGTGACGAAGTCGCGCGGAGGGCGCACGCGCTCGGCGGGCGCCTGCTCAATGACCCCGAAGATACGCCGTACGGGCGTTTCGTGGCGCTTGCGGACAATCAGGGCGCGCACTTCGCCGTCGTCGACACCTCGGGGGCGGGGTCTTCGCGCACGGAAAGCGGAGCGTAGCGGGGCCGGGAGCCCGGCGTACGGCAAAGTGGAGGTCGGCCGGGCGCCGCCAGGTGACACGACGAAATCGCCCCCGGGTTCGCAACCGCCGCCTTCGCCAGAGAGAATGCAGGTTGCGTGCCGCCGGTTGGTTTGTCGGTGAGACGCTGCAGCGGGGCTGTATTTTTTCAAGCCCCACGGGGAGGTGGCAGGCAAGTGGTGGAGCAGCTGACGCAGCACGATCCGAGGCGTATCGGACCGTTTGAGGTGCTCGGCCGGCTTGGCGCGGGCGGTATGGGGCTGGTCTATCTGGCCCGCTCGGCGTCCGGCCGGCGGGTCGCGATCAAAACGGTGCGGACCGAGCTCGCCGAGGATCAGCTGTTCCGTGTTCGCTTCACCCGCGAGGTGGAGGCGGCGCGCGCGGTCAGCGGCTTCTACACGGCCGCCGTCGTGGACGCCGATCCGCGGGCCGCGGTGCCGTGGCTGGCCACCGCGTACGTCCCGGCTCCCTCCCTCGAGGAGATAGTCAATGAGTGCGGGCCGATGCCGGCCCAGGCGGTCCGCTGGCTGGCGGCCGGGGTCGCCGAGGCGCTGCAGTCCATCCACGGCGCGGGTCTGGTCCACCGGGATCTGAAACCGTCGAACGTGCTGGTCGTCGAGGACGGCCCGCGAGTAATCGACTTCGGTATCGCGTCCGGGGTCTCGAACACCCGGCTGACGATGACCAACGTGGCCGTGGGCACCCCGGCCTATATGTCGCCCGAGCAGGCGCGTGACTCGCGCAGCGTGACGGGCGCGAGCGACATCTTCTCGCTCGGTTCGACGCTGACCTTCGCGGCGACCGGCCACGCCCCGTTCCATGGCGCCAACCCGGTCGAGACCGTGTTCATGCTGCTGCGCGAGGGCCCGGATCTGACCGGTCTGCCGGACGAACTGCGGCCGCTCATCGAGTCCTGTATGCAGATGGAGCCAGAGCGCAGGCCCACCCCGGCCGATCTGCAGTCGCAACTGGCCCCGCATCTGTTCGCCTCCAACGCCGAGGACAGCGGTACGGCCTCGGCCTGGCTGCCGGCCGGCGCGGTGGCGCTGATCGAACGCAAGCGCAACGGGCGGAACCAGATCGCGCGCCCCGCGCGTGGTGCGGACGGCCGCCATGGCGGCGATGGCGCGAGCGGTGGTGGCGGTGGCGGTGCGAGCCGGCCGTCCGCGCCGCTGCCGCCGGAGCGCCCGCCCACGCCGGGGTACGACTCGGCGCACGGACCGGGCGCGGGGCGCGGACGGCACAGCGCGCCCGCCGGCGCCTCCGGCTGGGAACCCATGCCCGCGGGCGACCCGCGCGGCGGGCTGCGCACCGATATGGGGAACCCGGCGCATCCGCCGCATCCGCCGGGCCCGATGAGCGCCATCGGCCCCGGGCGCCACGCCGCGCCCGCGGCGGCGGGCCCGCCGGGCTCCCAGGCCGCGCCGCCCTCCGTCCAAGGCCCCACAGGACCCGGCGGCCCCACAGGCCCCGGCGGCCCCACCGGCCCCGGCGTAGCCGCCGGCCCGACAGGTCCTACGGGGCGTCCCGCGGGTGCCACGGGCCCGGCGCCCATCGGAGCCGACGCGTCGGTCCGGCTGCCCGGCTCCAAGGTGCCCATCGGCCCCGGCCGCCGGGCCACCGACGGGCGTGAGCCGCAGCCGCAGCATGAGACGGGCCCCGCCACCGGCTGGGTGCGCCCGCCGACCGGCCTGACCGGCGGCGGGAACGGAGGCGAGGGCTCCATCGTGACCGGCGCCGTTCCGCCACCGTCGTCCCCGCCCACCTCGGCCCCCTCCCCGGACGCCTCCGAGGCCCCCGGCGGGGGCGGGGCGCACGGCCGCTGGCGCCCCTGGCGGTTCCGTATGTCGAACGACGTATGGGGTACTCCGGCCGTCGCGGGCGAGCTGCTGTACGTGACGTCCTTCGAGGTCCACGCGCTGGATGTGGCCACGGGGCGGCGCCAGTTCAAGACCCGCGACGTGGCCTGGGCCATGGCCGTCTCGAACGGCCGGATCCACGCCTCGGACGGCCCGACGCTGTACGCGCTGGACGCGGAGGACGGCGCCGAGCGATGGCGGCTGTCCACGGACGGCTGGGTCTACTCCCTCAAGGTCGACCGCGGCACGGTGGTGACCGGCACCCGCGGCGGCGGCGTCCAGGCATGGGAGGCCGCGAACGGCGAGCTGCTGTGGGAGATGCAGGGCGTCCAGACCGACTTCGAGACGCCCGAGTCGGGGCCGGCCATTTACGACGGTACGGTCTTCGTCTGGGCGGACGCGCGGCTGCGCGCCCTGGAGGCGCGTACGGGCGTGGAGCGCTGGTCGTACCCGATCGGCGACGCGGCGTCCTGCGGCGGGGTCCCGGTGCGGCTGCTGTCGGCCCCCGACGGGTGTGTGTACGTGGCGGCGGGCACGCGCGTGCTGGCGATCGACATCGAGCGCGGGGAGGTGCGGTGGCGCTTCGAGGCGCCCGCCGTCTTCCTGTGCGCCCCCGCGTACGCGCCGGGGCCCGCGGTGACGGGCGGCGGCGTGTACATCGCCGACTACCTCGGCACGGTCTACGCCCTGGACGCGGCGAACGGCCGCGACCGCTGGCGGATCGCCACCGAGGCGCGTCAGTCGATCGAGCCGGTGCTGGTGGCGGACGGGTCGGTGCATCTGGGCAGCGGCTCCGCGCTGTACACGCTGGACGCGGTCACCGGCACGCCCAAGTGGCGCTTCGCGGCGGGCGGCGAGGTCATCGGCTCCCCGGTCGTCGCGGACGGCCGGGTCCACTTCGGCTCGGCCGACCACTGCCTCTACACGGTGGACGCGGCGGGCGGACAGCTGCGGTGGAAGCTCGCGACGGGCGGCGAGATCACGGGCTCGCCGGTGGCCGCGGGCGGCGTGGTGTACGCGTGCAGCAAGGACCGCTGTGTCTACGCGCTGGACGCGGTCAAGGGCACCGGCCAGTCGCGGGCGTCGGCGCGCCAGGGGTAGGCCAGGGGTAGGCCAGGGTAGTCCGTCGTGTACCTGACAGCTCCTGCTACGGTGGCGGGCGCTGCCCGGACCCGGTGGGGGCCGGGAAGGTCGACGGGGAATCGGGGGCTGAACACATGATGCGGCGTGGTCTGCGGCTGACGGCCGTACTCGCGGTGGTGCTGGTGGCGTTGACCGGCTTCAAGAGCCGGGGGCACGGACGGCACGGCTCGGGCGGCGGGGGCGGCTGCTCCAGCTCCAACTCGAGCCACTCCAGCTCCAGTTCCGGCTCCGGCTCCGGCGGTTACTCCGACCCCGGCTCCAGCTCCGACGACTACGACTCAGACTCCGGCTCCTCCGGTTCGGGTTCCGGTGGCTACCGCTACCACGACCGCTACGACGACAACGACTCCTCGTCGAGCAGCGGTTCGTCGTCCGGCTCCTCCTCCAAGCCGGGGGAGCTTGCGCCGGCCGTGGCCGTCGTCAAGTGCGCCGGCAAGGACAAGAACGGCGAGCCGGCCGCGACCGTGAAGGTGACCAACCAGACCGACAGGTCTCAGACGTACATCGTCACCATGGACTTCCGCGACAAGGACTCGAAGGTGACCTCGGGCAGCGCGTACGCGCGCTTCGCCGCGAAGCAGACGAAGACCGTGAAAGTTCCTCTGGATGATCCTGGGGTTGTGGGAACCGTAGTGACGTGTGAGGTCGTCTCCGTCGACTGAACGGGCCGGGGCGGGCCAGGTTGGCCGGGGCAGAACCCTTCCTGAAGTGACTTTGGGGTAGGGAGCCGCCTTCACTAGGGTGGCGTGTACTCGTCAACGGCCCGGTGTCGGCCTGAATGTGTCTTTCCAACGGGGGTAATTCATGCATCGCCGCTCCATGCGCCTTGTCGCCGTCGCCGCGATCGGGCTGCTGGCCCTGACCGGTTGCGGCAAGAAGGGCAGGCACAGCAGCGGGTCCGGCGGCTTCGTCTCCGGCGGCGGCAGCGGCGGCAACGAGCCGCTGTCCAGCCCCAGCGGCCTCCCGACCGATCTGCCCACCGACCTGCCCACGGATCTGCCGTCGGGCCTCCCGTCGTACACCCCCTCCGACCTGCCGTCGTACACCCCGTCGCCCTCGTACAGCTACACCCCGTCGCCCACTTACAACTCGGACGGCAGGTACGACGTCTCCGCCAGCGACTGCGACTACGACGAGTCCACGCACGAGTTCCAGTACACGCTCAGTGTCAGGAACCCCGAGACGCAGGCCATGCGTTACTCGATCAGCGTCAAGTGGGCCGACTCCTCCAGCTCCAGCCAGCTCGGCATCGACTACCAGTCCGTCTACGTAGCGGGCGGCAGCTCCCAGACGGTCACCGCCACCGCCTACCGCTACCTCACCGAGCAGACGTCCTTCACCTGCACCGTCGACTCGGTGATCAAGGTGCCGAGCTGAGCGAGCTGCGCGAACTGAGCGAACTGAGCGAACTGAGCGAACTGAGCAAACGTACCCCGGCCGGCGCCCCTCAGCGCGTACGGAATCCCGGAGTCCGGGCCGCGAAGAGCCCGGCCTGGCGCTCCGGTGGCAGATTCCCCAGCGCGATCAACTGCGGGGCGTGCGCCAGCGCCTGAGTCAGCGCCGCCTCCTTGGCCGCCCACACCGCCCGTACCGTCCCCTGCACCGCCGCTGACGGATACGACGCGATGACGGCGGCCGCGCGCAAGGCGGCGGCGACCGGGTCGGCGCCGGCCGGGGTCACCTCGCTCACCAGGCCGATCTCATGGGCCCGCCGGGCCGTGACCCGTTCCGCGGTGCCCATCAGCGCCATCCGCGCGACCTCCCCGACGGGCATCCGCTGCGCCATGTAGACCGCCTCGTAGGCGCTGACCATGCCGTAGCTGGTGTGCGGGTCGAAGAACGTGGCGTGCTCGGCCGCGACGATGAACTCCGACTCTCCCAGCAGGTAGAACGCCCCGCCGCAGGCCATTCCGCCCACCGCGGCGACGACCGGCTTCCACAGGTCGTTCGCCTTCGGGCCGATGCTCACCAGCGGATCGTCGACCGAATACGGCGACGAGGGTTGTGGCACCCGCACCGCGCGGTCGAGACCGGTGCAGAACGCCTGGTCGCCCGCCCCGGTGAGCACCACGGCCCGCACCGAATCGTCCATCCGGAAGCTCCGCCAGACGGCTGCCAGCTCCGCGGCCGTCTCCAGGTCGATGGCGTTGTGCCGCTCGGGCCGGTCGAGCGTGACGACCGCGACGCCGCCTTCCCTGACCTCCGTACGCACCGTCATGGCCGCTCCAGGACCCAGCGCACCACCGCGACACCGCCCGCCGCCTGGTGGAAGACCGCCCGCACCGGGGCGTTGATGCGGATCCGCGCCGGGTCGACCGAGTCGAGCGCGGCGTCGGCGGCGGTGACCAGATTGCCCACCAGCCGGATGCGCGGGGCGTCCACGAGCTCGACGAGGATCACGTTGTACGGCGCCTGGGCGGCGTACGCGGGCAGCAGCGGCGGATGCGGTACGACGTACGACCAGATCCGGCCACGGCCGCTGGTCCGGATCCACTCGCTGTCGAAGGACTGGCAGTGCGGACAGCAGGGGCGGGGCGGGAAGCGGGGCTCGGCGCAGTCGGCGCAGGTCTGGACGCGCAGCTCGCCGCGCGCCGCGTAGCCGAAGAAGGGCGCCCCGTCGTCGTCGGCCACGGGCGCGAGCAGCCCGTCCGCGCGCCCGTCTGCGCGCCGGTCTTCCTCCGCGCCACCGGAGCCGTCCCGGATACCGGACTGTGTCATCTCCTCGATCAACTCCTCAGCAGCAGAGCGGAGGTGGGTACCCCCTCACCCGCCGTGACCAGGCAGGTCGCGGCGTCCGGCACCTGCGCGGTGCTGGTCCCGCGCAGCTGTCTGACTCCCTCGGTGATGAGGTTGAAACCGTGCACGTACGCCTCACTGAGGCCGCCCCCGCCGGTGTTGAGCGGCAGCCGCCCGCCGATCTCCAGCGCGCCCCCCTCGGTGAACGCGGCCCCTTCGCCGCGCGCGCAGAAGCCGTAGCCCTCCAGCGACAGCGGGATCAGGGGGGTGAAGGCGTCGTAGATCTGCGCCACGTCCACGTCCTGCGGCCCGAAGTCGGCCGACTTCCACAGCTGGCGGGCGGCGGTCCAGGCGGGCCCGGTGAGCGGGTCGTCGTTCCAGTAGTTGACCATCCCGTGGTGCTGGGCGGGCAGCCCCTGGGCCACGGAGTGGATGTACACGGGCGGGCGCCGGCAGTCGCGGGCCCGCTCGGCGGAGACGATTACGCAGGCCAGCGCGCCGTCGGTCTCCAGGCAGTTGTCGAACAGGCACAGCGGCTCGCTGATCCAGCGGGCCGTCATATACATCTCCCGGGTCAGCGGCCGCTCGTACATCATCGCGGCCGGGTTCTGGTTGGCCCGGTTGCGGCAGGCCAGCGCGACGTTGAAGAAGTGGTCGCGGGTGGCGCCGTACTCATGCATATAGCGGCGGGCCAGCAGGCCGATCTCGTCGGCGGGCCGCAGCAGCCCGTACGGCCGGGTCCACTGCGCGGGGGTCGGCAGCTGTACGCGGGTGTTCGTCCACGGCCGCGGGCCGCTGCCGCGTTTACGCGAGCGCCAGGCCACCCCGACGCTCGCCTGGCCGGTGGTGATCGCGGCGGCCAGATGCGCGACGGTCGCGCAGGAGCCGCCACCGCCGTAGCCGACCTTGCTGAAAAAGGTCACATCCCCGGCGCCGATGGCCTTGGCGACCTCGACCTCGTCCGTCTCCTCCATGGTGTACGAGGCGAAGGCGTCCACCTCGGACGGGGCGATCCCCGCGTCGTCGAGCGCGGCGAGGATCGCCCGGCAGGCCAGGGTCTTCTCGGATTCGGGGAGGCGTTTGGCGAACGGGGTCTGGCCGATGCCGGCTATCGCGGTCGCGTCTTTCAAGGTCGCCCCCATCGCCACCTCCGTGGTCGCGTTCATTGGCGCATCGATGCTGACAGCGGGGAAGGCTACCGCTAATCTGACGGACAGTCAGCTACGCGGACCGGTACTGCGGGAGGTGACCCGATGCGCGAGACCATCCCGGCGCTGGTACGGGCGGCGGTGGAGCGTTACGGCGACACCGAGGCGGCCGTCGAGGGCCGCACCCGGATCTCGTACGCGGAGCTCGGCGAGCGCGTGGAGCGGGCCGCGGCGGCGTGCCTCGCCTCGGGCGTCGAGGCGGGCGACCGGATCGCGATCTGGGCGCCCAACACCCTCGACTGGATCGTGGCGGCGCTGGGCGCGGTCACGGCGGGCGGGGTGCTCGTCCCCGTCAACACCCGCTTCAAGGGCGCGGAGGCGGCGTACGTCCTGCGGCGCACCCGCGCCACCCACCTCTTCGTCACCGGCACCTTCCTCGGCACCTCGTACGTGGCCTCGCTGCGCCGCGCGGCCGGGGAGGGGCCGGGCCGCGGCCCGCTGCCCGGTCTGCCGTACCTACGCGAAGTGGTCGTCCTGGCCGACGACGCCCCCGCCGACTTCCGCGCCTGGAAGGACTTCCTGGCGGCGGGCGAGCGCATCTCCTCCGAGGCGGTACGCGCCCGAGCCGCCGCCGTACGCCCCGGCGACCCCTCCGACATCACCTTCACCTCGGGCACCACCGGCAACCCCAAGGGCGTCGTGATCACCCACGCCCAGACCGTGCGCGTCTACACCAGCTGGAGCGAGGTCACGGGCCTCACGGAGGGCGACCGCTACCTCATCGTCAACCCGTTCTTCCACACCTTCGGCTACAAAGCGGGCATCATCGCCTGTCTGACGCGCGGCGCGACGATGGTCCCGCAGCCCGTCTTCAACGTGGAAACCGCCCTCGCCAACATCGCCGCCGAGCGCATCACCGTCCTCCCCGGCCCGCCCACCCTGTACCAGTCCCTCCTCGACCACCCGGCCCGCGCCGCGCACGACCTGTCCACCCTGCGCCTGGTCATCACAGGCGCCGCCGTCGTCCCCCTGGAACTGGTCGAACGGCTCCGCAGCGAACTCCGCGTCGCCACCGTCCTGACCGCCTACGGCCTCAGCGAGGCCTCCGGCACCGTCACCATGTGCCGCCGCGGCGACCCGCCCGAGGTCGTCTCCGCCACCTCCGGCCGCGCCATCCCCGACACCGAGATCATGGTCGTCGGCGCCGGCGGCGCGGAGCTCCCGCCGGGGCAGCCGGGTGAGGTCTGGGTCCGCGGATATCACATCACCCGCGGCTACTTCGAGGACCCCGTCGCCACGGCCCGGGCCATCACCCCGGACGGCTGGCTGCGCACGGGCGACGTCGGCGTCATGGACCCCGACGGCAATCTGCGGATCACCGACCGCATCAAGGACATGTTCGTCGTGGGCGGCTTCAACGCGTACCCGGCGGAGATCGAGCAGCTGATCGCCCGCCACCCCGATATCGCCGATGTCGCGGTCATCGGCATCCCGGACCCGCGGCTCGGCGAGGTGGGGAAGGCGTACGCGGTACGGCGCGCGGGGGCGACGCTGACGGCGGACGATCTGATCGCCTGGTCACGGCGGGAGATGGCCAACTACAAGGTGCCCCGGCAGGTGGAGTTCCTGATGGAGCTGCCGCGGAACGCGAGCGGGAAGGTGCTCAAGACGCACCTGCGCTCGCGCGGTCCGCGGCTTGGCTGATCGCCTTCGCCCTGGCCCTGGCCTACTCGGCGGGGCCGCCGATCCGCCCCGTACGGACGCCGCTCACGAACTCGGCCCATGCGGCGGGGGGTATGAGGAGGGCGGGGCGGGTCTTGTCTTTCGAGTCGCGGACGCCGACCGCGGTGGTCAGGTCAGCGATCTCCACGCAGGCGCTCGGCTCTTGGCCGCTGTAGGACGACTTGAACCAGGTGGCTTCTTTACGGACGTTCATGGCTATACCAACTCTCGTGCTAGTTCTTTGAGGAAGCGAGGCGTTTCCGTCGGAGGTAGTGCGCCCTCGCGCATGGCATCGAAGCGGCGGTTGTGTTTCCAGGCCTCACCATTCTTGTCGGTGTAGCTGTTGGTGCTGTTGTCGAGTACGACGACTGAGTCGAGGCCGCCGTCGAAATCGAGAACGATGAAGTTGTCTTCTGCCCTGTACGTGGCAAGGGACTGTGGCAGGACTTGGACGGTCACGTTGTCGAGACTGCACAACTCGGCGATGGTCTCGTACTGCTCCCGCATGATCTCCGGGCCACCGATGACTCGGCGCAGCGCCGACTCGTCGAGGACGACCCGAAGTTCAAGCGGGTCGTCCTGGCGCGTGATGACTTGCTTGCGTTCCATGCGTACGCGCGTGTTGTCCTCTACGAACGCCGTTGTCGTCTCCTCAACGGGCTTCGCGGTCATGAACATCGCACGCGCGTAGTTCTCGGTCTGCAACAGCCCGAAGACGACCTGCGCATTCCAAGCGCGCATCGCACGGGCGTCCATCTCCAGTCCAATGAATGTGTGCAGGCCCGATGGCAAAACGTTGCGGTAAGGGGTCCACCAATCCCTGGTGAGCGAGTCGCGGTGAAGTGTCAGCAGGGTCTGTCGATCATCGATGTCCGTAATGCCGTAGCGGTCCAGCAGCGCCTCCATGTCGGCAACCCGAGGGAGGCTGTTGTTACCCGTCTCCACTCGGCTGAGCTTGGCCTCCGAGCATCCGAGCCCCTTGGCCGCCTCCAGGATGGTGAGGCCGGTCTTCTCGCGCAGGCGGCGAAGCTCTTTACCGAGTTCCCGGCGGCGGAACGTAGTACCTCGTCGTGCGGCCATCTGTGTTCCCTCCACGTGCCTCTGTAGGGCCTCGGCACGCTGCTGTGCCGAGTCTGTCATCCCCAGATCCCCCTGAAACAGCCCCTGTTGACGCAGAGGCATGTACCACTTTCACGATAGCGGCACTTTAGCTTGCAAGTTAGGTTGCAAGTGCAGAACAGTAGTTGTGCGACCGAGGGCCGGGTCGGGGCGGCGGCTGAAGCCAGCCGATCTCTGTGCCCAAGAAACCCGTCTGCCCAGCAACTTCTCAGTGATGGGAGTCAGTTTTATGGCCACTGTCATTACCGGGCTGAAGCGCATGCGCGTTTCCGTCGCCACCATTCCGAAAAACGTTCGAGAGCTAATTCGTGCAGGCGTACGCACCCTCGCGGAGTGGGCACTGAAAGGGCTTGTGAGCGCGGCCGGCCGGGGGCGGCGCAGCGCGGAGCACGAGCGCTTCCCGATTGTCTGGGATGCCGACCCTGTGGGGTTGTACGTCGTCCGGTACGAGCGGGAGCGGGCGTTGGGGGTGGCGAGGTGAGCGCGGAGACGTCTCCACAGGAGACGCCGGGGGATTCCGGGCCGCGCCCCACTCTCAAGGAGTTGGAGCGGCGCGCGGAGGCTCTGGCCAAGGCGATCCGTAAGCATCTGGAGCGAGGGACGCGGCGGTGAGGTCGTTGATGGTGCGGGGCATGACCGCTGGGATCCAAGACTGCGCGAAGTGCGGGGAGTACACCGCGTTGCGCGAGAAGGCCAAGCAGGACGGGGACTACGGCCAGGCGACCGCGTACGAGATCTTGCGCCGCCGTCATCCGTCCCACGAAACGTCGAGCCGTACGGCCCGTTGGGGGGTACCCGTATGAGCCGGCCGACGCCGTACAAGGGTCCGAAGGTGGGCCAGGGGGCGTACGACGCCGCCACCGGGCGTGTCGGTGTCCTCCAGGACGTCTGTCACGTTGACGATCTCGTCTTCGACCACAGGATGGCGGGGCCCCGCGTCGCCTTCCTGCGTCCGGCTGCAGGCGGGCGGGAGTGGATGACCGACGCCGGGAACGTCAAGTTTCCGGAGGAGGCGTCGGCATAGAGGCCCCTGCCCCCCACCCCCTCGCAAAAAAATGCTTGCTCTTCATCAAACGATTTTTTGTAAGGGGGTGGGGGCAGGGCGGGCAGACGTCCGCGGACCGGTCCCGGCGCGGCGTCACTACCGTGCCGGTATGCCGCGATTCGATCGTGATCAGCGAGCCCGGAGAAGGCACCCCCACGGAAAAGCCGGACTGGTGCTCGTACTTGCCGTGAGCCTCCTCGGCGCCGGGTGCTCGAGCAGGCAGGCCGCGCCGCGGCCGTCGTCCTCCCGTCCAGCATCCTCGGCCTCGTCCGCCGCCACGTCCTCGCCCTCCGCCTCCGCCACGTCCTCGCCCTCCGCCGCATCGCAACCGAGCAAGTACACCCAGGCGCAGCTGGCGTCGCGGCCGTGCCTTGCCCTCGATGAGCGTGACCTCGCCGCGTTGGGAATCAGCGGCCGGGGGAAACAGGAGGCCGGTAAGCACGGGGCCGCGTGCGCGTGGAAGTTGGAGGGGCAGAACGTCAGCCTCGCACTGGATCTACCACTGTCCTACGCGCGGACCATGACCAAGAACGGGCGCGTCACGCAGGTGCCGGTGGGGAAGCACAAGGCTGTGCAGGCTGAATTCCAGGGAATCTGCTTCATCTTCGTCGCGGTGCACGATGTCAATCGCCTGATCGGCACCACGACGATTCCGGACCCCGGGGAATCGCAGGATGGAACGTGTCCCGCAGGGGCGTCGGTCGCCGCCGCGGCTCTGACCCATATCCGGTGACCGGGTCCCGGGTATCGTGACCGTCCAGCGGAACGGCTTGGGCCAGGCGGGTCGGGCTGGCCGAGAGGGGCGGCATGACTGGTGTGACGGGCTTGGTCACGCACGTCGATCTGGACGACGGTGCCACGCGCGCAGGGCAGATGTCGATGTCGGCACGGCTTGTGGCCGTACTCGCGGATGGCCGCAGCCTGGTCCTGCTCGACGATCGAGGCTGGAGCCTTTGGGGCCCGGTGGATGTCCGGAAATTGATCTCGGTCGAGGATGTCGAGAGGGACGCCCGGATGGTGGTCGGGCCGGACGAGCCGGGCGACGGCCAGACCGGTGAGCAGATGGCGGCCGACCACTGGGCCTCGCTGGCCGGGATCATCGCGTGGCACGGTGTGAGCGTGGACGCGCGGGAACTGGAGCGGTTGCCGCATGATGTCGTGCTCAGCGAACGCCTTCGAGCACGGATTGGCTGAAGGCTCGACGTCAGCGATCGGGTAGGGGACTCAGCCGCGGTCGAGCACCGCCAGGAGCTGCCCCGCGAACTCCTTCGGGTGTTCCGTGGCGCCCACATGCCCGCCCGGGAATTCCACGACCTCGCCGCCGGGCCCGAGCAGCTGTGCCAGCCGCCGGGCCGGCCCGTACAGCGGCTCCTGTTCCCGGGAGTCCCGGCCGGCCGCCAGTATCAGCCGGTCCGCGGCGGGGCGTAGGGCGGCGAGGTCGGGGACGGTCGCGGTGAACGGGCACAGGACGTGTTCCAGGAAGACGGGGAGGTTGGCGTGCATGCGGGCGGCCATCTCCTGGATCTCGGGCGGAAGTTCGGTCGGCCGGTCCGATGGCCGTCCGCCCAGGCCCTCGTTGAACCGCGCCATCGCGGGGCCGACCCCGTCCCTGCGGAACGTCTCGCGCACCTCGGCGAAGAGGCGGCGGTGCGGGGCGGGGTCGTCCAGGACCTCGATCAGCGGGGGCTCGTGGGCGACGACCCGGCGCAGCCGCTCGGGGTGGCGGGCTAGGAGGTCGAGCGCGACGACGGCGCCTGAGCTGCAGCCGAGTACGTACGCGCTCTCGTGGGGCGAGAGCAGTTCGAGCAGCCGGTGGGCGTCGTCGCTCCATACGTCGACCCGCTGGTCGGTGAGCGGGCCGTCGAGGGGGCTGCGGGACAGGCCGCGTGGGTCGTAGGAGACGACGGTGTGGTGGGCGGCGAGGTCGGGGGCCATGCCCTCGTACAGCCCGGCGTCGGCGGCGCCGCCGGGGATCAGCAGGAGGACGGGGCCGCGGCCGCGGGTCTCGTAGTGGAGGGTGGCGCCGGGGACGTCGAGGGTGCCGGTTGTGGGCTTGGGCATGGCTGGGCCCCGCCTCTCTTCCTAGGGAGTCTAGGTTTAACCTAACAGCCCTAGGTTTGGGGTGCTGGGGAATTTTCGTGCGTGCGGGACCACGCCGCGCCGCCGTCGCCCAGCCCTCATCGCTCAAGCCGCCCTGAACCACCTGCCCAGCGCATCGCGCAGACCGTCGTCCGTCGTGCCCTGCCAGGCGACGTAGCAGTCGGGGCGCAGCAGCAGCGCGGTGTCGAGTTCCGGGATGGTCAGGATGTCGACGTGCGGCGCCCAGGGGCCCGTGTCGAGGGTGCCGGTGGGGTCGAGGAGGAGGGGGCGGGCGGTGCGCGTCGCCTCGCGCAGGCCAGGCAGATCGGGTGCCCAGCGGCCGACGAGCGGCCCGGTCGCCGGACCCATGTCATAGGTGATGTCCGCGCCGGACATCAGATCCGCGAGGTGTTGCCGGGTCGTGGGCTGGGCGAGAAGTTCGCCGAACAGTTCGCGCAGCGCCGTCACTTCGCCGCCCGGGCGGATCAGCAGCGACTGCGCCTGGGTGTGCATGGCGACGCGCCGCGCCACCGGGGCTCGTTCCGCCTCGTAGCTGTCCAGCAGTCCGTCGGGTGCGTGGCCGCGCAGCTCCGCGGCCAGCTTCCAGCCGAGGTTCACCGCGTCCTGGAGGCCCATGTTGAGCCCGGGGCCGCCGATCGCCGAGTGCACATGCGCGGCGTCGCCGAGCAGGAAGACGCGGCCCGCGCGGTAGCGTTCCGCGATGCGGGTGTTGCCGCCGAACAGCCGCCTCATCACATGCGGGCCCGGCCCGGTCGGCGGGGCGAGCGGTACGTCCGTGCCGAGCACCCGGGAGGCGCTGGCCCGCAGCTCGTCGAGGGAAGCCTCACCCTCGGCCGGCTGGTCCCACTCCACCGTGCTGAGCAGCGGATCGCGGCCCGGGAACGGCGCCCAGGCGATCAGCCCGCGCTCGGTGCGCAGATGCCGGAACGGCGGTACGGCGCCGAAGCCGGGCACGACCAGGCCGCCGTCGGCGCCGACCGTGCCCGGGTCCACGCTCACCTGTCCCACACGCGACACCGAGTCGTCGGCGGTCACACCGGGGAAGCCGATCCCGGTGGTCTTGCGGACCACGCTGCGCCCGCCGTCGGCGCCGACCAGGAACGCCGCTTCGATCGGCTCGCGCCCGCGCAGTTCGACCGTCACCGACTTCTCGTCCTGCGCCAGACCGATGACCTCGTGGTCGCGGCGTATCTCGACGCCCAGTTCGGCGGCGCGCTCGGCGAGCATCTGCTCGATCCGGCGCTGTGGCACCGACAAGGTGTAGAGGGAGTTGTCCGGCAGGTCGCTCAGCTCGAGCGGAAACGCGCCGAACACGAAACTGGGCACCGGCTCGGGTGTGGCGCCGGGCGAGGTCAGCCGCTCGTACAGCCCACGCCGGTCGAGTACCCGCACGACCTGGCCGACCATGCCGTTCGCGCGCTGCTCGGTGGACGGTTCGGTGAGGCGTTCCAGGACGAGGGGGCGGATGCCGGCCAGGGCGAGTTCGCAGGCGAGCATCAGGCCGTTGGGTCCGGCGCCCGCGATGACAACATCGATCATGAGCAGAGTCCTTTTCGGGCTTTCGGGCTTTCGGGTTTTGAGGCTTTCGGGTTTTTGGGCAGGGGGTATCGGCCCGGTCGGTCGCCGGGCTTTGCGCGTGGAGAGGGATGCCTAGGGCGTGGGGGTGGGCAGCCCTGCCGCGATCAGGGTGAAGGCGTCCGTGAGCAGACGGCTCATCGGCACCGGTGGATCGGTGCGGAGGTGGTGTGCCATGGCCGCGTTCGTCGCGGCCATGACCGCGGACGCGACGAGGTGCGGATACAGGTCCTGTTGCGGATCGATGCCGGTGCGGTCGGCGACGGCCGCGGTGATCTCGGCCTCGGCGATGGCCCCGGCCCGCAGTATCTCGCCTTGCAGAACCGGTTCGGCGAGCATGAGGCGCACCCCCGCCGTCCACTGCGCCGCGTCGGGAACGGGATGGGCGGCCACCGCCGCGTCGGGCTCGAACTGCGGCAGTACGGAGTGGAGGACCGCGTCCCACAGCGGCTCCGCCGGGCGCTCGCGCAGCGCCTCCGCGATACCCAGGCACCGGTCGAGATGGCGGGCGGCGATCGCCTCGCCCTTACTGGAGAAGTAGTTGTTGAACGTGCGCGGCGAGACCCCCGCGGCCTCGGCGATGTCCTCCACCTTGACGCTGTCGAACCCGCGCTCGACGGTCAGCCGGATCGCCGCCCAGCTGAGCGACGCGCGTGTCTCGGCCTTCTTCCGCTCTCGCAACCCCATGCCGAGAAGGATAGCGAAACTTGCGCGGCACGCAAAGATGCGTGACGCGAAAAGATGCGTGCCCCGCAGTTTTTGCGGGGCTGCCCTCGCGCCCGGACCACCCGCCCGCTCAGTGCCGGTCGCCCTGGCCCACGGCCTCGGCCAGTGCCCGCATCCGCCGACGGAAGCCGTCGCCCTCCGGGGATCCGAACCACACGGCCAGATGGTCCGCGTCAACGGCCCGCCACGCCTCCACCTCCTCGCGCACCTCCTCGCGCGCCTTCCCGGTATCGCGCCCGTCGTCGTCCCACCCGATCCGTGCCCCCGCGCGGATCTCCCGCCCACCGCTCAGCTCCCGCAGCCTCGCCCGGTGCCCGGCGAACTCCCGCGGACTCAGCCCCACCCCCTGCCACCAGTCGCCGACTTGCGCGGTCCGGCGCAGCGCGGCGTTCGAGTTGCCGCCGATGAGGAACGGCACGGGGTGCTCGGGTACGGGCTGGAAGACGGCGCGCTCGTCGAACGAGTGGAATGCGTCCTCGTACGGCCCGCCGCCGCTCTCGTGCAGCTGCCGGATCAGCCGCAGCGCGCTGGTCGTCCGGGCGCCCCGGGTCGCGAAGTCCGCCCCGGCGGCGTCGAACTCGTACTCCTCCCACCCGGCCCCCACCCCCAGCACGAACCGGCCGCCGCTCATCCGCGCCAGCGTCGCCGCCTGCCGGGCGACGAGCAGCGGGTCGCGCAGCGGCAGGATGAGGACGGAGGTGCCGAGGGTGACCCTGCGGGTGACCGCCGCGAGATACGCGAGCGCGGTCAGCGGCTCGTAGACGCCGCCGTACTTCTCCGGCCCGTACGGGCCGGGCGGCAGCAGATGATCGGGCAGCCAGATGCCGTCGTATCCGAGGCGCTCGGCCTCCTGGGCGAGGGCGGCCAGCTCGTGGATGTCGGTCGCGGGCGACTCGGCGGGCAGGATGACGTGGAGTTGCACGGCGGGGCTCCTTGGCGTGCGGGGCGGCCGGTGCGGCGGCCCTTCGGAGCCTTTGTAGAGCCTGACATCAATGCGAGGGTCAATGCGCGACTCGGACAGGTGGCGGTCGTGTGATCCGGCCCATCGCAGCCCGTCGAACGGGCCTGATCTTGCCAAGGGCGGGAATCAGACGTGGCTGGGTAACGCGAAGGGGCCGGGTTCTGGCCCGGCCCCGGTTGGCGCGTGTAGGCCCTTAGTTCGGGACGGGCCCCGGGAAGTGGTCTTCGAGCGTGGACATGACGACATTCGTTGTGGTCTCGACCTGACCTGATGCGCTGGTGGCGGACACGTGGTTTCCGGTTGAGATCGTTGCAACTGCCATTGCCGGGGTCGCGATGCTGATGGCGATGCCGGCTGCTATGGCCAGTGTGGCAAGGGGCCTTCTGGTGCGAGTCATTCCGGATCCTTTGCGGGAGAGCCAAGCCTTCATTTGGTAATGCAAACGTACCGGCAAAAGGTATGGATGTTCGAGCGCCTGGCGCGAAATATAAGGAAGTTATTGTGCGTCGGAGGTAAGTCCAGGCGCGCAGCAGTTGGGGCCGATGTCGATGGCTTCCCCTCCATGCCATCAACATCGGCCCCATGGGTTAACTCACTTGGTGTGAGCCAGCAGCGTTACCTGGAGCTCTCCGATGGCGCGTGGTCTTCCTTGGCGGCCAGCGGCTTGGGGACCGGCGCGTGGTCTTCCATAACGCTGATCGAACTCGGATCGACGCCCTCGCCCCCCGCAGCCTTGCCCTTGGCCCGACCCGTGGGCGGAGCCGGCGGGTGGTCCTCCCCGGCCAGCGACGGCGGAACGGGTGCGTGGTCCTCGGTGGTGGCGAGAGCGGGCGGAACAGGTGCGTGGTCCTCGGTGGTTGCCAGCGCCGACGGTACGGGCGGGTGGTCCTCCAACGGCCGGTAGGCGTCGGACGCAGGCTTCTTGTCCTGGCTCAACAGGATCAACTCCCTAAAACAGTGGGCAGGTCTTTCGTACGCCCGCCCGGCGACTCCCCCGTGGGTCGCCGGACGGGCGCCTCAGGGCCGCTCACCTTAACCATGCGGCCGGGTGACCGATCCGCCTGCCCCCCGCGGGGACGGATCGATCGTGATAAAGACTGCACGACGGCGATAAACGATTGATGAACGTCGGGCTGGCGGGCTGTCGCTAGGCCACGGCCGCGGGGGTCAGCAGCCGTCGTACCTCGTCGGCCTCGGGCATCCCCACCTGCTCATGCAAGGAAAGCGCCTCGCGCCAGCAGGCTTCAGCACGACCGGATTGCCCGATGCCCATCAACGCTTTTCCGAGCACCGTCAGAAGGATGGCGCGTCGCCATTCGCCGCCGATCCCGCGGAGGGCGAGTGCTTGCTCGGCGTGGCTGGCCGCCTGGGCGGGGCGCTGCGAGGCCAAGTAGGCCTCTGCCAGCCGCTGGTGGGCCATGCCCTCCCACAGGGGCTGACGGCTCTCGCGGAAGATGGCGAGTGCCTCGGTCAACTGATCAAGAGCCTCGGTCGTCCTGGCCGCGCGGGTCAGGGCCACGCCAAGAGCGTACTTAGCATTGGCCAGGCGCAGAGTGCGGCCCAGGCTCTCGTAGATGTCGACTCCCTGCCGAGCAATCTCCACGGCGCTCGCGATTCGGTTGGTCTCGAGATGAACACGAGAGAGGTTGCACAGTGCACTGCCCTCGCAGGGGAGGTCGCCGTCGGCGCGATAGGCGTCGATCGCCCGTAGGGCGTGCGCCTCCGCGTCCGCCAACCGCTTCTGACCGAGAGCGATAATGGCGCGTTGGACCGAGGCGCGGCCGACCGGGACCGGGTCCTCGGCGGCCATGCCCACCACGACGGCGACCTTTGCCTCTTCGTCTGCCTGGGCGTACCGCCCCGCCAGGGTGCAAGCCTTGGCCAGGAAGAAACGTGCGCGCCCCTCGGCTTGCAGATCTCCGACCTGTTGTGCCGCTTCGCTGATGTGCTGGGCGACAGCCTCGTAGCGTCGTGCGTTGGCTCCGGACTCGGCGAGGTCGGTGGCGGCCGCCAGCAGATCGGCGGCACGGCGCAGTGTATCCCCGTGAGCGGACTGCTGGGCGCATGCCAGGAGGCAGTCGGCCTCGGTGAACAACCAGTCCAGGGCGGCGTCGTGGTCGGCGAAGGTGAGCCCGGGGCGTTTGGTCGGCGCCAGATGGTCGACAAGCCTGTCGCCCGGCCGCTCAATGGCGTAGACCTGCGCCGCAGTGGCGAGGTAGAAGTCGAGCAATCGGGCGAGAGCCGCTCCCCTCTCCTCTGGCGGCAGTTCGTCCCGCTCCGCTCGGTCACGCGCGTAGAGTCGCACCAAATCGTGGTAGCGGTAGCGGCTGGGTGCGGCAGATTCGAGGAGCGAGGCGTCGACGAGGGACTCGATCAGCTCCTCTGCCTCATCGACATCCATGTCGAGAACGACTGCGGCGGCAGCCAGAGAGATGTCCGGCCCGTCGGCGAGCGCCAGCAGGCGGAACGCCCGGGCCTGCGCCGGCTCCAGCTGTCCGTAGCCCAGCTCGAAGGTGGCCTCGACTGCCAGGTCTCCGGCTCGCAGTTCCACCAGCCGCCGTCGCTCGTCGCCCAGCTTCCGTGCGAGAACAGATAGTGTCCACGTCCGTCGCGAGGCCAGCCGGGAGGCGGCGATGCGGATGGCCAGTGGCAGGAATCCGCACGCGGCAACGACGTCCATGGCCGAGTCGCGTTCCGCGCTCACACGTTCTTCCCCCACGATGCGGGTGAAGAGATCCAGAGCCTCCTCGGGGCTCATGACGTCGAGGTCGACAAGATGGGCGCTCTCCAGGTCAACCATGCGATTGCGGCTGGTGATCAGCGCCGCGCAGCCCGCCGTACCGGGTAGCAGCGGACGTACCTGGGCAGCGTCGCGGGCGTTGTCCAGGAGCGCGAGGACGCGGTGGCCGTCCAACGTCGAGCGGTAGAGCGCTGCCCGTTCATCAAGGCTGTCCGGGATCGCCGAGTCCATGATGCCCAGGGCGCGCAGGAAGGCCCCCAGTACGGCATGAGGGTCGGCTACGACTGGGCCCGCACCCTGCAAATCGACGTAGAGCTGGCCATCCGGGAAGTGACGACGGGCCGCGTGTGCCACATGGACAGCCAGGGTGGTCTTGCCGACGCCGCCGATTCCAGCGACGGCTGACACGGCCATGACATGCCCCTCGGTAGTGGCAAGTTGATCGCTCAGTTCGTCGATGAAGGCGGCCCGGCCGGTGAAGTCGGCGACTGTCGCGGGCAACTGGGCGGGACGTACGAAAGCGGCGCGGGTGCCGAGATCGGCGGAGGCGGTGGTGGGAACCGCCAGCTCGGCGTCGGCCTGGAGAATGCGCTGTTGCAGTTCCGAAAGTTCCGGGCATGGGTCCACACCCAGGTCCTCAGCCAGGAGCCGCCGTGTGTCGGCATATACGGCCAGAGCTTCCGCCTGACGGCCGCTGCGGTACAGCGCGAGCATCAGCAGTTCACGAAGCCGCTCACGCAGTGGGTGAGCGGCGGTCAGTGCTGTCAGTTCGGAGACGGCTTCCGCGTGGTGCCCGAGCTCGAGGTCGAGACTGAGGCGTGTCTCAATGAGAGATAGCCGCCACTCTGACAGCCGGATGCGCTGGGTCTCCGCGTAAGGCCCTTGCAGCCCCGCCAGCGGTTCACCATCCCACAGGTTCAGCGCCTGGGCGATCAGGTTGCGCGCCTTGGGCCGATCTCCAGAATGCTGGGCTTTCTCTGCCTCTGCGGCGAGGTGTTCGGCCGCGTCGAGGTCCAGGGCGCCCATCCCAATGCGGATCGCGTACCCGCCGGACTCGCTGGCAAGTACCTGAGAGTCCGGCCCGAATACCTTCCGGAGTCGGGAGGCGTACGTCCGCAACGCGGCAATAGCGGCGTCCGGCGGATCTTCGCCCCACAGGGCGTCGACGAGTTCGGGCGCCGTAGCGGTACGTCCTCCGCGCAGCAGAAGAGCCGCGAGCAGCGCGCGCTGCTGCGGTGCGCCCGTGGCGAGCTGTTGCTCGCCTCGCCAGGCCCGAACCGGTCCGAGCACGGTGAAGCGCAACTGATGCCCCTGCACCTGCCCCTTACCGCCGGCCATGGTCTCCCCCTGCCTGTGCTTCTGAGTCGCACGGGCCAGTTTGCCTTGTCCAGACCCCCTACGTCAGCAGGGACAGCGTCTCTCCACAAGGCCTGCCACACTTGTCCGACGTCATCGTGCCGACGGACCGTCAGCACGGAGCTGGGTTTTCGGCCATGCGTCTGACAACAGCTGGCGAACTTCCTCTACCTCGGGCGAGCCCGTTTGCTCGTAGATCGCCCGCGACTGGCGCCAGCACTCCTGGGCTTGTTCTGTCTGTCCCATACGCATCAATGCCTTCCCCAGGAGAGTCAGGAATGTGCCGCGACGCCATTCGCCGCCGATGCCGCCTAGTGCCAGCGAGCGCTCTGCATGCTCTACCGCCTGAGTGGGGCGGCATGCCGCCAGATGCATTTCGGCCAGCCGGAAGTGGGTCATTCCCTCCCATAGTCGTTGACGGTTCTCCACGAAAATCGCCAACGCTCGTGTGAGTTGGGCGTCTGCCTCCTCGAACTTCCCGATGCGTGTGAGGGCTATGCCGAGCCCGTACATGCCATTGGCCACGCGAAGCGACGAGCCGAGCCTCTGATAGATCCTGAGGACATGCTCGGCCAGTTTCATCCCGGTTTCAGTGCGGCCCGTGTTCAGGTGGACACGCGCGAGGTTGGAAAGAGCGCTTGCCTCGCCTGGCTCGTTGTCGTCGGAGCGAAAGGCGTCAATTGCCTGCTTGAAGTACGCTTCGGCGTCCGCGTAGCGGCCTTGGTAGAGGGCGATGACGCCAAGCCGATTGGGGGCGCGAGAGACCAGCAGTCGATCACCACCGGCCATCGCCAGCTCCAAGGCGCGACCAAGCTCCAGGCGGGCGCGGTCGAACCTCCCGGTGAAGCAGTACAAATTCCCCAATGTCGACCGTGCGCGGGCCTCCGTGTGCAAGTCCCCGACCGTGCAGGCGGAGTCACTGATCGCCTTGGCCACACTCTCGTACTGGCGTGATCTCGCCCCGGACTCAGCGAGGTCGAGCGCGGCCGTCAAGAGATCAGCGGCGCGTCGGCGTTTGCCGTCACCGATGCACTGCCGAGCACATGCGATCAGGCAGTCCGCTTCGGTGAACAACCAGTCCAGCGCTGCCCTGGACGATTCGAAGGTCAGGCCGGGGTAGGCGGTGGTTTCGAGGTGTACGACCGTCCGGTCGCCCGGGCGCTCCATGGCGTACACCCGAGTCGCCGTGGCCAGATAGAAGTCCAGTAGTCGTGAGAGTGCTGCCTCTCGTTCCGACGTGGTCAGTTGGTCCTGATTCGCGCAGGCTCGGGCGTAGAGCCGTACGAGGTCGTGAAGGCGGTAGCGTCCCGGCACGACGGACTCCAAGAGCGAGATGTCCATCAGCGAGGTGAGGAGAGTTTCCGTCTCTTCGATACCAAGGTCCAGCAATGCCGCAGCCGCCGACAGCGATATGTCGGGTCCGTCGGCCAGCCCCAGCAGCCGGAACGCCCGCGCCTGCTGCGGCTCCAGTTGCCCGTAACCCAGCTCGAAACTCGCCTTGACCGCCAGGTCCCCGGCCCGCAACTCGTCCAGCCTCCGCCGCTCGTCGGCGAGCTTGCGGGCGAGGACGGAGACCGTCCAGGTGCGCCGGGAGGCGAGCCGGCAGGCCGCTATGCGGATCGCGAGCGGCAGGAAGCCGCAGGACGCGAGGACGCCCATGACCTCCTCGCGCTCCACGCTCGCCCGCTCCTCGCCGACGATGCGGGCGAAGAGGGCGAACGCCTCCGCCGGGCTCATCACGTCCAGGTCGACGAGGTGGGAGCCCTCCAGGCCGGCCATGTTGGTCCGGCTGGTGATCAGTGTGGCGCAGCCGCCAGCGTCATCGCCCGGGAGGAGTGGGCGGATCTGGGCGGCGTCGCGAGCGTTGTCCAGCAGGATCAGGACCCGGCGGCCCTCCAGCGCCGAACGGTAGAGAGCGGCACGCTCTTCGATGTTGTCCGGGATCGTGGTGTCGAGGGTGCCCACTGAGCGCAGAAATGCGCTCAGGGCGGCTTCCGGCTCGGTGGGGGAGGAGCCTGCGCCGCAGAGGTCGATGTAGAGCTGACCGTCGGGGAAGTGACGTCGGGCGGCGTGAGCGACGTGGACGGCTAGGGCTGTCTTGCCGATCCCTCCGGTGCCGGCGATGGTCAGGACAGCCGGCTCGCGGCCTTTGGCCGTCAGAAGCTCGCTCAGCTCCTGTACTGCCTCGGCGCGGCCAGTGAAGTCCGCCACCGAGGCGGGCAGCTGGGCGGGGCGTACGACGGATGCGCCGGACAGGAAGTGATCGCGGCGCACGGGCAGCTCGGCAAGTTCGGCGTCCGCGCGGAGGGTGTGCTGCCGGTGTCCGGAGACGGCGCCCTTGGAGACCGCGGTGCTGGAGACCGTGCCCGCTGGGACGGTGGCATCGCCCCCGGAGGCGCCCCCTGGGGTGCCCCGGCGCTCCGTGACGATCTCGGCGCCCCTGCTCCTTTCCCACTCCAGTTCGATCCGGGCCTCGGAGAGGGCAAGAGCCGCCTCCTCGTCGCGCCAGGTGCCCTCGGGTCCTGACGCGGTGCAACCCTCCCGATTTCCAAGGCGCTTGTCGCCGACCATGGTGCCCCCCGCACGTACTTTTCCCTGCACTGGCCAGTCTGCCCTGCCCCGGCTCATACGTCAGTAAAGAGTGCCCATTGCCCGGGGGCGCCCCTAGCTGCTGCGGACCGATCGCGAACTGGTAGGCGCGTCAAGCCGTTCCTGGATGGCTTGCGCCTCGCGCCAGGACTCCTGCGCTCGGGAGTGTTGGCCCAACGCCGTCAAGGCGTCGCCGTGCACCGTCAGAAAGGACAGACGGCGCCGTTCACCGCCGAGGCCCCCGAGGGCGAGTGACCGCTCGGCGTGCACCACCGCCTTGGCGGGACGGTTTGCGGCCAGATGTGTTTCGGCCAGCCGAAAGTGAGCCATCCCTTCCCACAGTGGCTGACGCGCCTCCTTGAAGGCGCTGAGTGCCTGGGTCAGTTGATCAAGGGCCTCGTTCACGCGGCCGGCGCTCGCCAGAGTTATCCCGAGTGTGTACATCGCGTTGGCGAGCCGCAGCGGGGCGCCGAGCCGACGGTAGATGGAGACGCCCTGCTCGGCAAGCTCCACGCCTCTCTGGGTGCGGCCGCGGTGCACATGGAGGCGGGCCAGGTTGGACAGGGCGCTCGCCTCGCCGGCCTCGTTGCCTTCGGTGCGGTAGGCGGCGAGCGCCTGGCTCACGAACGTCTCGGCGTCCTCGTACCGCTCCTGACTGTAGGCGACGGTGCCGAGCTGGCTGGGGGCGCGGCTGGCGACCACCGGGTCGTCGGGGGCCAGCTCCAGGGCGCGTCGCAGCTCCCGGTCGGCCTCGGTGAAGCGACCGGCGAAGCTGTACAGATGTCCCAGCGCGGAACGTGCGCGGGCCTCGGTCCGGAAGTCCGTTGCGGTGTGAGCGGCATCGCTGATCGATCGGGCCGCGGTCTCGTACTCAGGCGATCTGGCTCCGGACTCGGCGAGGTCGAGGGCGGCTATCAGCAGATCGGCGGCGCGGCGGGTGCTCGCGCCGGTGCACTGCAGCGCGCATGCGATCAGGCAGTCGGCCTCAGTGAAAAGCCAGTCGAGCGCGGCTCCTGAGGAGTCGAAACGCAGCCCTGGATGGCCGGTGGCCTGGAAATGGCCGATCGTGCTGTCCCCGGGGCGCTCCAGCGCGTACACCTGGGCCGCCGTGGCCAGGTAGAAGTCCAGCAGCCGCGACAGCGCGGCCTCCCGCTCGGCCGTTGGCTGGATGTCCCGCTCCGCGCACGCCCGTGCGTACAGCCGCACCAGGTCGTGGAAGCGGTAGCGCCCCGGCACGGTGGGCTCCAGGAGGGAGATGTCCACCAGGGAAGCGAGGAGTTCGTCGGCATCCTCGTCGTCCAGGTCCAGAACGGCCGCTGCCGCCGACAGCGAGATATCGGGTCCGTCGGCCAGCCCCAGCAGCCGGAAGGCCCGCGCCTGCCGTGGCTCCAGCTGCCCGTAGCCCAGCTCGAAACTGGCCTTGACGGCCAGGTCCCCGGCCCGCAGCTCGTCCAGCCGCCGGCGCTCGTCAGCCAGCCTGCGCCTGAGGAACGACACGGTCCATGTGCGCCGCGAGACCAGCCGGGAGGCGGCGATGCGGATGGCCAGGGGCAGGAAGCCGCAAGCGGCGACGACGTCCATGGCCGCTTCCGGCTGCGACTTGATGCGTTCTTGGCCGACAACTCGGGCGAAGAGGGCCAGAGCCTCCTCGGGACTCATGACGTCCAGGTCGACAAGGTGTGCGCTTTCCAGGTCGACCATGCGGGTGCGGCTGGTGATGAGCGCGGCGCAGCCCTCCGTGCCTGGTAGCAGCGGCCGCACTTGGGCGGCGTCACGGGCGTTGTCGAGGAGCGCCAGCACGCGGCGGCCGTCCAGCGTTGAACGGTAGAGGGCGGCTCGCTCTTCAACGCCGTCGGGAATGTCGGAGTCAAGGGTGCCCAGCGCGCGCAGGAAGGCCCCCAAAACGGCCTCGGGTTCGGCCGGGGCCGGGCCTGCGCCCTGGAGGTCGACGTAGAGCTGGCCATCCGGGAAGTGGTGCCGCGTCTCGTGCGCCATGTGGACCGCCAGCGTCGTCTTTCCGACACCGCCGATGCCGGCGACGGCTGACACTGCCATGACATGCCGCTTCGTGGAGGTCAGATGGTCGCGCAGTTCGTGGATAAGGGCGACGCGGCCGGTGAGGTCCGCGACCGTGGCCGGCAGCTGGGCGGGCCTTACAAGCGTGGAGCCAGCGGTGGCGCGAGTGCCCACGGGGGCGGTCAGCTCCGCGTCCGCCCGCAGTATTCGCTGTTGTAGCTCGGACAGTTCCGCGCACGGATCCGCGCCGAGTTCCTCGGCCAGCAGGCGCCGCGTGTCGTTGTACACGGCCAGTGCTTCGGCCTGCCTACCGCTGCGGTACAGCGCCAGCATGAGCAACTCGCGTAACCGCTCACGGAACGGGTGCTGGGCGGTGAGCGCCGTCAGCTCGGCTACGACTTCTGCGTGATGGCCCAGCTCCAGATCGAGGTCGAGCCTTGTCTCCAAGAGGGCGAGCCGCCACTCCACCAGCCGCGTGCGCTGTGTTGCCGCGTACGGGCCCGGCAGGCCGGCAAGGGGCTCGCCGCCCCAGTGATCCAGCGCCTTGCCGATGAGCTCGTGGGCACGGGCCCGGTCGCCGGAGTGTCGTGCCTTGTCCGTCTCCGCGGCCAACTGATCGACAACGTCGGTATCCAGGGCGCCCACGCCGATGTGGATCGCGTAGCCCCCCGATTCACTGACCAGCACGTTGGAGTGCGGTCCGAATGCCTTGCGCAGTCGGGAGGCGTACGAGCGCAGCGTGGAGAGGGCCGCGTCCGGGGGGTCGTCGCCCCACAGGTCATCGATCAGCTCCGGCGTTGTCGCGGTCCGTCCTCCGTGTAACAGCAGGGCTGCGAGCATGGCTCTCTGCTGCGGCGGGCCGGTGGCGATCGGTTCATCACCCCGCCAGGCCCTTACTGGTCCGAGCACGGTGAAGCGCAAGGGCTGCTCCCACTCCTGCCCCTTCTCGCCGGCCATGGTCTCTCCCCACCCATGCGTCGCAACTGCGGGCCAGTTTGTCTTGCCGATGCCCCTTACGTCAGTAGGGACAGTGCGTCTCGTAAGCAGAGTGCTCCTCAGTCAGGACGGGGCCTGATCGCCCTCGTCGGCGAACAGTTAGCTGACGAACCGTCAGATCAGCGCTACCGTGGCAGACATGGAGAGCTTCCCGAAGATAATTTCGGTGGACGACCACACGGTCGAACCCCCTCACGTCTGGCGGGACCGCCTCCCGTCGAAGTACCGCGACATCGCCCCGCGCATCGTCCGGGCGCCCCTGAAGGAGATGACCTTCGTCGGCGGCAAGTTCGCCCCGAAGATGGGCGCCCCCGGCGACGACGGGCCGATCGCGGACTGGTGGGTGTACGAGGACCTGCACCGGCCGCTCACCCGCCTCGACACCGCCGTCGGATACAGCAGGGAGGAGGTGAAACTCGAGGCCATCACCTACGAGCAGATGCGGCCGGGCTCCTACTCCGTGCCCGACCGGCTCGCGGACATGGACGTCAACCACGTCGAGTCCGCGCTCTGCTTCCCGACCTTCCCGCGCTTCTGCGGGCAGACCTTCACCGAGGCCAAGGACCATGAGCTCGGTCTGCTGGCGCTGCGCGCGTACAACGACTGGATGGTGGAGGAGTGGTGCGGGCCCGAGGCGCAGGGGCGGCTGATTCCGCTCACCCTCATCCCGCTGTGGGACGCCGAGCTGGCCGCCGCCGAGGTGCGCCGCAACGCCGCGCGCGGGGTGCGGGCCGTCTGCTTCTCCGAGATCCCGCCGAACCTCGGGCTCCCGTCGGTCCACACCGACGCCTGGGACCCCTTCTTCGCGGCCTGCGACGAGACCGGGACGGTCGTCGCCATGCATATCGGCTCGTCCTCCCGTATGCCCTCGACCTCGGCGGACGCGCCCCCGGCGGTCGGCTCCACGATCACCTTCGCCAACTGCTGCTTCTCGATGGTCGACTGGCTGATGAGCGGCAAACTGGACCGGTTCCCCGACCTGAAGATCATGTACGCCGAGGGCCAGATCGGCTGGATCCCGTACATCCTCGAGCGCGCCGACGTGGTCTGGGAGGAGAACCGCGGCTGGGGCGGGGTGGCGGACAAGGTGCTGCGGCCGCCGTCCGAGCTGTTCGCGGAGCATGTGTACGGGTGCTTCTTCGACGACGCCTTCGGGCTGCGGAACCTGGACGCCATCGGGGTCGGCAACGTCCTGTACGAGACCGACTACCCGCACTCCGACTCGACCTGGCCCAAGTCGCGCGAGGTCGGCGAGGCCCAGATGGGCCATCTGCCGCAGGACGTCGTGGAGCGGATCGTGCGCGGCAACGCCATCGAGCTGCTGGGGCTCACGGAGGACGGCCTCTGGGCCGGGCCCGGGGCCTGAGCGCGGGCTGCGGGTGGGCGGGACCTCCCCCGCCCCCGCCCACCCGCGACACCCCGTGATCCCTTCCCCGGGCCGCCTCGGTAGCGTGCCCGCCATGGCGATGACCGTGCGGCCCCTCGACGGCGACCTGGTGGACCGGATGATCGAGCTCGCGGACCTGCCGTGGAGCCTCGAGGCGTACGAGGACGCCTTCGTGCGCAACGGCTGGCATGCGACGGGGGAGGACGGTGAGGCCGTCATCGGCTGGTACGAGCCGTGGCCGATCGCCGGCGAGGAGGGCGTGGACGACTGGTGGCTGGTGCTCGGCGAGTGGCCGGGCTGCCGGGACGGCCGCGAGGTGGTGTGCGAGCACGCGGAGTGCCGTACGGACTGCTCCGTTCTGATGCCCTTCGCCTACTTCGCCGACCCGGACGACCCCGACGAGTGGGAACGGGAGTTGGGCCCCTTCCTCGGTCGCCCCGATTGCCGGCCGGACGCCCCCCGCGAGGACTTCCAGGCGGAGTACGAGCGTGCCGCGCGGCTGCTGCGCGAACGGCTCGGCGAGCCGCTCCCCGAGGGGATCGTCAAGCCGGACGACGCCGACCAGTGCCTGGTCTGGGAGCGGGGCGGGTCCTGGGTGATTCTGCTGATGGGCACCGAGTGGATCTCGTACGGGGCGTACGACCAGGTGGCGATCGAGGTGCGCCCGAGGATCTGAGGTACGGCTCCGGGGGGTATGGCTCCGGGCCGCGTCCGAAGAGCTGAGGGCGGGCGCCTCCCAGGAACTGAGGCCGGGGCGCCCGCCCTCTTGTCTGATGGTCCGTCAGATACGACGATGGCGGTCCGTCAGTAACGCGGTCGACCGCGAAGGAGGCGGCGGCGTGCGCATCCTGCCCAAAGGGCGGCTGAGCTACGGAATTCAGCTTCCGATCCAGTCGCAATCCACCATCTACGCCGAGCCGTGGGAGGTGCGGGCCGGCCCCGCCGATCTCGTCGAGATCGCCCGCGCCGCCGACCGGCTCGGCTTCGCATACATCGCGGTGTGCGATCACGTCGCGATCCCCAGACGGCTGGCCCAGGCCATGGGCACCGTCT
Source organism: Streptomyces sp. NPDC020845 (assembly GCF_044334165.1). NCBI lineage: Bacteria > Bacillati > Actinomycetota > Actinomycetes > Kitasatosporales > Streptomycetaceae > Streptomyces > Streptomyces sp. NPDC020845. The sequence goes on along the minus strand of NZ_JBIRSJ010000005.1, from coordinate 311,628 downwards.
GGTACGACCCGGTGGCCACCCTCGCCTATCTGGCCGCCGCCACCGAGCGGGTGCGGCTGCTCAGCCATGTCGCGGTCGCCGCGCTGCGGCATCCGCTGCTGATCGCCAAGCAGTACGCCACGCTCGACCACCTCAGCGGCGGGCGGCTGATCCTGGGGGTCGGGGCCGGTCATGTACGCGAGGAGTTCGAGGCGCTGGGCGTGGACTTCGCCGCGCGCGGCGCCCTCCTGGACGAGACGATCGACGCGCTGAAGGCCGCGCTGGGGCCGGAGGAGTTCCCCGAGTTCGGCGGCGAGCGGTTCGCGTTCAGCGGGCTCGGGCAGGCCCCGCGCCCCGTACAGACCCCGCGGCCGCCGATCTGGGTGGGCGGGTCCTCGGCCGCCGCGGTGCGCCGGGCGGCGGTGCGCGGGGACGGCTGGCTGCCGCAGGGCGATCCGCGGGACCGGCTGCCGGGGCAGCTCGCCCGGCTGCGGGAGCTGCGCGAACGGGCCGCCCGGCACGATCCGGGCTGTGCGGAGCCCGCCGAGATCGGGGCCATCGCGGAGCCCCTGTACGTGGGCGCCCCCGGCTGGGAGGTCGGCCGGCGGACGCTGACCGGCGACCCTGACCGGCTCGCCGAGTCGCTGCGCGCATACGCGGCGATGGGGGTGGACCAGATCCAGGTGCGGTTCCGCTGTCGCGACCGGGCCGAGCTGATCGACCAGATGGCGGCCTTCGGCACCCATGTCGCCCCGCTTCTGAACGACTGACCGCATCTCGACGACTGATCAGGGAGGAAGACGTGGGCAAGCTGGACGGGCGGGTCGTCATCATCACGGGTGCGGCGCGCGGACAGGGCGAGCAGGAGGCGCGGCTGTTCGTCGCCGAGGGCGCGCGGGTCCTGCTCGGCGATGTGCTGGACGAGCAGGGCGAAGCGCTCGCCAAGGAGCTGGGGGAGGCGGCCCGGTACATCCACCTCGACGTGGGGCGGGAGGAGGACTGGACCGCCGCCGTCTCGGCCGCCAAGGACGCCTTCGGCGGGCTCGACGGGCTGGTCAACAACGCGGGCATCCTGCGCTTCAACGAGCTGGTCAGCACCCCGCTGGAGGAGTATCTGGCGGTCGTCCAGGTCAACCAGGTCGGGGCGTTCCTCGGGATGCGGGCGGTGGCGCCGGAGCTGGCGGCGGCCGGTGGCGGGACGATCGTGAACACCGCGTCGTATGTCGCGCTGTCCGGCATGGCGTTCCTGACCTCGTACGCCGCGACCAAGGCCGCCGTCGTCGGGATGACACGGGTGGCGGCGATGGAACTGGCGCCGAAGGGGATCCGGGTCAACGCGATGTGCCCCGGGGCGGTCGACACACCGATGACCAACCCCGCCCAGCTCGACCCGGGCGCCGACCTCGCCGAGGCGTCGGCGGCGGTGGACGAGCTGTACAAGAAGCTGGTGCCGCTGGGACGGATCGGGAAGCCGGGGGAGGTCGCCCGGCTGGCGCTCTTCCTGTCCTCGGACGACTCCTCGTACATCACCGGCCAGCCGTTCGTCGTGGACGGGGGGTGGCTGGCGGGGGTCTCGGTCTTCTAGTGCGGACTTCCGCAGGCGGCCCTTGACGGTCAAACCTCGTGGTGTCAGAGTCAATCAGAATCTGACGGAGCGTCAGATGGAACTTGAGGCGGTGACCCTCCATGGAATTCGGACTCTTTGTGCAGGGATATGTGCCCAGGAGTCGGCAGGAGGCCGACCCGGAGGCAGAGCACCACGCATTGATCGAGGAGACCGAGTACGTCATCCAGGCGGACCGGTCGGGCTTCAAGTACGCGTGGGCCTCCGAGCACCACTTCCTGGAGGAGTACTCCCACCTGTCGGCCAACGACGTCTTCCTCGGCTACCTCGCGCACGCCACCGAGCGGATCCACCTGGGCTCCGGGATCTTCAACCCGCTGCCCCAGGTCAACCACCCCGTCAAGGTCGCCGAGAAGGTCGCCATGCTCGACCACCTCTCCGGCGGCCGCTTCGAGTTCGGGTCGGGGCGCGGGGCGGGCAGCCACGAAATCCTCGGGTTCCTGCCGGGGGTGACCGATATGAACCACACCAAGGAGATCTGGGAAGAGACGATCGCCGAGTTCCCCAAGATGTGGCTGCAGGACGAGTACCAGGGCTTCACGGGCACGCACTGGACGCTTCCGCCGCGCAAGGTGCTGCCGAAGCCGTACGGGGCCTCGCATCCGGCCATGTGGTACGCGGCCGGGTCGCCGTCCTCGTACGCGATGGCGGGGAAGAAGGGGCTCGGCGTGCTCGGCTTCTCCATCCAGAAGGTCTCGGACATGGAGTGGGTCCTCGACTCGTACAAGAACGCCGTCAAGGAGGCCGAGCCGGTCGGCGGCTTCGTCAACGACAACGTGATGGTGACGTCCACGGCGATCTGCGCGGAGACCCACGCCAAGGCGGTCGAGATCGCGGTGGGCGGCGGGCTCAACTATCTGCAGTCGCTGCTCTTCCGCTACCACGACACCTTCCCGCGGCCGGAGGGCATTCCGGAGTGGCCCGAGCTGCTGCCCGAGTACACCGAGGAGATCATCGAGCTGCTGATCGCCGAGGAGCTGATGATCTGCGGCGATCCGGACGAGGTCTTCCGGCAGTGCAAGCGGTGGGAGCAGGCGGGCGCGGACCAGCTGTCCTTCGGGCTGCCGATCGGGATCAGCAGCGAGGACACCATGAACACGATCAAGCTGATCGGCGAGCACGTCATCCCGAAGATCGACACCGACCCGGTGCACCGTACGACCCGTTTCCGCCAGGCGTCCCGCGACTGAGCAGAACCGAGCGTGAGCAGAACCGAGCGTGAAGGGAGAACCACCGTGCTCGACCACCTCATACGCGCCGCGACCGTCGTGGACGGCACCGGCGCCCCCGCCCATGTCGCCGACGTCGGCCTGCGGGACGGGCGCATCGCGGTCATCGCCGAGCCCGGCACCGTGACCGAGCAGGCCCGGAGCGTCGAGGACGCGACCGGTCTCGTGCTCGCGCCCGGGTTCGTCGATCCGCATACGCACTACGACGCGCAGCTGTTCTGGGACCCGTACGCCACCCCCTCCCTGAACCACGGCGTGACCACCGTCGCGGGCGGCAACTGCGGCTTCACGCTCGCGCCGCTCAACCCGGAGCGGCCCGAGGACGCCGACTACACCCGGCGGATGATGAGCAAGGTCGAGGGCATGTCGCTGGTGGCGCTCGAGGAGGGGGCGCCATGGAACTGGCACACCTTTGGCGAGTACCTGGACGCGCTGGACGGGCGGATCGCGGTCAACGCGGGCTTCATGGTGGGGCACTGCGCGCTGCGCCGCCATGTGATGGGCCCCGACGCGATCGGCGGGCAGCCCACGGCCGCGCAGATGGACGAGATGCTGCGGCTCCTCCACGCGGCCATGGACGCCGGCGCCTGGGGGCTTTCCACCACCCAGTCCTCCACCCACTCGGACGGCGACCGCAAGCCGGTGGCCTCCCGCCACGCCCGGCCCGAGGAGCTGATCGCGCTGTCGCGGGCGGTCGGCGAACACGAGGGGACGCAGATCGAGGCGATCGTCGCGGGCTGTCTCGACCGGTTCTCGGACGACGAGATCGATCTGTTCGTGGAGATGACCACGGTCTCCGGGCGGCCGCTGAACTGGAACGTCCTCACGATCGACGCCGCCGTGCCGGAGCGGGTGCCGCGGCAGTTGGAGGCGAGCGAGCGGGCCCGTAAGGCGGGCGGCCGGATCGTCGCGCTGACCATGCCGATCCTCACCCCCATGAACATGTCGCTGGGCACCTTCTGCGCGCTCAACCTCATCCCCGGGTGGGGCGACATCCTCGGGCTGCCGGTCCCCGAGCGGATCGCCAAGCTCCGCGACCCCGCCGTACGGGAAGAGATGCTGCGCCGCGCGCACAGCCCCGAGGCCGGGGTCTTCCGGCGGCTGGCCAACTTCGAGCGGTACGTCATCGGCGACACCTACTCCGCGGCCAACGCCGGGCTGACCGGGCGCGTCGTACGGGACATCGCCGCCGAGCGCGGGACGGACGCCTTCGGCTGCCTGGTGGAGATCTGCGCCGCCGACGAGCTCCGTACAGTGCTGTGGCCGATGCCGACCGACAACGACCCGGCGAGCTGGGAGCTGCGGCGGCAGACCTGGGAGCACGAGGACGTGCTGCTCGGCGGCTCGGACGCCGGGGCGCATCTGGACCGGATGTGCGGCGCGCCGTACACCACCCGCTTCCTGGGGGACTGTCTGCGCGGGCGGAAGCTGGTCGGCCTGGAGCGGGCGGTGCGGATGCTCACCGACGACCCGGCCCGGCTGTTCGGCCTGCGGGAGCGCGGCCGCGTGGCCGAGGGCTACCACGCGGACCTGGTGCTCTTCGACCCCGAACGGATCGACGCGGGCCAGGCGAAGCTGGTGCACGACCTGCCGGGGGACAGCCCGCGGCTGGACTCACGGGCGATCGGCGTCGTGAGCGTACGGGTGGGCGGCGTCGAGACCATCCGCGACGACCAGGTCACGGGGGCGCTCCCGGGCATGGTGCTGCGGTCGGGGCGCGACACGGAGACGGTGAGCACGAGGTGAGTACGAGGTGAGTACGAGGTGAGTACGACGAGGTGAGCGCGAGCCGGGCGCGAAAGGGTGACGCGGTGGTGAGCGCTACGGGCGGGCCCGGTGGCGGCCGCGCCGCCCGCGTGGGCCGCGCCGCCCCGGCGGACGGTGCCGCCCTCGCGGACGGTGCCGCCCTCGCAGGTCGTGCCGCCCTGGTCACGGGGGCCTCCCGCGGGATCGGCCTCGCCGTGGCGGAGGCGTTGACGGAGGCCGGGGCGGCGGTGTGTGTCACGGCGCGCGACCCGGATGGGCTGGCCGACGCCGTACGCCGCCTGGGCCCGCGAGCCATCGCGTGCCCGGGCGACGTGGCGGACCCGGCCCACCTCGACGAGGCCGTATCCCGCGCCCTTTCCGTATTCGGCCGCCTCGACATCCTGGTCAACAACGCCGCCACCAACGCTCCGCTCGGCCCGCTGATGGACGCGGACCCGCTCGTCTGGCGGACGGCCTTCACGGTCAACGTGGAGGCCCCGCTCCGCCTGATCCAGGCGGCCTGGCGCGGCTGGATGCGCGACCACGGCGGCGCGATCGTCAACGTCTGCACCGAGGGCACCCACGGCGTCGGTCCCGGCATCGGCGCCTACGGCGCCAGCAAGACCGCCCTCCTCCGCCTCACCCGTCAACTCGCCGCAGAGCTGGCCCCGCACGTCCGCGTCAACGCGGTCTCCCCGGGCCTGATACGCACCGAGATGGCCCGCTTCGTCTGGGAGGCCGACGAACCCGCCCTCGCCGCCGCGCTCCCTCTCGGCCGCATCGGCGAACCGGACGACGTGGCGCGGGCGGTCCGCTGGCTGCTCTCGGACGAGGCGTCCTGGATCACCGGCACCGACCTGGTGGTGGACGGCGGCCGACGCGTCCGCGCGGCGCTCCGCCCCGCTTGACGCGTGACGGCCGCGCGAGAGGGGGACCGCGACACCCAAGCCGACCGCCGGCGCCTCGCAGAGCGGCACCCCGAGCCCTTCCGCCACCGGGAGCCTCGCCAAGACCGGGTCGTCCTCCGCGCTGCCGACGATCGCCGCTGTCGCCGGCTTGACCGTGGTGGCCGGTACGGGTGCGGTGATCGTGGTGCGGCGCCGCCGGAACGGCTCCCCCGTGGCGTAGCACGGAGGCGGGCCGGGGTGTCCCGGCGTCAGCCGCACCCGCGCGGCAGTGCCCGGTTGCCCCCGGCCCGCTCCCAAGGCAACGCTCGCTTTACCGCTCGCCCAGCCAGATCGGGTTCGTCATCGCCGCCATCCGGCCCGGTACCCCGGACGCTCCGCCGTCCGCCGGGGCGTGGCGCACCTCGGCCCGTACATACGCCGCGTAGGACGCCGTCGTACGCCATTCCGCGGTGCCGGCCCCGGAGTCGGGGATCGCCGTGCCGTACAGCTGGCCCTGGTCGGTGATGAGCCGGATGGTGCAGCCCGAGCCGACGCCGGAGACCTTCAGCCGGACCGTCACCTCGTCCTGCCGGCCGACCTTCAGCCGCTCGCCGATGCCCGCGTGCTGCCCGCGGCCGCCGACCGCCTCGAAGGAGAGGTCGATCGCCGACGACTCCGCGATCCAGCAGCGCCCGGCCCGTATGCCGTCCTGGATCGCCGTACGCGACAGATCGTCGGCGAGCACCACCGTCTGCGGCAATCCGACGACCTGGGGCTCACGGTGCGCGTCACTGTGGCCGACGGCCGGGAGCCAGCGGCCGTCGCCGCGGGCGGCGGCCACCAGCGTGTTGTCCCACTCCTGCACCGTGACCTCGTCGTCCGGGGTGAAGTCCGCGTTCCACACCTCGACCGCGTCCGCGTCGTTGAACCCGAACTTCCAGTTGCAGCCGACGCAGGTGCCGTGCGGATGGGCCGGGATGACCAGGCCGCCCGCCTGCCGGATCTTGCGGGCGTACTTCCCGAAGGCGTTGTCCCGGGCGCGGTAGCGCCAGTCGATGAAGACGCCCGGGTCGGTGCCGAGGGCCACCACATGGCCATTGCGCGTGGTGATCTCTTCGCCGGTGAGGATCAGCAGGTCATCGCCCCACAGCCCCTCCCAGGCCGGATGCGAGGACGTGGTGTTGTGCTCGGTGGTGGTGATGAAGTCGAGCCCGGCGGCCCGGGCGGCGGCGGCCACCTCGGCCGGGGTGCGCTTGCCGTCGGAGTGGACCGTGTGCAGATGGGAGTCGCCCCGGTACCAGGCCCGGCCGCGCCCCTTGGTCCGCTGCGGCGGATACACCGGCTTCGGCGTCTCGCCCGGCTCGCCGAACCGCAGCGTGACGGTGACCTTGTAGTCGAGCCCCTGCGGAGCCACCGTGTAGGGACCGAGCACGATATGCCAGGTGCCCGCCTTCACCGGCCCCGCCAGATACGCGGGCGTCGCCTGCTCGGCGCTGATCGCGAACTCGGTGCGGGCGCCGCCCGACCAGCCGCGGAAGCCGCGCCCGCCGAGGTCCGTGCCGCGCTCGTCGAAGATGCCGATGTCGCAGGCGTTTCCCTGGGTGCCGGCCGGGACCGTCGGCCTGTCGTACGAGTACGAGACGGCGATCTCGCGGACACCGTCCGGAACTTCCACCGGCAGATAGACGAAGTCGGGCGATCCGGTGGGCAGATGGCCCGTGACCGTCTTCGTCTGCTCGCTGCCGGCCCCGCCGGCGCCTTCGCCGCCGTCGCGCTCCTCCGCCTCGGCGAAGGTCACCGGATCGAGTGTCAGCACGCCCGCCGCACCCGCAAGGGCGGAGAGTCTGAGTACGTCGCGTCGCTGCATGAGTGCCCCCTGTGGCCGTCGTGGCGTCCGTCACCAGCGCTCACACCGTTGTACGCGGGAGTGACACGCACGGAAAGGCCTGTGGATAACTCTATGGCCGTGAGGGAACATACGCGCGGCCGTCCACACGCCCCGGGCCCACCTTGTGGGGCGGTCTGGCGGTGTCACATACCCCTCGTATGCTCGGAGAATGACCACGAGCGCGCAGGGATCCGAGCCGTCCGCCCAGGCTGCCCCCACCCCCAACGCCATGCGCCGCGCGCTCAAACGCGCCCGCGACGGCGTGGCGCTGGACGCCGCCGAGGCGGCTGTGCTGCTCCAGGCGCGCGGGGCGGATCTCGCCGATCTGACGGCCTCCGCGGCCCGAGTCCGTGACGCGGGGCTGGAGGCCGCGGGCCGCGCCGGGGTCATCACGTACTCGCGGAGCGTCTTCATCCCGCTGACCCGTCTGTGCCGGGACAGGTGTCACTACTGCACCTTCGTCACCGTCCCCGGCAAGCTGCGCCGCGCCGGCCACGGGATGTTCATGTCCCCCGACGAAGTCCTCGCCATCGCCCGGCGCGGGGCCGAACTGGGCTGCAAGGAAGCGCTCATCACCCTCGGGGACCGCCCCGAGGACCGCTGGCCCGAGGCCCGTGAGTGGCTGGAGGCCGAGGGCTACGACGACACCATCGCGTACGTACGGGCCATCTCGATCCGCATCCTGGAGGAGACCGGGCTGCTGCCGCATCTCAACCCCGGCGCCATGACCTGGACGGACTTCCAGCGGCTCAAGCCCGTCGCCCCCTCCATGGGGATGATGCTGGAGACCACCGCCGAGCGGCTGTGGAGCGAGCCCGGCGGCCCGCACTACGGCTCCCCGGACAAGGAGCCGGCCGTGCGGCTGCGCGTCCTGGAGGACGCCGGGCGCAGCTCCGTCCCCTTCACCAGCGGGCTGCTGATCGGGATCGGGGAGACCTATGAGGAGCGCGCGGACTCGCTGTTCGCGCTGCGCCGTGTCGCGCGCGCCTACCACGGCATCCAGGAAGTCATCATCCAGAACTTCCGCGCCAAGCCGGACACGGCGATGCGCGGTATGCCGGACGCGGAGCTGGACGACCTTGTCGCCACCGTCGCCGTCGCCCGCCATATCCTGGGCCCGGCCGCCTGCATCCAGGCGCCGCCGAACCTGGTCGAGGGGGAGTACACGCGGCTCATCGGCGCCGGTATCGACGACTGGGGCGGCGTCTCCCCGCTCACCATCGACCACGTCAACCCCGAGCGCCCCTGGCCGCAGGTGGACGAGCTCGCCGAGCACTCGGCCGCCGCCGGCTTCCGGCTGCGCGAACGGCTCGCGGTGTACCCCGAGTTCGTACAGCGCGGCGAGCCCTGGCTCGACCCGCGGCTGCTGCCCCATGTCAGCGCCCTGGCCGATCCGGCCACCGGCCTGGCCCGCGAGGACGCGCTGCCGGTCGGCCTGCCCTGGCAGGAGCCCGACGAGGGGTTCACCGCCTCCGGCCGCACCGATCTGCACCGCACCATCGACACCGAGGGCCGCACCGGCGACCGCCGCGACGACTTCGACGAGGTGTACGGCGACTGGGAGGCCCTGCGCGAGGCGGCGGCGCCCGGAATGGCCCCCTCCCGTATCGACGCGGACGTCCGCGGCGCCCTGTCCGTCGCCGCCGACGACCCCACCCGGCTGACCGACGCCGAGGCGCTGGCCCTCCTCCACGCCGACGGCCCGGCGCTGGACGCGCTGTGCCGGATCGCCGACGACCTGCGCCGCGCCACGGTCGGTGACGACGTCACGTACATCGTCACCCGCAACATCAACTTCACCAACGTCTGCTACACCGGCTGCCGCTTCTGCGCCTTCGCCCAGCGCCGCACCGACGCCGACGCCTACACCCTCTCGCTGTCCCAGGTGGCCGACCGCGCCCAGCAGGCGTGGGACGTCGGCGCGGTCGAGGTGTGCATGCAGGGCGGCATCCACCCGGACCTGCCCGGCACCGCCTACTTCGACATCGCGCGGGCGGTGAAGGAGCGCGTGCCGGGCATGCACGTCCACGCCTTCTCCCCGATGGAGGTCGTCAACGGCGCGACGCGCACCGGCCTGTCCATCCGCGAATGGCTGACCGCCGCGCGCGAGGCCGGTCTCGACACGATCCCCGGCACCGCCGCCGAGATCCTTGACGACGAGGTCCGCTGGATCCTCACCAAGGGCAAGCTGCCCACCGCCACCTGGGTCGAGGTCATCAAGACCGCCCATGAGGTGGGCATCCGGTCCTCCTCCACGATGATGTACGGCCATGTGGACCAGCCCCGCCACTGGCTGGGCCATCTGCGGCTGCTCGCCGAGATCCAGCAGGAGACGGGCGGCTTCACGGAGTTCGTGACCCTCCCCTTCATCCACACCAACGCCCCCGTCTACCTCGCCGGCATCGCCCGCCCCGGCCCCACCGCCCGCGACAACCGCGCCGTGACCGCCATGGCCCGGCTCCTGCTCCACCCGCATATCCCCAACATCCAGACCAGCTGGGTCAAGCTGGGCGCGGAGGGCGCGGCCGAGATGCTGCGCTCCGGCGCCAACGACCTGGGTGGCACCCTGATGGAGGAGACCATCTCCCGTATGGCGGGCTCGTCCTACGGCTCGTACCGCTCCATCCAGGACCTCGTCGCCATCGCCGAGTCCGCCGGCCGCCCGGCCCGCCCCCGCACCACCACCTACGGCGAGGTTCCAGCCGACCGCCAGGCGGCGGCCCTGGCCTCGGACGGTCATCTGCCGGAGCTGCTGCCGGTGCTGGGCGACTGAGCGCGCGAGGCCGCGGGACACCCCACCCTTTTTGAAAACGCTTGGCTTGACGCTTGCTTCCGGTCAAGCGTCTTTATGAGAGGTGGGGTGGGGCCAGGGCCGGCCGGGCGCGCACGACGGCGGCGAAGTTGGCCGCGAGCCGGCGCGCGGCGCGCGTTGACGCGGGCTCGGCCGTCTGCGCCTCGGCGCGGAGGGCGGCCAGGTCAAGACCCTTCTCGGCCAGCGCAGCCTCGTCCCAGCCGTCGAGCCGGTCCGCGCCGGCCTCGGGATGGAACTGGACGCCCCAGGCACACTCCCCGACCCGGAACGCCTGCACCGGGCACGCGTCGCTCCGCGCCAGATGAGCCGAGCCGGGCGGGAGCTGTGTGATCTGGTCGCGGTGGTTCTGAATGGCCCGAAACCGCCGCGGCAGCCCCGCCAGCAGCCGATCCTCTCCGGCCTCCGCACGCAACTCGACGGCGCACGAACCACGCTCCGGCACCCCGTACGACCCCTCCACCCGGCCGCCCTCCGCCACGGCCAACACCTGGGCCCCCAGACAGATCCCGAGCAACGGCACCCTTTTGGCCACCGCCCGGCGCGTGAGATCGCGCTGCGCCGGCAGCCACGGTGCGTACGCGTCGTCGTCCGGCAGAAAGCCGCCCCCGAGCAGCACCACGGCGTCGTACCCGGCCGGATCGGCCGGAGCCTCGGGGCCCGCCAGCTCTTCTACGGTCAGCCCCTCGTCGCGCAGCCACGGCAGCAGCCGGCCCGGCCCGCTGCGCTCGGCGTTGCGGACGACCAGCACACGAGGCGAGGTCACGGCGCGCCCTTGCCTTCGAAACCTTCGAAACCCTCGGAATCGGGGTCGGCCGGCCCGCCCTCGACCCGCTCCAGCCCCTTGGCCACCGCGTCCAACCGCTCCCGGTCCTCCTCACCGAGGAACGGCAGCAGCGCCCCGCAGTCCCGACAGGCCCGCGCGAAACCGGCGTGGAACGTCGGCCGCGCCTTGAACGTCCCTGGACGGGGAAATCTCAGCCGCAGCCGGTCGTGCATCGAATCGGATGACGTGAGCTCCCCGACCGGGCTCAGCCGCCCGGATCCGCATATCGCACAACGCATGGCGGGAACGATACGCCCGGCCGCCCGCCCGTTCGGATCCCGGCGCGCAGGGACAGTGCGTCCCGCATGTCCTCAAGCCGCCAGCCGCGCGACCGCTCCTGTCTCAAGAGCGGCCCAGAGCGCACCGTCGGGACCCACCGTGATGCCGTGTGGCCGGCTCGGCTCAGCGCACCGCGTAGTCGGCCGAGGACGCGTCCGGCGGGCCGCTGCCCGACGGCCGCTTCGCGGGCCCCCGGAGGTGGTGAGGTCAGTCCTGGGACTTGGCCTTCAGCACGGCGGCCAACTCCTGGGCGAGGTGGGCCTCGGCGGCCGGCTTGTCGATGCCGAGGCCGGCCAGGATGCCCGCGCCGTCCTCGTACTCCAGGAGGGCGAGCAGGATGTGCTCGGTGCCGATGTAGTTGTGGCCGAGCCGCAGGGCCTCGCGGAAGGTGAGCTCCAGGACCTTGCGGGAGGCCGCGTCGTACGGGATGAGGTCGGGGATCTCGTCGGCAGCGGGGGGCAGGGCCGCGGTGGCGGCCTGGCGGACGGTGTCCAGGAGGACGTCCTGGGCGATGATCGCCTTCGCGGCGAGGGCTCCGGGCTGGCTGAGGAGGCCGAGCATCAGGTGCTCGGGGCGGATCTCGGGGTTGCGGGCGGCCTGGGCCTCGTTCATCGCGGCCATCACGACGTTCTTGGCCCGGGGGGTGTAGCGGGCGAAGACCTGGTTGGGGTCGAGGGCGGACGGCTCGCCCGGGTCCTTGGGGACGAAGCGCTTCTGGGCCGCCTGCCGGGTGACGCCCATGCTCTGGCCGATCTCGCTCCAGGAGGCGCCCGAGCGGCGCGCCTGGTCGACGAAGTGGCCGATCAGATGGTCGGCCACGTCGCCCAGGTGGTCCGCGGCGATGACCGCGTCGGAGAGCTGGTCGAGGGGCTGGGGGTGGACCTTCTTGATGGCCTCGATCAGGTCGTCGAGGCGGACGGGAGTCGTCATGCCGACTGGATTCGTCATGAGGCAACCCTAGGTTGACACCCCTGACGTGTCAACCGAAGGTTGACACGGTGTGGCGTCACTCCTCGAAGTCCTGATAGCCGTACTCGGCGAGGCGATCCCCGGCCAGCAGTACGGCTTCGTCGTCCGGCCCCGCGACCTCGCCGATGAGCGAGGGCACCGGGATGCGGTCCCAGTCGACCGAGACCTTGACCGTGTCGCCGAGATCGTCCGCGAACATCCGGTCGGCGAGGTTGTCCTCCTCGGCTTCTTCCTCGTCCTCGTCCTCGTCCTCGTCCTCGAAGTCTTCGTCCGCGTCGTCTTCGTCGTCCTCGATGTCTCCCTCGTCACCTCGGAAGTCGTAGCCGACGGGTTCGCCCGGACCCGTGAAGGTGACGTCCGGATAGCCCTCGACGGAGATGGTGATGAAGGGGTGGAGGTCTATGGACTCCGTCAACTCCCCCTGCTGGTAGACGTCCAGCGTCAGGCGTGCGCCGTACCGGCACAGCAGGTACAGGTTGATCCCTTGGGCGAGGTCCGACGCCAGCTCGCGCTTCACCTCGTCCAGGCTGGCGGTGACGAAATGGGCGTCCCTGCGGGCTCCGCCCGGGTCCACACCGAAGGCCAGATCGTAGAAGCTCTTGTCGAACATGCGGGCCAACGTAGCGGGGTGGCCGCGCATCCGCATACCTGGGGGTAAGTACGCACTTTTTTGTGGGTACTTGAGTCCGGCCCCGGCGGATATCAGGATCGATGAGAGCCCAGCGCGCGCAGGGGATTTATCACGGACTCGAAAGCAAGAAATAGGTGGTGCTGTCATGGCAGGTGAAAACCGAGCGCCGGTGACGGTCATCGGTCTTGGCGCGATGGGTCAGGCGCTGGCCGGGGCGTTCTTGGCGGCGGGCCATCCCACGACCGTATGGAACCGCTCCGCGCACAAGGCCGATGCCCTCGTCGCCCGCGGGGCGGTGCGGGCGCAGACGCCCGCCGAGGCGGTGAAGGCCGGCGAGCTCGTGGTCGTATGCGTCGTGGACTACGAGGTGAGCCAGGCGATCCTGGAGCCGCTGGGTGCGGAGTTGGCGGGGCGGGCGCTGGTCAACCTCACCTCGGACACCCCGGAGCGGGCCCGCGAGGCCGCCGCGTGGGCGGCGGGGCGCGGTATTGACTACCTCGACGGGGCGATCATGGTGCCGACCCCGGTCATCGGTTCGCCGCAGGCCCTGCTTCTGTACAGCGGGTCGCGGGCCGTGTTCGAGGCGTATGAGACGACGCTGAAGGCATTGGGCGGAAACAACCGTTATCTCGGCGCGGACCACGGAGTCGCGCCGCTGTACGACCTGGCGCTGCTCAATGTCTTCTATTCCAGTATGGCCGCCATGGTCCATTCCCTCGCTCTGGTGGGCGCGGACGGTGTCACGGCCAAGGAATTCCTGCCGTACATCAAGGAATTCTTCGCCCTTCTCCCCGCAATGGCGGACCAGGTCGCGGACGGTATCGACAGCCGTGACTATCCGGGGGATCTGGGCAATTTGGCGATGGAGGCGGCGGGGGTCGACCACATCCTGGAGACGAGCGAGGCCCGGGGCCTGGACTCCGGGCCGCTCGCGGCCGTCCGTGCCCTGATGGGGCGGGCGATCGCCGATGGCCGCGGTGGCGACGGCTTCGCGAGCGTCATCGAGGACATCAGGAAGCCTGTCGCCTAGCGGCACGCCCTGCCGCCCTGCCGTCCCGGCGACACGCGCTACCGCGCGGCCCGAGGAGGCCGGGTCCGGAAGTCCGGGCCCGGCCTCTTCCGCGTGCCCGAACAGTCCCCTTCCGTTAGCCCGGTGTTTCGGAATGCGGCGATCCCGAGTGCCCTCCGTGTCGACGCCTTCACAATCATCGGCGGACTGAAGGCGATCATTCGGTGTCGATTACAGTGCGAAAGCCAGTCCAATGGCCGTACGTGCGTCGATGGGAAGGGGCAACGTCGTGACGGCAACCGCCAGTGCGGCGACCGGCGTATGGGGCCGCGCCGAGCAGCAGGACTTCCGCAGCCGGGTGCGCGGCTGTCTGCTCGGCGGTGCGCTCGGGGACGCCCTGGGCGCCGCGGTCGAGTTCTCCTCGCTCGCCGACATCCGGGCGGAGCACGGTCCGGAGGGCGTCACCGACTTCCTCCCGGCGTACGGGCGGCGCGGCCGCGTCACCGACGACACCCAGATGACGCTCTTCACCGTGGACGGGCTGATCCGCGCCCAGGTGCGGCGCGACACGGGCGCCTGGCACCCGCCCACCGACATCCACGCCGCTTACCGCCGCTGGTACGCCACCCAGCGCGACTGGGGGCCTGACGAGCGGCGGAAGGACGCGGGCTGGCTGGCCCGCGAGGAGTGGCTGTACGCCCAGCGGGCGCCCGGCCGGGCCTGTCTGACCGGGCTGGCCGACGAGACCATGGGCACCCTCGACAGCCCCAAGAACCCCGACTCCAAGGGGTGCGGCGCGGTCATGCGCTCGGCGCCCTTCGGGCTGCTGGTGGGCTGGGAGCCGCAGCTGGTCTTCCAACTGGCCATCGAGTGCGCGGCGCAGACCCACGGGCACCCCACCGGCTATCTGTCCGCCGGGGCCTTCGCCCTGATCGTGCACGGGCTCGCGCGCGGCGACGCGTTGGACGGGGCGGTGCAGCGGGCACTGGCCCACCTGGCCACCCGGCCCGGCCACGAGGAGACCACCGACGCGCTGCGATACGCGCTCGGCGCCGTACGGCAGGGGCTGCCCACGCCCGAGCGGGTGGCGTCCCTGGGGGAGGGCTGGACCGGCGACGAGGCCCTGGCCATCGGGCTGTACTGCGCGCTGGTCGCCGAGGACGTGCGCCACGGGCTGCTGCTCGCCGTCAACCACGGCGGGGACAGCGACTCCACGGCGGCGGTGTGCGGCAACATCCTGGGCACGCTGCACGGCGAGACCGCGCTGCCGCCCGCGTGGCTGGCGGAGCTGGAGGGGCGCGGCACGATGCTGGAGCTGGCCGACGACTTCGCGATGGAGATGACGCAGGGCCCGGCCCTGCACGGCCCGGCGGCCTCCGCCCCCGCCTGGCTGGCCCGCTACCCGCGTGCGTAGTCCGCCCTTGCGGCCATTACCTCAGGGGTAATCGACGTCTCTCCTCGACCGCGCGAGCATCGTGCACAGCACCGCACGGCAACAGCACCGAGGAGACCGATATGGCCGCCACCGCCGCCGACATGACCATCAGCGAGCGCACCCGCGCCACCGTCCAGCAGTTCCTGGCGCGGATGGCGGCCGGCGACCTTCAGGGCCTCGGCGAACTGTTCGCCGAGCGGATCGACTGGCAGATCGCCGAGAACCCGGACGTGCCGTGGATCCGCCCGCGCGCCACCCGCGCCGACGCCGTCGCCCACTTCCGCGAGCTGGGCGAGAGCCTGGCCCCGGACCCGGAGGGAAACACGATCGACGTCATCGTGGTGGAGGAAGCCGAGGCGATGGTGACGGGGACCCTGGCCGGCACCGTACGCGCCACGGGCAAGCGCTACCGGTCTCCCTTCGCGGTGCGGGTGACCGTCGAGGACGGGCTGATCGTCCGCTACTGCGTATACGAGGACAGCCGGATGTTCGCCGTGGCCTGCACCCCCGACGCCTGAGCGACCTCATACCGTTCGCCGTGACCTGAGACGCTCGCTTATGCCATCGAGCCTTTCGGCCATGGCCCGTCTCGCCGCGCCACGCTTGGCTGTATGGCATGACGTACAACCACGCCCTCCAGACCCCCGTGCTGATCGCCGCCACCGTGGCCACCGGCCTGAGCGCGGGCCTCTTCTACGGATACGCGTGCTCCGTGATGCCCGGCCTCGGGCAGGCGGACGACCGTACCTTCGTCGACGCGATGCAGCGGATCAACGTGGCGATCCTCAACGGCTGGTTCGCCCTGATCTTCGGCGGCGCGCTGCTGCTCTCCGTGCTGGCCGCCGTGGCGCATCTACGCGGAGCGGGGCGCTCCGCGCTGCCGTTGATCGTGGCCGCCGTCGCCCTCTACCTGGTGATGCTGGTGATCACCTTCCGGGTCAATGTGCCGCTGAACGACGCGCTGGCCGACGCCGGTCATCCGGACCGGATCGGCGACCTCGATCTGGCGGCGGTGCGTGAGCGGTTCGAGGAGCGGTGGGTGCGCTGGAACGTGGTGCGCGCGATCACCTCCACCGCGGCGTTCGGCCTGCTCGTCTGGGCCCTGGTGGTGAGCGTCCGCGGGGGCACCCGCGGGACGGGATGAGCGGTTCCGCCCCGCAGGTGCCTGCCGCCGCGCCTCAGTCCGTCGCGCCGGCGACCGAGCTCCGGTCGGTCGCGCCCTGCTTCGGCACCGACAGCGCGGCACTCGCCGAACCCGGCCCGTCGTCACCCGAGTTGAGCGAGTCGAGAATGGCATCGCGCTCCGGGGTGTCCTCCGGCTTGATGAAGCCGATGGCGATGAAGAGCACGAGCGAGACCGCGAGCGGGACGGAGACCTGGTACTCCAGGTTCACACCACCGTCGATCGCGTCGTTGATCGGGTAGTTGACGAGATAGAAGGCGACCAGCCCCAGTGCCCAGCTGACCAGCGCCGCCGTGGGGCCCGACTTGCGGAAGACCCGCAGCAGGCCGAGCATCAGCGGGATCGCGATCGGGCCCATGAGCCCGGCGACCCACTTGATCACCACGGTGATGATGTCCCCGAAGAAGTCCGAGTTGACCTGCGTGGCGATGGCCATGGACAGGGCGAGGAAGAGCAGCGTGGCATAGCGCGCCGCGAGCAGCCCGGTGCGGGTGCTCCACTCCCGTACGGACTTGAAGATCGCGGGCATGATGTCCCGGGTCACGACGGCCGCGATGGCGTTGGCGTCGGAGGAGCACATCGCCATCGTGTGGGAGAAGAAGCCGACGACGACCAGGCCGAGCAGGCCGTGCGGCAGCAGGTCCTGCGCCATCAGCGCGTAGGAGTCGGCGGGCTTGTCGGTCTTGATGATCAGCGGCGCCACCCACATGGGGAAGAACAGCACCAGCGGCCATACGAACCACAGGGCGGCGGAGAGACGGGCCGAGCGCTTGGCGGAGGCGGCGCTGTCGGTGGCCATATAGCGCTGCGCCTGGTTCCACATCCCGCCGTTGTATTCAAAGGTCTTGATGAACAGATAGGCGAGCAGGAAGGTCATCGTGTAGGGGCCGACCGTCGGCTCATGATGGGTGTCCGGCAGGTCGTCCCAGACGTTCCACAGCGCGCTCATGCCGCCCAGCTCGTGGAGCACGGCCACCAGCATCGAGATACCCGCGATGAACTGGATGACGAACTGGCCCAGTTCGGTGAGCGCGTCCGCCCACAGCCCGCCGACCGTGCAGTAGACGGCGGTGACCGCACCCGTGATCAGGATGCCCTGGTTGAGGGAGATATCGGTGAAGATGGACAGCAGGGTCGCGATGGCCGCCCATTTGGCACCCACGTCGACGATCTTCAGCAGCACCCCGGACCAGGCGAGCGCCTGCTGGGTGGGCAGGTTGTAGCGGTTCTTGAGGTATTCGAGCGGCGAGGCGACGCGCAGTTTGCTGCGCACCCGGTTGAGCCGGGGCGCGAAGAGCTGGGAGCCGATCGCGATGCCGATGGCGATCGGGAATGACCAGGTGACATAGGACGTGATGCCGTACTGATAGGCAATGGCCGCGTAGCCGGTGAACATGACCGCGCTGTAGCCGGACATGTGGTGGGAGATACCGGAGAGCCACCACGGCATCTTGCCGCCGGCGGTGAAGAAGTCGCTGACGTTGTCCACGCGCTTGTGGGACCAGACTCCGATGGCGACCATCACGCCGAAGTAGCCGATGAGTACGGCCCAGTCGAGACTGTTCATGCCCCCTCCAGGGGTCCGTCTTATGAACAGGACCGCACTTCGCCGCGACGTTCGTCATGGGCGGGTTCCCCCGAGCGGGAGCGGGGTACTTCCGGGATTGAACCGCTTGTTCGGGCGGCCGGTCAAGATGTTTCCGGTCACGAATGTGAACACAAATCAGAGCACAGAACGAATTTGCGCTTTCTTGACCTACCCGACGGTTGTCGTGAACGCGTCCGCGAACCCACGATGAGCGGGCACTTCGCCAGACGCACGCCCACGCTCGACCGCACCAACGGACGGGCCGTACGGGAGCGGGATCCCGTCAGGCCGGAGAAGGAGGGCGCAACCCCCGTGCAATCCCTCTGTGCAACCCCTCTGTAGCAATCCCTGTGGCGACGCTCGCGTCACCGCATCAGTTCACCGGCATTGACCAGCAATGACTGGCCGGTGATCGCTCGCGCCCGGTCGGAGGCCAGAAACACCGCGGCCTCCGCCACATCCCCGTCCGTCGCCAGCTCGGGCAGTGCCATCCGATCGGTGAGCCGGGCCAGCACCTCGGGCTCCGGTACGTCTTCGGAATGCGCGGCGAACGTGACATACGCCTGAACCGGCGGGCCCCACATCCAGCCGGGCTGCACGGTGTTCACCCGGATCCGGTGCGGGCCCAGCTCGCGCGCGAGCGAATACATCGCGGAGACGAGCGCGCCCTTGGACGCGGCGTACGCGGCCTGTTGCACCTGGGTGGGCGCGGCGACCGACGACTGCGTGCCGATCATCACCACCGAGCCGCCGCGCCGCTTGAGTGCGGGCAGGCAGGCGCGGGTCATCCGGAGCGTGCCGAACAGGTTGGTGTCGACGACCCGGCTCCAGGAGGCGAAGTCGGCGTCCTCCAGCCCGCCCATATAGCTGTCCAGCGCCGCCACATGGATGACGGCGTCGATTCCCCCGAACCGCTCGACCGCGAGCGCGGCGAGGGCTTCGCACTGCCGCTCGTCCGCGATATCGGTCGCGCGCCACGCGCTGTGCCCGCCCCCGGGGTCGGCCTCGGCGGCGGCCTTCGCCAATTGGGCCTCCGTCCGCGCCCCGAGCACGGCGTTGCCCCCGTCCCGCACACACGCCGCCGCGACCCGCAGGCCGAGACCGGGGCCGACGCCCGAGACGATGACGGTCTTGTCGCGCAGCAGCATGGGGCGCCTCCCCGGGGTGATCGCGATGACCCGACGGCGCCAGCGAGCTGACGTAGCGTCAGATCGGGTGCGTCAGGCTAGGACGCGCACGCCGAGAAGGCCATACCCACGCCGTCGGGAGTCGCCTAGTGCAGGGCCTTCGTCAGGCGGCGCAGGCCCTCCGCGATCTCGTCCGGTGTGTGGGTGACGAACGACAGTCGCATCGCCGCCGGGTCCGGGGCGCCCGCGAAGAACGGGGCACCCGGCACGTACGCCACATCGTGTTCGACCGCCACCCGCAGTCGCTCCGTCGCGTCGTAGCCCTCGGGCAGGGAGGCCCAGACGAACATGCCGCCGTCGGGGCGGTTCCAGCGGGAGCCGTCGGGCAGGGCCTCGGGGAGGCCCGCCAGAAGGGCGTCTCGGCGGTCGCGGTAGGCGTCGCGGACGTGGGCGAGGTGGGCGTCCAGGTCGGCGTCGGTCAGGTAGCGGGCGGCGGCCATCTGGGTGACCGTCGGGGTGTGGAGATCGGCGGCCTGCTTGGCGATGGCGCAGGCGCGGCGGAGGGGCGCGGGGGCGCGGAGCCAGCCGAGGCGCAGGCCCGGCGCCATGATCTTGGAATAGCTGCCGAGCAGTACGGTGCGGTCGGCGGCCTCCGGGAGGCTTGCGATCCACGGCACCGGCTCGCCGGCGAAGCGCAGCTCCCCGTACGGATCGTCCTCGACGATCCACAGCCCGCGTCGCTCCGCGACCTCCGCCACCGCGCGGCGGCGCTCGGCGGGGAGGGTGCGGCCGGTGGGGTTCTGGAAGGTCGGGATGGTGTAGAGGAGCTTGGGCCGCTCGCGCTCGACCAGCGCGTCGAGCGCGGCCGGATCGAGGCCGTCCTCGTCGCTCGGCACGGACACGATCCGCGCGCCCGCGAAGGAGAAGCACTGGAGCGCGGCCAGGTAGGTGGGGTCCTCGACCACGACCGTGTCGCCCGGCTCAAGCAGCGCCGTGGCCAGCAGGGTCAGCGCCTGCTGCGAGCCGCTGGTGACGAGCAGCGCGTCGGGGTCGGTCGGCAGCCCGCGCCCGGTGAGGCGGGCCGCGGTGGCGGCGCGCAGGGCGGGGTCGCCTTCGGTCGTCGAGTACTGGAGGGCCTCGCGCGGGGCCTCGGCGAGGACCCGGTCGAAGGCCGCCCGTATCGCCTCCGCGTCGAAGAGCTCTGCCGCCGGCAGCCCGCCGGCGAAGGAGATCACCTCGGGGCGCGCGGTGAGCGCGAGGATGTCCCGTACCGGGGAGCCGGCGACCGAGGCGGCGCGGGTCGCGAGGGCGGGGAGGTCGGCACGCATGGGGCTCCTTCGCTGGTACGGACGTCGGCGCGGACGTTTCCGCTGTCGTGTGCAGCCTAAAGAGATCAGTGCACAGGGCAACCGCTTTGTCCGCGATACGGTCGCGACCCTCCCCATCTGACGTGACGTCAGCTACATATGGGGGACATGAGCAGTGACTCGAGTGAGGACACGCGCGCCGAAACGTACGCGGAACTGGCCTCCGCCGGCCCGTACGGAGTGCGCCCGGGACACGCCCTGATCACCATGGTCGAGCCACACCCCGGTCATGAATACGCCTACAACCGCTGGTACGAGGACGACCACTTCATCGCCGGGGCCATGGCCATGCCGTGGATGTTCGCGGGCCGCCGCTGGGTCGCCACCCGCGAACTGCGGCAGCTGCGCTACCCGGGGAAGTCCGCGGTCGCTCAGCCGGTCACCGCGGGCTGCTACATCACGGTCTACTGGCTCACCGAGGGGCGCTATGCGGAGCATATGAAGTGGACCGTCGGCATCAACAAGCGGCTCAACCGGGACGGCCGCGTCTACCAGGACCGTACGCATGTCTTCACGGCGTTCCAGGACCATGAGGCGACCGTCTACCGGGACGGCGCGGCGGGCCCCCGCGACTTCCACGCCCTCGACCACCCCTACGCCGGGCTGGTCGTCGAGGTCGTGGACGCCGAAGGCCCCGAGGCCCGCGCCGAGCTTCTGGAGTGGCTGCGGGCCAGACATCTGCCCAAGCGCCTGGTGGGCTCGCCCGCGGCGATGGTCACCGTCTTCCGGCCGACGCCGCTGCCGCTGGACCGGATGTCGTATGTGAAGCAGGTGGAGGGGGTGGACACGCGGCTGACGCTGCTGTGGTTCCTGCAGCGGGACCCGCGCGAGTGCTGGGAGGGGCATTTCACCGGGCTCGACGAGGACGTGGCCCGCTCGGGGCTCGGCCGCGTCGAACTGGTGGCGCCGTTCATCCCGACGGTGCCCGGCACCGACCGCTACGTCGACGAACTGCGGTGAGGCCGTGTGCCACAGGCCGCGCCCGCTCGACCGCGTCCGGACAGCGGCGAGCCCTCTCGGCAGGGACGGCGGCCGGACGAGAGGGCTCGGTGCCCGAAGGGCGGGTGACAGAGGTCAGCCGAGGTCGAAGGCCCCGCGGCGGACGTCGGAGACGAAGGTCGACCACGAACCCGGAGCGAAGCTGAGGGTCGGCCCGTGCGGGTCCTTGGAGTCGCGTACGGCCACCTCGTCGACGACGGGAGAGGCTACTTCCACACAGGCGCCATTTCCCGCCGAGTACGAGGATTTCACCCACATACTCGTCTTTCCTTGCTGAATGGACACTTTTGCTCCGATACGTTTTGTTGATGAGATGCACCCCGTTTGGAGGCGAGACCGACGTTACTCGTCAACATCGTCGGGAAAGCCGGTTGTTCACTCGACCGGATGGCATATTCCATTGGCCCCTTCCGCGCCGTGGTGCGGAGGTGTAGGGTCCGGTCTTTTGGCGTCCACTCAGCGCGCGGTTCAGCTCTCGGTTCAGTCGCGTCCCTCCTCGCGCCGGCTCGCGTGGTCCCGCGCCACCTCCGTGATGAACTGACGGCTCTGGTCCGCGTTCAGCGCCTGGGCCCGCAGATGCTCGTACATCATGCTGTAGCTCTGCACATCGGTGTGCTTCTCCAGATACAGGTCGCTGGTCACGCCCTCCAGGTAGACGACGCTGGTGTCCGACTCGTCCGAGAACTCGAGGATGGTGAACTGCCCGCTCATCCCCGGATGGGAGCCCATGCCGAACGGCAGCGCCTGCACCGTCACATGCGGCTCGTGGCTCATCCGCACCAGATAGTCCAGCTGATCGCTCATGACCTTCGGGCTGCCGACCACCCGGCGCATCGCCGCCTCGTCCACGACCGCCCACAGCCGCAGCGGTGTGAGCGGGTCGGTGATCCGCTCCTGCCGCCTGAGGCGGACCTGGACCCGCTGGGCGATCTGCTCCTGCGGGGCCTCCGGCAGCGCGCCGCTGATCACCGCCTCGGCGTACTCCGGGGTCTGCAACAGGCCCGGGAGCACCTGCGGTTCATAGACCCGCAGCGATGCCGCGTCGGTCTCGAATCCGATGTAGACGCTGTACGGGACGTCGCCGAAGGCGTTCCACCAGCCCTGCTGGCGGGACTCCTTGGCCATTTGCATAAGGGAATCGACGAGTGCCTTGTCCTCGACCTTGTAGGTGCGGCACAGGTCGCGTACGTCGCGCTGGCTGATGCTGCGGCGGCCGTTCTCCAGTCTGCTGATCTTCGACTGGGAGACCATCAGCTCCTCGGCCACCTCCTCCGCCGTCATCCCCTTCTCCTGGCGGAGCCTGCGGAGTTCCTGGCCCAATCGGCGTCGCCTGACCGTGGGGCCGACGTTCGATGTCACGGGACGTGCACCTCCGGCTTCGTACTGCTGATTCATGCTGTTCAGCAGCCTGCCACTACCGGTCGGCGCCGCGCTGGGAAATGGCCGCACAGGGTGCCTCTCGGGGCACACCCGACGCGTGCGGCAGGCGCGGCCAACGATGCGGCGGCTCGCGTCGGCTTCGGGCCGCCCAGGCGGCCGCCCGCGGCTTGTCAAGCACGAGCGCGCGGGGCGGCGGGCCGGCCGTCCTCAGAGGACAGGCCGGCCCACCGCCCCGCGCGCGTAGGCCCTGTCCGGGCGGTCTTATCGGGCCCGCGACGCCAGGGGGCACCGCCCAGCGGTAGCTGGGGACACGGCCTCGCTGCGTTGTCGGATCGCCCAAGTACACCCAGTACGAGGACGATCCTCCGCCTTGCGGTGGACCGCATCTGACGCCGCGAGCCCCGCGGCGTCAGACGCTTATGTCACGGTTTCAAAGACCGCCCGGACAGGGCCTGCGCGGCTCCCGAACCGGGTCGGTGGGGACTGTGTGGTGCGGT
Organism: Streptomyces sp. NPDC020845; assembly: GCF_044334165.1. Lineage (NCBI taxonomy): Bacteria > Bacillati > Actinomycetota > Actinomycetes > Kitasatosporales > Streptomycetaceae > Streptomyces > Streptomyces sp. NPDC020845. Next base: position 288,176 of record NZ_JBIRSJ010000005.1, on the reverse strand, counting down.
CGGTCGGGTGGTGCGGTCGGTCGGGTGGAGCGGATTGAGCGGGTGGAGCGGGTGTGCGCCGGGCTCAGCGCGCTCCGACGCGGGCCATGCTCCCGCGGCGGGACGGCTGTGCCGGAACTCCGGACGCGGGCACGGAGGGCCGCGCTCCCGGCTGGCGGCCTGGGGCCGGTGCGCGCCGTGGCTGCGCCGCGACACCGTTCTGCACGTCCATGACAGCGTGCGCCACGAGTCCGCCCATGGGGTCGTGCCTGATCAGATCCCGGAGCCTGGAGCGCGAGGAGCGCCCCTCGTTCCCGGGATACAGGTGCTTGCCGAGCCCGACCGCATGGGCCAGGGCGGCGAGCGCCGCGGTCCGCGGGTCCGGCGGCACGCCGGTGCGGATCGCGCTGTCCAGCCGAGCCCTGATCTCCCGGCTGATAGCCGTCTCCGTCGCCTGGTAGCGAGTCGTCGGCAGTACCCCGCACATCTGGCCCTCCACGGCATGGACCATGCCGCAGCGCTCCAGGTGCGTGAGATACGTCTGGCGCAGCCCCAGCCGGGGCCCGCCGATCCAGTGGACCGCGCGGACCGGGCTGCCGCGACGGCGCAGCAGCTCCAGCGCGGAGTCCAGTGTCGGATCTCCGGTCGGCCGTGGCAGCACCACGGCGATACGATCCCCGTCTGGGGCTATCCGTCCGGCCAGAGCCAGCTCTACTAGCTGGGCTCCGGCAAGACCGAGGTCGAGCGACTGCGGCTGCGCCGTGGTTCCCGTGGTCGGGTCCAAGGCGAGCAGCAGAAGCTCCTCCGGAATTGTTCTGCGGCTCCTGCCCATCCATGCCTCCCCGCGTGGATGAATGACAGGGTGACCCCTCTCACATTGGTCTGTCGAGAGTGCCTGGGGGATTTGATATGGAACCGATAGGTATGTCTTTCTCGTCTATCGGGTGGGCGCCCCGTTGAAGGCGCTCCGTCAGGGTGCCGTGGCGCGGCAGCACTCGGGGCACACGGGACACTGGTAGATGGTTGGGGCGGCGGGACGTGAAGCCGGAAGGCGGCTGGCGTCCCGTAAAAGGTATTACAAGGAGGCATCGGTGGCGGGCGAGTCCCCCGACAAGTCGGAGCAGCGGAAGTCGTCGGGGGAGACGACTCGCGGCGAGCGCGATCCACGGCTCGCGGTCTTCCATGAAGGGGAGGCCGAGGGCGGCAAATCGGCGGTCGCCGTCGCGGACGAGGAGCCGGAGGCGGCGGCTGAAGCGGAACGGGAAGCGGAATCCGCTGTTCGCGAAAGCGAATCCAGTGATTCCGTCGAAACCGGCAAATCCGTTGACGACGCCCAATCTGTGGACGAATCGGACGAAAAGGCGACTGAGGGGTCGGCCGAGGAGTCGATCGAGGAGTCCGGCGAGTCGGATGAGGGGTCGTCGGGCGAGCCGGTGGACCGGCGTACGGCGGTGTTCCGCACGCTGAAGCGCACGCCCGTCGACGGCAAGGCAGCCGACGGCAAGGCAACCGACGGCAAGGCAGCCGACGAGAAGGTCTCATCGGGGTCCGGGTCGGATGACGAGGGCTCGGATACGCCCGTCGATCGGCCTACGGCGGCTTTCGGGCTGCTGCGGCACAAGGAAGCTCCCCGGTGGGCCCAAAAGGCCGACAAGGTGGATGAAGCGGATAAGGCCGATAAGTCGGACGAAGGTGGCGAGAAGGGTGGCGAGCCCGCCGCCGGTACGGGCATCGACCGGCCGACCGCCGTCTTCAAGACCCTCAAGACCCCTGCCAAGGAAGAGCCCACCGCAGACAAGCCCACCGCAGACAAGCCTGACGCAGACAAGCCTGACGCAGGCGAGCCCGCCGACGGCAAGGCCGCCGAAGCGAAGCCCGCTGATGTCAAGGCTGACGCCAAGGTCGCCGAAAAGCCTGCCGCCCAGCCTGCGGAGAAGCCGGCCGGCAAGCCCGACGAGAAGGACGAGAAGAAGGCCCCCGGCGCCGAGCGGCCTGAAAGCGCCAACGAGCGCACCAGCCGCTTCGTACCCCTGAGATCGGCCGACGCCCCGCCCACCCGGCCCCCGGCGCGTCCCTCCGCGCAGCCCGCGCTGCCGGAGTCCGAGCGGACGAAGCAGCAGCCGCTGCCCGAGTCGGAGCGGACCAAGCAGCAGCCGCTGCCGCCCGTCGGCCAGCCCGCGCCGCTCGATCTGCTCGCGCAGCTGACCAACACCCCGCCCCCGCCGGAGACCCCGCTGCGGACCGCTGTGCGGCGGGTCAAGATCTGGACGCCGCTCGCGGCGCTCCTCATCGTCATCCTCGGCGTGGTGCAGTCGGTGCGTCCGCTGCCGGACCCCGAGCTGAAGGTGGCCGACGCCACATACACCTTCGACGGCGCCAAGATGTCGCTCCCCTGGCCGGAGCAGGGGCAGTCCGCGGTCGAGGTGGAGGGGCTGGGCAGCCTGGGCACCTCCGGGGCGCAGAAGCCGGTGCCGATCGCCAGTGTCACCAAGGTGATGACGGCGTACGTCGTCCTCAATGAGCACCCGCTCAAGGGGTCCGACGGGGGCCCGACCATCAAGATCGACGCCCAGGCGGGCAAGGAGTCGGGCTCCGAGGACGAGTCTCGGGTCCAGGTGGACGAGGGGCAGACGTACAACGAGCTCCAGATGCTCCAGATGCTGCTCATTCCGTCCGGGAACAACATCGCCCGGCAGCTGGCCCGCTGGGACTCGGGGTCGGAGGAGGCGTTCGTGAAGAAGATGAACGACGCCGCCAAGGACCTGGGGATGAAGAACACCGTCTACACCGACCCCAGCGGCTTCAAGGCGACCACCAAGAGCACCGCGTCCGACCAGCTCAAGCTGGCCAGGGCGGTGATGAAGAGCGAGGCGTTCCGGTCGGTCGTGGCGACGCCCAACATCAGCGTTCCCGGCCTCAAGACTCCTGGCAGCAAGATCTACAACAACAACAATCTGCTGGTGAAGCCCGGTGTGGTCGGCATCAAGACCGGTTCGAGCACCCCGGCCGGCGGTGCGCTGATGTGGGGCGCGGAGAAGACCATCGACGGCAACAAGCGGCTGATCCTCGGCGTCGTCCTGGAGCAGCGGGCGCCCGGCATCCTCCAGAACAGCCTGGATCTGGTGCAGACCAACAGCTACAAGCTGATCACGGCGGTGCAGGACGGCCTCACCTCCGCCACGGTGGCGAAGAAGGGCGAGGTCGTCGGCCACGTCGACGACGGCCTGGGCGGCACGACCCCGGTCGTCGCGACCAAGGACGTGACGGCCGTCGGCTGGGGTGGCCTCGAGGTGGAGCTGGAGCTGATCGACGGCGGCAAGGTCGTGCCGCATACGGCCAAGGCGGGCACGGTTGTCGGCCAGCTGGCCGTGGGCAGCGGCTCGGCCCAGGTGAAGGTGCCGGTCGCGCTGCAGAACGATCTGTCCGAGCCGTCGTTCGGCTCCAAGCTGGTCCGTATCGTCTGATCCGGCGGGAGACTGCCTGATCCGGCGGGAGACACACCGCCTGGTGCGGTGGCCCGGCGCTCGGCGCGTCGGGCCACCGATCGGCCGTATGTAGCAAGTTGTCCACAGCACCCCCGACCGCCCGCCCTGAAGGCCTTTTGGGGCCCTTCGCGTGCTAGCGTCGCCTGCGCCTCCGGTCCCGGTCCTCCCATAACGAACCGGGGGGAACCGGTACAGGGTTGAAGGAACATGGGGGCAGACCTCGGGGAAGACGGGGAGAGCCGCAGTGACCACCGTGGATCCGACACGGGCCGAAAACAGCGGGAGTTCCGAGGAGAACACCGCGGCGCGAATAAGACTGCCTACGCAGCGTTGGTCCGCTGAGGGCCCGGACGCCGCGGAGGGCGTAAGCCCCGCCGAGGAGGCGGGCGGGCCGGCGGGCGCCGACCCGGCTGAGGGCGCGGGTGCGGCGGCGCTCACGCACAGCGCTGAGCAGCAGGAGCAGGCCGAGCAGGGGGAGCAGACGGTCGGCTGGGCGGTGCGCGCCTGGCGCTTCCTGCGCCACCCCGTGCCCGCCGCCCTGGTCGTCGCCGGGGTGCTGCACATCCTGTGGGTGGCGCTGCTGGCGAACAGCGGCGGCGACCTGGCCGCGCAGGACGCATGGGCGGAGTTCGCCCTGCAGCACCCCGACTCGGCGTACAACCTCGCCTGGTACGGCGGGATGCACACGGTCTCGTACAGCGTCATCTCGCCCTATTTGATGGCGGTGCTCGGCGTCCGCACCACGATGATGATCGCGGGGACGCTGTCCGCCGGGCTGCTCGCGCTGCTGCTGGTGCGCAGCCGGGTCGTACGGCGGCCGCTGTGGCCGGCTCTGTACGGCACGTTCGCGCTGGTCTGCAACGCGATCTCGGGCCGGGTCACGTTCGGGCTCGGCGCGATGTTCGGCCTCGCCGCCGTGGCGGTCATCTTCGCGTGGCCCACCAAGTGGCGGTCCCGGTTCTGGCACCACAAGATCGCGCGGGCGCTGCTGGCCGCCCTGCTGTCCGCGCTCGCGACCATGTCCAGCCCGGTGGCCGGGCTGTTCGTCGGGATCGTGGCCGCCGCGCTGTGGCTGACCCGGCGCCATCCGGCCTCGTACGCGCTCGGCATCACGCCGGTGATCGTGGTCGGGCTGTCCTCCTACTTCTTCCCGTTCTCCGGCGAGCAGCCGATGACCTGGCCGTCGACGATTCTGCCGGGCATCGTCGGCCTCGGGGTCTTCCTGTTCGCGCCGCGCGGCTGGCGGACCGTCCGGGTGGGCGGGGCGCTTTACACGATCGGGGTGGTGCTGACCTGGCTGATCCCCTCCCAGATCGGCACCAACATCTCCCGCCTGAGCATGATCTTCGGTGGGGTGGTGCTGATCGCCGCGCTGACCAACCGCCGGATGCCGCCGCGCGAGAAGTGGCTCACCACGGGCGTGGGGCGCATGTGGACGGGGCTCGTGCTGTCTCTGGTGACGGTCACGGTGTGGCAGGGCGTCAAGACGGGCGACGACGTCATCCACACCACCCCGTCGGCGTCCTGGGCGCGCGAGCTCGCGCCGCTGGTCCACCACCTGAAGCAGGTGAAGGCGAACCGGGGCCGGGTCGAGGTGGTGCCGGTGCGCAGCCACCGCGAGTCCTCGGCGCTCCCCCAGTACGTCAACCTGGCCCGGGGCTGGACCCGGCAGGCGGACATGGAGCGCAACCCGCTCTTCTACCAGGACACGCTCAGCCCGGACGACTACCACGCCTGGCTCAAGCGCATGGCCGTGCACTACGTGGTGCTGCCGGCCGACGAGCCGGACCACGCCGCGCGGCTGGAAGCCGAGCTCATCTCCAAGGGCCTGCCGTATCTGCGTGAGGTGTGGGGCGACGACAACTGGAAGCTGTACGAGGTCAAGGACCCCACCCCGATCGCCGACCCGCCGGCGACGGTGGAGCGGGCCGACGCGGACAAGCTGATACTGAAGGTGCGCGCCAAGGGCCCGGTGCTCATCCGCATCCCGTACTCGCCATGGCTGGGCCTGGTGGACGCCAAGGGCCACCGCATCAAGGCGCCGGAGGCGGATGAGGACGGCGGGCTGCCGGTCAACCGCAAGGGCTGTCTGACCAAGCAGGTCTTCGAGCCGAGCAAGGAGGGGGAGCCGGAGGACGAGTGGACCGTGCTGCACGCTCCGCACGCCGGCACCTACCGGATAGCGGGCAAGTACGACCTGCCGCGCGGCACGCCCTGCCCGGACGAGATGGCTCCGTAGCCGCGTAGAGCGAATAGCCTGAAAAAGCAGACAAAGCAGACAAAGCCGAGAAGGCCGGCCCGGGAGTCCCCGGGCCGGCCTTCTCAGTGGCATACCGTCGACGGCCAGGGCTGGTCCGGTCCCTGGTCCCGGCCCTGGCTGTGCTCCGTGCTCTGGTGGACCTTCTCCAGGCTGCCCAGCAGCCCGCCGAGCCGCTGCTGCCTCTCCGCGTCCGGATAGCTGAGGAACTGCAGCACGGCGCGCTGGAAGGCCAGCCGCATCCGCGGCGGCATGGCGTCGGACGCGTCCAGGCACAGCGAGGAGGACTTGAGCGTCCGGGCGATCGACTGGGCGACCTTGTCGTTCCCCTGGACGGACACGGGCACCTTGCTGTTCGCGGAGAACGGCTTGGCGGAGCCGGGAGGGGTGTGCTCGGCCCAGGTCCGCTGCCCCTCGACCTGGGCGAGGTAGCGCATGAGCTCCAGCGCCTGCTCGGTGTGGCCGGTGTTCCTGAACAGCGCGGCGAAGTCCCCGGACACCTCATGCGCCGCGGACACCTCATGCGCCCCGGACACCTCATGCGCGGCGGACGGTGAGCCGGACAGCCTGAGCAGATCGGCGGAGTAGACGAATTTGGCCCGGTGGGGGCCGGGGTAGCTGCCGCGGATGAAGGAGCCCTGGTGTTCCAGCGCGCACGACGGGCGCTTCGCGAACAGCTTCTTGCCAGCCGCCCGGAAGTCGGTGCGCAGTGCGGTCTTCGCGGCCGCGCCCGAGAACCCCTCGCCCCAGGTCCGCCACGCCTCGGCGACGCGTGGATCGTCCCAGGCCAGCTCGCCCTCGGCCCACTGCTCATAGACCTGCTTGCCCTGCTGCCGCAGCAGGATGTCCTCGATCCAGTCCGTGCCGGGCCAGCCGGAGGTGGCGCCGTCGCCCATGCCCACGCACCACTGGCGGCTGTCGGCGGCCAGGGCGGGGAGGTCTCCGGAGCCGTGGCGCGCGCTGTCGTACCAGACGATGCCCTTGAGGTCGGCCTTGACGGCGACGCCGTAGATCGGCCCGTTCTCCGTCAGCCGGGGCGTCCACAGGGGGTTGTACTCGGTCCGGGGGACCACCTCGTCGAGCGCGGCCAGATAGTCCTGCTCGGCATAGGCGGTCAGCTCCCCCGAACTCGGCAGCACGGCGATATCGGGCGGGGTGCCGGACCGTACGTCGGAGAGCAGCACCTCGCGCAGCGCGGTGGTGCCCTGGTACTCGACGCGGATGTGGTGCTTCTTGGTGAAGGCGTCCAGCACCTGGCGGAAGGCGTCCTCCTCGGGGCCGGTCCAGGAGGCGAGCACGCGAATCGTGCCGCCGGACTGCTGGGCGCCCGCGTCGCCCGTGCCCAGGGCGCACAGGAGCACCAGCCACAGGCCGAGCACGGCGGCGGTGACGTTCCGGGGGCGGGTGGTGGTGCTCATCGGGCCCGGAACCGGTACTCGTCGATACGCGGCTGGAGCCCGACGAACACGAGCGCGGCGAGGAGCGCGCCACCCATCGGTATCCACACCACGGCGCCGGTGCGCCAGTGGGTCTCCTCCATCTTGGTGCTCACCCTCTTGTTGGTGGTGTCCGGGGCCCTGCCGATGTTCGGCTGGCGCAGACTGGTGCGGGCCTGGGAGAGCCGGTCCTGCGTCTGGTAGGTGAAGACGGCCAGGGTCGGCACCGCGAGCAGCAACAGCCCGGTGGCCACGAGCAGGCTGGGGTTGAACCGGCGGCGGAAGCGGTGGCGCAGAAAGCGCTGGGTGCGCACCAGCAGCACGGCCAGCGCGAAATACGCCGCCGGGACCAGCACCCACCAGGCGAGCGACAGCAGCCAGCCGAAGGAGGTCTGCTGGTCGAGCAGGCGAAGTTGCTTGCCCTGCACCTTCAGCAGCCGGGCGAGGATGTCGCTGTCGCCGTCCCGCACCTTCTTGGGCGAGCCGTCGTCGCCCCGCAGCATCGTTTCGGCGTAGCCGAGGTAGGCGTCGCGGAGGTCCGCGTTGTCGCGGTTGACGTACGCCTGCTGGACGAGGTCGCCGTAGGAGGAGACCAGGCCGGTGATGGTGAGCAGCGACTGGCGGGCCGGGGTGCCCGCGGTGGTCGACTTGAGGGCCTGGGCCAGGGCCTGGGTGGCCGTCGAGAGCGCGGTGCGGTAGTCCTCGCCCAGGCCCTCGATATCGCCGGTGTCGCCGGTGAGGCTGCTCTCCGCGGACTCGTACGAATCGTTCAGGGCCACCTCGGCCGCGGCCACCTGGAGGATCGCGGGGGCGGATTCGTCCCGTACGGCCTGGGCGTTGCGGCTCACTCCGTAGTACGCGGTGAACAGCGCGGCCGCGGTGGCCGCCGAGAGCGCCAGCAGCGTCACCAGACGGCGGATCAGAAAGGCGCGGGTGCCGGTCATACGGCACCGGCCGGGGTGCCGGGGCCGCCGGGGTGCAGGGTCGTGTCGCACTGCTGGCAGAAGGCGGCCGTGGCGGGGGCCATGCGCCCGCAGTTGGGGCATTCGAGGGCGGGTCCTGGCGGCATGGCGGACATGGCGGGGGCGGTGGGCACGGCGGGGGCGAGGGGGTCGGCGGCGCCCGGGCCCGGGCCACGGAAGCGGCTGCTCTCATCGGACAGCACCATGGCCGAGTTCAGATCGAGCGGCCGGATCCGCTCGCGCAGCCGCACCTCGCCCGCCGCGGCGTCCACGATGTCGACCAGCCCGCGCAGCCGGTCCAGCATCTTCTCGTTGCCCAGCTCATGCGCCAGCCGGACCGCCCGGCCCCAGTGCGTCAGGGCCTGCCGCGGCTCGCCCGCCACATACGCGTCGTAGGCCGCGGTGACGGCGAGGCCGAGGGCGTCGTCCGCGCCGTAGTGGGCGAGCCGGGGGTGGATACGGGACGACAGCAGCGGGTCGTCCGTCCACCGGACCAGGACGGACTGCGCGGCGGGCAGCCGGATGTCGGCCGCGCCGACTCCTGACCGGTCGTCCTTTGACGGGCCGCCCGCTGAGGCACTGTCCGCTGACGCCCCATCCAGCGCCAGCTCCACCCAGGCGAGCTCGATCTCCTCGTCCTGTGCGTCGCCCTCCGGGTCGGCGGTCACACACACCTGGTACTCGCGCACCTCGTCGCCCCACGGCCCGCTGCGCCACTCCCAGGTGCGCGGGTCGGGCCGGGCGCCCTCGGCGGTCAGGTCCACCCGGGTCGGGTACACCTGCTTGACCATGCCGACCGCGCCGCCCGCGCGGGTCCGGATCCGGATCCGCAGCGCGGCCAGCGCCCGGGCCATCGAGCCGCGCGTCAGCGCCTCGAACTCGGCCGGCAGGTCGGAGTGGTCGAGGACCGCGTCGGCCCGGCCGCGCAGCCGCCGCACGATCTCCTTGAGCTCGGTGGCGTCCCAGCCGTCGCCGATGCCGCGCGCGTCGCAGGTGAAGGACGGGGCGCAGGCGTCGAGCACCCGCGCCAGCTCGCCGGGGTCCTCGTGCTCGTTCTTGCCATCGGTCAGCAGCAGGGTGTGCCGCAGCGCGGTGGGCTGCTCGGAGTGGAGGCGGCGGGCGAGATCGAGCCAGGTGCCGATCGCGGTGCCGCCCAGCGCGGCGAGCTTCATCGCGGCGCGCGAGGCGGCGGCCTTGGTGTCGGGCCCGGCGACCGCCATGCCGCCGGTGGGCGGATAGACGACCTCGGCCCGCTCGGTGCCCTGGACGACCGCGAAACGCGTGCCCTTGCGCAGGGCGGAGACGGCGGCGACGGTGGCCTTGCGGGCCGCCATGATCTTTGTCGGGGGCCAGGTCATCGACCCCGAGCAGTCGATGACGATGACCTCGGAGGCCGCGGCGCGGGCCGCGGCCGGGCCCAGGCCCCGGGCCTCGACCCTGACGATGGCGTGCATCTCGGCGCGGCCCGCGGCGGCCGGAAGGTACTCGTTCTGGTCCACGCGCAAGGTGATGGCGGCGCCGCGGCCCTCGTCCGCGCCGCCGTCCCCTGTCGCCTGATCCGCGGTCGCCCGATGCGCAGTCGTCCGATCCGCGGTCGCCCGATCCGTTCCCGCGGTGTCTGCGGTGTCTGCGGTGTCCGCTGTGCCTGCTGTGTCCCCTGTGTCCCCTGTGTCCTCGCTCATCCGATCCCCCTGTCAGACGCGGGTCATGGGCCTGACGGCGTTGGCCCGGTCGACCAGCACCTCCACGGCCTCGGGGCTGTCCGCCTGCTGGGCCAGGGCCCGCAGGGTTTCTTCGAGCTTGGCGCGCACCGTGGACTCCTCGTCGTACTCTCCGAGCAGCGCCCCGGCCTCGTCCTTGTTCCCGAACCGGAGCACCCAGTCGAGGGCGGCCTCCCACACCTCGGCGGTCAGCCGCTCGCGGGCGTGGCCCGAGGACCGTCCGTCGTCCAGATACAGCCGCGGCAGCCGGGTCAGCACCTCCGCGAAGTCCGCCTCGGTCGGCAGCCCGTCCGGGTGGCCCAGCCGGCCGGCCAGCACCCGCACCGTGGCGATCTGGGCGGCGTCGTGGTGGCGCGAGACCTTCGGTACCTCGCTGAGGACGTCGACCGACCCGGTGCGGTCGCCCGCGGCCAGCCGCAGCCGGGCCAGGCCGAAGGCGGCGCTGCCCTGGGAGCGGTTGCGCTGCCAGACCGCCTGGTAGAACCGCTCGGCGGCGCCGTGGTCGGCCAGGTGCTCGGCGCAGTACCCGAGGGCGAGCTTGGGCGCGTACTCCCCGGGCAGCGCCCCGTACACCGCGTCGAACTCCCGCCGGGCCCCGGCCACCGCGCCCTCGGCGAGCCGCACCAGCGCGCGGTGCCAGTTCAGCCGCCAGTCGTACGGCGCCCGGTCCCCGCCGATGATCCGCTCGGCGGCCTTCACCTGGGCCTTCGCCTCGTCCACCTCGTCGAGTTCGAGATGGGCGCGGCAGATGCGGAACCGTATCTCGGCGGACTCGTGGGGAAAGGCCCGCAACTGCTCGATCAGCCGTCGCGGGCCGCTGTCGGTCGGGGTGTTGAGCAGCGCCGCGCCCGGGTCCTTGGCGTCGGGGAACGGCACTGGCAGCCCGAGCGGCACCCTCTTCGGGCCGGGCCGGCCGTCCGCGAGCACCGGACGGGCCTCCCCGGTCAGCCAGCGCTCCAGACCGGGGATCCGGCCGAGCCCGGAGTCGAGCAGGGCCGCGGTCGGGGCGAACAGCGTGGAGGGCTCGGGCTGCTCCCGCTCCAGCCGCAGCGAATGGATCTCGCGGAGCACCCCGCGCAGCTGCTCGGCCATCTCGCGGGCGGAGCCGAACCGCTGCCGCGGGTCATAGGCCGTCGCGCGGGCCAGGAGCCTGTCGTACGACTCGCGGCCGAGGCCCGGTGGCCGCTGGGCGGCCCGGCTGACCTTGTCGGAGAGGTTCTTCAGGGTCTTCCCGACGCCGTAGAGGTCATGGAGCTCGGTGAGGAGGGCGCCGCGATGGACCACCTCGGGGGCGGCGAACTTCTCGGTGATCACGGGGTGGCCGTCCCGCTGCCCCAGCTGGCGGACCGCGCCGAGGTCGATCACCTTGACCCGGCCCTCGTGGTGCATGACATTGCTCGGCTTGAGGTCGCAGTAGACCAGCTTCTCGCCGTGCAGATACTCCAGCGCGTCGAGGGCCAGGGCGCCGTAGGTGAGGATGTGCTGGTAGACGCGCGGTCCGTCGAAGTGCGGATCGGCGCGGGCGATGTAGTCCCCGATCGTCGAGAGGGTCACCCCTGCGACGAACTCCATCACGATGTAGCCCTGCGGCCGACCGCTGCCGCGGGCCGGGTGGCGCACATAGTTGATGATGCTGACGATGCCCGGGTGGTCGAGCATGGTCAGATAGCGGCGCTCCTCGATGGCCGCGCGCTGCGCCGTCTCGTCATCGTCGTTGATCAGTCCCTTGATGGCGACGGGCTGGCGGTCCAGCTGGGTGTCCTCGGCGAGATAGACCCAGCCCAGACCCCCGTACGCCACGCCGCCGACCACCTCGTACTGGCCGCCCAGCAGATCCCCGGGCCGCAGCTGCGGGGTGAAGTCGAAGGGGTGGCGGCAGCGGTGGCAGACCCCGGTCCACAGCGCGGGCTGCCCGGCGTATGCCGCGCCCACGGTCTCGTCGCAGCCCGCGCAGGGCTGTCCCTGCGGGGGTGGCTGGGGATTGTCGATGACCAGGTCGCGGAGGGAGGGGAGTTCGACGCGCGGCAGATCCAGCAGGCCGTCGCCCGCGGGCCGGACGGTGAACTTCCGGGCCACGGCGCGCCGTCGTGCGCGGGCCGCGGTGGCGGTGGACTCGGACTCCAGGATGGCAGAGCCAGCGGCAGACGCAGCTGCGGACGCGGGCGCGGGCGCGTCGGGGGAGGGGTTGCCGGCGGCCCGGCCCCGGGCCTTGCGGCCGCACTCCGAGCAGAAGCCGCGGATGTTGATCCGGCCGCGGCCGGCACCGGGGCAGTCGGGCCGGTCGCAGACCGCCGCCCCGCCGCTCGTCCCGTCCGTCATCCCTCTTCCTCCCCGTCTCTGCCCGTCTCTGCCCGTCTCTGTCTGTCTGTGCCTGTCTGTGCCTGTCTGTGCCTTCGCGGTTCACGGCCGGATCTCGTTGACGGCGCGGACGAACCGGTCGACCGCCTCCTGCGCGGCCGGCACGTCGTACGGCACCGAGCGCAGCAGGTCGAACGCCGCGCGCTGGAGCGGGATCAGCTCGGGGAGCTCGGCCGCGCCCATGGCGCCCAGCCGCACGGCGTAGGGGGCCAGCAGGTTCCGCAGCTCCGGGATGCGCTTCAGCTGTTCGTCGGCCGCGCACAGCGCCGCCTCGGCGTGCCGCAGGACCGTGGCCACCGAATGCTCGAAGACGGCCAGCTTGGCGATGATGTGGTGGGTGTGCAGCCCGGGGTCGTCGCGCAGTCTGAGCAGATTGATGCGCAGCGCCGAGGCGTTGCGGGTGTACGGCGGGTTCAGCGCGGGGGAGAGCAGCGCGCGCCGCTCGGCCGCCTCGCGCTCGCGGCCCTCCGCGCGGGTCACCTGCCCGGCCAGCTCGTCCAGCCATGCGTCGATCCGCGCCCGGTCCGGGCGGAACAGCCGCTCGGCCAGGTGCAGGCCGGGCGCCTGCCCATCGCGGAAGACCAGCATCAGCCGGCTGCCCTGATCGGCGAGGAGCTTCATGAAGCGGACCAGGGCCTCGGGGTCATGGGCCCGGTCGACGCTCACGGCCACGATGGTCAGCGGCACCGCGTTGGCCCGGATGCGGCTGAGCGGCGAGGTGTCGCCGAGCGACTTGAGGTCCATCCGGTCGGCGACCCGCTTGGCCACGTCGGTGTCGGTGCGGCCGGTGACGTCGATGGCCAGGTCCAGGCTGCCGATGGGCGGCACCGTATCCCGCGGCGCGGTGGACACCGCCTCCTCGGCGCCGCCCCCGGACAGCTCGCGGTCCGCGAGCGTCACGGCCCGGCTGAGCGCCCCGTTCCGGTCGCTGTCGTCGTCCTCGATCACGACCGTCTCGACGTCCGCGATCCCCTCCCGCCCGGCCAGGCTCTCCCGCCGCAGCCACAGGGCCAGCCGCTGGGCGAAGCCGATGTCCTGGACGCCGTCGGTGAGCGGGGAGACCAGCCGCGGGTCCACCCCGGCCTCGCCGCCCACCCAGCGGGCGACCTGAGGCAGATGCCGGACGATGGTCTCGACGGGGATCATGTACGAAAAGCGGCGCCGCTCGGCGCTCGGCACGCTGTCGGAGTCGTCGTAGCGGCTGACCACCATGCCGATGACATGGTGGGTCTGCTCGTCCTCGACCCCGGCGCCGCTGAAGCCGTAGCGCACCACGTCACCGGGCGTCTCCGGGTTGACCTGCACCCACTCCGCGCGCGGCCCCGCGGCGCCCGCGAGGCTGCCCAGGAACCACATGCCGTCGTCGTTGCCGTCGGGGAAGCCGCACATCCGCACCGGCCGCCGGGACACCGGGGGCAGCCGGAACAGGGGCGCGGCGTGCTCGGCGGGCTGGGGGCGGCTCAGCCTCAGCAGCGCCACATCGCCGCAGCTGTCGGCGCGCTGCGGCACCCAGCAGCCCGGGGCGACGCGCGCGCTGACGGGCTCAGCGTCGGGCACACCGACCAGGTCGACCCGCACTTCCGTGGCCGGAAGCGGCCGTCCGTCCTCGGGGATCACATGAGCGCAGGTCAACACCGTCTCGCTGCCCAGAAGGATTCCCGCGCCCAGAACATCGCCCGTCGTACTACGGATCCGAACCCGCCAAGTCCCGTCACGGGCGGGCGCATTGGCGGTATTGCCGTTTTCCGCCCCCATGCGGCCCGAGCATACGCCCGAGACGTACGGAATTGACTGCTCCCCTCCCAAAATCCTGAAGGGAGGGGATTCCTGGCTCAGGCTTCCTCCGGGAGCAGCGCTCCCGGAGGTCTTACGCCCTCGGCACCAGCCGGGTTCAGACCTGCCCGGTGGAGCATTACGTGGGCGGAGTTCTTGTCTCTGGGGGAGACGGCTCCGCATGTGGTGCAGGTGTAGGTGCGCTCGGACAGCGGTAGTGCGTGCTTGGTTCTCGCTCCGCACGATGCGCAGTCCATGGTGGTGTGCGCGGGATGCACGAGGCGGATGTCCCGCCCGTGCTTGCGGCCCATCTCGATCAGGGCCTTCTTCGTGGCGCCGATCGCGGCGTCCGCCGCCTTGCGCGCCATCGAGGACCTGGCGAGGAACTTCGCCTTGAAGTCCTCCACCGCGATGGCGTCGTGGTCGGTCACGACCTTCTTCGCCCTTCCCCAAGCTCTCGGCTTCGCTCGAGCAGGGGAGACCCCATTCGGCCGGTGTCCTGCCGCTGCCGGGCGACCTTCTTGTACGCCTTCGCACGCAGGTGCTTGGCCTCGTGGCAGCCCTTCGAGGCGGCCTGCCCCTTTTTCGGTCTGCGGCGGGCCATCATCCGGTCGTACCGGGTCAGCCTGGCCTGGGCCTTGCGGCCGTGCTGGGTGTGCGGGAGGTCGTGGGCGTGGGATGTGGTGGTCGCGGTCTGCTTCACGCCCCAGTCCACGCCCAGCGCCCGGCCGGTCTTCGGCAGCGGCTGCATCTGGGTGGGGACCACGAACGAGCAGTACCAGTGCCCGACACTGTCCTGGTACACACGCACCGAGGAGGTCGCGGCGGGCAGGTCCCGCGACCACACCACCGTCAGCACGATCCCGCCCGCCAGGCGCAGCCGATCGCGGTCCCCCTTCTGCCAGCGGAGCCGCACCGGCGGTCGACGACGCGCGAAGCCGGTACGTGTACCGGGCGTGCCCGGACTCGTCGGCTTCACGTGGCGTCATCACGCCGCTAACGTAGCGTCATCGTTCGTTTCTCACTCAGGATCCTGGCAGACCTACACGAACGGGTGACTGCTCAAGCTGCTGCGGACCGGCGGTCCCTCAACTCCTAGATCATCCCGTTCACCTACACCGCGGCTCCCGGCATCCGACCGGGGCCGGGGCCCGGGTGAGGGCCCGGATCTGAGCCCGGGGCGGGGCCGGTGCGGCGGTCCTGTCCGGGGCCGGTGCGGCGGTCCTGTCCGGGGCCGAGCGGGCGGTCCCCGGACGGCCGGGACCACCACACGCCCTCGCCGCGCGTGAGCCCCGGCAGCCACCGCTTCACCCCGTGCACCTCCCGCGCCGGGATCCGGCCCTCGAGCAGCCAGGCCGGCAGCCCGCCCGCCGTCTCCTCGACGGCGGTGATGTCGGCCTCGGCCGCGGTGAGTTGGCCGGTGACCGGGGCCAGCGCGTCGTGCGGGATCTCCAGCTCGAAGGCGTGGCAGGGCTCGTACACCCGCGTCCCCGCGGCGCGCAGCGCCCGCTCCAGCACCACTGGGGTCAGCTCGCGGAAGTCACGCGCCGTGCTGAGCGGGCTGGAGAAGCCCGAGCGGATGAGGGTGACGAGGCAGTCGGTCACCGGCCGGCCGTCGTGGCCCTGGAGGAGGGTGTCGTGCACGGTCTCCTCGATGGCGTGGTGGAACGCCCGGGGCAGCGCGCCCAGTTCGGTCTCGTACCGGAAGATCACCCCGGAGCCGGTCCGGGCGGGCTCGACGCGCAGCCCGATGGTGGCCCAGAGGCCGGTGTGATGGCGCGGGGCCATCTCCTCGCACGCCTCGCCGACGCGCACGGGCCGCTCGACGTGGACCGGCTGGCTCGGCTCGAAGTCGGCCTCGATGCCGAAGTCCCGGGCGAGCGTCGCCGCGATGATCTCCTTCTGGACCTCGCCGTACAGCAGCACCGAGGTGGCGCCGCCCGGCAGGGCGCGGGTGTGGATCAGCGGGTCCTGTTCGGCCAGGCTCAGCAACGCGGCGTGCAGCCGCGCGGCGGGGCCCGGACCGGGCTCGCGCGCGCGGACGACCGTGCTCAGGCTGGGCGCGGCGAAGTGCGGCTGGTCCGGCGGCGGGTGCCCGGGGCCGCGGCCGTTTGCGTGGCCGGTGCCGCTTTCGGCGCTTGGGTCGGTGTTGGTGCTTAGGTTGGTGCCGGTGTTGCCGTTGGTGTGGGCGTCGGCCCCGCCGAGCCGGTCGCCGACCCGTACCTCGGGCAGGCCCCGCACCTTGCCGATGTTCCCGGCGGTCAGCCGCCCGGCGCCCGCCTGTGCGCCGGCCCGGCCGACGACATCGAGCGAGGTGATCTGGCCGCCGTACTCGACGAGCGTGCCGCCCGGCCCGCGGCGGTGGAGCGTCACCTTCTGCCGTACGGCCAACTCGCCCGCGAACAGCCGCAGATACGCCGTCTTCCCGCCGCTTCCGCCCCGGCGCTCCACGGCGAAGACCGTCCCGTACGGGGCCGTTTCCGCGCCGACGGGTGCGGGCGGCAGCAGACGCGCCATCCCGCGGGCGAGCGCGCCGACGCCCTGGCCGCTCAGCGCCGAGCCGAAGAACACCGGGTGGACGCGGCAGTCCGCCGTGCCACCGGCCAGCGCCGCCCGCAGCTCGGCGGGCGTGGGCGGGGGCCCGTCCAGGACGCGGGCGAGCAGCACGTCGTCGGTCTCGGCCAGCGCCTCGGCCACCTGCGCGCGGAAGTCCGCGTCGTCGAGTGACCGGGGCACGGCGCGGGCGTGCCGCGTGCCCAGGTCCCGTACGGCCGTCAGCGCGACGACGTGCGGGGCCAGCTTGTGCCGGATGTCCGCCAGCAGCCCCTCGTCGCGGGCGCCCGGGCGGTCGATCTTGTTGACGAAGAGCAGGGTCGGCAGCCGCAGCCGCCGCAGGGTCTTCATCAGCACGCGGGTCTGTGCCTGGACGCCCTCCACCGCGGACAGCACCAGGACCGCGCCGTCCAGCACCCCGAGGGCGCGTTCGACCTCGGCGATGAAGTCCGAGTGGCCGGGCGTGTCGATCAGGTTGATCTGAGCCGACCCCACGGTGAAGGAGGCGACCGCCGAGCGCACGGTGATGCCGCGCTCGCGCTCGATGTCGCCCGTGTCGGTCTGGGTGGTGCCGCTGTCGACGCTGCCGAGGCGGTCGATGGCGCCGTGGTCGAAGAGCAGGCGCTCGGTGAGGCTGGTCTTACCGGCGTCGACGTGCGCCAGGATGCCGATGTTCAGGGTGCGCGATGTGCGCGATGTGCGCGGGGTGTGCGACGTGGGCATGCGTGCTGAAGTCCTCGAGAACTGTCGTCCGGTGGGGGCGCTGAGTAGTTCCGAGGAATCGGCGCATCGCATGCTCCTGACTTGTCGTCGGACGGACTGCGCCATCCTGTCAGCGCATGCGGCACGGTCAAGCGAATTACGGCCGTACGGGGCGGGGCCCGCCGTACGGGGCGGGGGCCCGCAGGGGGCCTACGGCCTACGGCCTACGCGAGGTGGCTACGCGAGGTGGCGGACGATCCGGCGCACCTGCTCGGTGTAGCGCTCGCGGAACTCCGGTGAGTCCGGCTCGACGCCGAAGAGCTGCCGTACGAGGTGCGGCAGCGCGGTGGGCGCCGAGACCATGCTGATGAACAGCAGCAGCGCGGCGGCCGGGTCGAGGTCGTCGGCCAGCTCGCCGTCCGCTTGGCGGCGGCGCAGCCCGGAGAGGTCTTCGGGGTCCTGCTCGACCACGCCGCCGGTGAGGCCGTGCCAGAGGTTGAGGCGGGTGGGCCGGGGGTCGGCGAAGGCCGCGTCGAGGTAGCGCACGATGAGGTCGTCGAGGGGGAGGGCCGGGTCGGCGATGGTCTCCTCGCGCCGCAGCCACTGCTGGTGCAGCTCGCGGTAGAGCCCTTCCTTGCCGCCGAAGTAGTAGCTGATCAGCTGCTTGTTGAGGCCGGCGCGGTCCGCGATGTCCTGGACGCGGGCGCCCGCGAATCCCTTCTCGGCGAACTCGTCCATCGCGGCGTCCAGCAGCAGTCGCCGGGAGCGCTCGGGGTCGAGCTTGCGCTCCGTCGGCGCGGGGGCGCGGCGGGTCTTCTTCGGCGGTGCCTGCGGCGCTTTCTCCTTCACCTGATCAGGCTATCCGCAGCCGTCTCGGACTTCACCCATCTATTTGTTTGACAAGTTCATCCGGTTAGATGAATCGTGGGTCCCGTTCAACCCAACGAGACGGCAGAGCAAGGAGAACTCGTCATGATCGTGGTGACCGGAGCCACCGGAAACGTCGGCAGGCATGTGGTGGACGAGCTGGTCGCGGCGGGTGCGGAGGTCCGCGCGCTGACCCGCGATCCCGAGTCGGCGCGGCTGCCCGAGGGGGTCCAGGTGGCGCGCACCGCGGACCTTCCGCTGGAGGGCGCCACGGCGGTCTTCCTCAACCCGGCGGTGGTGTGGGGGAAGGGCGCGGGCGAGCTGCTGCGCAAGGCCGAGCAGGCGGGGGTGCGGCGTATCGTCACGCTCTCCTCCTCGGCCGTGCTGTTCGCCGGCCCGGGCAATCCCATCGGCAACCACCACCATGAGCTGGAGACCGAGATCGAGGCATCGGGGCTGGCCTGGACGCACGTCCGGCCGGGCGCCTTCGCCTCGAACGCGCTCCAGTGGGTGCCGCAGATCCGCAAGGGCGACGTGGTCCACGGCGCGTACGCCCAGGCCCACACGGCGCCCATCGACGAGGCCGACATCGCGGCCGTCGCCGCCCGCGCCCTGCTCAGCGAGGAGTACGCCGGCCAGGCGCCGGTGCTGTCGGGGCCGCAGTCGCTGACCTTCGCGGAGCAGGTGGCCATCATCGGCGCGGCCCTCGGGCGCCCGCTGCGGTACGAGGAGATTCCGGCAGAGGCGGCCAGGGAGGCCATGACCGGCGGCGGTGTGCCGGCGGACATCGCGGACTCGCTGCTGCGGATGTTCGCGGGGGCCGTCGACCGCCCGGCCGATATCTCCCCGGAGACGGAGCGGATCACGGGGCGGCCGGGGCGTACGTTCGCCCAGTGGGCGAGCGACCACGCGGCCGCGTTCAGCTGACGCTTGGCTGGGGCCGCGGTTCGGGAGCGGTCGGCCGCTGTCAGGAGGCTGTCCGGCCGCCCGCCCGTTTGCCGGTGGCCTGCTTCTTGGCGGGGGCTTTCTTGGCCGCGGCCTTCTTCGCCGTGGTCTTCGCGGCGCCTGTCTTCGCGCCGGCCTTCTCGGTGCCCTTCTTCTTCGTCGCCGCGGTCTTCTTCGCGGGCGCTGCGGCCTTCTTGCGGGCCGGCAGCGGGTGGACCGTGGCCTCCGCCTCTTCCTCTTCCGCGGCCTCCCCGGCCTCCTCGCCCCGGGCCGCGCGGGCGCTGCGCACGCTGTCCCGCAGCGCCGCCATCAGGTCGACGACTTGGGCCCCGGCCGGGGCCTCGCCGGGCTCGGCGGTGGGTGTGGCGCCGGCCATCTTTGCCGCCACGAGGGCGTCCAGCGCCTCCTGGTACTCGTCGTGCAGCTGGGTCAGATCCACCTCGCCGAGCGTGTTCATCAAGGTGTCGGCGAGGTCGAGCTCCGCCTCCCGTACCGTCACCTTCTCCTTGGGGGCCACGCCGACCGGGTTGCGCACCTCGTCCGGCCACAGCAGCCGGTGCATCGCGATGGCGTCGCCCACCACGCGCAGCATGCCCAGGCGCTCCCGGCCGCGGTGGGCGTATTTGGTGATGGCCACCTTCTCGCTGCGCTTGAGCGCTTCGCGCAGCAGGGCGTACGGCTTGGCGGCCGCGGGGCCGTTCGCGCCGAGGTAGTAGGCGTCGCCCATCTGGAGGGGGTCGATGTCCGCCGCCGAGACGAACGCCTGGATCTCCAGGGCGCGGGTCGTGGGCAGCGGTAGGTGGGCCAGGTCCTCGTCGGTGATCGGGATCAGCGTGCCGTCGGCGTCCTCGTAGGCCTTGCCGATCTCGTCCGCGTCGATCTGTCTGTCCTCGAGCTCGCAGACCTTGCGGTAGCGGATCCGGCCGCCGTCCTTGGTGTGCACCTGCCGGAAGGAGACGGAGTGGTCCTCGGTCGCCGGATACATCTTGATCGGGATGCTGACCAGACCGAAGGAAATGTTCCCATTCCAGATGGACCGCATGCTTTTGATCCCTTTCGTGAGATTCTTATCGTATGTCCCCGATCGCGGAGGTGGAGGGGCGGCGCATCGCGCTCAGTAACCTCGAGAAGGTGCTCTATCCGGCCACGGGCACCACCAAGGGAGAGCTGCTGCACTACCTGGCGGCCGTCGCCGGGCCGCTTCTGCGCCATCTGCGCGGCCGGCCGCTGGCGTTCCTCCGCTTCCCGGACGGCCCCGACGGCCAGACGTTCTTCACCAAGAACCCGCCCCCGGGCACGCCCGACTGGGTGGCGACGGCCGAGGTGCCCCGCCACGAGGGGGAGACCTCCCGTCAGATCCTCGTCCAGGACCTCGCCTCGCTGATGTGGGCCGGAAACCTGGTTGTCGAATTCCACGCCCCCATGTGGCGCGCCGATCGCGCCGCCGGTCTCGCCGACCGCCTCGTCTTCGACCTCGACCCGGGCCCGCCCGCCACGATCGTGCACTGCTGCGCCGTCGCCGAATGGCTGCGCGAGCGGCTGCACGCCGACGGCCTGTCCGCGTACGCCAAGACCAGCGGCTCCAAGGGGCTGCATCTGCTGATCCCGGTGGAGCCGACCCCCTCCCCGGAGACCACCGGCTACGCCAGAAAGCTCGCCCTGGAAGCCACGGCCGCCGTGCCCGGCCTGGTGACCTCCAAAATGACCCGCTCGCAGCGGCCCGGGAAGGTGTTCGTCGACTTCAGCCAGAACGCCGCCGCGAAGACCACCGCCGCCCCCTACACCGCCCGCGCGCGCCGCGAGCCGACCGTCTCCACGCCCGTCACCTGGAACGAGGTCGAGGGATGCGAGGACCCCGCGCAGCTGGTCTTCCGGATCGACGACATCACGCCCCGGCTCGACCGCCACGGGGATCTGCTGGAGCCCCTTCTGGACCCGGAGCTGGCCCGCCCGCTGCCCGCGGGGGACGGACCGTGACGGCCGCGACCGGGCCGGGCGCGGCGGCAGGGCCGAGCGCCGCCGCGCCTGCCGCCGGGGCCGTGCGGCCCGCTGGGGCCGCGTTGGCGCCCGGGGCCGTGTCGGCACCCAGGGCCGTGTCGGCACCCAGGGCCGTACCGGCCGCCGCAGCCGCGCCGATGCCGGGGGCCCGGCCGGCCTCCGGAGCCGCGCCAGCCCTCATCGCGCCCCCCGGAGCCGCACCAACCCCCACCGCGCCTCCCGGAGCCCCGTGGTGATCCCGCGCTGGAGCCCGCCCTCGCGGATGCCGCTGCTGCCGCCCGTGGAGGTCGCGCTGGCCCGCCCCGTCCACGCCTTTCCCGACCCGGCGGGGAAGCGGCTGGCCTACGAGCCGAAGTTCGACGGCCACCGCGTACTGATCTTCCGTACGGAGGACGACGTCCTGCTGCAGGCCCGCTCCGGCCGCATCGTCACCACGGCGTTCCCCGATCTGCGGGCCGCCGCGGAACGGCTCCCGGCCGGTACGGTCCTGGACGGCGAGGTCGTCGTGTGGACCGGCGGCCGTACGGACTTCGCCGCCGTCCAGAAGCGCGCGGCGGCCACCCGCGCCCGCGCCGCCCGGCTCGCCCGCGAACTCCCCGCCTCCTACGCCGCCTTCGACCTGCTGGCCGCCGGGGGCGAGGATCTGCGCCCCCTGGCCTACGAGCGGCGCCGGGCCAGGCTCGTCGCGCTGCTGGAGCCGTACGGGCCGCCGCTGCAGCCCGTCCCCATGACCACCGACCCCGAGCTCGCCGCCACCTGGTACGACACCCTTCCGGCCAGCGGCGTCGAGGGCCTGGTGATCAAGAGCCTGGGCCAGCCCTACCGCGCGGGCCGCCACTGGTGGAAGCTGCGCCACTCCGAGACGCGGGAGGCCGTGGTGGTCGGCGTCGTCGGCCCCCGCTACCACCCGCGCTCGCTCGCGCTGGTGCTGCCGGGCGCCGACGACCCCGTGGTTTCCACCCCGCTCTCCCCTGCCGTACGCGCCCAGATCACGGCCGCGCTGCGCGGCCTGCCCGCCCCCGCGGAGCCGCCCGGGACCGAGCTCGCCCCCACCGCCATGGACATGGTCGGCACCGAGATCTCGTACCGGCCGGTGGCCCCGGAGCTGACGGTCGAGGTACGCCGGGACAGCACCGCCCGCCACGCGGCGACCACGGTGGTGCGGCTGCGCGCGCCGGAGTAGCCGGGATTTGTGCCGGAATCTGTGGTGGCTTTGGGACGGCGACCCGCTGAGGCCACCGCGTCTCGCCGTCCCGAACTCACCACAAACTCACTGGACGGGGTCGGCCGGCCCCGTGATCACGGCCGTGACCCGGCTCCCCGGCGGCAGCCGCTCACCACCCGCCAGGTCGTACACGCACCGCAGCATCTTGGCGACGTAGCGGCGCTCCACGGCCAGACCGTGCCGCGCCTCGAAGTCCTCGGCGAAGGCCGCCAGCTCGGCGGGGACGCGGCCGTAGCCGCCGCCGTGGTGGTCGTGGTCGATCCGCCAGTTCGCGAAGGTGCGCCCCCACCCCCGCTCGTGCAGGCTCGCCACCTCGCCGTCCAGATACCGGGCGCCCTTGACCACCGCGACCCCCAGCGCCCGGGCGCCCTCGGGGAGCGCGGCGGCGATCCCGGCCAGCGTGCCCCCGGTGCCCACCGCGCAGCACACCACATCGCCCGCCCCCAGACCGGGCAGGTCCGCGACGAGCTCCGAGACGATCTCCGCGGCCCCGCGCGCCGCCGCCACGTTCGTACCGCCCTCCGGCAGCACGTAACACCGGCCCCACCGCTCCTCAAGACCCCGGACCGTCTCCGGCTCCGCCAGCCCGCGCAGCGCCTCCCGGAACCGCGCCCGGTCCCAGAACGCCAGCGCCATCCCGTACCCCTCGGCCCGCGCCAAGGACCAGTTGCGCTCCGCCCGAGCCAGCTCATCGCCCCGTATGACCCCCACCGTCCCCAGCCCCACCGCGGCCCCGGCGGCGGCCACGGCGCGGATGTGGTTGGAGTACGCGCCGCCGAAGGTCAGCAGCCGCGAGTGCCCCTGGTCGAGGGCGGCCGTCAGATTGAGGGCCAGCTTCCGCCATTTGTTGCCGGGCACCGCAGGGTGCACGAGATCGTCCCGCTTCAGCCACAGCTCCACGCCCCGCCGGGCCAGCCGGTCGTCGTGCACCCGCTGGAGCGGGGACGGCAGCCGGGGCGCGAGGGCGACGGCGGGGTCGATGGGCGCGGTCATCTGTCCATTCTGCGGCGTCTCTGCCTGGTCAGGCACGCGTACTGGATCGCCCTCTCTGTCACGTCCGGTCGTGATGGTGCCGCCGGTCGCCGTGGCATTGCGACGACAGAGAGGGCGTTGTTCGGGTGTCCCTCAATAGGCGTCATTTAGGTGTCATTAGGTGCGGGTTGGGGCTAGCTTTGGGTGTCATGACGACCGAGGTGCACGTACCGAACGACGCGCTGCGGGCCGTGCGCATCGGCCTGCGGATGAGTCAGGACGACCTGGCCAAGGCGCTCCGCCGAGCGGGTGTCGAACTGGGCGAGCCGAACGACGCCGGCAAGAGGCTCGTCCAGCGGTGGGAAGCCGGTATCAGCAGATCGCCGAGGCCCGTGTATGCACGCGCCCTGGAGAGGGTGACGGGCATGCCGGCCGAGGCTCTGGGGTTCGCCCCACAGGTGCCCCTGGCCAGGGTCCAGGGCGACGGTCGAGGGGGGCACGACATGGCACCGGGCCCGGAGGGTGTCGCCTCCACGGCGGCGGACACCGAGTCAGCCGCGACGGCTGCCGAGACGGCCGGGGCCAACTACAGCGGCGTATGGCTGTCGCGGTACGAGTTCTACTCCTCGGGTCGCGACGACTCGTTCGAGGGCAGGCACTATGTCGTGCTCGTCCAGCACGGCAACCGGCTGACGGGGCGCTCTCTCAACGGGGCGTCGCTGAACCCGGATTCGCCGCTCTCCCTGGACCTCACCGTGGACCGGAACGTGGTTACCGGTACCTGGACCGAGCAGACGGCGAGGGACGGCTACTACCAGGGCGCGTCCTACCACGGTGCGGTTCAGCTGCTCGTGGAGCCCACCGGCCGACGCATGGCGGGCAAGTGGGTCGGGTTCGGCAAGGACTTCGACGTCAACACCGGACCGTGGGAGCTGAGGCTCATGGACACCTCGACGTCCAAGGCGGCCCTGGAACGGTACAGCGTCCCGCCGGAGTGACCGGAGTGACCGGGCGGGGCGCCTTGAGCGGGACCGTCGAACAGCGGCCCCGCCCCGGATGCCTGAACGTACGCGGCCCGTCAGGCGAACCGGGCGATGGCGGTCATCGTCGGCCGCATGTTCCGCAGGGCGGGCAGCCGGTACAGCACCGGCGTCAGCGCCCCGAAGTACGGGCCCCGGCCGCGCGGCAGATGCAGCTCACGCACATCGACGACGCCCGGGTGGGCCGTACGCACCTTCGCCAGCTCACCGGCGTTCAGGCCCCACGGCATGCCGGGCATGCGGTAGCCCGACGCGGGGCGCTTCTCGCCGCGCTGGGTGCCGGCGCTGAGCCAGCGGGGCACGGCGTCGAAGACCAGCGCCCCGCCCCGGAACCGCTCGGCGCACGCCGCGATCAGCTCCCGCACCTGGGGCGGGCGCAGATACATCAGCAGCCCCTGGGCGGTGAGCAGCACACCGCCCTCGGTGTCGACCTCGTCCATCCAGGACAGGTCGAGCACGGACTGGGCCAGGGTGCGCCGCCGCTCGGTGTCCGGCAGCAGGGCGCGGCGCAGCTCGGCGGTCTCCGGGAGCTCGACGCCCAGCCAGTGCGCCCGGCCGTTGTCGATCCGCCAGAACTGGGTCTCCAGGCCCTCGGCGAGGTTGACGACGGTGCCGGTCGGGTGGTCGGCGAGGAAGGACTGTACGGCGGCGTCGAAGGTCCGCACGCGCAGCGCCTGGCCCTGGGCGAGCAGCGGGTGGGGCGGGCCGAAGGTCTTCTCGAAGGGGAAGTCGAGGCGGTCGACGAGCTCGATGGCCATGGGGTCGTGGAGCACCGTGCGGGGCTGCCGGGCCTCGTACGCCCGGTGGTAGAGGTTCCACAACAGGGTCTCGGGGAGGCTGCTGAGTCGTACGGTCACCTTGTCCTGGTCCGCCACGATTCCTTGGCTCCTTCCGGCTGTCCATCTTCCGGCCGTATGTCCGGGCGAATACCGCCGCGAACGCTAATGGTCCGACCGGGCCAGGTGTGGGCGCCCACGCCGTATGAGATCAAATCTGGACTTGGGGCGGAAGTTGGGCGCCGGACTATGCTCGGCACACCGCCCGGGCGCGTTGGACGGCCGCACGAGGCGCACCACCGCCACAGGGGGAGGAGATCGCATGGGGCCGGGGGACGGCGAGATCGCGACGCACGGCGAGCGCGGCGCCGGACGGCTGATCGCCGGCCGGTATCTGCTCCTGGACCGGCTCGGCAGGGGCGGTATGGGGACTGTCTGGCGCGCGCGTGACAAGGTGCTGGAGCGCGAGGTCGCCGTCAAGGAACTGCACATTTTCACCGACGGCGGCGAGGAGCACAGACGGCTGCTGCGGCGCGCGGTCCGGGAGGCCCGTACGGTCGCCCGGGTGCCCCACCCCCATGTGGTGGGGGTGCACGACCTGGTCGAGCACGAGGACCGGTTATGGATCGTCATGGAACTCATCGACGGCCCTTCGCTCGTCCGCCTGCTCGCGGATCACGGGCCGCTGCCGCCGCAGCGGGCCGCCGTCCTCGGGCTGCAAATGCTCGGCGCCCTGGAGGCCGTCCATGCCGCCGGAGCGCTGCACCGCGACGTCAAGCCCGCCAATGTGCTGCTGCGCAGGGACGGCAGCGCGGTGCTCACCGACTTCGGCATCGCGATCCTGGACGACGGCGAGTTCCTGACGACCACCGGAGAGCTGGTCGGATCCGCCGACTTCATGGCGCCGGAGCGGCTGAACGGCGACGCGGTCGGGCCCGCGTCCGACCTGTGGTCGCTGGGCGCGACCTTGTGTGTCATCAGCTCGGGGGAGTCGCCCTTCGGGCGTACTTCGCGCGTCGCCACGCTCCACGCCGTGGCGTTCGGGGAGCCGATGATCCCGGAGCGGGTCGGGCCGCTGCGGCCAGTGCTGGAGGCCCTGCTGCGCAAGGCGCCCGAGCAGCGCCCGTCCGCGGCCGCGGTGCGGGACGCCCTGCGGCGCGTCGCCGACGGCGCCGCGGACCCCGGCCCGCCGCCGCCGTACGCGGCGTCACCGCCGGAGGCGGGGCCGCCAGCGTACGCGGGGCCGCCACCGGACGTTCGGCCTCTGCCGACCGTGCCGTCGGCCCCGACCGCGCAGCCCGAGGCCGTACGGACGTCGAACCTCATCGCGGACGCGGAGACCCGGACGCATGCGGGCGATCCGGCCCACTGGGCGGGCGGTTGGGAGCCGACCGCCATCAGCGCCGGCCCTCTGCCAACCGGCCGCGATGACGATCGCCGACGCGGCCGGAAACGGACGTGGTGGGCGGTGGCGGCCGGGGCCGTTGTGCTCACGGGCGGGCTCGTCGCCGGTCTGTTCGTCACCGGTACGCCCCCGTTCGGGCGGGACGACGGCCCGACCACCACGAAGACCAAGGTGACGGTGCGGGCGACCATGGGCTGGCAGCGGGCGGCGGTGACGACACCCATCCGCAAGGGCGACAGAGTGACCGTGCGCTACACCACGGGCACCTGGACGGTGGACCACCGCGAACGAGGACTGCCCTACGTCGGCGCGCGCGGCCTTTCCGCAGCCGACGACCAGACCTTGGAGTTCGCCAAAAGCTGCAAGGTGAACCCCGGAGCGAGGTTCGGAACGCTGCTGGGGCGCTTCTGGGGAGACGCAAAGCCCGGGCCGGCCCGCATCGTGGCGCCCGAGTGGAGCTTCCGGGCGGCCCGTAGCGGGGCATTGGAGCTGCGGATCAATGATGATTGCCTGGACGACAACAAAGGAACCCTCGACGTGACCCTGTCGGTCACCCACTGAGCCACTGATCCGTTACGGTTCCGGCCCGGGACGCGTCGTATGTCTCCCCTATGCTGGGAACCGTGCCGCATTTTCTCGACACACTGCCCTTCGACTGGAGCAGGCCGGAGTCGCGTGAACTGCACGACTTCCTCGCGGGTATCCATTTCCGGGAAGGGCCGGTCGTCGAGTTCGCGGTGCGGGCGGGGGTGAAACCGGCGACGGTCGCATGGGATCGGCCGATGCATTCCGTCTGGCACGACCTGATCACCAAGGCCCGTAACCAGAATCGGCTCCGCGCTCTGCTCGAACAAGTGGCGGAAAAAGATGAGGCGGTGGCGCTGCGGCTGCGCGAGCTGACGGCGGCGGAGCCGGTGGTGGAGGCCCCGGCGGCCGTCGATTCGGGGGTCGTCTGGAAAGGGTTCGACGCCCGTGACGCATGGGAGCGGCAGATCTTCGACCAGCCGACCCTGCTCGATGTGGCGTTCATGCGGCGCGGGGTCGAGCTCGCCCCGGCCGTGGTGCGGCTGCTGGTGACGCTGGAGAGCGGCCGGGCCTACGGGACCGCGTTCCGGATCGGCGAGGACCTGCTGCTGACCAATCACCACGTCCTCTACGACATCGGCCCCGGCCCCGGCCCCGGCCCCGGCCCTGGCCCCGGTCCTGGCCCCGCGACGCGCGTCGAGGCATGGCTGCACTACGAGCTCGACACCGCCGCCCGGCACCGCGCCCATACGGTGGTGCGCTGCCGCCCCGAGACGATCACCGGCGACCCGGCGCACGACTGGGCCGTGATCCGGGCGGACGGGCCGCTGCCGGACGATATTCCCGTCGTCGAATTGGCGGATGCCGAACCGGTCCTGGTCGGCGAGCGGGTCTCCATCATTCAGCATCCGAAGGGCGGGGTGAAGAAGATAGGGATGCACCACAACATCGTCCGCCATGTCGATGACGATGTGATCCAGTATTGGACGGATACGGAGGCCGGTTCCTCCGGCTCGCCCGTCTTCAATGAACGGTGGCAATTGGTCGGGCTGCACCATCGATGGGTGGCCGTCGAGGAGTTCGGGAAGCGGGAATTCCGTAATCAGGGACGCCGGATATCCCGGGTGGCGGAGGGGCTTGTCTCGGCGGGGGTGCTGTGAGCGATATGAGTCTGCTGGACAACGCCCCTTTCGCCGCCGACGACCCGCAGGCGCGGGAACTGCTCACCGCGCTCCTCACCGCGTACGACCAGGGGGCCGAGGTACGGGCCTTCGTGCTGGCGGCGGGGATGCGCGCCGCCGAGTTCGCGTGGACGGCGCCCATGGCGGAGGTGTGGCCGCAGGTCCTGCGCCGGGCGGCGGACCAGGGGAGGCTGCGGCGGCTGGTCGGCCTGATCGCCGAGGACCCCAACAGCGCGGCGTACGGGATCATCGCCCGGCTCGCCGCCACCCCGACCGGCGCCATATCTGCGGCTTCCGCACCCCTCTCCTATCAGCCGGGCGACGTACGCCGACTGGTCATGGACGCTCTGGACGACGATGAACTCAACGCACTCTGCCTCGATCATTTTCCTTCGGTGTACGGCCAGTTCGCCCAGGGCATGAGCAAATCACAAAAGACGCTACGGCTGATCGAGTACTGTGCGCGGCGTGATCGGCTACCGGACCTCGTAGGACGGGTCGGCGAGGTCAACCCCGTCAGGCACCGCGAGTTCACCGACCGCCTGGAAAACCGAGACGAGAGGTGAGCATGGACGAGCGTGAGCTGAAACTCAATTCCCTGTCGCGGTACGCCAAGACATCACCGCATTTCATCCTCGAGGAACACGGACACTGCGAGGTGCCCGCCGGATGCGGCGGCGTGGTGCTGCGGTGGCGCAATCCGCGGGCCGGAGTTCCCTTCACCATGTGGCTGGAGACGGACGGCCCGGGCGAGATGTATCTCGACGGCACGGCGCCCTCCTCGTCCCGCCCGTTGGTCTCTTTCGGTACGCACGTCCTCGCGTTCGAGATAGCCGCGTACGACCCCGCGTACACCACGCTGATGTTCGCCGGGCTCTACAAGCAGGATGAAGACATCCACGCGCGGACCACGGCCTCTGACAGGGGCGAGCAGACGTCCGTGCTCTCGGCGGCGGACGGCAGTTGGAAATACTGCCTCGACGAGCCGGAGGACGACGCCTGGACGCGCCCCGGTTTCGACGACGACGGCTGGCGGCCCATGGTGGAGCGGTCCGAGCGGCGGCCGCCGGAGGATCCGGAGCGGAATGCCGAGCCTTATCGGGTGCGAAAGCTGAGGGAATTCGGCGCGGCCGGCCTGGGGATTCCCGGTGCCGGTGCCCCTGGAGGTGGCGGTGCCGGTGGAGGTGCCGGTGGCGGTGCTGGTGCTGGTGCTGGTGGCGGTGGCGGCCGGGTCTGGGTCCGTAAGGTCTTCAACGTTTCCGATCCGGGCGCGGCCTGACAACTCACGGAGGTTAACGATGCCGGAACGGGCCCCGCTGGTGCTCATCCCGCAATTCTTCGGCAGCCTGGTCTTCGACCGCCGTACGTCGCGATATCTGCCCTTCGACGCCGAGGCCACGGACGTCCTGAGGCGGCTGCGTGCGCACCCCGTCGACCGCCTGCTCGCGGAGACGGACGACGCGGACCGGCGCGGCCGGATCCAGCGGTTCTTCGAGCACTTCTACGACCTGGGGTTCTTCACCGTCGACGGCCGGTTCGCCGGTGCCGTCCACGATGACCTGGACGTGCCGCCGGACCATCTCACCGGCCCGCTGGCGGTCCATCTGGAGGTCATCGCCTCCTGCAACCTGGGCTGCACCCACTGTTTCGCCGGTGACCTCCCGCGCCGCGAGAAGCGGCTGAACCTGGAGGAGATCGACCGGCTCTTCGCCGAAATGGCACGGCTCGGCGCCTTCCGGCTCGGCCTCACAGGCGGTGAACCGCTGCTGCGGAAGGATATTTTCCAGATCATTGACATGGCTCTGGCCCATGGCCTGGCCCCGTGTATCACCACCAATGGCCTGCTCATCACGGAGGACATCGCCAAGGAATTCGGGAAGCGCGAACTGGTCTGGCTGAATGTCAGCCTGGAAGGCGCGACCGCCGAGACCAACGACCGGGTGCGCGGGCCCGGAACCTTCGCCAAGGTGCTCGACCGCCTCGCCGTCCTCCGTGAACACGCCCGTTTCACCCTGGCGTTCACCATCATGCGGACCAATCTCGATGAGATCGACGCCTGCGCCGAACTCGCGCATGAAGTGGGCTCGGATACAGCGGTGTTCCGGCCGCTGTACCCGGTCGGTGTCGCCGAGCGGAATCAGGAGCTGATGCCGAGTTTCGCGGATTACACCGAGGCGCTGAACGGCCTGTCGCGGCTGGGCAGCCAAAGCCTCGACGACCCCCTCGATCTGCATCACATCGACCCGTTCAGCCCGCATTCCCGGCAGGAGACGCAGTCCGTCATCCACCAGAACTACGGCTGCGGCGCCGGAAACCTCGTGTGCTCCGTCTCCGTGTCCGGCGACGTCAACCCGTGCAGTTTCCTCGGCCCGGATTTCGTCGCCGCCAACGTACGGGAGACCTCGCTGGCCGAGATCTGGCACCACAGCGCCGGCTTCCGGGCGATACGGGCCCTTCCGTACACCGATCCGGCCAGCGGCCACGGCCAGACCGCCACCTTCGCGGGCGGCTGCCGCGCCCGCTCCCTCGTCCTGGCCGGCTCGGTCAACGCCCCCGACCCCTGGATCGCCGAACAGGTCCAGGCGGAGGCGCGCTCGGGATCGGCGGTCCGCAATCCGCTCGTCATCCTCGATGTATCGGCCCGCCCGCGCGGGCGCGGCTGCCACGGATCGTGCGGGTAAGGGCGAGGCGATGGGATCGGCACACGACATGGGATCCGAACACGGGACGGGCTCCGCGTACGGGACGGGCTCCGCGTACGAATGGCTGCGCACCGACCACACCGCCACCGGCAGCGCCCCCGAGCTGCTGCGGCTCGCCCGCGAGCTGGAGGCCCAGGGCGATCTGCGCACCGCCGCCACCGCGTACGACCGCGCGCGCATGGTCGCCCCGGCCGACTCCGAGATCGCCGAGGCCCGCGGCGCCCTGCTGGACCGGATGGCAGTGGAGGAGCACGGCATCCTCTTCCGCTATGTCCCGGCCGGCTCCTTCGCGATGGGCTCCGCCGACGGCGACCCGGACGAGCGCCCGGTGCACCCGGTCCGGCTCGACGACTACTGGCTGTCCGAGACCCCGGTCAGCTGGGCGGCCTTCTGCGACCTCATGGACTGGGAGCCGGCGCCCGCCGGAATGCCCCGGGAGAAGCGGAAGCGGAAGCGGAGCGGGGCGGTGGACCCCAGCTGGTTTCTGCACGAGGCGAACAAGATCCGCCTCCAGTACTGCGAGGACGCGACCGTCCGCGCCACCGACTGGCACGCCCATGCGCCGCGCCACGACTGGGTCAGCGGAGACGGCGAGCGGGTCGACTCCCGGACCCTGTTCGGCACCCCGCGCCGGGACGACCCCCGGCGCCCATGGGCGTACGACCGTAAACCCATGGTCAGCGTGTCCTGGCAGGACGCCGAGGAACTGTGCGAGCGGCTGTCCACCCGCGAGGTCCGATACGGCCTGCCGACCGAGGCGGAGTGGGAGCGGGCCGCGCGTGGCGGCCTGCCCGGTCACCGCTACCCCTGGGGCGACGCGCCCCCGACCCCCGAGCGCTGCGACTTCGACCGCTTCGACCAGTTCGCCATCCTGCCCATGCGGCGCCTGCCGCCCAACGGCTATGGGCTGTACGGGATGAGCGGAGGGGTGTGGGAGTGGACGGCCGACTGGTACGACGCGTCGTACTACCGGACCGGCCCGGGGACCAACCCGACCGGGCCCGACCGGGGCCAGGAGCGGGTGCTGCGCGGCGGCTCCTGGGCGGACTGCGCCGAGGCGGTCACGGTGTCCTTCCGGATGTCCCGTGAGGCGGGCAGCTGGCGGCAGGGCGGCTGGGGCGCGCATATGACCCCCAACATCGGCTTCCGGCTGTGCCGCAAGGGCCTCGCGCCCACGGCGACGCCATGACGGGCGACCCCCACAGCGACCGCCACCGTGACGCGTACGGTGCCGTGCGCAACGCGGGCGTCGTACGGGCGCTGATCGACCGGGCGCTGTCCGAGGACGAGATCCGGGACCTGTGCTTCGACCACTACCCCGAGGTGTACCGGGAGCTGGCGGCGGCCATGAGCCGCCGCGAGTGCATCCGCAGGCTGGTCGCCTGGTGCCACGACCGGGGCGAGCTCGGGGCGCTTGTCGCCCGCGTCGCCGAGATCAACGCGCAGGCAGTCGTGGCGCACGCCGAAGCGCTAGCCGCGCCCTCACGGGACTCACAGGACGCGGCCCCCGAGCCCGCACCGCCGAAACGCCCCCTGACGGCAGGCATCATCCACGCCCTGCCTCCCGCCCCCAGCTTCGTCGGCCGCGCGGACGAACTGGCCGCGCTCAGCCGCTTCTGGCAGGACGGCGAGCCGGGCGTGCTGGCGCTGCTCGGGCTGGGCGGCGCGGGAAAGACCGCGCTGGCGGGGGAGTTCCTGGCCCGGCTGCGGCGACAGGGAGACCCGCCGCCCGACGAGCTGTTCATCTGGAGCTTCTACCTCAACCAGGACGTCAAGGAGTTCCTGGAGGTCGCCTACGCCTACTTCAGCGGCGGCGCGATCGCGCGCGGCAGCCCCATGGGCACCTTCTACCTGCTCACCGAACTCCTCACCGGACCCGGCCGCAGGCTGCTCGTGCTGGACGGCCTGGAGCGGGTGCAGCGCCCGGCCACCGACCGCCAGGGCGTCTTCGGCGATCTGACCGACCGGCTGCTCGCCCAGGTCATCGACCGCCTGGCCGACGGCTTGGGCGCCACCAAGTGCCTGATCACCAGCCGCCTCCCGCTGCCCCGGCTGGCGCCCTGGCACGGCCGCGGCTACGCCTGGCTCGACATCGACCAGCTGTGCCGCGAGGACGCGGTGTCCCTGATCCGCGACCGCGGCGTACGCGGTGGCGACGACGCGCTGCACGCCCTGATCGACGAGTACGGCGCCCACGCACTGACCCTCGACCACCTCAGCGGCTACCTCGTCGAATACGCCGCCGCCGACCCGGCCGGCGCCGCCTCCCTGCCCGAGCCGCGCGCCGACTCCGGAGAGCCACAGGAGCGGCGCCTGGCGCGGGTGCTCGACGCGTACGAGACGGCGCTCAGCGAGCGGGAGACTGCCCTGCTCGCCCGGCTGTGCATCTTCCGCTTCGGCGCGTCCGCCGAGCAGCTGCACTCCGTCTTCACCCGCGCCGCCAACCCCCAGATCGCGGGCCCGCTGCGCGGCCTCGGCCTGCGCGACGTCCTCGCAGCCCTGCGCCACCTCCGCCAACTCCACCTCGTCCTGAACGAATCCGCCGGCCTGTTCACCGTCCACCCGGCGGTCCGCGACCACTTCTACCGCTCCTTCACCGACCCGCGCTCCGTCCACCAGGCCATACGCCGCCACTACAGCGCCCTGGTCACCGGCCCCGGCGTACTGCCCCCCGACCACCCCGAGACCCTGGACCTCCTCGAAGAGCTGGTCCACCACTCGCTCGCGGCCGGCCATGTCGCCGAGGCCGAGGAGGTCTACCGGCTCCGCATGGGTGGCTACCAGCACCTCGCCTGGCAGATCGGCCAGTACAGCCGGTGCGTCCGCGTCCTGGAGGAGTTCCCCACCTGTCCCGACCCAGGCGGCCTCCTCTGGTGCTACCGCGCGATCGGCGACCTCCCCGCCGCCCTGGCCCGTATCGACCCGGACGACAGCTGGTGGCTCGCCATGATCGGCACCCTCAGAGGCCGCCTCGTCGAGGTGGCCGACCTCCTGCGCGGCAGCCGCCGCGACCCCATCCTCGCCGTCTCCCGCGCCCTCACCGGCGCCCTGCCCATCGGTCAACTGGCCGACGCCCCCGTCTGGTTCGGCCTCCCGCTCTCCCCGGCCGAATGCCTCCTGGAGGCCGGCCTCCCCGAACCGGCCCGCGTCTACGTCTCCCGCGCCCGCTCGGAGCTCGCCGACGCCTCCCGTGACGTCGACTGGAACGACGAGGTCGCCCGCTACGACCTGATCGAGGCCACCCTCGCCTGCCACTCCGGCGACCTCGTCATGGCCCAGAGCCTGCTGGACAAGGCCACCCAGTGGATCGTCACCTCCGGCTCCCAGGAACACCTCTGCCTCCTCCACCTCGCCCGCGCCCGCCTCGCCCGCGCCCAGCACCACCCCACCCTCGCCACCACCGCACTCCGCGAGGGCCTCCGCACCGCCGAGCAGTGCGGCTTCGGCCTCCACCGCCTCGCCCTCCTCCTCGAAAATGCCGAACTGGCCCTCTCCGACGACCCCCACACCGCCACCACCCTCGCCACCACCGCCCTCCACACCGCCTCCGACCCCGCCTGCCACCACGTCTGGGCCATGTCCCGCGCCAGCCACCTCCTGGCCCAGTCCCACCACCGCCAGGGCGACCCCGCAGCCGCCCTGGCCGAACTGACCCGCACCATCGCCCTCCAGCGCGACATCGGCGACCCCCGGCTGACCGGATCCCTGGAACTACTGGACCGGATCGAGCGCCGCCGCGGGTGACGGGGCGCGCGGGCGAGTGCCGTATCGCGTACCGTCGACCGCATGGCGCTGACGGACATCACGAGTTCCGAGGTCATCCGGGCCATCGAGGAGTTCGACCTGCTGGGCCGCGAAAGGTTCCTGCGGATGTACGAATTCGGCCGCGCGCGACGCTATCTGCTCGCCCACGAGGGCAGGTTCTACGACTCCAAGGCGATCGTCGGCACTGCTCATGGCTATCTTCCGGGTCAGTCCCCTCTCACGGCGAAAGACTTCTCCGGCGGCGAGAGGCACGCGGTCGGTTTGCTCCGACGGCTCGGCTTCACCGTCGTGGACGACCCCGGCTCAAGCCGCGCGCAGCAGGCGCCGCAGGACCATCTCCTCGACCGCCTCGCCGGGCTCAAGGTCAACCGCGCATCCGGCCGCCCGGCCCTCTACCAGCCGATCGCGCTGCTCTGGGCCACCGGGCGGGCCCGCCGCGGCGAGCGGCGGCTGCTTCCGTGGGGCGAGACCGAGCAAGCGCTCCGTGACCTCCTCGAGCGCCACGGCATGCGAGGCGAGCGCCCGCGTCCCGACTACCCTGTCTCAGCCCTGCACCACGCGGGGCTGTGGGTGCTGCACGATCATTCCGGCCCCGTACCCAAGGCTCATGGCGACGCCGCGCTGAGGCGCTGGTTCGCCGAGAACCAGCCGCTCAGCGGGGTGCC
Organism: Streptomyces sp. NPDC020845; assembly: GCF_044334165.1. NCBI lineage: Bacteria > Bacillati > Actinomycetota > Actinomycetes > Kitasatosporales > Streptomycetaceae > Streptomyces > Streptomyces sp. NPDC020845. Next base: position 252,884 of record NZ_JBIRSJ010000005.1, on the reverse strand, counting down.
CGAGCCCGTGTACGACCTCCTCAGGCGCTCGGGCGAGGCGCGTGTCGCAGTGATCGATGCCCTGTTGTGCACGTATTTCAATGGCCTGGACTACGGCCCGCTGCTCATGGACGTCGGGCTGTACGACGAGGCAGTGGCCGACGACGCGGACGCGGATTCCACCGACGCGGACGCGGATTCCACCGACGGAGGCGCCCGTGACACCGGCGTACCGCACGCGGTTGTCGTAGCGGCCCAGTACGAACGATGGTGCCGGATCGTTGAGCACCGCGAGAGCGAGAACCGCGGACGGCGCACCACACGTGCCTCGACCAACCCCATCAGATCGGGATCGGCCCGCCGGGCCGTCCTGCTGCGCAGCGAGGGCCGCTGCGAGAACCCGCGCTGCACCGGACAGCCCGCCGATGTGACCGCTTCCGGCGCCCCCATACTCGAAGTCGATCATGTGATGGACCTCGCCCAGGGCGGTCGCGACCACCCGAGCCACATGGTCGCGCTCTGCCCGAACTGCCACGCCATCAAGACCCGCGGCCGCACCCGGGAAGAGCTCCGAGCGACGCTGCTGGACGTGGCGCGGGAAAACCACGCCCGATGGAGCAACCCCCAGGGCGGGTAACTCCCAGGGCGGGTAAACCCCAGGGCGGGTAAGCGAACGGCCCGCTGGCACCGCTCGCCTGCCGGGCTCAGGATGTCCGTCGTGGATGGAGTCACTGGAAGCACGGTTCTCGCCCTGATCGGCGTCCTGCTGGGGACCACGGGCACACTCGTGGGCCAGCACCTGGCGACGCGTGTCGAGGTGCGACGCGATCAGCAGCAACGCGCGGACGCGGGGCGTACGGAGCGCAAAGAGGCCATCTCGGGGTTCCTCGCGGCCGCCCAGCGGGTCGAATTGGTCCTGGATCGCAGGGAACTCGGCCTCCCGGCTCCCGAAGATCCCGAGGACGAGAAGCTGCACGACCTGTGGCTCGCCAAGAAGGCCGTCGAGCTGACCTGCTCCCATGAGGCGGCCCAGGCCGCCCACGACTACACCAAGGCGCTGCATGCGCGTATGCGAGACGCTGCCGCGACCGGTGGCCCGCCGGCCAAGCGCGAGCGTCGGCACGCCTTTATGGAAGCGGCTCGCGAGGAGTTGGCGAGCGGTCGCCCCCGTATCCGGAGATGACCCTCAGGCGGCGCGGGTGTTCAGCCCAGCACCAGCAGTGTCGCGAGCGCTGGGCCGAGTGCGCCGCCCAGTTGGTAGCCGAGGGTGAACAGGCCGATGGCGGTGGGGCGTTGGGTGGGTGGGACGGCGGAGGCGGCGTCCATGGACTGGGTGGCGTTGGCGCCCGTCGCGCAGAACACTGCCGCGCCCGCCGCCGCGAGGAGCGCGGGTGCGCTGTGGGCCCATGCCGCCGTGGTCGCGGCCAGGGTCCCGACCGTGAGCAGCACCGCCCGCACCCGGACCCGCCCCAGCCGCGCGGAGATCGCCGCGAAGCCGAGGGCCAGGGCCGAACCGGTGAGCAGGGCCACCAGTTGGCCCGTGGCCACCGCGCCCGCCGACCAGTCGGCCCGTCGGGCGATCAGCCGCGGCACCGAGAACAGCAGCACGAAGTACGACGTGGAGAGCGTGAGCGCGAGCAGCGCTGCCGTACGGAAGACGGGGGTGCGCAGCACCGTCGTCGGTACGAACCCGTCCGGGTGGCGGCGGATGTGCAGGGCGAGCAGTACGGCCGCGCACACCGCCACGCCGATGGCGGGCAGCGGATAGGTGGGCAGCAGGATGAGACCGGTGGCCAGGGTCGCGAGCAGCAGCGCGCCCCGGGTGTCGAAGCGGCCCTCGGCCGGCGAGCCCTCGGCGGGCGGACCCTCGGCGGGCGTGGCCTTGGCGATGTGGCGCCCGACGGCCGGTACGGCGAGCAGCGCCAGCACCGACACCGCCAGCGCCGCCCGCCAGGACACCGCCTCGGTGATGCGCTCGCCGAGCAGGGGACCGGAGGCGCCCAGCATGCCGAACCCGGCGCTGATCACACCCATCCGCCGGGCGTCGCCCGCCAGGCTCATGGCCACCGCGATCAGCCCCGCCGCGCCGGCGGCCTGCGCGGCGCGCCCGACGAGGGTCAGTGGCAGCCACGGCGACGCGACGAGCACCACGGTGCCGCCGAGCACGAGCCCGGCCCCGGCCCGTAGCGCCGCCCGCGCCCCGCGCCGCCGTAGCAGCGTCGCCATCAGCGGCATCCCCACCGTCATGGCCCACGCGAACGCGGTAACCAGCCAGGCGGCGGTCGCCGTGCCGACGCCCAGCGAACGGCCCATGTCGTCGAGGATGAGGACCGGGGCGTTGGCCCCGGCGGCGACCGGGGTGGCCAGCAACGCCAGCCACAGCACGGGGACTCGACGGTTTCGGTCAGTGCTCGTGCCGGTGGCAGTGGTGCTCGTGCTGGCAGCGGCACCGCGTGGGTCCGGTCTTGCGGTGGTGGACAACGATTCCCCCGTCTCATTTGCCTCAAGGTTGATTCTCTCAACGTTGAGATAAAAGCAAGCCTGCTTGTGTGGCGTCAAGTGTCTTAACATTGAGAAGGTCTACGCTGAGGAAAAACGAGCAAGCCGAGGGGAGCGCCGATGAGCGACGCCATCGACCTCATCGCCGAGCAGTGGGTGAAGGAGCGCCCCGAGCTGGCGGACGAGCTCTGGCCGGTCCACGTGCTCGGCCGCGTACAGCGGATGCAGCGCATCATCGACAAGTCGCTCAAGGTGTTCTGGGCCGAACACGGCCTGGAGCCCGGCGAGTTCGACGTCCTCACCACGCTCCGCCGCTCGGGTCCGCCCTACGCCCTGACCGCGGGTGCCTTCCTCAAAGCCGCCATGGTGACCTCCGGTGCCATCACCAACCGCATCGACCGTATGGAGGCCAAGGGGCTGGTCGAGCGGGTGCGCGAGGGCGGCGACCGGCGCACCGTGCTCATCCGGCTGACCGAGCACGGCCGGGAGCTCATCGAGGGCGCGATGGCCGCGCATCTGCGCAACTACGCCGAGATCCTCGGCTCCCTCGACCGCGACGAGTGCGAGCAGATCGCCGCCGGCCTGCGCAAGGTGCTCGAGGCCCACGGCGACACGTCCATCACCTGAGAGCGGGCACCTGGGAGGGGCGGAGAGCCTGGCGCTCAGTACCCCAGGGCGATGGTGTGGCCGGCGGTGGCCGGGTCGGCCGCCGCGGTGAGGATGGCGTCGGCGAGGTCGGCGCGCGCGATGGTGATGCCGCCGCGCACATTGCGGTCGGTGGCGGTGCGGTAGGCGCGGCGGCGGCCATCGGTGAGGCGGGGCGGCCGCATGATCGTCCAGTCCAGTCCGCTGGCCTTGACGGCCTGGTCGGTGCGGGCGAAGTCGGCGAAGCCGTCCCGCAGAAACCGCCGCAGCATGGGCTTGATCATGCTGCGGGTGAACGGCCCGTCGCCCTCGTCGACGATATGGCCGCTGGCCGTGACGACTATCAACCGGCGGCTGTCGGTGGCCCGCATCGCGGTGATGATCGCGCGGGCGCCGTCGCTGCACACCGTGATGTCGTCCTTGCCGCGCGGGCCCAGGGCCGATACGACGGCGTCCTGTCCCTTCACCGCCTCCGTGATCGCTTCGAGGTGCTGGAGGTCGGCTTTTACGACCGCTTTTACGACCTCGAGCCGCGGGTGGTCGGCCTGCTGCAGGCGGGCCGGGTTCCGGACGACCGCGGTGATGTGATGACCGGCCTCAAGTGCCTGGTTTACGAGGTGCTGCCCAGTTCCGCCGGTCGCACCGAAAACAGTGATACGCACGATGACCTCCTGGATCCCGTGGGCTAGTGAACACTAACCCCCAGGGTGGGCTAGTGTTTACTAACTGTCAAACCGAGACTGGGAGAGCAGTGGTGAGCACACGGGAGCGGATCCTGGACGCGGCGGCGGACATCCTGCGTACCCGTGGTGTCGTACACGCCACGACCAAGGAGATCGCGCAGGCCACAGGCGTGTCGGAGCCCACGCTTTACAAGTACTTCGGGGACAAGGAGCGGCTGCTGCTCGCCGTCCTGGAGGAACGGCTGCCCGGCCTGTCCGGCGTCTCGGTCCGCCCGGGCGCGGGTGACGTCGAGGAGAACCTTGCGGAGCTCGCCCACGCGGTTCTGCACTTCTACCAGCGGTCGATCCCGATGCTCGGCGCTCTCCTGGCCGATCCGCAGCGCATGGCGGCACACCGGGTGGCGATGGACCGGCACGGCGGCGGCCCCGACAAGGCGGTGGCCGGCTTCGCCGCCTATCTGCGGGCCGAACAAGACCTCGGCCGTATCGCCGCGGACGCGGACCCGGAGGCCTCCGCGACGCTGCTGATCGGCGCATGCTTCCAGGAGGCGTTCCTGCGCTACTACGCCCAGGGCCCGGAAGCCGACGCCGCCCCGCGCTCCCGGGCCGAGGCTCTGGCCCGTGCGGTGGTCAGACCGCTGCTGTGATCACGGCTGGCGCGGCGCGAGGATCCGGTCCAGGGCGCGGCGGGTGCGTTCCGCGGCTTCGGGCGCGGCGAAGAGCTGGATCTCCTGGTTGAGGGCCATGTAGAGGCCGACCAGCTCGTACGCGATCTGCTCCGGGTCGGTGTCGGCCGGCAGATCGCCCGCCGCGACGGCGGTACGCACCTCGGCGGCGAGCCGGCGCCGCCCGAGCCCGAACAGCCGCGCCACCGCGTCGTGTACGAGCCCGTCGCGGGCGTCGAACTCGATGGAGGCGGTGGTGAAGAGGCAGCCGCCGGGGAAGGTGTCGCGGGCCGTCTCCAGGTAGGTGATCCACGCCTCGCAGATGGCGCGCAGCCGGGGCAGCCCGGGCTGCGCGCCCTGCGCGGGCTCCCATACCAGCCGGGAGTAGATGGCCGCTGCCGCGTCCAGGGTGGCGAGTTGCAGCGCCTGTTTGGTGCCGAAGTGGCCGAGCACACCGGCCTTGCTCATCCCCAGATCGGTGGCGAGGCGCCCGATGGTCAGCCCTTCCAGGCCCTCGACGGAGGCGATGGCGACACCGCGTTCCGTGATGCGCTCCCGAGTTCTGCGGGCCTCGGCGACCGACTTGCGTGGGCTCATGGCGTCAGGATACCCAGTCGGATCCCATTTAGCATCCGACCGATCGGTTGCTATATTCCGTTGGCACGGTCTGCCGTACGTCGAACCGAGGAGAACCGCCGTGTCGCTGTCGCCGAAGCTGCCACCGTTGCCATCGCTGTCGGGAAGCCGCATCGCCGCCCTGGGGCACTACCAGCCCTCGCGCGTACTGACCAACGACGAGCTGTCGACGATGGTCGACACCAGCGACGAATGGATCCGCCGCCGCACCGGCATCGCCACCCGCCGGATCGCCGCGACCGGCGAGTCCGTCACCGACATGGCGACCGCCGCCGCGGGCAAGGCCCTCGCCGGAGCCGGACTTCAGCCCTCCGACATCGGTCTGATCACCGTGGCCACCTGTACCGCGATCGACCGCTGCCCGTCGATCGCCGCCCAGGTCGCGGGCCGCCTCGGCATCCCGTCCGCCGTGGCCTTCGACCTGAACAACGGCTGCGCGGGCTTCTGCACCGCCCTCGCCTGCGCCGACCACTCCGTACGGGCGGGCGCCGCCCGCCACGCCCTGGTCATCGGCGCCGAGAAGATGTCCGACGTGACGGACTGGACCGACCGCAGCACGTGCGTACTGCTCGGCGACGGCGCGGGCGCCGCCGTGATCAGCGCCGCCGAGAACACCGGCATCGGCCCCGTCGCCTGGGGATCCGACCCCACCCGCGGCGACGCCGTACGCCTGGTCGACGACTGGCACCCGTACTTCGCCCAGGAAGGCCAGACCGTCTTCCGCTGGGTCACCGGCGAACTCCCCGCCATCGCCCGCGAAGCCTGCCACCGCGCCGGCCTCGCCCCCGCCGACCTCGCGGGCGTGGTCACCCACCAGGCCAACCTCCGCATCATCGAGGCCGTCGTACGCCAACTCGACCTCCCCGAGCAGGTGGTGATCGCCCAGGACGTCGTCGAATCCGGTAACACCTCAGCCGCGTCCGTCCCGCTCGCCCTGTCCAAGCTGAAGGCCCGCGGCGACCTCCCCTCGGGCGCCCCGGTGCTGCTGCTCGCCTTCGGCGGCGGCCTGTCATGGGCGGGCCAGGTGGTCACCTGCCCCTGAGCTCTGCCCCTGAGCCCCGAGGAACAGGCCATGAGAAGCTTCCGGCCATGAACGTTGGAGCGGCGGAACTGCTACTCGGCGGCGTCGTCCTGGTGGGCGCGTCCGTGCAGTGGCTGACGGGGATGGGATTCGCCCTCGTCGCCGTGCCCGCCCTCGTCCTGCTGCTCGGCCCGGCGTCGGGCGTCGCCCTCGCCAACTGCGCGGCCGGCGCCATCTGCGCGGTGGGCCTCGCCGGAGGCGGCTGGCGTCAGGTGCGGCTGAACGCGATGGTCCCCCTGGTCGCCGCCTCCGCCTGCACCGTCCCGGCCGGCACCTGGGTCGCCGCCCACCTGCCCGAACCCGTCCTCCTCGCCGTCATGGGCGGCCTCGTCACCGTGGCCGTCCTGCTCGTCATGGGCGGCACACGCGTACCCGCCCTGAGCGGCGTCAAGGGAGCACTGACCGCGGGCGCCGCCGGGGGCTTCATGAACTCCTCGGCCGGGGTCGGCGGCCCACCCGTGTCCCTGTACGCCCTGAACGCGGGCTGGGCCGTCCGCGAGTTCGTACCGAACGCACAGTTCTACGGGATCGTGGTGAACGCCTTCTCCATCGCCGCCAACGGGGTTCCCCGACTGGAGTCGGGGGTATGGGCGTTGGCCATGGCCGGAATGGCGGCGGGCGCGGTCATCGGCAGGGCACTCGCCGAGCGCGTCCCGGAGCGGGGAGCCCGGTTGCTCGTCCTCCTGATCGCGCTGGGTGGCGGGCTGTCCACGCTGGTCAAGGGGGTATGGGAGCTGTGACGGCGGCCCTCACCGTACGTCGGCGCACTCCCGGGCGGCCGGGGTCGCATAGCACTCCCGCCGATGCGACTCCTTGTGCGCGCTCTCACCCATCGCGTTCGTCACCGCCATGGCGATGAGGGCGATGACCACGACCACCGCCTGCCGATAGGCCGCCGCCCCCGCCCCGCGTACACCGGCTACGACCCCCGCCACGGCGGCGGCGACGGCCACCACACCCATCTTCACGATGTACGGGCCGACGGATCCTGGTATGTGCTCCGGATCCCAGGAGAAGTACTCCTCGGCCCAGGCCCCGACGAAGAGCATCGCGACTAGGACCAGCTGGGCCGCGACCACCACGCAACCCGCACAGCCACGACCGGGCGGTTTCGTCACTGTCTCGCCTCGTCCCGAGAGGGTCATGGCGTCTCCGGTTACTCTCTCCGTACTCTCTCCGTCTCGCGTCCAGGTAGTGCTCGACCTGGCGCTGGTTCTCGAACAGACGCTAGCTCCGCTCCTGCTCCCGCTCCACCGGAAGCCACAACTCCGCGTCCGCTTCGGCCTGGTCCGGCGAAAGCCGGGTGCGCAGGATCTCCGGGCCGGGGCGGCTGCGGTACGGGTTCGACGGGAACCACTCCGTGAACACGTCGTGCCACAGGTACTGGATGGCCTCCGGCGCCGGCCCGGAGGTGGTGAAGACCGCCCAGCTACCGGCCGGAACGGGGAGGACGGCCGCACCCTCGGGCGGCGCGACCGCCGAGGTGAGCACCCCGTGGTAGTAGTCGAGTTCGGTACCTTCGGCGCGGCTCGGGTCCAGGTCGTCGCAGACGGCGACGATGCCCTGCGGTTCCAGGTCCGACAGCTTCTCCAGACGCTTCAGGGTCCCTGGCTCGATCCCGCGGATGAAGTCGATGAGCGCCTGATTCGGCCCCACGTGCACCAGTGGTACCCGGGCCTTGAAGCCGACGACACTGAAAGCCGGCCTGTCCACAACGCGATAACGCATACTGCTGCTCCCTTCGATGGTGAGTCGGAAGGTCAACCGGGGCTGGGAGACAAGCGCCGCACCGCTGCGCCGTGCCTCACCCGGCCCGACACCGTGCATCGCCCGGAACGCCCGCGCGAACGCCTCACCCGAGCCGTAGCCGTAGCGCACCGCGATCTCCAGCAGCGACTCATCCCCCGCAAGCACCTCGGCCCCCGCGACGGTGAGCCGGCGCCGCCGGATGTACTCCGACAGCGGCATCCCCGCCAGCGCCGAGAACATCCGGCGCAGGTGGTACTCCGAGGTGGCCGCGATACGCGCCAGCCCCGCCCCGTCGATGGACTGGTCGAGGTGGCGCTCGATGTGCTCCATGGCCTGGTTGAGCCGATCCAGCACGTCCGGTTTCCTTCCTCTCGTGCGCTCACCACGCTAGGCAGCACGCATCCCCCGGGACCCGACATCCTGTGCCCGATCAGGTCGGGTGCTCCGGACCCTCGCGTTCACGCCCGGCTGACGCCAGATGCGCCTACGCCGCGGTGAACAGCGCCTCGGCGCCGACCGGTCGGAAACCCGCCGCCTGGAAGGCGCGCACGCTGCGCGCGTTGCCCGCGGCCTGTTGCGACCAGACCGACCCGCCGTCCGGCACCAGATGCCGCGCGGCCGTGGCCAGCGCCCGGCCCAGTCCCCGATGACGTACGCCCTCGTCCACCTCGATCGCCGTCTCCCAGCGCCCGGCCACGCCCCGGCCGAGAATGACCACACCCCCGTCAGCTGCCCAGACCCGGACATCGTCCCGTCGCTTACGCGCCCTGGACACGCGCGGATGATCGGGGTCGGCCAGCTCGCGCAGCGCCAGCGGGGGGTCGCCCGGCAGGGCACTCGCCACGGTGAGCAGGTCTATGGTGTCGGTCGACCGCCCCGTACGGTCCAGAAACGCCGCCAAGAAGCGCGGATTCATCGTGGCCGCCAACTCGTCGCAGTCGAGGGAGGCCAGCGTGGCGCGCACCCACTGCGGATCCTCATTGGTGAACACCACGGAGTGCGCGGTGAACGAGATCACCCCGGCATCGCGGTGGCTCGGTTGCGGCACCACGGTCGTGCCGCCGTCGGGCGGTGGGAAGTGCCCGTGTGCCGCCGCGTTCAGGATGGTGGCCAGGGTTTGGCGCATGGTGATTCTCGGCTCCGGCCTCGGTGGGACGTGTGGGATGTGTGCGACGTGTGCGACGTGTGGGACGCATTGAGGGCTAAGGCTGTCACCGTCAGCAGAAAGCACCACAGGAGGGCGGACTCGGGCTGTGGCTCCAGAGCTTTGGCCGGTTTCAGATCTTCAGCTGCGGCCGCGAGTTCCGGAGTGGGGCGAGGCCGTCGAAGACGATGGCAAGCATCCGGTCTCGTACCTCCTCCTTGAGGCGGGCGTGTGCGGAGGCTCGTGATGTGGCGACGAGCAAGGCGTACACCTCGGGCAGTTCGACGTCATCTCGGACGGCACCGGCGCGTTGGGCATGCTGAAGCAGAGCACCGACGGCTCGACGCAGTCCGTCCGATGCCTGAGCGGCGTCGCTCGGGTTGTCACCACCGGCCTCGAGCAGGGCCTCGCCTATGGCGATCTTGCCGGCCGCGTCGGCGACGAGGTGGCTGAAGAAGTCGAAGAACGCCGTACCCGGGTCCGTGGCGTGAAACAGCGTTTCGGCCTGCGCGCGCAGGCGATCGAACCGCTGCACGAGAACGGCTTCCAGTAGCGCGGCTTTGGTAGGGAAGTGACGGAAGACTGTGGCGATGCCGACGTTGGCCAGGCGGGCCACCTCCTCGGTGGACGCAGACTGGCCACCCTTGCCGAAGACCTCCTCGGCGACGTTCAAGATCCGCTCGCGGTTGGTTCGCGCGTCGGCGCGTTGCGGTCGGCTGCTGCCCGTCTCTCGGTTACCTGGGGTGCTCATCGCGCTTTCACTCGTATGTCGCTATCCGAAGTCGCGACTCCGTATAATCGGAGTCCGCACTTCGGATAGTACTTCGACACCACTGCATGTCGGCGTAGACGACAGGAGAGTGCCATGACCCAAGTCCTCAGCCCGCGAGAGGTTTTCCTCGCGCTCGTGAACGGTGTCGCGGAGGGCCGCTGGAAGGAACTGCCCGATCTGTATGCGGAGCAGACCCATGTCGTGCACCCGTTCGACCCGCTTCGTGCCGCCGCGCTCCGTACGCGCGACGAACTGCGCGAACACTTCAGGCCGACCGGCGCCGGCCCCCAGCTGCACCGTCGGGCAACCAACATCACGATCCATGAGACGACCGACCCCGAGGTCATCGTCGCCGAGTTCGAATACCAGGGAACAGTCGCAGAGACCGGAGAACCCTTCGCGCTGCCCGGCATCTTCGTCCTTCGGGTGCGCGACGGTGAGATCATCAGCTCCCGCGACTATTTCGACCACGTCACCGCCGCCCGCGTTCGCGGGCAGCTCGACACACTTGTCGCAGCCGTGCAGGTGAGCGGTGCCACTTCGGCCTAAAGCGTGTGCCGATTCAGATCTTCGTTGGAGGCTGCGGAGCGATATGACCACGCAGCGGAGGTGGAGTCCGGCAAGGTAGCTGGTCGGGGTCTTGCAGTCCTAGGGCCATGGCCCGAGGTGCCCGGGCCCCGTGGCCAGTACCGTCGCGAGACATGGACATCGCCAAGGAACCGCGCAGCGCTGGACAACGGCGGCGTGACGTGCTCGAACGACTGCGGACAGAGGAAGACATCTGGGTTGCGTCAGCCAGCGCGGACGGACTGCCGCATCTGGTGCCGCTGTGGTTCCTCTGGGACGGCGCGGCGATGTGGATGTCGACCAGACTCACCAACCCCACCGGGCGCAACCTGCGGGAAACGGGCCGGGCTCGCCTTGCGCTGGGCCATACACGGGATGTCGTCCTGATCGACGGACGGGTGGAGACCTTCACCGCTCAGGAGGTGCCGACCGCCGCGGCGGACGCGTTCGTGCGGAAGTGGGGCTGGGACCCGCGCAAGGATCACGCCTCCTACGCGTATTTCAAGGTGCTTCCGCAGGCAATACAGGCCTGGCAGGGGGAGCATGAGATCAAGGGCAGGCATGTGATGCGTGACGGACAGTGGACCGACGGTTGAGTCTCATGATCGGCACACGGGACTGGTGGGTTGGTCGGCGAGGTAGAGCGACCGCTCACTCTGGGTGAAGGACCTTTGGACTGCTTGGCAGACCTTCTTGATTGAGGAGGCTGGGTTGGGGAGCGAAACGTCCCACAGCCGGACTGTTTTGTCGTCACTGGCGGTGGCCAGGGTGCGGCCGTCCGGGCTGAACGCCACCGACCGGACAACCGCGCTGTGTTCCGTCAGGGTGGTGCGCGGTCTGCCCGTTGCCACATCCCATAGGCGCACCGTCGTGTCGTCGCTGCCGCTGGCGAGCGTGCGGCCATCTGGGCTGAAGGCCACTGACGTTACGAAGTCGCTGTGGCCGGTCAGGGTGGCGCGCCGTTTGCCGGTCGCTACGTCCCATAGGCGCACCGCCTTGTCGATGCCGCCGGTGGCGAGGGTGTGGCCGTCGGGGCTGAACGCCACCGACCACACATCCTTGGTGTGTCCGGTCAGGGTGGTGCGTGGCCTGCCCGTGGTCACGTCCCATAACCGGGCCTTCCCATCCCTCCCACCGGTGGCCAGGGTGCGACCGTCAGGACTGAACGCCACAGCCCACACCGCATCGGTGCGTCCGCTCAAGATGGTGCGCGGCCTGCCGGTTGCGATGTCCCACAGGCGCACTGTCTTGTCCCCGCTGCCGGTGGCCAGGGTGCGACCGTCGGGGCTGAACGCCACCGACTCCACACCCTTGGTGTGTCCGCTTAGGGTGGCGCGCCGTTTGCTGGTTGCCACGTCCCATAACTGGGACTTTCCATCCCACCCTCCGGTGGCCAGGGTGCGACCGTCGGGGCTGAACGCCACTGATCCCACGCCCTTGGCGTGTCCGGTCAGGGTGGTGCGTGGCCTGCCCGTGGTCACGTCCCATAGGCGTGCCGTGTCGTTGCTGCCGGTGGCCAGGGTGCGGCCGTCAGGACTGAACGTCATCGACACCACAGCATCAGTACGTCCGCTCAGGGTGGCGCGCCGTTCGCCGGTCGCCGCGTCCCACAACCGGATCTTCCCATCGCCCCCTCCGGTGGCCAGGGTGCGGCCGTCAGGGCTGAAGGCGACCGATCCCACGAAGCCGCTGTGCCCGGTCAGCCGGCGCTTGAGAGGAAGAGCCGCGGCGATGAAAAGACTGGCGGTGGCTTCCTTCGTGGGACTGGTCCGGTACGCCTGGACCGCCAGGAGCGAAGCCAGGTCGGGGTTGGAATCAAGGAGACCGGCCGACTGGGCGGACAGCTGACGAGAAAGTGCGATGTGCTGGGCGGTGAGTGCCTGGTGTCGTTGTTGCTCGCTGGTCCGGTATTGCTGCCAGGCGATCAGTCCGGCGGTCAGGGCGAGGATGAGCAGGACCGAGACGGTGGTGGCGAACTGGCGCAGGCGCCGGGTGGCGCGGGCGGCTGCTGCTTCCTCGCGGTGACGAGCGATGGAGCTGCTGCTGAGGAAGTCGCGTTCCAGAGGGGTGAGGTCGCCGTCGGCATCGGTAGTGGGGAAGGACTCCTCGGCGGCGGCGAGCCGGGTGCCGCGGTAGAGCGCGCCGGGCTCGCGGCCGAGGTCCTGCCAGGTGTGGGCGGCGTCGGTGAGCTGGCGGTGGAGGCGCAGGCGGTCGCGGTCCTCGTCGATCCACTTGCGTAGCCGGGGCCAGGCGGCGATGAGGGCTTCGTGGGCGAGGTGCACGGTGTGGCCATCGAGGGTGACCAGTCGTGTTTTCGCCAGGCGCTCCAGTACTTCAGCGGTGGCGGGGGAGCTGTCGGTCTCCAGCTCTTCCCGGGGCGCGGGCCGTCGGGTGTCCTGCGCGCCCTCTCCCGGGGTGATCAGGCGCAGCAGGATCCGCCGGGCGTAGGAAGCCTGGTCGGGGGTGAGGTGGGTGTACAGGTCTTCGGCTGTCTGGGCGATGGCGCCGTGGACGCCACCGGCCGCTTCGTACGCGGTGAGGGTGAGGGCGCGGCCTTTGCGGCGGTGCCATGTCTCCAGCAGGGCGTGGGACATCAGGGGCAGGGCGCCGGGTTCGCCGTCGACTTCGTCGATGATGCGGGCGGTCAGGGTGCGTTCGACGATGAGGCCCGCGGCCTGGGCGGGTTTGACGACGGCCTCGCGGAGTTCGCCGCGGTTCATCGGCGGGACCAGGAGGGTGGCCTCGCGTAGCGCGTCAGCGAGGGGACGGTGGCCGGCCAGGTGTCCGAAGAAGTCGGCCCGTACGGCGATCAGCACCCGCAACCGGCTGTCCGGGGCGGCGGCGGTCAGGAGGCGGTCGATGAACGCGGTGCGTTCTTCCGAGTCGGTGCAGAGGGTGTAGAGCTCCTCCATCTGGTCCACGACCAGCCACGTGTCCCCCTCCTCGCCCTCTTTCGGGACCAGCCGCTGCTCGTGGTCGCGTAGGGGGTGGCCGCCAGGGGTGATGACCCGCAGGGCTGCTGGGCGTAAGTCCGCGTTGTCGGTGGTGCGCAGGCGGGGGATGAGGCCGGCCCGCAGCAGGGAGGACTTGCCGCTGCCGGAGGCGCCGACCACTGCGGTGATCCGGTGGTGGGCGGTCAGGTGCAGCAGGTCGTCGATGAGCTGGTCGCGGCCGAAGAACAAGGCCGCGTCATCCGGTTCGAAGCGGGCCAGGCCCCGGTACGGAGGCTCGGCGTCCTCATCGGCGCGCGGCTCGGCGGCTTCCTCCGCCGCCGCCTGCCGCCACCGCTCTTCCCACTCTTCAGGGTTGCCGCCGCAGGCCTGTACGTAAGCCAGCACGACCGGGAGGGTCGGCAGCCGCTCCCCGGCGGCCGCCTGGGACAGCGTGCTCGCACCGTGGTCGGTACGCGCGGCCATGGCCCGGTACGTAGGGCTGCCGGCCTCCGCCCGCAGCTTCCGTAACTCGAACGCCAACCGCTGCGCCGGACCCGCGCTCGGATCCAGCGGACTCTCAGGACGCCCCGCCATCGGTCACTCCTCCCCCGGACGGCCAAGCTACGGACGGTCCTGTCGGGTCGGCAAGACGGGACATTTTTGAATCGGGCGGCGCGGCTATGACTGAGCACCGTGGTTGGCGGGTCTGAGCAACCGTAGTAGCTCTCATGCGGCGTTGTTCAGCACGCTGATGCCTAGCGGTGTTGTGGCGTGGAGGGCGGTGTTGTGGTGGCGGGTGGTGGTGGTCAGGCCAGCGGTGCGCAGTACGGTGGCGTGCTGGCTGGCGCTGGCTGGAGAGATACCGGCGTGGCGGGCGAGTTCGGTGGTGGTGCATGCGGGGTGGTGGGCGATGGTCCATAGCACGATGGCTCGGGTGTTGCCGAGGAGCGTGGTCAGGGAGTTGGGGACGGTGCTGAGGGCCCGTGCGGTTTCTGTGGGCGGCAGGGCTAGTTCGGCGTCGTTCAGGCGGACGGGGTAGGTCAGCCACGGCTGGGGTTCGGCGTGTTCGCCTAGTACGGGTGATGCGGCCCCGAAGACCGACGGGATCAGGAGCAGCCCGCGGCCGGCGAGGTGGATGTCGTCGTCTCTGCCGTCGGGCATGGTGAGTTCCAGAACTGGCGGCTTCCACTTGATGCAGCGGGGGTTGAGTCCGGACAGCAAGGCTTGGAGTCCGCCGTGGGCGGCCTGGCGTCTGCGCAGGGCCTGGTCCGCAGCGCTGAGCGTATCGATGCGCTGCTGGTAGGGAGCGATGACGTGCTGGTGGACGTGGGCCGCAGTGTCGGTCAACTCCAGCATCAGCCTTTTGTCACTGCCGAGTGACCGCGTCCAGGCCGGCACCGGCCGCTGATGGGGGCGACCTGCCCAGACCGCCATGTCCTTGCGGATTCGGGCAGCGGGCATGGCCCGGATCTGATCCAGCACCTCTTCGATGCTGTCAGCTGCCGAGCGGCCGAGGAAGCCCACCGCCCAGCCCGTTGACGGGATGAGATCGAACAGCTGTTTTATTCCCGGTGACAGGCGTCGGAACGATTCCCGTCTCCAGCGTCCGAACCGAGTTGGATGGCTGCCTTCCTGTAACTGCCGCAGTGCGATGTTCAGCTCTAGAAGGGGACGGGGTGCTTCCGCCATATGAGTGCGGGCCAAGTCTTCGGCAGTGAAGTGGATGCGTAGCGGCATGACACAGAGCATGTCCAGGATGTCGTTTTTCGGGCCAGGTCAAATCACGTCGATCCTCGACCAGCCGACCAGCCATCCTTTTTCGCGAGGCGAGCGGCGATATGCAAAACAATTCCACAGCCGCTGAACTCGACGCCGGGCGCCGACCGGGCGAACGTCAAGAGGCGTTCACCGAGACCGGAGCTCAACTCCACGCATCTCGAAGGGAACGTTCACCGCGAACGCACGCAGGCGCGCCCAGCTCGCCATCGCGACCGCCATGTGCGGTGCGGCTAAAGGAGGCCGGCCTGGGTGGAGCCAGACCACGAGAGGCGGCCCGCCCGCCAAGTGCAACGCTCACGGCCCGCCAGCTAAAGCGCGCACTTGCCAACTACGGCGCTCAGTCACAGCAGCACCCCCATGACCTGGTGTGCGGGCATTGATCAGACCGGCAGGAGAGGGCTGCCATTCAATTCCGCAGCCGCTGAACTCGATGTCAGGCACCAACCGGGGCCGACACCAACGGGCGTTCACCCCAACCGGTTTTCACATCTCCACTCATCTGGAAGGGCACATTCATCATGAACACACACAGGCGTACCGGGCTCGCCATCGCAGCCGTCATGTGCGGCGCGGCGGTCGCCGCTGGCCCGGCCGCGGAGGCCATCGGGGCTCCCGCGCCGACCTCGGCTTCGAGCACGGTCGTCACCGAAACGGCCGTCAACGCGGCGGCGGCGCAGCCGCTGAGCCAGTCGAAGTTCTACGGCAAGTTTCAGAAGTGGGACGGGTGCCCGTACCTCGTGACCTCGCGCGGCACCCACTACTACCTGCCGGGCTACACGGTCGGCGGCAACGGCGGCCTGTACAAGAAGGGCGGCGGCTTCATCGCCTACCCCGGCTGGCGGATCCAGGCGAACGGAACCAAGCAGTACAAGCCCGGCGGCACCACCTTGTGCACGACGTGGGGCGACGACCTCCGCATCAAGGCGCGGTCCATCTACGCCCGCTGATCCAGCTCGGCCGCTCCTCGGACGGCGCCGGAGAGGCCCACGCTCCACAGGGCGTGGGCCCTCGCCGGCCTCGCTCGTCAGCGTGCGCTGAGCCTGTCCCGGACACCCCCGCTGACCTGCGCGGACATTCCTGGACTGTCCCGGACACCCGAAATCGTTGCCGAGCCCGCCGGACACTCCGAGGCTTCTTCTCACCGCCCCGTGTCGGCGGCTCCACGGCTCCACTTCATCAACTTCCGAAGGAGTATCACCATGCACAACACACCTGTGAAAAGCCCGTACGTCGTGAACTCGTCCGAGGACGACGACTACTACCAAGGCCGCTGTCTGGTTAGCACGCCACAGACAGCTCTCTGCAGTCGCGGCAGCGGGACGGCTCCGCTGCGCGGAAGGCGCGTTCGCAGCCGTCGCAGGTCTGCCACGGCAGGGGATTTACTGGCGATGTCCGGGGCACGGCAGCGGCGGACTCAGGAGCGGCAAGGGGCGGTTCGCTGAGGCGGCACGCCAGGATCCGGGCTGGGCGGGCGAATAAGCGGTCCGGGAGGCCGGTGGTGAGCGCGCCGGTGATCTGCCTGGGGCTCACGCCTGCCGCGAGCCACTGCGTGACGGCCGGTGCCAGCTCGGCCACCTCGCGCCTGGAGAGGATCAGCCGTGGGTCGGCGATCCGCAGCGAGGCGAGGAGGGCGACGGCCTGTTCGTCGGCCTCGGCGAGTGGCGGCGGGGGAGTGGCTGCGGGGGTGGGTTCCGGCGCTGGTGGGGTGGGGTTTCGGGGGTGCGGTGGTGGGGTGGGCAGGTCCCGTTGCGGTACGTCGCGGACGTACGTACGCGTACGGATCAGCCCGCCGGGCCCGCGCTCGCGGCGCCGCTCCAGATAACCGGCGGCCTCCAGCTCCCGCAGCGCCCGCGAGATCAGGATCTCGCCCTCCGTGAAGTGCTCGCACAGTGCGGCGATGCTCACGGGCGCGCCATCCGGCAGCGAGAGGACGTAGGCCGCCACGCCGATCGTGACCGCGCTTCCACGCCGCTGTGCGAGGGCGTTGGCGATCACGGTGAAGTCGCGAGTGAGGCGGGTACGGATGTGGATCACGCCGGAGGTTGATGCTCCGGCGTCGGCGCGCGCATGCGCGTTAGACTGCGTGTCAGCCATCGGGAAGGTGTTCTCTTCCTGATCGGTCAGGCCCTCGTTCGGGATTGCCGTCCCTGCGGGGGCCGTCGTCTGTCTGGGGTTGTTGCCGCGAACGTAACCGCCTGCATCCCACACCCGCAAGCCGGTCACTCGTACGGGTGACGTGTGGGAAGGGAGGGTGGGTGGGGGGTTCTTTACCTCTGGTTCTTTAGGGGAGTTCGTGGCCCACCGGGCCCCCGCTTACGAGGTCCCGGCGAGGCAGGAACGCTGACTACGGCTGACTACGACCGGCTCCCGGTGGGCTCAGGGGCGGTGGCCGGTCTTCAATCTGGTTATGAAGACCGCCCAGGACGTGGTCGGGAAGAGCAGCGCCGGGCCTTGAGGGTTCTTGCTGTCACGGACCGGTACGACGCCAGGTATCCCGTTGGCCACCTCCACGCAGTCGCCACCGGCCTGATTGCTGTAGCTGCTTTTGCGCCAGGCGACGCCGTTCAGATCGGGACGGGACACTCGCTCCACGGTGGTTGCCCTCCATCACGGATCGGATCATGTCAAGCGACATGAATGGGGGCAGAGACACTGCCCGCAGCCGATCGTAGGTCACCGCGAGACGCTTAACGTGGCTTGGTTCTTCGAAGAGTTGACCAAAGTCCGCGCCCTCCTTGTAGGCGACTTCCGCACCATCCGGCAGGGTCAGCACGGTCAGGGATCCGCCCATCTCCGCGTGCTCGCCGTGGTCGAACGGCAGCACCTGCACAGTGATGTGGCGCTGCTCCGCTGCCTTCAGTAGTTGGGCCAGCTGGGCCCGCATGACCGCCTCGCCACCCACCGGGCGTCTCAGCACCGCCTCGTCCAGGATCACCCACAGCTCCGGGCGGTCGGGGGACGCGAGCCGTTGCTGACGACCGAGGCGGGCGGTTACGCGCTCCTCCAACTGTTCCTCGCCGCTGAGCAGCGCGTCGAGGCTCAGGACGGCCCTCGCGTAGTCCTCCGTCTGTAACAGGCCAGGCACCACATGCGCCGCGTACTGCCTGATCGACACCGCCCGTTCCGCGTACGCCATGAACGCCCGCGACCAGTCCGGGAACGCCTCGCGGTACACGTACGGCCACATGTCGATCAGCAGGTTGTCCGCCCCGAGGACGGTGTCGAGCCTCTGCGTCAGCTCGAAGGTCGGTTTCGCTCCCAAGGCCCGCTCGATTTGAGCGATCCGGGAGCCGACCACGTGCGTCTTCGCGCCCAGCCCGGTCTGGGTCAGCCCTGCGGCCAGCCGGAGTCTGCGCACCTGCGACCCGAAAAGCGCGGCCATGGACGACTGGGGATCAATACCTTTGGCCAAAACATCACTTCCGTTCCTTACGGGATGAGAGGTAATGCGTTACGGCCTTTTGAGCGTAGCCTCGCCAGGCGACCCTTGAGTACGGAAAGTCACGATGCGCACACGCTGCGAATCGTACGAAAGAGCGATGGACAGAAATGGACAACAACCGTGCTGAAGGCAAACACCCTCCCGGACGAAGGCGTGCGGCTCCCCTCGACCCCGCGCGGGGCGCGGCTCGCCCGACGCTTCGCCGTGCGGCGCATGGGGGAGTGGGGGTATCCGCCCGCCTCGGATACCTCCTGCACCGTGGCGCTGCTGGTGGCGGAGCTCGCCTCCAATGCCGTACGCCACGGGCGCGTACCCGGGCGGGACTTCCGGCTCCGCATCACCGTCGAAGTGCCGACGCGCACGATTCGTATCGACGTCTCGGACGCCCGTGAGGACCGGCTCCCGGTCAGGCCGCCGACCGCCTCGGCGGAGGACGAGACGGGGCGCGGGCTGCTGCTCGTGGAGCTGTTGGCCACGCGGTGGGGGGTGACCCCTCGTCACCCGGTCGGGAAAACGGTGTGGGCGGAATACGCCGTGGAGGCGCCTTGATGTATTCCCGACTGAACGCCCCTTCACCCAGGCAGTCGCACCAGGAAGACGCCGGGGCCGACCTCCACAGAGGGGGTGCGTATCCGGTCGGCGACGCCGGAGGGCCAGACAGTGGCGGATGACCAGATCGCGTTCACCCCAGGCAGCCGGTCGGGCCCGAGGCCAGTGAGGTCGGCGGCGGTCAAGTCGACAACAATCTCGGTGAGTACGATTGCGAGCGACTGGCCGATTTCACCCATGCTGGATGCGGTGCTCTCTCCTGAGCTGTCCCGTACCACCATGGAGGCGCCGGACCCGGGCTCGAACTTCCGTAGCAGTCGGGCCAGGCGGGCGAGCTGCCTGGCGACGGCCCTGAGGCCACCGTCATCGAGAGCATCGCGGTCGTGGACGCTGACGTATCTGCCAAGCTGTTTGTGCCTTCGGGCAGGTTCGCACGGTCCTGTGTAGGACCGACGGCTGATGCGGCGCAATTGGCGCGCGACTCTCTTCGCTTGGCGGCGGGCTTTGTCAGTCCGCTTGCCATTTCGGTAGGTCCGGGAGTCCTCCAGCGCATCTACGAGTTGGTACATGGCCCCCTTGGCTGAGGCGAGGTCGTATGCGAGTGACGCGGAATTACGACGCGCCAGGACGATCGACATCGACATCGAAAGGGAAGCCGGTCCGGAAGCTGCCATGTACTCATTATCCGTCGGCGGGGGAATCACCACAGCGGCTCGTCATTGGTTCTCTCGCGCACGGGCCAGGAAACCGGCGGGGTGTGGAGCTCCGTCAGCGGTCGTGGAGGAATCGCGGCCGGGTGACGGGGATGACGGTGAGCAGGTCGTCCAGCCCCTTGAAGTCGTCAGGGCTGGTGGTGAAAAGAGGGAGGTCTTCGGCGATCGCGACGGCGGCGATCATCAAGTCGGCGACTCTGCACCGTGGTTTGCGGCCGGTGCTGATCACGGCTGCGCAGACTCGACCGTGGATGCGGGCCGCTTCCGCATCGAAGGGGATGGGGTCGAATTCGTTCTCGGCGCGCTGGAGCATATCCATGCGTCGGGCGCGCTCGGCGTGCTCGTCGTAGTCGTCCTGCTCCTCGCTCCGGCGGACCTCGTGGGGACCTGCGGAGAGCTCTGCCAGTCCTGGTCGGCGCGGAAGGCGTCCAGCGAGATGTCGGGAGCGGTGCGGGACATGGCCGCGAACTCGCCGCACGGGACGAACCGCCTGCTGCGCCGCAGTGGGGCCAGCTCGCCGATGCGGTGCCCGTCGCGCGTGGCGGTGAAGGCTTGGCCGTCCTGGACAGCGTCCGTGATCTCTTCGGATCTGGTGCGCAGATCGCGTTGGGTGATTTCAGGCTTTCCGCTCATACTGCTCACGCTAGCCGTCCGTGTCATCTGGTGCTACAGGGTGTCAATGGCCTCGTGTCGGAACTACTCGCGCGCCTCGCCCGCGCGGCCCGCCGCCGCGGTGGCCGACAGCGCGGTGATGCTGTCTCCGATGGCGACGTAGACCCGCCCGGAACCGGCTGCGGCGTGGAGTCGGCGACCAGAAGGTTCACCAGGCGGAGCTTGCCTTCGGGGGTGACAGAAGAGCGCCACTTCTCTTCGCCGGACCGGGGATCGAGCGCGTGGAGCGTCAACGTCGTACGTCCGGGGGTGTCCTCGGTCTGCGTAGTGACGAAGACCTGCGAGCCTCCAGCCCGTGCCGGTGACCAGCGGCTCGCCGGCCGGTCGGCCGGTGGCCGGGTCCCACATCCGTATGGTCCCGTCCGAGGCGTCCACGTTGATCACAAGGTGCCGCCCCTCGACGACGACGGCCGACACCGCGTTCACGCTGTACGTGTGGCCGCGCAGCACCGACCGGAGCCGGGGGTCCGGCTGGGACCCGGTGTCCCACTCCACCCGCCACTCGGCGGCAGGCTTCTCGGCCAATGTGCCCTCGTCCCCAGCCAGTTCGGCAGCGTTACGCGCGTCGTCCGTCATGCCCGGCACGCTGGTGCTCTGACCGGGGAGGTTCGCCGGGTGGGTGGTTCCGGCGGTTGGATGTGCGGTGACGTCTGTCCGACCGTTGGGGGTGCGGTGGCTGAGCCTGTCCGTGTGCGCAGGTTGACCGATCAGGAGGGGCAGAAGCTGCAGCAGATCGTGCGCCGGTACCGCACCAGTTCGGTGCGGTACCGGCGGGCGATGATGCTGCTGGCCTCAGCCGGCGGGAACCGGGTCCCGGTGATCGCGAAGCTGGTGCAGGCCGACGAGGACACCGTCCGCGACGTGATCCATCGGTTCAACGAGATCGGCCTGGCCTGTCTGGACCCTCGGTGGGCGGGAGGTCGTCCCCGCCTGCTCAGCCCTGACGACGAGGACTTCGTCATCCAGACGGCTACCACCCGTCCGACCAAGCTCGGCCGGCCCTTCACCCGCTGGTCCCTCCGCAAACTCGCCGCCTACCTGTGCCGCGTCCACGGTCGCGTGATTCGGATCGGCCGCGAGGCGTTACGGTGCCTGCTCACCCGCCGAGGCGTCACCTTTCAGCGCACCAAGACGTGGAAGGAGTCCCCGGACCCCGAACGTGACGCCAAGCTCGACCGCATCGAGGAGGTGCTGGAGCGCTTCCCGGATCGTGTGTTTGCGTTCGACGAGTTCGGGCCGCTCGGAATCCGGCCCACCGGCGGGTCGTGCTGGGCCGAACAGGGACAACCCGAGCGGCACCCCGCGACCTACCACCGCACCCCAGGGGGTTCGCTACTTCCACGGCTGCTACTCCGTCGGCGACGACACCCTGTGGGGCGTCAACCGCCGGAAGAAGGGTGCCGCGAATACCCTGCCCGCGCTGAGGTCGATCCGGGCGGCCCGTCCGGATGGCGCCCCGATCTACGTGATCTTGGACAACCTGTCCGCCCGCAAGGGCGACGAGATCCGGCGCTGGGCGAGGAAGAACCGGGTCGAGCTGTGCTTCACCCCGACCTACGGGTCCTGGGCCAACCCGATCGAGGCCCACTTCGGGCCACTGCGGCAATTCACCGTCGCCAACTCGAACCACCGCAACCACACTGTCCAGACCCGGGCCCTGCACGCCTACCTGCGCTGGCGGAACCAGAACGCCCGCCACCCCGACGTGCTGGCTGCCCAACGGCGCGAGCGCGCCCGCATCCGCAGCGAGAAAGGCATGCGCTGGGGCGGACGACCGCTCACGGCCGCAGCTTGACCAACTCGGCGACTTTTCCTGCCATGGCATTGCGCACGGCACCAGCCCAGGGAAGGTTCGTCCACCGGTTGGACTGGTGGGGCGCGGGCCTGGCTGTTTGCGGCAGCCGGGAGGCTCGCCGAGGTGTTGCAGGCGTTCCGGGTCCGGCGATCAGCCGGCGGCGAAGTAGTGGCCGTCGTCGAGGTCGGCGAGCAGGCTGGGATGGGCCGGCTCCCAGTCCAGAAGCCTTTGGGTTTCCATGTTGGACATCGTGATGTCGAGGGTGATGAACGGGAAGGTCTTGAAGTGGTCCGCGGCTTGCTCGGCCGGGATGCTCACGGCGGGGATGTTCAGGTGGCGGCCGATGGTCTCGGCGATCTCGCGCACGGTGATGCCCTCTTCGGTGGCGGCGTAGAGCTGTGATCCGGCCGGGGCCTTGTCCAGCGCCAGGCGGTAGAGCTGGCCGACGTCCAGGACGTGACCGGCGGGCCAGCGGTTGGCGCCGTCGTCGACGTAGCCGGACACGCCGCTCTCACGCGCGATCTTGATGAGTTGCGGGATGAAGCCGTGTCGGTCTCGCACACTGTGGGTGACCGGCGGAATCGCGACGAGCATGCTGCGCACGTTGCGATCGGTGTAATCGGCGATCGCGCGCGCGACAGCGGAGCGGGGGTTGGCGTCGATGGCCGCGTCGCGCTTGGCATCGCCGGTGCGGGTCAGGCCGATCCCGATGAGGGTCTTGCCCGTGCCGACCAGTGCGTCGCCGAAGGCGCGCACGACGGCCAGGTCGGCAGCCACTGCGCCGGGGAAGTTCCCGGCGGCGATGGCGTCGTGGTCGAACGCGAGGTGGACGACCGCGTCCGCGTCGGCTGCGGCTTCGCGCAGGCCGTCCAGGCCCGTGAGGTCGCCACGCCGCACCTCGGCGCCCATTGCCTCGACGGCGGTGGCCGAAGCATCGGATCGGGCAAGGCCGATGACCTCGTGTCCGGCCTGGATCAGTTCTGGGACGACGGCCGAGCCGATGTGGCCGCTGGCGCCGGTGACGAAGACTCGCATGAGTAACTCCTCAAGGTGGCTTGCGCCGTTGAAGTACACGAGGTGATGTGACTTGGTAACGTCACCATAGCGGTGTGATGTTACTAAGTCACATCACTTATGCTGTTCCCATGGGCCGATGGGAACCGGGCACACGGGAACGACTGGTGCGTGCCGCACTCGACCTGTTCTCTGAGCAGGGCTACGAGGCCACCACCGTCAACGAGATCGCCGAGCGGGCCGGCGGACTGACCAAGACCACGTTCTTCCGGCACTTCCCCGACAAGCGGGAGGTGCTGTTCGCCGGCCAGGACATGCACAGCCGAATCCTGGCCGAAGCGATCAGCGCGGCCCCCGACGCGGCCACCGCCGTCCAGGCGGTGGCCGCGGCTCTCGACGCCCTCTGCGCCACCTTCACCGACGACCGCCGAGGGCTTGGCACCCGACTCCAGGCAGTCATCGCCAGCAACGGCGAGCTGCAGGAGCGCGCCGCATTCAAACGCACCGGCCTGGCCGCGGCGATGACCGACGCGCTCCACAAGCGCGACGTGCCGGAGCCGACCGCGAGCCTCGCCGCCGAGCTCGGCATCCGCGCCTTCTACTCCGCTTTCGGCCAGTGGGTCGATCCGGCAAACCAGCAGCCCCTCACCGACCTCGCACGTCATGCACTCCATGAACTGCGCATTGCAGCCGCCGCACTCAGATGAACTCCGCTCGCGCGGGCACCGTTGAGGACACTGCCGGAGCGGATCCCGTTGACCTCAACCGTCAGCCCGGCGAACCTTCCCGGTCACAGCACTAGCGAGCCCACCGACATGACCAACCTGCTGCCGGAGAGTGAGAGCTCGGTCTCCGCTTCTCGTCACCGCTTCATGACACAGGCCCAGGTCGGCGACCTGGGCCTGGTTGGTCATCAAGAGACGGCAGTCATCCAGAGACGGTGGCCATCCAGGGACGGGACTGCCTGGAGGGTTGGCTCAGCGCCGCAGGCCGAGGACTCCTCGGGGGGTGCCGATGCCGGTCGGGCCGTCGTACCCGATCATGGCGGTGCAGAGGTAGGTGCCGCCGCAGGAGCCCGTGGATCCCTGGTCGATATCCCAGAACGCCCGGCGGTGGGCGTACGGGTAGGAGTTCGGGCGGTCCGCCGGGCCCGGGTTTCCCGCCAGCGCGTACATTGCGGCGATCAGTGCGGTGGACACACTGGTGCCGCCGATCACCCTCCAGCCCGGGGAGCTGAACGTGGAGTAGAAGGCGAAGCCGGTGGCCGGGTCGGCGAGCGCGGAGACGTCGGCGACGGTGCGCATGGGGCAGTCGGGGTCGGTCTGGAACGGTGGCTTGGGCTGGATCTGGGAGCAGCCGGAGCCGGAACGGCTCCAGGAGCTCTCGTACCAGCCGGAACGCTTCGCCTGGGGGCCCGGCTCTCGCCGGAGCGAGCGGTCCAGACTGGTACCCCCGGCAGCGGTGACGTACTGGGAAGCCGCGGGATAGAGGAAGCCGGAGTAGCCGCCGTTGCCGGCGGCGGCGACGAAGGCGATGCCGGGGAAGTTGAAGTAGGTCTGGTCAAGGGCGAGTTGTCCGGCAGCCTCCGAGAGGCCCCAACTCATGGAGATGAACTTCGCGCCCTGGGTACGGGCTTGCGTCACCGCCGTGAGCATGTTGCTGAGGGAGTTGGTGTCTGCCTCGACCAGCAGGATTCTGCAGCGGGGGCAGGCAGCGCTGACAGCCTCGATGTCGACGGCGGTCTCGGTCGCCCAACCGGGATCGGTGAGTGGTGGCGGTGTGTCGCCGCCGTTCTGGTTGATCTTCCGGAAGCAGCCATTGGCGGTGGTGCACGGCGGGAGATGGAACGTACGGCGATAGACCGCCAGGTCGCTTTCGGCGTTGGGATTGTCGAACGCGCTGACAATCGCCACTGTCCGCCCATAGCCGCCGTTACGGGGCAGTTGGTATGCGCTTTGAATGTCGCGAGGGTGGTAGCCGGGCGGGTTGTCGCCGTCCGGCGACGAGTTCGACATCGCCGGAATGTCCGTTCGCAGCTCGGCCAGACATGTGACGGTATCCGGCGCGGGGCTGCAGACGTTCTCGGAGGCCACCGCCTTCCCCGCCCTGTTTGCTGCCAGGGCGTTCGCACCTGGAGGGGCCAAGGCCAGGGTCGCTACCAGGGGCACTGCTCCCAGCAGGAACCGCAGTATGTTTATACGTCTCATGAATTTAGTCGATGCCTTAGGATTAATCCGTATATTCGACCAGGCATCGGAATTGCTTCGAATGGAGCAGCGATCTCACCGCTTTGGCCATCGCTCGCCAGCGCGCCGGACTGGAGTACTAAGAAACCTCGCATTCATCGAGACCCGCGAGCGCCTGTGCCCGCTCCGCCGGGTGCGCCGCGGCCCCCGGCACGCCCAGCGCCATCCGGAACTGCTCGCGTGCCTCGCCGACGCGGTCCACCGCCATGTAAGCGCGGCCCAGGCGGCAGCGGATGTCCATCTCGACCCGGTCGTAGTGGGGTTCGGTGAGCGGGTCCAGCTCCTGGTGCTGGGAGAGCGCCTGGTGGTGGAGGGCTATGGCGTCGTCCAGGTTTCCCGCGCCCTGCTCCGCCGTGCCCAGGCGGGTCAGGGCGAGGGCGTGCATGAAGATGTCCCCGGCCTGTTCGACCAGGTCGGCCGCCCGGCGGAGCAGGTTCGTGGCCGCGCCGTAGTCGCCTAGGCCGACGTGGACATCGGCGGCGAGGGCCAGGACTCGGCTGAGCATGCGGGGTCTGCCGTTCGCCTTGGCGTGGGTGTGGGCGCCGTCGAAGGCGAGCAGCGCCTCCTCGTTCCGGCCCTGGAGGTGGTGAACGGCGCCGAGGAGGCACAGGCCCATCGAGATCAGCCAGTCGTCGGCGAGCTGCCGGGACAGCTCCACCGCCGCGGTGAGATGGGGGATCGCCTGGTCGGCCCGGCCCAGATTCAGCTCGGCGGCGGCCAGGCCGCCCAGCGCACGGGCCTCTTCGCGGCGGTCCGCACGGCGGCGGCTTACGTCGAGGGCTTCGGTGAACCAGGCGCGCGCCTGCGGGTAGCGGCCCTGGTAGACGTCGACGATGCCCAGGCAGTTGCGCAGCGCGAGGGCCATCCGCTGGTCGCCGGCCCGGTCCGCGTGCGCCAGCGCGGTTTCGAGGGCCGTACGGCATTCGTGGTAGCGGCCCCGGCCCAGGAAGTGGTCGGTCAGGGCCTCGGCGATCCAGCAGGCGTAGTCGGCTTCGCCGAGCGCCGCGGCGTGGCCGACGACGTCGGCGAGCTCCGCGCTGGCCGCGTCCAGCCAGGCTTCCGCGTCCTTCCAGCCCGCGAACGGCGCTTCGGCGGGCCGCGGCCCGGTGGGGAAGCCGCGGGGGCCCCAGTCGCTGGTGATCCGGCCCGCGTCCAGGAAGAGGCGGAGCGCGGCGGTGCGCGCCGCGGCGGCTTCGGCGGCTTCGGCGGGGGCGGCCTCCGCGAGCCGGCGGGCATGCGCCCGGACCAGGTCGTGCAGTCGGTAGCGGCCGGGGCGGGGCTGCTGGAGGAGGCTCGTATCGACCAGGCTCTCCAGCGTCCGCTCGGCCTCGCGGGACGGCCGGTCCAGCATCGCGGCGGCCAGCAGCAGATCGAACTCGACGGTCGGGGCCACGCCCAGGGTGCGGAACCCGCGCTGCTGCTCCGGCGTGAGCTGGTCGTACGACAGGCGGAACGCCGCCTCCACGCTGCGGTCCCCGGCGCTCAGCACGCCGAGCCGATGCTCGTCGTCCGCCATACGGTCCACCAGGTACGCCAGCGTCCAGGCCGGGCGGGTCTGCAGCCGCGTCCCGGCGATGCGCAGCGCCAGCGGCAGCCCGTCGCACAGCCGGGCCAGCTCATGCGTCGCGTCCGGTTCCCGGTCCGCGCGGTCCTCGCCGACGATATGCCGGAGCAGGGACACCGCGGCGCCCGTCTCCAGGGGCTCCAGGGTGACCCGCCGATCGGCGTCCAGGCCGGGCAGCCGCCGTCGGCCGGCCACGAGCACCAGGCTGCCGGGGCCGGCGGGCAGCAGCGGCCGGATCTGCCGCGTACCCAGGGCGTCGTCGAGTACGAGCAGCAGCCGCAGCGAGCTGGTCGCGGCGCGCCAGGCGGCGGTGAGTTCGTCGAGGTCGTTCGGCACCTCGCTGTCGGCCGCGCCGAGCGAGCGGAGCAACCGCCGGAGCACGCGCTGCGGCGCCGGCTTCTGCCGCCCCCCTGCGCTGTGCGCGCGCAGATCCACGAACAGGCAGCCGTCGGGGTAGTGGGCGCGCAGGCTCTGGGCCGCGCGTACGACGAGGGCGGTCTTGCCGACCCCGGCGGGGCCGTCCACCGTCACGATCGCCATGGAGTCGGGCGGAAGTGGGGTGGTCAGCACGGCCAGTTCGGGCTTCCGGCCGATGAGGTGGCCCGCGTCGCCCGGCAGTTCATTGACTGCGGGGCGGTTGGGGCGGGGCTGGGCGGGCGGAGCGGCGGGGCGTCGTACGGGATCCTGTGCCGGATCGCGTACGGGCTCCCGTATGGGCTCGCATACGGGATCCTGTGCCGGATCCCGTACGGGCTTCCCGGCCGGCTCGCGTACCGGATCCCGCACCGGATCCCGCACCGGATCCCGTACGGGCCTCTCTACCGGCACCGGCTCGCGTACTGGATCGCGTACCGGCTCGCGCCCGAGGAGGTACGCGTCGTCGCGGCGCAGCACCGCCTCGTGCACCCGGTGCAACTCCTTGCCGGGATCGACCCCGAGCTCGTCGCGCAGCCGCTCGCGCATGGCCTGGAAGGCGTTCAGCGCCTCCGCCTGACGTTCGCTGCCGTACAGCGCGCGCATACGCAGCGCCAGCAGCGACTCGTCGTACGGATCGGAGACGGACAGCGCGGCGAGGTCGTCCAGGGCTTCGCCGGACCGGTCCAGCAGCACCAGGCACTCCAGCCGCTCCAACTGGAACTTGCGCTGACGCTCCGCCAGCCGCCGCCGCTCGACCTGCGTGAACGGGCCCGGCAGCCCGGCCAGGGGCTCGCCCCGGAACAGGGCCAGCGCCTGCGAAAACCCGTCCGCGGCGGCGGCCAGATCGCCGGATGCCTTCGCACGCTGTGCCTCGTCGGCCCGCTCGGCCAGCTCGACCACATCGAGCCGGACCCCATCGGCGACGAAGCGGTATCCGCCCCGGTCGCTGCGGATGACCGACTGCTCCTGCCCGCTTCCCGCGTCGAGCGCCTTCCGCAGCGGGTAGACATAGCTCGGAAGCACCCGGCGGCCGGACTTCGGCGGGCTCGACCCCCACACCCCGTCCAGCAACTGCTCATGGCTCACCAGTACGCCCGGCCGCAGCACCAGCGCGCTGAGCACCGCCTGCCGCCGCACCGGCCCCAGATCCAGCGGCGTACCGTTCCGCCAGGCCCGGACGGGCCCGAGCACCGCGATCCGAAGCCGCTGCGGTCGCCCCTGAGGCGTTCCCCCGTCCACCTCGAAGCCTCCGCCCCCCGCATCATCGAAATTTCATCTGCATTGCAGCGCCTGCGGCGATGGTTGGCAAGACACGACTGAGTACCGCTGGAAGCGTGGGGTCCATGGCTGGGATGAAAAGACGGCATGTGAACAGAGTCGTCTCCGACGCCAGGTTCGCCTTCAATCGGGGCGATTTCACATTCGAAGCCGTCATTGACATCAATCCACGAGCCAACCCCTCCATGAGAAAGATTCGCGGAGCCGTGGACGAACTCGTCTCCGCCATCGAGGCGGTGGGCTGGCAATGCGTCGGGGTCCAACCCTTCCTCGCATCAGTGGAAATGCAGTTCGTCCGCGCCGTTTGACACGGGCGTTTGACACGGGCACGGACACGGCGGAGCGGTTCAGAAAGGAACAGGCGTGACGGGGGAAGAGCGCACGTCGGCTGACGCACGGCCGCAATGGGTGGAGCGCAGGAGGCTCTTGCTGCTCGGCGGTGCCGCCGGTGTGGTGTTGGCCCTGGTGGCCGGGCTGCTGGTCTGGATGGCCGCGCCGGACGGCGGCGACTCGAAGGCGTCGGAGCGCAACCGGGTGCCGTTCGTCGAAGCGCTGTCCGAACTCGCGGCAGCCAAGGGCCTGCATTACAAGGACACGGCGATGGTCGGCATCACCGAGCGGGATGTCACGGTGACCGAGTCCGGCACGGTGTTCGGCTCCACGGGCGATGGCGTCGAGAGTCTGGACAGGGACGTCCTGCGCATCGGCGGCAAGACCTATACGCGCTGGAAGAAGGGGAGGGACTACGAGGCACCGGACGGGAAGCAGAAGGACCCGGACGCCCCGGGCAGATGGACCGTCGGCTCCCCGGGAGAGTCGTACACCCTCGACCCGGTCATGGCCCAGTACCTGCCGCCGAGCGATCTGGCGTTCAAACTCTGGGACGCGCTGGACCAGCTGGACCAGCAGGACCAACTGCCCGACCCGAACGACCCCGACCTGCCGCCCCTGACCGTGGACGGGGTGCCCGCGCTACGGGCCGACACCTCGGCGGGCCGCCTCGTCGTCGCCAAGAACAAGCCCTACCGCGTGCTGCGGCTTGAACCCTACGACCTGCGCGAGCTGATCAAGGATCAGCGCAAGCAGCTCGAAGCGGGGGCGACGCCGTCCGTGGCTCCGCGGGTGACCACCGGGCCGTTGAAGGACGGCGACTCCCAGGGGATGGAGCTGTCCCCGCTCGTCGGTGAGCAGGCCGACGCGATGTACGACACCCTGGAGAAATACGCCAAGCAGCTGAACGGCGCGGTGGACGACGGGGTCGACTTCACGCTGGACGGCGCCGGCAAGCTGAACTGCGGATCCGGGGGATGTTCGGTCCTGCAGAAGTTCACCGGAAAGCTGTCCACCGAGGCCAAGGCCCGTATCACCGGCGGCACCGTCACCGCCACCATGAGCGCGACCATCACCATCGACGGTCAGCCCGCCGGGAGCTGCACGGTCCCCAGCCGCGTCTTCCCCCTCACCGGCAGCTCCGTCTCCGGCTCCCTGTCCTGCTCCGCCCCGGAGGCCGGCCCCGTATTCGCCGCGATCGACGCGAAGTACAAGGCCCAGGCCGAACAGCAGTCCCGGGCGTCCGGCGGACAACGGGTGACCCTCCGCTTCTACTCGCGGGCCAACACCCTCATCGACGCCCGCGCCCTGGCCGTGGGCGAGGTGGACCGGGTCGTCGATCAGGTGGGGCGGGAGCGCCGCGGCGAGACATGCTCAGCCGGTACGGGTACGGGTACGGGTACGGGTACGGGTAGCGGTACCCGTACCAACGCCGCCGCCCAGACCTTTCCCCAACTCGCAAGGCGAGTTCCGGCGGCCGCCGAGCGCACCGGAAACTGCGTCAACTGGTCCGCCACCAGCGTGAAGACATTCGGTCACACCTTCAAGACCCATGGCGCGGGCGCGAAGAACACGAAGAGTCTGACCGACCGTGCTCGCAGCACCGGAAATCAGCAGGGCCAGTGGCTGGACAACGATGCCGCCGCGGAGTTCCTGAAGAAGGCGCATCTCGAAGGGGCCGGACCCAGGTCGGTGCGGATTCCGAACGGATTGGGGCAGGTCATCTTGCCGGACGGCAGTATCGTCCCGGCGCGGGCGGCTACCATCGTCCCGAGTCCGAACGGGCTGTACAAGACGGCTTACCCCGTCGTCGGCCCGGACTAGGAGGTTGGAGCGGTGGGCTTCTCCGTGTCGTTCGATCCGGCCACTCCATCGGAGGGCGCGGTGGCTCCCGCTCCAGCAAGGCCGAGTCCGGGTCCGGGTCCGGGTCCGGGTCCGGGTCAGAGTCCGGAGCCTGACGACGATTACGAGACCCTTGTCATGGAGGCGTGCGACGCCCTCTCCGACGCCGGTGGCAGCACATTCCACATCAGCGGATTCGGGACCGATGAGTGGCCGCTCGATGTCGCGTACGACATGTCTACGTTCATCGAGCAACTTCCGCCGCTGCTTGCGGGCGTGCGCGAACGGCGCGAAGTCGTAGTGGATCTGTACTCACAGGGTGTCGAGAGGACCTTGACCTTTCGCCCGGTCGGGAATCTCACGGTGATTCGGTGCGAATCGCGGACCGATTGGATTCCGGACCCGGAATGCGAGAGCCTGGAACACGGCGAGCTCGTCGCGATGCTCTCGAAATTGGCCCATGACTTCGCCAGGGGCTTGAAGTCGATCAATTCCGAGCTGTCGGAGGTCGATCCCTTCGCGCGGTGGCTGAAGGGCGGGGCGTAGCCTTCGTCAGCCCCAGCCTTCCTCGTCGTGCCATTCTCGCACTGTCGCGGTCACCATGAGCGGGAACCTACCCAAGCTCCGCCTCCCCCGCCTCCTCCGCCTCAACGATTCGGGCGAGGTTGGCCAGCGCCATACGCGTACCGGTCTCGTTGTCGGCGGCGGGTACGGCGTCCGGAATGCCTTCGTGTACGACGAGGACATCGGTGCCGCCGCCGTCCGAGTCGGTGAGTGTGGTCGTCATCGTCATCGTGGCGCGCAGCGCGGCATCCGCGGTCTCGAACGCGAACACCTCGACCACCTGCTCGTCAGGCACGAGCCTCGCGAAGTGGCCGTGGTACGTGTCGGTGTGCGGAGCCGACTTGCCGGTGCTGACCGGTTCGTCGTGGTCGTGGTCGTGGTCGTAGGTGAGCGAGATACGGAACGCCCCGCCTTCGCGGGCGTCGAATGTGTGCACATGGCTGCTCATACCGGTCGGCACCCGCCATTTCGCGAGGGCGTCCGCGTCCGTAAGCGCCCGGTAGACGGCCGAACGCGAGGCATTCACATGCTGGGAGACCCGCGTGGAGTACATGACGCCAACATAGCGCCGACCAGGAGCGGGAAGTAGGGTCGGGCCCATCTGTCTGATCTCTTCCCGAGGCGGCCCCGTGAGCGACACGTACTCACCGATACCCGAGCTGAATCTGCTCAAAGAGTTTGATGATGAATGCGCGGACTTTTACTCGCCAGGTTTCGAACTGCGCGAGTACCATAAAGGGTTCTGGCTGGAATCGGAGAACTCGGAGTTCGATGACCGAGTAATTCCCTTCGCCCAGGCCACCACATCCGGTTCCCTTTACGCGCTGTGGCGGTTCGACGACCGGGCGGACCTCGCCACGCTGCCCGTCCTCTTCCTCGGCGACGAGGGGGATCTCTACGTCGTCGCGCACAATCTGCGGGATCTGTTCTGGGGCCTCCTCGACGAAGAGTTCGACGGTCCCGCCCCCACCCGCCAGACGTACCTCGACACCCGCCAGGCGTACCTCACCTGGCTGGAGCGGAACTTCGGGCCCGCGGCGCCCACGTTTGAGCGGAGCCCCATGGAGGAGCACGGCTGGCGGTTCGTGGACTGGCTGCTGAGCGTGGGGGAAGAGGATGCCGCTGATGTCGTGATTGAGAATCTTGCCCTTTTTGAGGTGTCACGCCCCTCGTGATCGGCGGCGATCGGACCCGCATCGAAGGCAAGATTGAAAAAATTAAGGTTCTCGCGTTGCGATCTTAAAAATCTCAAGGTACAAATGAATGGTAGGCGCGTCACCGAGGGTAAGGGAGCCGAGGGTGGACTGGCAGGAGCTGACGGACCTGACACGCGGACAGCCGTTCGTGGTCGAACGGGTCCGCCTCGCCGACAGCGGCATCGTGGTCGAGGGGCAGTTCGAGCCGCCGCAGCTGGCTCAGCTCAGCATCGACGACCAGGTGTTCATCGCCGCGTTCGTACGGTCGCACGGTTCGATCAAGGAGATGGAGCGGATCTTCGGGGTGAGCTACCCGACGATCAAGTCCCGGCTGAAGCGGATCGCCGAGCACCTCGACTTCGTCGACACCAACCCGGCACCCACCAGCGCCGATGTCATTGACCGCCTACAGCGGGGGGAGATCAGCGCCCAGGAGGCGCTGGCCGAGCTGGAGCAGACCCGATGATCCCGCAGTTGGTGACGGTGCGCTATCGCCGTTCCAACGGCCGCCGACGGCGGCTGTACGTCCCTGTCGTGCCGGTGGTGCTGGTGCTGTCGCCGCTGTTGCTGCTCGCCGTACTGGGCGGAGTGATCGCATGCCGCGTCACCCGGGTGAAGGTGAGCCCGCTGGGCGCGCTGCGCGCTGCGGGACGGCTGCTGTGGGCGCTGCCCGGCACCCGGTTCGAGTACGAGGAAGGCCGAACGGCCTTACTGGTGAGCGTCAGATGAGTCAGAGGAGTATGGAGCAACAATGAACGAGCAGCGCCGCCAGATCCTTGAGATGCTGGCCGATGGCAAGATCACCGCGGCTGAGGCGGAGCGGCTGATCGACGCCCTGGAGCGACAACAGCCCGAGTCGCCGCCGGGGGCCGTGTCCCGTCCGAAACCCCGGCCCAAGTACCTGCGCGTGGTGGTGGACGCGGCGGACGGCTCCGGCGAGGGGTCAAGCCGCGTCAACGTCCAGATCCCACTACAACTGCTGCGCGCCGGGGTCCGGCTCACGAGCCTCATCCCTCCGCAGGCGGTCACCAAGGTCAACGCGGAGCTGAGCAAGGCAGGGGTACCGATCGACCTCGGGGAGCTCAAGCCGCAGCACCTCGAGGAACTCATCGAGCATCTCGACGACGTCAAGATCGACATCGACGACCCCGACTCCAAGGTGCAGGTCTTCTGCGAATAACACCGCCACGGCCCCGGACGCCCGCACGGACCACGGGGTCGCGCGGTCGTCCGGCCGGTTGACGGCCCGGGGCCGGTTGACGGCCCGGGCGCTCAACCCGTCGCGGCGGGCGCCGGAGAATCCGCCGACGATATAGCGGACATAGCGGCGGCCTTTCGGTCACACCAAGGCCGCCAGTTTCTCGATCTGGACTTCGACGTCCAACGGCAGCATTTCGCCTCGGCCCAGTGGCCCGCGGTTCGGCCGCTCTCGGCACCGCGATCGGTGATCTGGAGGGATCTGGAGGCCGGCACCGCTGCGGGCACCGCCGTATGGCTCGACGTCACCCAGAGTGGGGCCCCGCACCCCGGAAGAGCCGGCCCCAACTCACTTACTGCCTCAGCCACTTCAGGCTTCGAACGGGAGGGCTCCATGCCTTCATCTGTCATGCCCACATCCAGGCGCGGCGACGGTGCCGACGGTACGCAGCCGCCGGCCGCCATCTCCACCGTCGGTCTGCGCAAGTCGTACGGGGACAAGACCGTCCTCGACGGCATCGATCTGCACATCCCCGCCGGCTCGGTGTTCGCGCTGCTCGGCCCGAACGGCGCCGGCAAGACCACCGCCGTGAAGATCCTGTCCACCCTCATCACCGCCGACGGCGGCCAGTCCCAGGTCGCCGGCCACGACATCGCCACCTCCCCCGACGGGGTGCGGGCCGCGATCGGGGTCACCGGGCAGTTCTCCGCCGTCGACGGGCTGATCACCGGCGAGGAGAACATGCTCCTCATGGCCGACCTGCACCACCTCTCCAAACGCGAAGGGCGACGCGTCACGGCCGAGTTGCTGGAGCGCTTCGACCTCACCGAGGCCGCGAAGAAGCCCGCCTCCACCTACTCCGGCGGCATGAAACGCCGCCTGGACATCGCCATGACCTTGGTGGGCAACCCGCGGATCATCTTCCTCGACGAGCCGACCACCGGCCTCGACCCGCGCTCCCGGCACAACATGTGGCAGATCATCCGCGAGCTCGTCTCCGGCGGCGTCACCGTCTTCCTCACCACCCAGCACCTGGACGAGGCCGACGAACTCGCCGACCGTATCGCCGTGCTGAACGACGGCAAGATCGCCGCCGAGGGCACCGCGGAGGAGCTGAAGCGGCTGATCCCCGGCGGGCACATACGACTCCGCTTCACCGACCCGACCGCCTACCGGAACGCCGCCACCACACTGCGTGAGGTCACCCGGGACGACGAAGCCCTGTCGCTGCAGATCCCCAGCGACGGCAGCCAGCGCGAACTGCGCTCCATCCTCGACTGGCTGGACACCGCCGGCATCGAGGCGGACGAGCTGACCGTGCACACCCCCGACCTCGACGACGTGTTCTTCGCCCTGACCGGCCCGGCCGACGTCAACAACCAGCCCAAGGAGAACGTCCGATGAGCGCCCTCTCCCTCGCCGTCCGCGACTCGAACACGATGCTGCGCCGCAATCTGCTGCACGCGTGGCGCTACCCGTCCGGAACCCTGAACCTGCTGCTCACGCCGATCATGATGCTGCTGCTCTTCGTCTACATCTTCGGCGACGTGATGAGCGCGGGCATCGGTGGCGGCGGCGCGGACCGCTCCGAGTACATCGCCTATATCGTCCCGGGCATCCTGATGATGACCATCGGCAGCACCGTGATCGGGGCCGCGGTGTACATAGCCATGGACATGACCGAGGGCCTCATCGCCCGTTTCCGTACGATGGCGGTCTACCGCGGCTCTGTGATCATCGGGCATGTCGTCGGCAGCGTGCTGCAGTCGATTGCCAGCGTGGTCCTCGTCGGTGCCGTCGGCGTGGCCATCGGCTTTCGGTCCACGGATGCCACCGTCCTGGAGTGGCTGGCGGCGTTCGGGCTGCTCGCGCTGTTCGCCCTGGCGCTCACCTGGATCGCGATCGGGATGGGCATGGCCAGCCCGAACCCCGAAGCGGCCAGCAACGCGGCCATGCCGCTGATCCTCCTGCCGCTCATCTCGAGCGCCTTCATCCCGGCCGACACGATGCCGGGCTGGTTCCGGCCGATCGCCGAGTACCAGCCGTTCACCCCGGCCATCGAGACGCTGCGCGGGCTGCTGCTGGGCACCGAGATCGGCCACAACGGGTGGCTGGCCGTCGCCTGGTGCGTGGGGCTGACCTTGCTCGGTTACTTCTGGTCCATGTCGCTGTTCAACCGCGACCCGAAGTAGCCCATACGCACCAGGCCCCGCCTACGGAGTGGTTCACTGGCCCTTGCCGGTGATCATGTTGATCAGGTCGTGCGCTGTGTTGTTGTCGGCGTCGATCCCCTGTACCTCGGCACCTTCAAACGTGGCGACCTCGGCGCTGCGGGGGAACATGGCCTGCTCGTACTCGGTGAGCGCGCCCTCGATGTCGTCGGGGTGCGCGGCGAGGGCCTTGCCGAGTTCGGCGCCGTCGAGCATGGCCAGGTTGGCGCCTTCGCCGTTCGGGGCCGCGAGGTGGGCGGCGTCGCCGAGCAGGGTGACCCCCGGCAGCCGGTCCCACCGGTGTTCGGTCGGCAGGGCGTAGTGGGGACGTAGGACCGGCGCGGTGTCGCCTTCGGTGATCAGCGCGGTGAGTTCCGGTGCCCAGCCGGCGAACTCCTGCGCGATGCGGGCGGCGGCCGCGGCGGCATCGGTGAAGTCGATGGCGGCGAACCAGTCCTGCGGCTTGGACAGCGCCACGTAGGTGTGCAGGGTGTCGCCGCTTTCCCGGTGAGCGAAGATCTCCTTGCCCGGCGAGGGCGCGATCATCGACCCGCCGCCGACCGCCTTCGCGGCGGCCGGGTGCCGGGTGTCGGCGTCGAACAGGTAGGTCTCGACGAACGATGTGCCGGCGTACTCGGGTGTGGCGGGGGAGAGCAGCGGCCGGACCCGTGACCACGCGCCGTCCGCGCCGACCAGCAGGCTGGTGACGACGGTGCCGCCGTCGGCGAACGTCACCTCGTAGCGGCCCTCGCCGAGGGCACGGACGCCGCTGACCTCGTGCCCCCACCGGACGGTGCCGGCCGGGAGCGAGTCGAGCAGGATCTGACGCAGCTCACCACGCTGCACTTCGGGGCGCCCGCCCGTGCCGTCGTCGGCCTTGTCGAGCACGACGGTCCCGTCCGGGTCGAGGACCCGCATCGTCTGGCGGCCCTCCAGGATGATGGCGTGGAACTCGTCCATCAGGCCGGCCGCCTCGAGGGCGAGCTGCCCGTTGTAGTCGTGGATGTCGAGCATCCCGCCCTGCGTGCGCGCCGACGGGGAGGGCTCCGCCTCGTAGACCGTGGCCGGGATTCCGTGGACGTGCAGGACGCGGGCCAGCGTGAGGCCGCCGAGTCCGGCGCCGATGATCGTGACGGGAGTGCGCATTGTGACTCCTTCGGGATCGGGCCGCCCGGTGAGTTCCGGCCGGCCGTCTCCGGAAAGGTGCCGGACCCCGCCGATGAGCCACCGACATCCGACCGACGGCCCCCGACGGGCGACCGACACCGCAAATCCGTCACAACACCTGGCCCGCCGCTTATACCGGCTGGAGCGTCCTCGGCACCCTCAACGTCACCGCGGAAGGCGCGCCCGCGCTGCGTGCCGTCGGCGCCCGCACTGCGTGCCGTCGGCGGCGGCACGGTCGTCAACTTCCCCTCCGTCGACGGTTGGGGCCCAATCGTGGGTTTTCGCCGCGAGTGGATGTCAGTGCCCGGTCCTAGGGTGACCCGTATGGGGACATTCCGATCCGGCTTCACACTCTGGCGCATGGTCGAGGCGGCACGGGAACTCACTGAGCACGCAGGCGTGCTGGAGCGCATCGACGCGGTGCTGCACATCATGGATGGACACCGCGGAACGTACGGCAAGGGCAGACCGTTGGTGGACGCACTGGAGGATGTAGCTCAAGCGGCCATCCTCCATGAGGACTTCGGGCTCGCTCAGCGCTTTCAGCGTTTCGCCGCCTACGCCGGAGGCGAGCTGTTTCTCGACATCCTGGAAAACTACTACGACGACGAAGCGAGGCAGCGCAGCGAGGAACAGATGCGGCGGATGGTCGCCATGGGTGCCGACCGAGCGGTCGCTGCCCTGGACGTCCTGTGCCGGGACAAGCCTGACGCCACCGCCACTGATGCCCGTGACCTCTTTCGCGGCATTGCTCAGTCCGCGGACTACCTGGGTCTCGGGAGCGGCGGGGGCGGGATCCGGTTGTCCACCAAGGAAGTGAGGCGGCTCCAAGAGTACGGGCACATGGAGATCCTGCTTCGGAGCCTGCCGCCGCCGGCCTCCGTCGAGGCCGTACGGATGATGAGCGACGTCCTGGCCGACGCCGATGCGGGGCTGTTGGCCCAACTGCTCGAGCTGAAAGCCAGGCGGGCCGCCCTCGTGGCCCTGCGTGCCGCGGTGGAGGACCCGAACAGCTCCGAAAGTGCCCTCCACGCCTGTCTGAAGAACCAAGAGTGGATCTTCGGCGGAGCATATGTGGCCGAGCTGGCGCGCCGTCAGTACACCGCGGACACCATCCTCGACATCCCGCTGCTCCGTGCTGACGGATCCCTGCACGTGGTGGAACTCAAACGCGCCAATGTCAAGGATCTGGTCATCCGACGCAGCGGCCACCTCATGCTGGGCGCTCCGCCACATCACGCGGTTTCCCAGGCGCAGAACTATCTCCGGGCCATGGACGAGAACCGGCGGACCATCCTCACGGATCACGGCGTCGATACCCGTAGGGCCTCGGCGACCGTCGTTATTGGGCACTCACGGTACGTGAGCGGCGGTATCACACCCCAGGAGGTCGCGGAGACTCTACGCACCTACAACACGCATGCGGCACGTATAGAGGTGATCACGTACGAGACTCTGCTGGATTCGGCGACCCGGATGCTGGCACTCTCCTCGTCACGGCAGGACTCCGGTTCGACCGAGGAGCCCGCGGCATGAACAACACCCGTCCTGAGATCGAACCGCTCCTGGCCCGTCTGTGCGGTGGTGCCATCACGGGCAAGGACTACGTCGGTTATTTCCAGAACGAGCACGGTGAGGAACTCGTCTTCGCTCAACGCCGGGGCGAGAAGACCGCGCGGCTCTGGCACAGCGACGCCGACTGGCAGGTGTTCCGCGTGGGCGACCACTCGATACGGGTCGGCGGCATGGTGGACGGGATGCTTACCGTCGACGACCTGATCATCAATCGCACGGAAGCAACGTGGTTGTCCTCCTGCCTGGCCGCTTCTCGTCACCTGCGCCAGGGGCGTGCCTGACGAACTTCTCACTCCTCTCAGCGTGGTCAGGACGGGATCGGGCGTACGGCTGGTTACACAACAATGATATTCAGGCGTACAACCGGAGACCTGCCTTCCTTGTCGGACTGTGTGGGGGCGCGGCGCGTGCCGTGTTGAACTCGACCACTCTGAGAGGCAGTTGTATGTCCCGAGCAGGACGCAGGATCCGTACCGCACGGCTGGGCGCGCCCCTGGCCGCCGCGGTGCTGCTCGCCGGAGGGCTCAGCGCCTGGGCCCTCACCGGAGCTTCGGCCCAGGCCGCCCCCGCGTCGGTGGACGCCCAGGACGACTTCAATGGCGACGGCTACGCCGACCTCGTCATCGGGGCGCCGAACGCCACGGTGTCCGACAAGGCGAAGGCCGGTTACGTGGCCATCACGTACGGCTCGGCGAGCGGACTGTCCACCGCCAACAAGAAGATCGTGAGCCGGTCGACCAGCGGGGTACCCGGCTCCGCGACCGCGGGCGAGCGCTTTGGTCTGACCTTCACCAAGGGCGACCTGGACGGCGACGGCTACGGCGACCTCGTGATCGCGGGCGGCCCCGCGGGCTCCGTCGTGCTGTGGGGCTCCGCCTCCGGGCTCACCGGCGGCACGAACCTCGCCGGGTACGGGCAGGCCCCGCAGGCCGGTGACTTCGACGGGGACGGCAAGACCGACCTCGCGCTGTTCGCCCACACCACCGTCGCGGGTGACGACCCGCCGAGCGCCAAGGCCGCCCTGTGGAAGGGCCCGATCTCCCGGACCGGCACGCCCGCCGCCGTGCTCAACATCCTCGACAAGTCCGAGTGGTGGGGCTACGACGAGGACGACGCCTCCTGCGCCACGGGTGGCGGCTGCGAGGAGGACGGCGACTCGATCAGCGGGCCCATCGTCAA
Source organism: Streptomyces sp. NPDC020845 (assembly GCF_044334165.1). NCBI lineage: Bacteria > Bacillati > Actinomycetota > Actinomycetes > Kitasatosporales > Streptomycetaceae > Streptomyces > Streptomyces sp. NPDC020845. Next base: position 212,801 of record NZ_JBIRSJ010000005.1, on the reverse strand, counting down.
CGGCCATGTCGGCGACGTCAACGGCGACGGCAAGGACGACATCGTCCAGTGGATCTACACCGGTGACGGAACCTGGGGCAACCGGCTGCTGAACGGCGGCGCGTCGGGCTTCACCAAGTCCTGGGTCCCCGGCGAAGGCGCAGGCGGCGACGTCTCGGGCACCGGCGTGGGCGACGTGAACGGTGACGGCTTCGACGACGTGGTGGTCGGCGGCGACGGCTGGGACAGCAAGGTCCGCGTCGCCTACGGCTCGGCCTCCGGCCTGTCCGACGCGAACACGAAGTCGTTCGACCAGAGCCTGCCCGGCCTCTACGGCGCGGAGGAGGAGGGCGACGGCCTCGGCACGGCGATCTCCGTGGACGACGTGAACGGCGACGGCTACGCCGACATCGCCCTCGGCATCCCCGGCGAGGACTTCAGCGGCCTCACCGACGCCGGTTCGTTCGCCCTGGTCCCCGGCAGCGCCTCCGGCTTCACCGGCACCGGCAGCCAGGTCTTCCACCAGGACACCCCCGGGGTGCCCGGCGTGGCCGAATCGGGCGACAAGTTCGGCGCCACCACCGCGCTCCTCGACGTCAACGGAGACGGCCACCGCGACATCGCCGTCGCCTCCACCACCGAGAACGGCGACAACGGCGCGGTCTGGCTGCTCCGCGGCACGTCCACCGGCCTGACCACGAACTCCGCCCTCGCCTTCGGCCCCGACGACCTGTCCGCGCCCGCCACAAAGGCGCAGTTCGGGACCAGCCTGCGCTGACCGTCCCGCGCTGACCGTCCCGCGCTGACCGTCCTGCGCTGACCGTCCTGCGCTGACCGTCCTGCGCTGACCGTCCGGGCCTAAGGACGGCACGGGGCCCGTACGGCCGGCCTCACTCACGTGGCCCCTGGCTTCCCGCCAGGGGCCACGGCTCATGATGTGCGCGGCGCGGGCAGCAGGGGAACGGTTTGCCGTTCGTCAGCGTCGTCCCCCTCCGGGGCACGGTGGCTGTGCCCCGGAGAAGGGGAGACCGGATGGACACGGGCGGCTTCGCCAAGTGGACAAGGCGGTTCGAGGACGAGCGCGAGCGCAGGCGCGCCCAGGGTGACCCGGACTGGGAGCAACGCGCGACGCTGCATCCGGCGGTGTGGGCCAGCATCCAGCGCTTCCAGGTCGGCGAGGACGGCGACGGCGCCAACCTCGTCGGCAAAGCCGATGAGGCCGGCGACGGCGACTACGCGCAGGCAGTCCGGCTCTTTGTCGCCGAGGAGCAGAACCACGCCCGTCTCCTCGCCCGGCTGTTGGCCGCAGGTGGCGTACCGACGTTGACCGGCCACTGGAGCGACACGGTCTTCGTCCGGCTGCGGCGTCTCATGGGCCTGCGCATGGAACTGCTGGTGCTGATGATCGCTGAAGTGGTGGCACTGCGTTATTACCGGGCCCTGCGCGATGGCACCGACGACCCGCTCACTTCGGATGTGGCGGGGCGGATCCTGTCTGACGAGCAGCGCCACGTCCCGTTCCATTGCGAGCGGCTGCACACCTCCCTGGCGGAACTGCCCCGCGTGACGCGCCGCCCGGTGATGGCCCTGTGGCAGCTTCTTCTGCTCGCGGTCTCCCTCGTCGTCGCCGTCGACCACGGTCCGGCGCTGCGACGACTCGACATCGGACGCCTGCGATTCATGGCTGATATCGCGGCCTCGTCCGGCGACATTGTCTCCGCGGTGCTGTCGCCCCGCCCAGATGCATTTCCCTGAGATATGGGGCGACAAGCTCAAAGCATAAAAAATCCAAACCAGAGGTAGCAGAATCGCCTGCGGTGCACCGGCGCGGAACGTCCGCACACGAAGAGAAACCTGTACAACCAGGAAGGTGTGATCCGATGTCCGTAACCCACGAATCCCGCATTGCCCGTTGGGCACAGAACAACGCCGCGGAGTACAGCGACTACCACGTGCCGCAGACCCCGGAGACCGTCCCCGCGCTGGGCGCCACCGACGTGGCCACAGCCGCGCCCGCCGAGGTCCCGACCGCTTTCTGGGTCGGCTACCAGGGCAGTGACAAGCGCGTTCCCGGCACCGGCCTGGCCGCCGGCGGCTCCGTTCAGGACCTGCTGCACGGCCACCCCGGGTTGATCTGACCGGTAGATCCGTAACCGACCGCTCGACGTCTCCGGCGGAACTCCCGGTCGGGGGCGTCGAGCGGCGATTTCCCGGCACGTCGGTGCCGCCCGCCCCCACGCCGCGACATTCCTCCGGAGGGCATATGCATGTCGGCGAGCGCGATGCCATTGACGCCGTACTTCGCAAGGTGGAATTACTGACGTCCATTGGCCAGACCATCGGCAGCCTTGAACAGATCGCCACCTCCGCCCAGTTCGCCGACGCCGGTCTCTTCAGCTGGCCCATCGGAAAGCTCCGGGTGCCCCAGTGGTGGCGCGCCGCGGGCGACAACCACCTGGACAAGGTTTTCGGCTACCCCAATGTCATGGCGATGGTGCACACCCGCGGCCTCGCCGGACTCGGACTGCTCCTCCCGGGCGCGAGCCGCGCCCAGCGAGGCGTCCTCGCCGCCACGATGTGTGCGACGGGGTACGGACTGCAGACGCGCGTGCCGTACGGGTTCGACGGCTCCGACCACTTCGCGTTCCTGAACTACGCCTGTGCGGCCTTGGAGAAGGCGTTCCCCCACGATGAGCGGGCCCGAGAAGCCGTGGTCACCTTCCTCGCCGCGCAGGCCTGCCTCTCCTATTTCACCTCCGGTGCCGCCAAGCTGGTCTCACCGGTGTGGCGCGACGGAAGCGCCATCCCGCGGATTTTCCGCACCGCCACCTACGGCGACAGCCTCTTCTACCGGACGGTCCGCGACCGCCCGTGGCTGGCCAAGGCGGTGGCGTGGTCCACGATCGCCGGCGAGATGGCCTTCCCGCTGGTCCTGGTGGCTCCGAGGCCCGTCGCCCGGGGAATCCTGGCCGCCGGAACGGCCTTTCATCTGGGCAATGCGCGCTTCATGGGACTCAATCGGTTCGTGTGGTCGTTCGGGGCCACCTACCCGGCTGTTGTGCATGTGTCCCGCACGCTGGGGCGCGGCTCCGCTGAGTCTCCGCCCGCCGCGATGGCCAGGAAGGGTATGACGCGTAACGGTGTGACGCGTAACGGCGTGTTCGCGGCCACAGGGGCTGCGGTGGTCGCGGGGATGGCAGCGCACCGCGCGGTGAAGCGCCGACGGGGGCGGATGAGAGCATCGGTGCCCGGGCGGCTGGTCCGGGTGCACGGGCGTGATGTGCATGTGCTGGCCAACACCCGCGTCGGCGGCACGGGGCCGACGGTCGTCTTCGAGAACGGCATGGCCTGCCCGGCCACCGAATGGGGATGGGTGCTGGCCGAGCTCGGCTCCGGCACCGGCTACGTGGCCTATGACCGGCCCGGGATCGGCTGGAGCGCGGCGGCGTCGGTGCCGCACGACGCGGAGTGGAGCAGCGCGGGACTGCGCGAGTTGCTCGCCGCAGTCGATGCGCGGCCGCCGTTCCTGCTCGTCGGCCACTCGGTCGGAGGGGTCCTGATCCGGTGCTTCGCGCGCCGTCACCCCGAACTCGTCGCAGGGCTCGTGTTCGTCGACTCCTCCCATCCGGATCAGCTCAGGCGGTCACCGGGGCAGCGACAGACGTTGCCATGGGTCAGGCAGCGAGTGACCGCCACATGGCTGAGAGCCATGGCCGGAACGCTGCACCAGCGTGAGGAGTACCGGCCGTTCGGCTCCCTGCCCGACGGCATGGCCGAGGCGACCGAGAGGCGCATGGCGGCACCGGGCACCTGGTGGGCGACCCGTCAGGAAATGCGCTACTGGCAGCATTCGTGGTCACCCGACGCGGCACGGTTGTCGGCGACCTCCCAGCCCGTGGCGGTGCTCACCGCCGGAGAGACCGTCCGGGCGGATCCGGCGCACACCGCCCTCCAGCGAGAGCTGGCAGCCCTGTCCACGGTCTCGCGGCACGACTTCGTGACGGACGCCGGGCACAACGCCTTGGTGATGGCACCGGAACACGCGCCCAGGGTCGTCGAGGGCATCGAGTGGGTCCGCACCCGCGCCCGCACATCTGAACTCGCCCATGACTGAGAACGCGCCCATGACTGAGAACGCGCCCATGACTGAGAACGCGCCCATGACTGAGAACGCGCCCATGACTGAGCAACGGAACAAGCACCGACACGAGTGAGGAGACCCTGATGGCCCTCCGTACGTCCATCCCCCGGTACGGCCTGTACGGACTTCTGCTGTCCTGGTTCGGTCTCACCGTCGCCCAGCAGTTCAAGAAGCGGCCGCGCTTCCTCGACACGCTCGATCCCGCCAACGTATCCCTCCCCATCTCAACCTTCTTCGCACCGAACCCCGGCAGTACCGATACGCATCTCCTGATGCGGCACCGGCTCGCCGACGGCAGCGTGAGCGAGTGGACGGAATTCCCGATGACGCAGGCCAGATCATCGAGTCACATGGTCTGGCACCCGGGGCTGCGGGCCGAGAAGGCGCTGCTCGACATCGTCACCGACCTCACAGCGGTGCTGCGTGAGGAGCGGCGCGTGGAGTACGTCCAGCTGACCGTTCCGTATCTCAGTCTGCTGAACTTCGTCACGAGCCGTTGTAAGAGCGTGCCGAACGCCGAGCAGGTGCAGTTCCTGCTGGTGTCCTCGGCGGGGAGTGACGAGAGCGAAGAGCCGGCTGCGCTCTTCGCCTCCGCGTTTCATGACGTCGTAGGAACCCACCACAGAAAGAGCATCGATACTTTCTCTTGAAACCCAGCCGTGGGTTCGGGGTCATTCCGATGTCCTGCGACATCACATGATGCCTCCGGGCAGATTCGAACCTGCGACACCCGCTTCAAGGAGTTCGTCGCGCTGATGCGGTGATCAGCCCGTCGACGCCTCGCCCCAGCCTGCGCGATGCGCGGACGACTCGCGCGATACGGCGATGTGCACCCCTGTTGCCGTCAACGACTGCCGTCAGGCCCCGGCTCAGCGGACAATCGTCCCGACTCCAGACCTCTTGATCCGTAGGTTCAGGCACGGAACTGGTACTAGCCCGCATGGCCCTTTGGGCCGGTGCTTGATCTGAGCCACTACGAGGCGTCATGTGCCTTCGCTGCTGTCACGGTTGCTGTCAACCGCTCGGTGGTCCCTCCCTGCACCACGGTCCCGTTCGCCCGGCTTGATGCGGCCAGAGCGAATCTGCTGCCGCAGTTCGTCAGCTACCAGCCGGTAGGGCGGAGTGCGGGTACCTCTCGGCAGACTCATAGCTCGAGGGCAGCCCGCTAAGCCCACCGATCGCACTAGGCACTGTCCTGTACCCGGTAGGGCGGCGGCGAAGGTCAGCCGTGACGACGGCCTTCGACGCAGAATCGGTTGCCTTCCGGGTCGGCCAGTACGACGTACGGCCGCCCTCCGAGAGGCAGGCTTTCGGCATAGTGCTGCCAGTCGACCCGCTGCGCTCCCAGCGCCACAAGACGATCCACTTCCTCGTCAAGGTCACGGTCACCAGCATCAAGATCGAAGTGGAGGCGGGGGAACTCCTCTGCCGGACTTTCGCTCACATCCATGGCGATGGCGACCCCGGACTCACCTGGCGGAGGCTTCAGGACGATCCAGTCGTCACCCTCGTAGCGGGGAGGTCGCCGCACGTATCCCAGTGCATGGCGCCAGAACTCGCCCGCTCGCTTGTCATTGTTCACGCCCAACGAGACCTGCCCGATCATCGTCATGCCAGCACAGTAGGCGGCCCTCAGGCGTGCATGTGGGCCTGCCCCTCGATGCCTGTGGTCGCTCGTATTGCTCGTTTGGGCGCGCACCTCGTGCGGGTCCCAGGCCAGGCGTCCAGCCTTGACCTCGGGATGTGTCTCCTCGTGAAGGTGAAAGAACATGCCGACGTACGTCGCCTTGCTGAGCTGGACTGATCAAGGGGCCCAAAACTACAAAGACACCGCGAAGCGCGCCGAGACTTTCGGCTCAGCGGTGCACAAGCTCGGGGCCAAGCTTCTGAGCATCTACTGGACCATCGGTCCATACGACGTTGTGGCCGTCGTCGAGGCGCCTGACGACGAGACTGCCACGGCAGCGCTCCTGCAGCTGGGTGGGGTGGGCAACGTCCGTTCCACGACTCTGCGGGCCTTTGGCCGGGAGGAGATGGAGCGCATCATCGCCAAGGCGGCTGGCTGACGATCACGCTCGACCAGGCCTCGTACGTGCTCGGGTACGGCTTCGACGGGTGAGGTCTTGGTCTGACCGGTGAGCGGCACAGCCGACAGCCTCGTCGGGCGGCTGTGGAAGCGCAGTGGCGCGTAAGGGGCACGGCAGTGGAAACGGCGAAGGGCCAGTCCGGGAGGATCATCCTCCTGAGCTGGCCCTTTCTTCTGTGCCCCCGGGCAGATTCGAACTGCCGACACCCGCTTTAGGAGAGCGGTGCTCTATCCCCTGAGCTACGGAGGCGCGACGCTCTGCTCCCGCAGCGCGCACCGGCGTCAGTGTAGCGGTTGCGCCGTAGGGGGCGCAGGGCGCTGAGGTGTGGGGGTGCTGGTTGACCGCCGGTTGGCGGATTCTGGGCTGGAGGCAACCCCGTCCTGGCGTCATGGCGTTCACCATGTGTGAAAGACACGGTTCGGACAGGGGCGCCATGGCGAGGACACGACAGTGACGGGCGCGACGCCCGGCTTCGAGGAGTTCGTCGCCGCGCGCGGGCCTCGGCTGCTGAGGGTGGCCTGGCTGCTTACCGGGGATGCGCATCTGGCCGAGGATCTGCTGCAGACGGTGCTGGCCAAGGTGTGGCCGAAGTGGCGGCGGATCGCGGGGGAGAATCCGGAGGCGTACGTACGAAAGGCGCTGGTCAATACGCATGCCTCGTGGTGGCGGCGGCGCTGGCGTGGGGAGGTGCCGCACGACGAGGTGCCGGATACGCGGGCCGTGCCGGATCCGTTCGAGGGGGTGGATCTGGAGCAGTCGCTGGCGGCGGTGGTGCGGGGGCTGCCGGTGCGGCAGCGGGCGGTGGTGGTGCTGCGCTATTTCGAGGACCTGAGCGTCGAGGACACCGCCGATGTGCTGGGCTGCTCCACCGGCACGGTCAAGAGCCAGGCGTCCAAGGCGCTGCGTACCCTGCACGGGCTGCTGCCCGCCGCCGCGCTGGTGGAGGGTGGTGAGCGCCGTGGAGGGTGATGAGAGCCGCGACGCCCTCCGTGAGGCGGAGCTGCGGGTGCTGCTCGAACGGGGTGTGCCCCGCCTGCCCGCTCCCGCTCAGCGGATGCGGCGGGTCCAGCAGCTGGTGGTACGGCGACGGCGGCGGCGCGTGGCCGGGGCGGTCGGGGCCGCCGGGGTGGCTGGGGGAGTGGCCGCTGCCGTGACGCTGGGGGTGCTGGGGCATGCGCCGAGCGGGGGGTCCAGGGGGCACGGCGCCACTTATCAGGTGCCGGCCGCCTCGCCCACCGGTACCGGGTCTGATTTCCGCTACCCCGGGCTGGGCGGGCTGACCGTACGGCTGCCGGACGGCTGGAGCGGCCGCAGCGTATGGGGTGGGGAGGAGGCGGGCACGGTGGGGCTGGCCGGGAGCCGGCCCGCAGCCGTGGACGAGGAGGGGTGTGCGGCGGGGATCCAGCGCTACTGTCTGGCGTCGCACGAGCTGCGGCGCGGGGAAGGGCTGCTGGTCCTCCGGCTGGAGAGTAAGAAGGCTCTGGGCGCGACCGACCAGCGGGTGCCGCTGGTGGATACCCGGCCAGGGGACTCCTGCCGCCTCGCGGGCGGTACGCATGAGCTGCTGGGCTGGCGTGCTGCGGCGGGTGGGGTGAATGGGGTGGATGGGACCTCTGGGGCGGCGTCCGGGTCTGGGGTTGGGCCTGGGTCTGGTGTGGCGGCCAGGTCGGCCAAGTCGGTTGGGTCGGGCGGGGCGGCGGAGTCGTCTGGGGCGGGCGGGGCGGCCCAGCCGACCAGTTCGCCTGGGGCGTCCAGGCCGTCGAGGTCGTCCAAGTCGGCCGAGTCGTCCAGGCCGTCCAAGTCGGCCAAGCCGTCCGAGTCGTCCGAGCTGTCCACGCCGTCCGGGGCGCGGGGGGTGATCATCGCTTCCGCCTGCCTCAACCGGCCCTCCGCCGTCACCCTGAAGCAGGTCCGTTCCATACTCGGCTCCGCCGTCCCCGGCGGTAACGCGGACCCCACCTCCCCCCGCTGACCTACGACGCTCCCCCGAAGCGTGCGATGGGGTTCTCCAGCGTCCCGATCAGCTGGAGCGCCCCGGCCGGGTCCGCCAGGTCGAGCATCTGCTGGTTGTTCCGCAGCTGGAGCCGGTTCAGGCAGGACAGTGCGAAGTCGGGCGCGAACATGTCGTACCGCTCGAACTTCTCCGCCAGCTCCGGCACCGACGCCTGGTAGTCGGAGACGCACTCCGCCACCGTCCGCCAGAAGGTCTCCTCCTCCAGCAGGCCCTCGGCGACGAGGATGCCGCTGAGGAAGCGCAGGAAGCAGTCGAAGACATCGGTGAAGATCGACAGTAGCTTCTTGTCCTCCGGGACCTCCACCCGGATCCGCGTGACGGCCGGCGGAAGGACCGCGTCCGGGTCCATGACGGCGATTTCCTCGGCGATGTCCTTGAAGATCGCCCGCCGCACCGCGCCGTCCTCGATGACGAGGATGACGTTCTCGCCGTGCGGCATGAAGACCAGGTCGTACGCGTAGAAGCAGTGCAGCACCGGTCGCAGATACGCGTCCAGGTAGCGGCGCAGCCAGCGGGCGGGGGGTAGGCCGGACTCCTCGATGAGGGCGCTGGCGAAGGAGCCGCCGGCGGGGTCGGTGTGGAGGAGGGAGGCCATGGTGACCAGGCGCTGGCCCGGTTCGAGGGTGGGGACGGGGCTTTCGCGCCAGAGTGCGGCGAGCATCTTGCGGTACGGGGAGTACTTGTCGGTGGCGCGTTCGTACTGCCGGTGGTGGTAGCCGATGGCGGCGCGTTCGCGGATGATCGAGAAGCGGGCGGCGCGGAGGAGGTCGTCGCCGGCGATCAGGCCCGCGAGCCAGTCGTTGATGGCGGGGGTGGCCTCCATATAGGCGGCGGAGAGGCCGCGCATGAAGCCCATGTTGAGAACGGACAGGGCCGTTTTCACGTAGTGCTTGGCCGGGTCGTCGGTGTTGAAGAAGGTACGGATCGACTGCTGCGCGAGGTACGCGTCGTCGCCCGTGCCCAGGCACACCAGGCGCTGCTGGGCGAGCTCGGCGGCGAAGGTGACCGACAGCTTGTTCCACCACTGCCAGGGGTGGACGGGGATGAGGCGGTAGTCGGCCGGGTCGAGGCCGAGGCCGGCCAGGGTGTCGGCGAAGCGGGCCAGGGTGGCCTCACCCAGTTCGGCGCGGATCAGCCCGTCGTAGTCGAGGTCCGTGGAGGAGGTGAAGGTGGCGTGTTCGCGGTGCGCGGCCAGCCAGATCAGCTGGACGGGGCTCGCGGTCTCGGGGGCGTACGAGAGGTATTCGTGGACCCCGAAGCCCAGGCGGCCGTTGTTGGCGACGAAGCAGGGGTGGCCCTCGGTCATGCCGGTCTCGACCGTCTGGAAGTCGGACTTGGCGAGCTCGGCGGCGCTGACCGGCTCGCCGCTGAGCTTGTACGCGGTGCCGGAGAGGGTGGAGCTGATCTCTTCCAGATAGACGGGGAGGATCTGGTCGCCGAGTCCCAGCCGTCCGCGCAGCTCCAGGAAGAAGTCGAGCGCGTCGAGGGGGAGTTGGGAGCCGTCCCGGGTGTCGTGGCGGGTGATGGAGTCCGCCTCGACCATCCAGTGGTCCAGGGCCAGCAGGCGGGCCGCGAAGCGGTAGGTCACCGAGCCGTCGTCGCTGGTGACGGCGTAGTGGCCGGGGGTGTCGGGCAGGGGCTCGGGGGCGAGCAGGCGCTCATGGGAGAACTCGGCGAGCGCCTTGCGGACGAGGAGGCGGCCGGCCCGCTTCCAGAGGGCGGGGGTGAGATGGGCGACGGCGTCTCGGGGGCTCATCGGGGGGCTGCTCCTTGAACGGCTGCGTCGGCTGCGTCGGGTGTGGCGGGTGTGGCCGGTGTGTCGGATGTTGTGGGTGTGTTCGGTGTGTCCGGTGTGTCCGGTGTGGCGGGTGCGGCCTGTGCTGTGGCTGTGTCGGGTGCCGTCGCGGTCTTGCCGGAGGACGCGCCCGCCGTCGCCGCGCGGAATTGGGCGCGGGTGCAGAAGCTGAGGTACGCGTCCTTCTCCGGCTTGGCCACCGTGCCCGCGATCTCGAAGCCGACGGCCGCGTTGAGCCTGTGCACCGCCGTATTACGGACGTCGGGCTCGACCACGACGCGCCGGGTCGCCGGATCGGCGAAGAGGAACTCCATGACGGTGGTGATCACCGCCCGGGTGAACCCGTGCACCGGGGCGTCGGCCGGCGCGCACAGGAAGTGCATGCCGACATCGCCCTCCTGGGCGGGGTAGAGGCCCGCCAGCTCCACCCGGGCCGGGTCGTAGCGCTCGATGAGGAAGGCGGGGCGGCCCTCGTGGAGGCCGATGAAGGCGTCGTGGTGCGGATGCTCGGTGATCTTGCGGTACTCGAAGGCGACCTGCGCCACGTCGGCGTCCTGCATCAGCCAGAAGGACGCCTTGGGGTGGGTGACCCAGTGGTGCAGCAGCTCGGCGTCGGCGGCCGGGCCGAGGGGGCGTACGGAGAAGCGGCCGAGCGCCGCGTCGAGGTGGGTGAAGAGCGCCGTGGTCATCGCAGCGCCCCCTCTGGGGCCGCGAACTCCTGGAAGGCGATCGTCTTCTCGATGGGGTAGTGCTCGCGGCCCCCCAGCAGCTCGCGGATGATGCACGAGTTGCGGTAGGCGGCCATCCCGAGGTCGGGGGTGACGAAGCCGTGGGTGTGCAACTCGGCGTTCTGTACGTAGATCTCCCGCCCGGCGGTGGCGGTGTTGACGCTGTAGTCGCGGGCGACCGCGAAGCGCCCGGCCTCGTCCCAGGCGATGCGGTCTCGTACGGGCGCCAGGAACTCCGGCACCTGGTGGCGGTAGCCGGTGGCCAGGATCAGGCCCTGGGTGGTGAGGGTGAAGTCCTGGCCCTGCTCCTCCTGGCGCAGCCCGAGGGTGTACGTGCCCCCGACCGGGTCGCCGTCGGCCGCGTCGTATGACGCATGCCGCAGCGCGGTGTTGGTCATCAGCCGGGTCGGGCACGGGCCTCGCCGGTTCTTGATGTAGAGCAGATCGAAGATGGCGTTGATGAGATCGGAGTTGATCCCCTTGTAGAGGCTCTTCTGCGAGGTGTTCAGCCGTTCGCGGGTGTGCGCGGGCAGCCCGTAGAAGTAGTCCACGTACTCCGGGGAGGTCATCTCCAGCGTGAGCTTGGTGTATTCGAGCGGGAAGAAGCGGGGCGAGCGGGTGATCCAGTCGAGCCGGTAGCCGTGTGCGTCGATGTCCTGGAGCAGGTCGTAGTAGATCTCGGCGGCGCTCTGGCCGCTGCCCATGACGGTGATGCTCTCCTTCGCCTGGAGGGCTTCCTTGTGTTCCAGGTACCGGGAGTTGTGGATCAGGTCGCCGCCCAGGTCACGGCAGGCTTCGGGGACGTACGGCGGTGTCCCGGTGCCCAGCACCAGCCGCCCGGCCCGCCAGGTGTGGCGCTCACCGGTCGCGGTCTCGGTGGTGTGGACCACGTACCGGCCCTCGGCCTCGTCGTACTCGACGGAGGTGACCTCCTGGCCGAAGCGGACGGAGTCGAGCCGGGCGGCCACCCAGCGGCAGTAGTCGTTGAACTCCTCCCGCAGCGGATAGAAGCTCTCGCGGATGTAGAAGGAGTACAGGCGGCCGTTCTCCTTCAGGTAGTTGAGGAAGGAGTACGGGGAGGTGGGGTCGGCGAGGGTGACCAGGTCGGACATGAACGGCGTCTGGAGCGTGCTGCCCTCGAGGAACATCCCCGAGTGCCAGTCGAAGTCCGGCTTGCGCTCCAGGAACAGCCCGTTCAGCTCGTCGATCGGGTCGGTGAGCGCGGCCAGGCCGAGGTTGAAGGGGCCCAGGCCGATGGCGATGAAGTCGTATGAGTCGGGGGCGGGGGAAGACACGGTGGACACGTGGGTCTCCGGTGGGGTGGAAGGCGGTCAGCTGGCCCGGGCCCGGGTGAACTCCGGTTCGGCGGCGTGCGGGGAGGACGACAGGTACTGGTCGGCGTGGCCGGCGATCAGGTCGAGGACGTGGGCGATATCGCCGAGCGAGGTCTCGGGGTTGAGCAGCGTGAACTTCAGGTAGTGCGCCCCGTCCACGACCGTCCCGGCCACGACGGCCTCGCCGGAGGCGGCCAGCGCCTCGCGCGCGTACAGATTCGCCCGGTCCAGTAGTCCGGCGTCGAGCAGTGCGGCTGACGGCCCACCGGTGTAGCGGAAGACCAGCGTGCTCAGCTGCGGCCGGGTGACCACCTCGTACCGCGGATCGGCGTCCAGCAGCCGCCACGCCTCGGCCGCCCGGTCCACCACCTCGTCGAACAGCTTCCCGACGGCGTCCGCGCCCATGACCCGCAGCGTCAGCCACAGCTTGAGCGCGTCGAAGCGCCGGGTGGTCTGCAGCGACTTGTCCACCTGGTTGGGGATCAGCCGCTCCACGCTGTGGGCCGGGTTGAGGTAGTCGGCGTGGTACGTGGCGTGGCTGAGGGTCGTACGGTCGCGCACCAGGACCGCGCTGGAGCTGACCGGCTGGAAGAAGGACTTGTGGTAGTCGACGGTGACCGAGTCGGCGCGCTCGATGCCGTCGAGGAGGTGCCGGCGGCGCGGGGAGACCAGCAGGCCGCAGCCGTACGCCGCGTCGACGTGCAGCCAGGCCCCGGCCCGTGCGCACAGGTCGGCGATCTCGGGCAGCGGGTCGATGGAGCCGAAGTCGGTGGTCCCGGCGGTGGCCACGACCGCCATGACGACCAGGCCCTCGCGGCGGCAGCGGTCGAGTTCGCGGGCGAGCGCGACGGTGCGCATCCGCCGGTCCTGGTCGCAGGGCACGGCGATGACCGCCTCGTAGCCGAGCCCGAGGACGGCGGCTGCCTTGGCGATGGAGAAGTGGCTCGCCTGGGAGGCGAGGATGCGCAGCCGGGGCAGGATCTGTGGTTTGGTGAGCGGCGTCCCGGCCGCCGCCGTCTCCTTCTCCACCAGCTTGCAGGCCTCGTCGCGGGCGAGCAGCATCGCATGCAGATTGGACTGCGTCCCACCGCTGGTGAAGATGCCGTCCGCGGCCTCGCCGAGCCCGAGGCGCGCCGCCGTCCAGTCGATCAGGCGCCGTTCGATGAGCGTGCCGCCGGCGCTCTGGTCCCAGGTGTCCAGTGAGGAGTTGACGGCGGAGAGGATCGCCTCGCCGAGCAGCGCGGGGATGACCACGGGGCAGTTGAGGTGGGCGAGATAGCGGGGGTGGTGGAAGTAGACGGCGTCCTTCAGATAGACGCGTTCGAGCTCGTCGAGGGCGGCGGCCGGGTCGCCCAGCGGCCGTTCCAGGTCGATCCCGGTGATCTCGGGGGCGAGTTCGGCCGGGGTGACTCCGGTGAACGGGCGGGTGGTGCGGGCGACGGTGGAGGCCACCAGTCCGACGCCGTCGGACACTGACCGCCGATAGCGTTCCACCGTACGGTCGTTGAAGAGGTGGGCCCTGCCATCCGCCGCCCCGGGTATCGGCCCTGACGACGGGTCCTCAGCGGCGGGGTGCGCGAGGAGACTCACGGTCTGTCCCTTCTGGGTTGGGCTGCTTGCGGGCATGGGTGTGCCCTGGACACGGCATGGGTGTGCCCTGGACGGGGGTGCGGGCGTGCGGGAGTGACGAGCGGTGCGGGGGTGGTTGAGCGGTGCGGGGTGCCTGGTGCTGTGGTGCTGGTGTGCCGCTGGTTCTGCGCTGGTCAGTCGTCGTCCGACGCTGGGCCGGTGCCGCTCACGGCCTCCTCGACGAGCTGGTCGTCGGTCGCGCCCAGCCGCCAGTAGCCGGTGAAGGTGACCGCCTTGCGGTCGTAGCCGCGCTCGCGTACGAGGTGGCGGCGCAGTGCGCGGACCGTACCGGCCTCGCCCGCGATCCAGGCGTACGGGGTGCCCTCGGGGAGCGCCGCGTCGCGTACGCCGTCCAGGAGGAGGGCCGAGCGCGGGGCGGTGGGGTCGGCGCCGTCGCGGACCAGCCAGACGATCTCGGCGTCCGCATCGGTGGGCAGTTGCTGCAGGTCCTCGGCGTGCTGCACCTCGATCCAGACCTTGGCCCCGATGCCGGCGGGCAGCCACTCCAGGATTCCGGCGACGGCGGGCAGCGCGGTCTCGTCGGCGGCGATGAGCACCCAGTCGGTGCCGGGCGGCGGGCGGAAGTCGACGCCGCCGTTGTCGGGGGCGACCGGGCCGAGGAGCATGGCGCGGTCACCGGGCCGGGCGCGCACGGCCCAGCGGGAGGCCGGACCGCCGGCCGGACCGCCCGACGCATCAGCGCCGGTCGGGTCGGCGCCGTGCAGCGCGAAGTCCACGTCGACCTCTTCGGGTTCGCGCCGCTGCTCGCGCACGGTGTACGAGCGCATGACGGCCCGTACGGCGGGGTCCATGGCCCGCCACACCGGGAACCACTCCTCGCCCGCCTCGACCGGCACGATGGGGGCGTCCTGGTGGGGGTGCGGCAGGAACAGCTTGAAGCGCTGGTCACGGCCGCCGGAGGCGAAGTCCTTCAGGGTGTCGCCGCCGAAGGTGATCCGCACCATGGACGGTCCGAGGACCTGTGTGCGGACGACCCGTACGTCGAAGAAGCGGAACGGGACGGAGGCGGGGGACGGGGACGGGGTCTCGACTGATGCGGTGGAGGTGTGGGGGGTGGCGGCGGTGGTCATGGGAGCGGTCTCTTCCCTTCGCTTGCCCTGCCTGGTCAGCTGACCTTCTGCGCGTCCTGGATGGCCTTGGTGAGGGCTTCGATATGCGGTGCGGCGCCCGCGTACGAGAAGCGCGGCTCGCTGCTCCAGGGGACGATCTGGCCGGCCTTGACCGCGGGGAGCTTGGACCAGGTCGGCTTGGCGGTCAGGTCCTTGGGCTGCAAGGTGGCGGTGCGGTTGTCGAGGAACAGCAGATCGGCACCGTACTTGTCGGCGTTCTCCCAGCTCAGGCTCTCGAAGTAGCCGCCCTTGTCGGTCTTCTGCGGGACGACGAAGTCGACGCCGAGCTCGCGGAAGTAGATCAGATCGGCGTTGACCGACGGGCTGGAGACATAGAAGAGGTCGGCACTGGCGGAGCAGGCCAGGACTTTGATCTTCTTCGACTTGACGGTCTTGCGCAGCGTCTCGGCGGCGGCCTCGAAGCGAGCCTTGGCGTCGGTGACCTTCTTGGCGTTGAGGTCGGCGCCGAGGGCGGCGGCGAGTTCGGCGTAGCGCTTGATGGGCTCGACCATGGAGACCCGGCCGGTGGTGAGGGCGGCGCTGGGGGCCAGGGCGAGGATCTTGTTCTTGGAGTCGTCCGGGACGTAGAACAGGGCGCCCGGGTCGTACATGTTGGTGATCAGCAGCTGCGGGTTGAGCGAGGCGTACTTCTCGACGTTGAACTGGCCCCAGGCGCTGCCGAGGATGGTCACCTTGTCGACGTCGATGTCCCCGGCCTGCACGTCCGGCTTGCCGTTCTTCAGCTTGGTCGGGCCGAAGACGCCGACGATCTGGTCGTCGATGCCGAAGTCGTACAGCGCGGCCGCCGAGCCGATGTACGCGACGATGCGCTCGGGGCGGCCGCCGAGGTCGATCTTCGTCTTGCGGTCGTCGGTGAACGACCAGGACCCGCCGCCGCTTTTGCCCTCCTTGCCCGAGGACCCCGAGCCGTCCTTGCTGCCGCACGCGGTGACGAGGGCGCCGAGTCCGGCGAGGCCGCCGGCGGCCAGCAGACCGCGGCGGGAGAGGGGGAGGGCTCTGGGGTGGGGCATGGGACGCCTCTCTCGATGCGTACGGGGGCAGCCACGGACATCGCCCGAGGTCATAGTTAGGTTAGCCTAACCAACCTTGATGTCCAGTGGGCAGGGGCCCGAGGCGGTACGCATCACATGCGGCGCGTCAGGGGTACGTCGGAAATTCGTGCAGAGGCCCGTCAGGGGTCCGTCAGAGGTCGAGGACGAGGCGGCGGCCGCGGCAGCGCGAGACGCAGATCATCATCGATTCGCCCAACTCCCGCTCCTCGTCGGTGAGTACGGAATCCCGGTGGTCCACCTCGCCCTCGACGACATCGGTCTCACACGTCCCGCACGTCCCTTCCCCGCACGAGTACAGAACCGAAACCCCCGCCGCCTCGACCGTCCGCAGCACGCTCCGCTCCGGCGGCACGGTCAGGGTCAGCCCGGAGCGGGCGAGGACCAACTCGAAGGATCCGGCCTTGGCTTGGGGGCCGTCCGCTGTCTCGGGGCCCGCGATTTCCGTACGGGGCTGGAAGCGCTCGGTGCGCAACGAGCCGGAGGGCCAGGCGCGGCAGCGCTCCTCGGCCGCCCGCAGCAGCGGCTCGGGGCCACAGCAGTAGACGAGGGTGTGCGGGGTGTCCGGGTTGTTCGGGGTGTTCGGGGCTTCCGGGGTGGGCGCGGCGAGGAAGGACGCGAGGTCGAGCAGGCCCGACTCGTCCTGCGGAACGAGCCGTACCTTCGGCCCGTAGCGGTCGGCGAGTTGGCCGGCGAAGGCCATCGAGGCGCGGGTCCGCCCTCCGTACAGCAGCGTCCAGTCGGCACCCGCCGCCTCGGCCGCGGCCGTCATCGGGACCAGCGGCGTGATCCCGATGCCGCCTGCGATAAAGAGGTAGCGGGCGGCGGGGCGCAGCGCGAAGCGGTTACGCGGGCCGCGCACTTGGACGGCGGCGCCCTCGGTGAGGGCTTCGTGGACGTACGCGGATCCGCCGCGTCCGTCGGGGGCGCGCTGCACCGCGATCTGCCAGCGGGCGCGGTCGGCGGGATCGCCGCACAGCGAGTACTGACGGGTCAGGGACTCGCCGAGGAGGAGGTCGATATGCGCGCCGGGCTGCCAGGCGGGCAGTTCGCGGCCGGTGGGGTGGCGAAGGGTGAGGATGACGACGTCGGTCGCGGCGTCGGCTCTGCCGGTGACGACGAGGGTGTCGGTGAACTCGCCCTCCGGGCCTGCCGATGGCCGCGAGGGGACGGTGGTGAGGCCGTCGTGGCCCGTGGGGTGGGCCAGCATCCACTTCCACAGCTCCACCGGGTCCTCCGCCGAGCGCTCGGCGCCGCAGTGGCAGACGCCGTGCAGAAGGTCGGTGCCCGGCAGCCAGTCGATCCGGTAGACCTCGGCGGTGGGCGGGCCGCTCATCGCCCGGTCACCGAGGCGGATGCGGCGGGTGCGCCGGGTGCGCCGGGTGTGCTGGGAGAGGCAGGCTGGGTGGCGTCCAGGGCGGCGACCGGGCGCTCGCCCTCGCCCGCGCCCTCGGCGGCGAGGCGGGCGAGGATACGGCGCGCGGCGAGGCCGCCGGTGTCGATGTTGATGCTGAGCTCCTGATAGTCCTCGGGCTCGGTGTCCAGGGCCCGCTGCAGCAGGTTCAGCGCGTCGACGTCCTGCATGACCACGGTGCGGTTGAAGTCGTGGAGGAACGTGGTGACGTCCTCGTCGTCCTGCGCGAAGTCCCGTGAGACGGCCCAGAAGTCGTACACGGAGTGCTCCGTGGACGGTGTGATCGCGTACGTGATCTCGACATGGAAGGCGTTGGAGTCGTCGCCGTCCGGCCCGGGCAGCACGCCGACCGGGGCGATGCGGCTGTGCAGCAGATACAGACAGGGGGCGTGGTATTCGATGTCCTGCCAGCGGGTGATGCGGCCCTCGATGCCGGTGGAGCGGGCGTAGAAGGGCGGACACTCAGCGTCGTCCATGTGCCGGCTCACCCGCACCACCCCCGCGCCCTCGTCGACGGTGGTGGTGATGGGGGTCTCGGCGACCTCGGGGGTGCCGATGTAGCCGCCGTGCAGATACGTCTCGTGGGACAGGTCCATCAGGTTGTCCACGAGCAGCCCGTAGTCCGCGTCGATCGGCTCCATGCCGCCGACGGTCGTCCAGCGCGGGTCGGCCAGCCACGGCGCGCGCGGTACGGCGGTGGGGTCGGCCGACTTGGGGTCGCCGATCCACACCCACACCAGGGAGTCCTGCTCCACGACCGGGTACGAGGCGACCCGGGCGGTGCGCGGGATGCGCTTCTGGCCGGGGACGAAGACGCAGGTGCCGGTGGTGTCGTAGGTGAAGCCGTGGTAGCCGCAGACGACGCGGTCGCCGTCGAGCCGACTGGCCGACAGCGGATAGCGGCGGTGGACGCAGCGGTCATGGAGGGCGACGACCGCCCCGTCGGACTCGCTGCGGTAGAAGGCGATGGGCTCGCCGAGGATGGTGCGGCCGAGCAGTTCGCGGCCGATCTCGCGTCCGTAGGCGGCGACGTACCACTGATTCCGTGCGAATGCGGTCATGGCATCAGCGTGGTGACGTGCGTCACGTACGGGCAACGGCCCTTCCGCTGGGTGGAAGGGCCGTTGGGCGGAGACAGGGGGGCGACAGGGCCTGCGGGGCCTTCGGGGCTTACGGAGGGTCAGCCGAACTGCCAGAAGACCGAGTTGTCCAGCGTCACCAGGGTGATCAGCAGGACCACATCGGCGACCCCGAGGGCGAGGCCGAGCAGGGCCCGGCCGCGGCGCTGGGTCTGCCGGGCGATCGCCAGTGCGCCCAGGACGATCGCGCACGGTCCGAAGACGGCGTTGAAGAGCAGCAGTCCGATCAGGCCGAGGACGAACGAGGCCACGGCCATGCCGTCGGCGTCCCGGCGCCGCGCGGCCGACGGGGCGGCCGAGGGGGTGGCCGACGGGGTGTTGGTGGTGGGTGCGGTCAGTGCCATGGGTCAGCTCTCCTTGTGCCCGGCGCGTTCGCGGATGAAGAAGATCAACAGCCAGGTGGCGATGGCGGCGGACGCGGTGAGGAAGATCGGGAGCGGGGTGTGGGCCGCCGCTCCCAGAAGGATCCCCACCAGGGCGAGAGCCGCGACGATGAAGAGCATGGGTGCCTCTCTCGGGAGCCGGATCTGAGGTGCGGATGGCGTGCGGGTGCAGCTTCAGTGAACACTTGAGATGACAACTGTTCACTGACTTCAGGATACCCCTGCACACCGCTGGAAAAAGTCGGCGAACGGTTGTTTACTGAATGACATGAGTCACACCCTCGGGGTCCGGCAGGCCCAGAAGCAGAAGACCCGGCGGGCGCTCCTGGACGCGGGGCTGCGGCTGCTGGAGGACCAGAGCCTCAGCAGCCTGGGCCTGCGCGAGGTGACGCGCGTGGTGGGTGTGGCTCCGGCCGCCTTCTACCGGCACTTCCGCGATATGAGCGACCTCGGCGTGGCGCTCGTGGAGGAGTCCCTGGGCAGCCTGCACGGGGTGGTCCGGGTGATCCTCGCCGAGCGGGACGGGGACGAGCAGCTGATCGACGCCACCGTCGAGGCCGTCGCCGAGCTGGTGCGTGGCTATCCGGCGCATATCCGCTTCATCGCGCGCGAGCGCCACGGCGGTGTACGGCCCGTACGGGAGGCGATAGCCGCCGAGCTGAGTCGTTTCGCCGACGAGGTCGCCGAGGCGTTCGCCCCGCAGCTCACGGCGGAGGGCTGGTCGCTGGAGGACGTCCGGATGCTGGCCGAGCTGTATGTGGACCATATGGTGATGACCGCGACAGCGTTCCTGGAGGCCCAGCCCGGTGAGCCGTCCGGTGATCAGTCCGGTGAGCCGTCCGGTGAGCCGTCCGGGGCCCAGCCCGGCGATCCCGGAGCTCGGCCAGGCGATCAGCCCGAGGCTCAGCCGGCACAGCCCGGCGAAGGGGCCGGCGACCCCGAGGCCGTACGGCGGGTGGCGGCCACCGCTCGCAGGCAGCTGCTGCTGATCAGCCTTGGCCGCCGCCACTGGCGTACCGGGTGATCTCCACGCGGTAGTCGCCCCGGGCGTCGCGCCCGGTGACCCGGACCCGGACGCCGGTGCCCTGCGCGCCGCCGGTGAAGGTCTTGCCGGGGGCGAAGGCCGCGTCGCTCAGCCCAGGGTGCACATTGTGCTCGTCCGTACAGCCGCCGCTGCCCGGGGTGCTGTCCACGACGGTGATCGGTCCCTGGCCTGAGTCGATGCGGGTGTCCACCCAGGAGACCAGGACGCCGGCCTTGCAGACCGCTTCGTCGTTGCCCTTGTTGGTGCGGGCCTCCACGGCGTACCCGGCGTACTTCGAGACCGGGACGAAGATCAGCTTGGTTCCGCCCCGCCGGCCGAGCGGGCTCAGGGTGCGCCGTGTGATGCCGGGGCGGGCGATGCACTCGACCTGCCCCGTGCCGAGCCAGCCGAGCTTCCACTTGTGCCAGGCCAGCAGGTCGTTTCCGACGCCCCAGTCCTCGGACATCACGTCCCAGTGGCCCGCGCTGTCCCCGCCGTGCCTGGTGTAGAGGTCGGGGAGCCCGAAGACATGGCCGTTCTCGTGCGGGAGCACGCGGTAGCCGGTCTTCGCGAGGGTGCCGGAGCCGTCGTCCTGGCGGCTGTAGACGAAGGAGACATTGGCCAGGGGCACGCCGTCGGCGACGGGCGCGCGCTGGTTGTCGGCGTAGGTGACGGACAGCACGGCGCGTGCGGCGGGCGGTCCGGCGTTGGGCGTGACCAGGACGTTGACCAGGTCGTAGCGGCCGAAGTCGACATGCGGGTCGGCGGCCTTGGCGATGTCCGCGACCAGCTTGCGGTAGCCCGGTTCGAAGGGGCTGCCGCGCTTGATGCCGTAGCTGCGGAAGGTGTGGGGCATCCGCAGCCAGTGGTTGATCGGGGTCGCGGGCCGGTACTTCAGCCGGCCGTACGAGCTGCGCTTGAACCACCGCGAGGTCTGCGGGAAGAACTCCGCGTAGCGCTTGCGGGCGGTGCCCTGGCCCTTGACGTCCGGGAAGTCGATCATGAGGGTGAGGGCCTTGACCGTCCCGGTGCTGCGGACGTAGCCGTGCCCGGTCGGCAGTCCCTCGGTCATCTGCAGCCTCTTGACGGGGGCCAGCGCGCAGGGCGCGAGGGCGGCGCCGTACGCCGGATTGGCCGACAGCGCCGGGGCGCGTACGGGGCGGGCGGGGGCGGAGGGCGGGCTGGGGACCGCCGCCGGGGTGGCCGCCGCGGCCAGCGTGACCAGGGCGGCCACGGCGAAGGCGCTGCCCCGGCGGGGCCTGCGTATTCGGTGGCGCGCGCGGTGGCGCATACGCTGGGGTATCCGGTGGCGCGCTCGATGGCGAGCTCGGCCACGCGCTCGACGGCGGGGCGTTTCGCCCGAGCGCTTGCCGGTTGTCTCGCCCGAGTGCTTCCGGGGCGTCTCGCGTGAGTGCTTCATGGCGAGTCCACCGTGTGGCCGCGTCCGTCCGGGCGCCCGTGGGGTGCGGCCGGGCGGGGGAAAAGGCTGCTCCGTCCGGGCGGCTTGGCCGCCGGACAGGTGTGAGGCAGGTCACCTCCGCTCGCGAAATTTCCGGGGACGGTCTCCCCGTTCAACCGGATGTACGAAACGGGGAGCGAGTCCCCGGAAATGTTGAACGCCGAATCTTCGTGCCGGAAGGAGTGCCGTCGTGGGAGCCGTTGCCGTCACCACCCAGCAGCCCGCGCGGCCCAGGCTGCGCGCCGACGCCCTGCGCAACAGGGAGCGGATCGTCGCGGCGGCCCGCGAGGTGCTCGTCGAGCACGGGGCGGAGATCTCGCTCGATGAAATCGCTCGACGGGCAGGGGTCGGCAATGCCACCCTTTATCGGCACTTCGCGGACCGCGGCGAGCTGGTGCGTCATGTCACCGTCTCGGTGATGGAGCGCATCGCCGACCAGGCCGAAGTCGCCCTGGCGGAGGAGCCCGACGCCTTCGCGGCGCTGCGTCGCTTTGTGCACGCGGCGGCCGACGAGCGCGTCGGCGCACTGTGCCCGCTGCTCTCCGACGGCATCGACAAGGAGCACCCTGACCACATTGCCGCGCATACGCGCCTGGACGGCGCCATCAACGCCCTGATGGCCGCCGGGCGTGACTCCGGCCAGCTGCGCGCCGACATCGACGCCGGTGATCTGATGGTCGCCCTGACTCAGCTCACCAGGCCGCTGCCCGGCGGCGCCTGTGTGAACTTCGACATCTTTGTGCACCGGCACCTACAGCTGTTCCTGGACGGACTGGCTGCCCCGGGGCGCTCCGTACTGTCCGGCTCCGCCGCCACTTTGGAGGATCTCAAGCGTCGCCCGTGACGCACATCACGCGTCGTCCGGTGACCTGGACCGATTAATTCCCGTTCGCTCGCCAGTCAGTCTTTTCGTCGTCAGTAACGGCCCCTAGGCAGAAACCACCCGTAGCGCCGCCGCGCGTTGTCACCTTCCGGTGCGCCGCTACGTCGTTGTTGTGTCAGTCCGTTGCGCTAGTACTTCCTTACGTACGTCCTTTAGTCCATCAAGCGTCCCGTTTTCCACTCTCCGCACCGCTAGGTAGGCCCACCCATGCCTGAAACGGCACAGTTCGTCGATCCCCGGCGCTGGAAAGCGCTGATATTCATCGCCCTCGCCCAGCTGATGGTCGTGCTCGACGCGACCATCGTGAACATTGCGCTGCCCTCCGCCCAGGACGCCCTGGACATCTCCGACGGCAACAAGCAGTGGGTCATCACGGCCTATGCGCTGGCCTTCGGCGGTCTGCTGCTCTTCGGCGGACGCCTCGCCGACCTGTGGGGTCGTAAGCAGACCTTCATCGTCGGCCTGATCGGCTTCGCGGCCGCCTCGGCGCTGGGCGGCGCCGCGCTCAACTCGCCCATGCTGATGGGCGCCCGTGCGCTGCAGGGCATCTTCGGCGCGCTGCTCGCCCCGTCGGCGCTCTCGCTGCTGGCGGTGACGTTCACCGACGCCAAGGAGCGCGCCAAGGCGTTCGGCATCTTCGGTGCCATCGCGGGTGGTGGCGGTGCCGTCGGTCTGATCCTCGGCGGTGTGCTGACCGAGTACATGAACTGGCGCTGGACGTTCTTCGTCAACATCCCGTTCGCCATCGTCGCCGCGGTCGGCGCGATCGCCGTGATCCGCGAGCCCGCCGAGAGCCGTAACCCCGCCAAGCTCGACATCCCCGGCGTTCTGCTGGCCACGCTGGGCCTGGTCTCGCTGGTCTACGCCTTCACCCGCGCCGAGAGCGACGGCTGGACCGCCGGCATCACCCTGGGCCTGTTCGTCGCGGCCGTCGTGCTGCTGGCCGCCTTCGCGGTCGTCGAGTCCCGGGTCAAGGCGCCGCTGCTGCCGCTACGCGTCGTCACCAACCGCAACCGCGGCGGTGTCTACATGGCGCTGGGTCTGGCCGTCATCGGCATGTTCGGTCTGTTCCTGTTCCTCACCTACTACATGCAGATGGTGAAGGGGTACAGCCCGGTCAAGAGCGGTCTGTCCTTCCTGCCGATGATCGTCGGCATGATCACCGGGTCCACGCAGATCGGCACCCGGCTGATGACTCGGGTCCCGGCCCGGATGCTGATGGGCCCGGGCTTCCTGGTCGCCGCGGTCGGCATGCTGCTGCTGACCCAGATCGACCTGGACACCTCGTACCCGCTCCTGATCCTGCCCGCGTTCCTGCTGCTGGGCCTCGGTATGGGTACGGCGTTCATGCCGGCGATGAGCCTGTCCACGTTCGGCATCCAGCCGCGTGACGCGGGTGTCGCCTCCGCGATGGTCAACACCTCGCAGCAGGTCGGCGGCGCGATCGGCACCGCGCTTCTCAACACCATCGCCACCAGCGCGGGGGAGAAGTACGGCAAGGCGCACGCGGCCACGGCCAAGTCGCCCGAGCTGCTGCAGCTGCAGTCCCAGGTGCACGGCTACACCACCGCCATCTGGTGGGCGGTCGGCATCCTGGTGGTCGCCGCGGCGATCGCCGTGACCTTCGTCAACGCCGGGCGGCAGGACGGCAGCTCCGCTGCCAGCGGCTCCGGCGAGGGCGCGGCCGAGGACGCGATCCCGGTCATGGCGCACTGATACGCGCACGGCACGGCCGTCGCTTGTGCGACGTGGAAAGCCCCGCTCCTTCGGGAGGAGCGGGGCTTTCCGCTGTTCTGGCGCCCGTTTCGGCGCTCAGGTCAGCGCAGCCGGGTTCTGGCCGGGTTCAGTGGCCGGGTTCAGCGCAGCCAGGGGAGGTCGGCGCCCTCCGGCTGAAGACCGTCGGCGATGATGCGGCAGATGTCGCCGAACTGGCCGATCTGCTCCGGTGTGAGCCGGTCGAATATGGCCGCGCGCACGGCCTCGACATGGCCGGGCGCGGCCTTCTTCAGCACCTCGAACCCCTCGTCCGTCAGCACGGCGTTCTGCCCGCGCTTGTCGGAGGTGCAGTCCTCGCGCCGTACCCAGCCGTTCTTCTCCAGACGGGTGATGGCGTGCGAGAGGCGGGACCGGGTGATCTTCGCGGCCGCGGCCAGTTCGGTCATCCGCAGCCGGTGGCGAGGCGCCCAGGAGAGCTTCACCAGCAGGCCGTAGTACACATGCGGCAAGCCCGCGTCGCGCTGCAGCTGACGGTCGAGATGGTCTTCGAGCAGCATGTTCGCCTGGAGGTAGGACTGCCAGGCGTGCTGTTCATCGTCGGTCAGCCAGCGGGGTTCTTCGGCGTCTGCGGGGGTCGTCATCGCTTCCACGATCTTATTGTAAGAGCTATTTCTTGAAGTTTAAACTACTGGACGCTACAGTGGTCCCGAAAAGTTTTCTTGAGACTTCAAGTTATGGCTACGGGAGCCGCCATGTCCGCCGCCACGCCGTCCTCGTCCGTATCGGGTGGGCGCATGCCTGCCCTCTACCTCAGCCACGGTGCTCCGCCGCTCGCCGACGACCCGGTCTGGCCCGGTCAGCTCGCCGCCTGGTCGGCGGGGCTGCCCCGGCCCACGGCGATCCTGATGGTCTCCGCCCACTGGGAAGAGGCCCCGCTGGCCCTCGGGGCCACCCAGGCCGTGCCGCTGGTGTACGACTTCTGGGGCTTCCCCGAGCACTACTACCGGGTGCGGTACGACGCCCCCGGCGCGCCCGAACTCGCCGAGCGCGTGCGCAAGACGCTGCGTACGGCGGGCACGCCCGTCCAGGACATACCGGACCGGGGCCTGGACCACGGCGCCTACGTCCCGCTCGTCGAGATGTACCCGGACGCCGACATCCCCGTCCTGCAGGTGTCGATGCCGACCCTCGACCCGAGCGAGCTGATGGCCATCGGCCGCAAGCTCGCCCCGCTGCGGGACGAGGGCGTGCTGATCGTCGGCAGCGGCTTCTTCACCCACAACCTGGCCGCGTTGCGGAACGCGGGCCCGACGCCGCCCGGCTGGTCGACGGAGTTCGACGACTGGGGGCAGCGGGCGCTGGACGCCCAGGACGTCGACGCGCTGCTGGACTTCGAGCGCAAGTCCCCGGCGGGCCGCCTGGCCCACCCGCGCACCGAGCACTTCGCGCCGCTGTTCGTCACCCTGGGCGCCGCGGAGTCCGACCTCGGCGACCAGCGCAGTGTCATCGACGGCTTCTGGATGGGGCTGGCCAAGCGGTCGGTGCAGTTCGGCTGAGGTCGCGAGGTTGCGCGTTCGCGCGTGGGGTCGCGCGTGGGGTCATGCGATCGGCTCGATGAGCGCGCATGCGCGCAGGGCCGCCGCCACAGCGAGGTCGTCGCCCCCGCCCCCGCCGGCCGTCGCCATGACATCGAGCACGGTGTCGGTCAGCTTGATCGCGTGCTCGTCGCCGTGCGCGGCGGCGCGCGTGAAGATCTCCTCGGCCCGCTCGGCGGGCGTGGCCCCGGCCGGTACGGACGGCAGCTCGCCGTGCGGAAGGCCGGTGGGCGGCGCGTACGCGGCCAGCACCGCGGCGTTCGCCGCCCACGCCGCGTCCAGGCTGGTCGCCCACAGCTCGCGGGGGAGCGCGGGGAGGGTGCGCAGCACGGCGTTGGGCGCGGTCACGGCGTGGACCAGCATGATCGGCGATCCGTGGGCGTGGGTGGCGTAGCGGTGGGCGGCGGCCCGTACAAGCTCGGTCAGCAGCTCGCGCGCCTGATCCGGGCCGAGCGCTCCGGAGGCGGGGTCGAGCGCTCCGGAGGCGGGGCCGGGCCACACCGGGAACGTCGTGATCTGCGCCAGCCGGTCGCGGATGCCGCCGCTCTGGTCCGCGACGCGCGGTACGGCGGCCATCGCCTCGGCGGCGGTGCGCGGGGCGGGCCCCGGCAGCCGGTCGAGCGGGGGCAGCGGGGCGTGGCGGGCGGCCCAGTAGCCGAGGGCGTGGGCCAGCTCATGGGCCCGTGGGCCGGTCGCGAACTCGTCGGCGGGGGAGTGGGCGCTCGGGAGGACGGTGGCGGGGGAGTGGGCGCTTTGGAGGACAGTGGCGGAGTGCGTCTCGCCGAGGAGGGTGCGTACCGCGTGGCCGACGCGGATGACCGGGTGCGTCGCCCCGCCGGCGATCCCGGGCAGCAGCCGCGGCCACCACTCGGCGAGGACCTGGCGCCAGGGGCGGTCGGCGAGCTCGCGGGTGAAGTACGCGGTCCAGTCGGCGATCCG
Organism: Streptomyces sp. NPDC020845; assembly: GCF_044334165.1. Lineage (NCBI taxonomy): Bacteria > Bacillati > Actinomycetota > Actinomycetes > Kitasatosporales > Streptomycetaceae > Streptomyces > Streptomyces sp. NPDC020845. Next base: position 186,342 of record NZ_JBIRSJ010000005.1, on the reverse strand, counting down.
GCGCGGGTCGCCGAGCGCCTCGGACCAGTTGTCCGCGGTGACGGTGGCGTACGGGGTCGGCATGTCCTCGAGCTTGTTGGCGTAGAGGTCGAGCCAACGGTGCACCGACGGGCCCTGTCCATGCCGGACCAGGGCCTCGACGGCCATCGGGGCGTGGTTGGTCAGCCAGCCGCCGCGCTCGGGGCCCGTGGTGTGCAGCCGGTCCAGTGCTTCGTCGAGTGTGCCGCTCGTGTCGTCCATGCACGCCACGCTAGGCAGGGGCGCCGGGCCTCGTAACGGTCCGGCGATGTACGGGAGTGGGGTCCGCGGACCTACGCCGCGCGGCCCCGGTCCACCGGCCTGACAGCCGTTCTCAGTCGGCCGGGTGGGTGCGGAAGATATAGAAGGACACGGCGTACATCGCGAGCCCGCCGCCGAGGCCCATCATGGAGGAGCGGAACACGGAGTGCTCGCTCAGGCTGTACAGGAAGCCGAAGGCGCAGCCGAAGAGCGCCCCGTACGCGGCCGACCTCAGCTCCGGCATCAGGGCGGACTGGACCCGGCCGACCAGATAGCACAGCGCCCCGACGACCACGGCCGCCGCCAGGCCGAGCAGGCCGGCCGGGAGGATGGGGGTCCCCTCATTGTGGTCGATGAAGATCGCGTACCCGCCGACGAAGATGCCCAGGACGAGCGGGACCACCCAGGACGCGGAGGGATGCAGCCGGACCTGGGCGTGGGGGTGGGGGACGCGGAGGTGCGGGTGGTGGCGGTGGCGCGCCGGAGCGGCGGTGGGAGCGTTCATGGCGGGCTCTCCTTCCTCGACGCCCTGACCTGTCTCCCTCCAGCGCACACCCGGGTGACGGGCCGGGCAACTCGGTCGGGTGCCCGGTGCGGGCGTCGACGCGGCGTAGGTGTTGCCCAGGTGTTGCGTGGTGGAGTGGTCGCGCAACCAGAATCCGGCCGCGGACGTCTTCGGAGGTGAGAGCAATCGCGGGCGCCGCAGCCCGACGGTGAACGGTCGGAAACGGGGGTGATGGCCGTGGCTGACACCCGTCCTGACCTGCACTTCCGGGTGTTATGAGGGCAAATCGACCCCGTGTGTCGGGACAGGGTACTGCATGATCGCGAAAACGTGTGCGCGCCATGGGAATTCTGTCCGGATTCCAGTCGTTGTTTCCATCGGACGGGGCACCCGGCAGGAACACCGTCCATAGTCCGCGCCCGATCCATCTGTAAGGGAGCACGCATGGCAACCCGTGCCGTCGCCCGCAATCAGGCCACCAGCAGTGGCGCTGATGGGGCCAACAGTGTTCGCGCCACAGGCGGGGAGATCGCCGATCGCGACCTGGTCGGCATGTATCTCGACGAGATCGCTCGCACCCCGCTGCTCGACGCGGCCAAGGAGGTCGAGCTGTCTCAGGCAATCGAAGCGGGTGTCTATGCCCAGCAGATCCTGGACGGTGAGATCGAGGACGCCCCGGCGGCCGGTGCGAGCCGTGGGGAGCTGGAGGCGATAGCCGCCGAGGGCGCCCGCGCCAAGGACGTCTTCATCCGTTCCAACCTGCGCCTGGTCGTGGCCGTCGCGCGCCGGTACCCGCGCAGCGGGCTGCCGCTTCTCGACCTGATCCAGGAGGGAAACGCGGGCCTGGTCCGCGCGGTGGAGAAGTTCGACTACACGAAGGGCTTCAAGTTCTCGACGTATGCCACGTGGTGGATCCGCCAGGCCATCACGCGCTCGATCGCCGATCAGTCCCGCACCATCCGGCTGCCCGTGCATCTGGTCGAAGAGCTTGGCCGGATCCGGCGGGTGCAGCGCGAGTTCAACCGTGAGCACGGCCGTGAGCCGGAGCACTCGGAGATCGCGGCGGAGCTGGGCTCCACGACCGAGCGGGTCTCGGATGTGCTCGACTGGGCCCGCGACCCCGTCAGTCTGAACATGTCTGTGGACGACGAGGGCGAGACCCAGTTCGGCGATCTGCTGGAGGACACCTCGGCCGTCTCGCCCGAGCAGTCGGTGATGACACTGCTGCGCAGCGAGGAGCTGGAGGATCTGATCGGCCGGCTCGACGACCGCACGGCCTCCATCATCAAGGCCCGGTACGGCATCGACGACGGGCGGGAGCGCACGCTCACCGAGGTCGGCAAGCAGCATGGCCTCACGCGCGAGCGGATCCGCCAGATCGAGAAGCACGCGCTGCTGGAGCTGAAGAAGATGGCGCGCCAGACCGGCTTCGACGAAGCGGCCTGAGCCACCGTCCCCCGTATCCCTTTCCCCGTTTCCCTATCTCTGGGTCTCTGTCCGTCTCTCCGGTCTCTGTCCGCAGTGGCCGCCCATGGCCGAGCCCCGGCGCCTCTTCCCCCCCCCCAGGCGCCGGGGCTCAACCCTGGGCTGCTCAGACGGCGAAGCCGCCGTCCACGGCGATCGACGCCCCGGTGATGTACCGGCCGTCGTCCCCGGCGAGGTGGGAGACGGTCGCGGCGATCTCCGACGGCTGTCCGTAGCGGCCGAGCGCGGTGAAGCCGCTCTGCATGGCGGCGCTCTCCCCGTCGGCGGGGTTCATATCGGTGTCGATGGGGCCGGGGTGGATGAGGTTGACGTTGATGCCGCGCGGGCCGAGCTCGCGGGTCAGCGCCTTGGTCAGGCCGGTGAGGGCCGTCTTGCTCATCGCGTACAGCGAGCCGCCGGGGAAGGCGACGCGCTCGGCCATGCAGCTGCCGATGTTGATGATGCGCCCGCCGTCGGTCAGATGGTGGGCGGCGGCCTGAGCCGCGAGGAAGGGTGCGCGGACATTGACGGCGAGGACGCGGTCCACGTCCTCCAGCGTCAGATCGCCGAACGGGCCGAGCACGCCGGCGCCCGCGTTGTTGACCAGGATGTCGAGCCGCCCGAACTCCGCGGCGGCCGCGGCCACGGCCTCGCGCACCGCGCGCGGGTCCGCGCTGTCGGCCTGGACGGCCAAGGCCCGGCGGCCCAGGGCCTTGATCCGGTCGACGACGGCCGCCGCCCGCTCCTCGTTGTTCTGGTACGTCAGCGCGACGTCGGCGCCGTCTTCGGCGAGCCGGAGCGCCACCGCTTCGCCGATGCCCCGGCTGCCGCCTGTGACCAGTGCCGCCTTGCCGTCGAGTGCCATGTGTGTTCCTCGTCCTGTCTTCAGTTGCTTTGTTGTGGATTGAGCCGTCCTGGAGGACATGGCTCGATCCTCGTGGAGCGGGAGCGGGGATTCCGGCGGCATTCGGACGTCGCGCTGGCGCGCCACATATGCCCGATCGCGTCCGGCTTCGGTCCGAGGGTGTCCGTACGGGATTGTTTCCTGCCCGAGTCTGTTTACTTCCCGGCTTTAGGGACGTAATCTGGCCGCGAAATCACAGGTTCGGGCATGGAAAGGACGTAAACCCACATGTACGCACCGGAGCGGCAGCAGGAGATCCTCCGGCTGGCCCGCGAGAGCGGCCGGGTGGATGTGCTGTCCCTCGCCGAGGAGTTCCAGGTCACTGCCGAGACGGTGCGGCGCGACCTGCGGGCGCTCGACAGGGCGGGCCTGGTCCGCCGCGTGCACGGGGGCGCCATCCCGGCCGGCCGTCTCGACTTCGAACCCGACCTCGCCGAGCGCGAGAGCACCGCCGCCGACGAGAAGGACCGCATCGCCCGCGCCGCCGTCGCCGAACTGCCCGCCGACGGCAGCGTGATCATCGACGCGGGCTCGACTTCGGCCCGGCTCGCCGCCGCGGTCCCACTGGAGTCCGACCTCACGGTCGTCACCCACGCGCTGCCGATCGCCGCCCGGCTCGCCGACCACCCCGGTATCGCCCTCCACCTGGTCGGTGGCCGGGTCCGCCACCGCACGCGCGCCGCGGTGGACGCATGGGCGCTGCGCGGCTACGGCGAGATCAAGGCCGATGTCGTCTTTCTCGCCACCAACGGCTTCTCGCTCGAGGGCGGCCTGACCACCCCCGATCTCGCGGAGGCCGCCGTCAAGCGCGCCATGGTCGCCGCCGCCCGCCGGGTCGTCCTCCTCGCCGACTCGTCCAAGTTCGGCCAGGAGCACTTCGCCAGGTTCGGCGACCTCGGCCACGTCGATCTGCTCATCACGGACACCGGGCTCAGCCCGCAGGACGCCCTCGCCATCGAGCGGCAGGGCACGGAAGTAGCACGCGTATGATCCTCACCGTCACCCCCAATCCCAGCCTGGACCGTACCTACGAGATTCCGGCGCTGGAGCGCGGCGCCGTACTGCGCGCCGCCGCCGACCGGGTCGACCCCGGCGGCAAGGGCGTCAATGTCTCGCGGGCCGTGGCCGCGGCCGGGCACCGCACGGTCGCCGTGCTGCCGCTGGGCGGGCCGGAGGGCGCGCTGCTGGCGCGGCTGCTCGGCGGGCTGGGGATCGAGGCCGCAGGTGTCCCCGTGCAGGGCTCGACCCGGGTCAATATCTCCGTGGCCGAGCCCGACGGCACCCTCACCAAGATCAACGCGGCCGGGCCCGAGCTGACCGCCGCCGAGGCGGAGGCACTGCTGGAGGCCGTACGGACGCAGTCCGCCGACGCCGACTGGATCGCCTGCTGCGGCAGCCTGCCCCGCGGGCTCGCCCCCGAGTGGTACGCCGAGCTCGTGGCGCGGGCCCACCGCGCGGGCGCCCGGATCGCCCTGGACACCTCCGGCCCCTCGCTCACGGCGGCCCTGCGCGAGCGCCCCGACGTCGTCAAGCCGAACGCCGAGGAGCTGGCCCAGGCCGTGGGCCGCCCGCTGGCCACCGTCGGCGACGCGGTCAAGGCGGCCGAGGAGCTGCGCGCTCTCGGCGCGCGCGCCGTCCTGGCCAGCCTGGGCGCGGACGGCCAACTGCTCGTCGACGAGACGGGCACCTACTTCGGCGTGGCTCAGGTCGCCGCCGTCCGCAGTAATGTCGGTGCGGGCGACGCTTCCCTCGCCGGATTCCTCGCGGCGGGCGGCCTCGGGCCGGCCGCCCTGGCCTCGGCCGTGGCCCACGGCGCGGCCGCCGTACAACTGCCGGGCAGCGTCATGCCCACCCCGGCCGATCTGGACCCGTCCGCCGTCACCACGACCGCGGACGTCCCGCTGGACCGCGCACTCACGGAGCCCGCGTGACCAGCCCGACCCCGTCCCACCCCCTCCCACCCCCAGTCCCCACTCTGCCGCCCACCTTCCCCGGGGCGGTACCGCACGCAAGGGAGCCGCGAGATGAGTGAGCTGATCACCGCGGACCTGGTCGACCTGGACCTGTCCGCCGATACCAAGGAAGCGGCTGCCCGGTCGCTCGCCGAACGCATGGTCGCGGCCGGCCGCGTCACGGACCTCGACGGCTTCCTCGCCGACGTGGCAGCCCGTGAGGCGCAGATGCCGACCGGCCTGGACGGCGGCATCGGCATACCGCACTGCCGCAGTGAGCATGTCACCGAGCCGACCCTGGCCTTCGGGCGGAGCGCCGCGCGCATCGACTTCGGCGCCCCGGACGGGCCGGCCGACCTGATCTTCCTGATCGCCGCCCCCGCGGGCGCGGACAGCGATCACCTGACCATCCTGTCCAGCCTGGCGCGCCAGCTGATGAACGCCGAGTTCACCGGTGCCCTGCGCGCGGCCGAGGACCCGCGACAGGCAGCCGCCCTGATCCGTGGCGACCAGCCGGAGCCGTCGGCGGCCGACGCCGAGGCGAGCACCAAGACCCCGGCGGCCGACGCCTCCAGCGACCAGGCCACCGCCACGTCGGGCGGCCAGCCGGCTGTCGCGTCGGCTGTCGCGTCGGCTGTCGCGTCGGGTGTGGCCGCTTCCGGTGCCGGGTCCGAGCCCGCGGCGGCTGCGGCTTCCGAGCCTTTCCGGATCGTGGCCGTCACCTCCTGCCCCACCGGCATCGCCCACACCTATATGGCAGCCGAGTCGCTGGAGAGAGCGGCTCAGGACGCCGGGATCGAGCTGGTGGTCGAGACCCAGGGCTCGGCCGGGTTCGACAGACTCGCCCCCGCGACCATCGCCGCCGCCGACGCGGTGATCTTCGCGCATGACGTGGAGGTGCGGGACAAGGAGCGGTTCGCCGGGAAGCCGACCGTGGATGTCGGGGTGAAGGCGGGCATCAACCGCCCGGCGGAGCTGATCGCCGAGGTGCGCGAGAAGGCCGCGCGCGGCGAGATCAGCGCACCGGTCGCCGCCTCCGCGGGCGCCGACCGCTCGGCGCCGATGGACCGGGCCGGCGAGTCCGGCGACCGCTTCGGCACCCGGCTGCGCAAGTGGCTGATGACGGGCGTCAGCTACATGGTCCCGTTCGTGGCCGCGGGCGGTCTGCTGATCGCGCTGGCCTTCGCGATCGGCGGTTACGAGATCGCGAGCGCCAAGTCCGTCGCCGACCACTTCGTGTGGGCCGAGAAGGACAGCTGGGCGGCGCTGCTCTTCCAGATCGGCGGGGCCGCGTTCACCTTCCTGGTGCCGGTCCTGGCGGGCTATATCGCCTACGGCATGGCCGACAGGCCCGGCCTGGTGCCCGGCTTCGTCGGCGGTTACATCGCGACCACCATCAAGGCGGGCTTCCTCGGCGGCCTGGTCGCGGGTCTGATCGCGGGCGCGGTCGTCATGGGCATCCAGCGGTTCAAGGTCCCGGCGTCGCTGCGGGGCATCATGCCGGTCGTGGTGATACCGCTGATCTCCTCGGCAATCGTCGGATTCCTGATGTTCGTGGTGATCGGCAAGCCCATCGCCTCCGCGCAGAAGGGCATGACCGACTGGCTCAACGGCCTCTCCGGCACGAACGCCATCATCCTCGGCGTCATCCTGGGCCTGATGATGTGCTTCGATCTGGGCGGCCCGGTCAACAAGGTCGCGTACGCCTTCGCGACCGCCGGTATCGGGGTGTCGGACCCGAGCACCGGCAGCCTCAAGATCATGGCCGCGGTGATGGCGGCCGGTATGGTCCCGCCGCTGGCCATGGCCCTGGCCACCACCGTCCGCGGGCAGCTGTTCACCAAGACCGAGCGGGAGAACGGCAAGGCGGCCTGGGTGCTGGGAGCCTCCTTCATCAGCGAGGGCGCGATCCCCTTCGCGGCGGCGGACCCGCTGCGGGTGATCCCCTCCTCGATGGTGGGCGGCGCGGTCACCGGCGCGCTGTCGATGCTCTTCGACTGCACGCTGCGCGCCCCGCACGGCGGCATCTTCGTGGTCCCGCTGATCGGCCAGCCGTTCCTGTACCTGCTGGCCATCGCGGCGGGCACGGCGGTCTCGGCCGGTCTGGTCATCGTCCTCAAGGGGATGCGCAAGACCACCGGGCCCGAGACGGCCACCCCGGCCGCCGACGGTGAGCCCGCCACCGGGGCCGGTGCCGGCGGCGAGACCAAGGTGCCCGTCACGGTCTGACCTGGTCGGCCTCCGCCACAACCACTGCCACATCCACCGCCGCCATCCGCGGCGTGCTCCCCTCGGCGGTGAGACGGACCCCCTCCGTCTCACCGCCGAGTCATGCGCGAGGCGATACATCATCCGTCACCTCCGTCGGCAGGTCGCGCGATGCGTAGTAGGCGCCGAGCGCCGCCTCGCTGCCCGACCCCATGGCGGTCGCGATCCGCTGGAAGCGGGCGGAGCGCAGATCGCCCGCGGTGAAGACCCTCGGGTGCTGACGGGAGGGCGGACAGTAGCCCGAGGCGTCGGCGGAGAGGTCCCCGCCGGGCGGCGTCGGGCCGCTGCCGAGGTTCCGGAACCCCCGGTCGCAGGTCAGGGTCCGCCGGTTGCCGTCCACGGTCAACACCTCGGCCGTAAGCGGCATCTCGGCTGTGAGTGGCGCCTCGGCCGTGAGTGGTGCCTCGGGCACGGGGGGATCCCCGGGCGAGGGCGGTACGAGGGTCAGATGGCGCACCGGCACCAGTTCGACCCGCGGGTCCTGGGCGATCTCCTCGGCCTTGTACGCGTCACCCGGCGGACAGGCCACGACGAACCGGCTCTCCAGGCCCGGATGGGCCCGCAGCAATGTGCCGAGCGGCCGGTCGGCGCCGAGGACCAGCGCGGTACGGCCGGTGAGCGCGGCTGGGTCCGCCTCCCACAGCGGAGGCAGCGCCAACCCCTCGCGACCGTCGATCCACCCCACGTCCTCCGGCCGCAGCGGCCCGACACCGGTGGCGACCACGGCGTACGGCGCGGTCAGCAGCAGACCGGAACCGGACGCCTCCGTGGGCACGGTGGTGACCTCCACCCGGTCCTCATAGGCACCGATCCGCACGGCGCGCCGACCGAGCTCCACCCGGCACAGGCCGCTGCGGGCGACATCGGCCGTGATCGCCGCCGCCAGAGCCGGGCCGGTGGAGAAGCCCAGCACATTGCCGACCACCGGGATGCGCTCCAGCGTCCGGCACAGCGCCTCACCCGGATCGACGAGCACGGACCGCATACCGAGGCCCGCGGCCATCACCACGGCGGCGCAGCCGGCCGGGCCACCGCCGACGACGATCAAGTCGGCCTCCACAGCGGTGGTATTCACAGCGGAGGTATCCATGGCGGTGGTGTCCGCCGCGGTGGTGTCCGTCATCGGGCTCCCCTCAACTCCCCTCGCCCCGTCTCCGCGGGGCTCTCCCTACGGGTCCCTCTACGGGGCTCCGACCCCGTCCTCCGTCTCGTCCTCCGGTCCGGTCTGTCCGGGGCCGTACAGGTCGCGGTACGAGGGGAACACGCCCCCCGGCCCGTCCACCCCCTCGGCCGCCAGTACCCCTTTGACCACCGCCCGCGTCAGTACATCCGCCCCTGCGGTCAACACGTCGTTCAGCGCCCCGGCCTCCATATGCACCCCGAACGCCGGGTCCTGCCCGCCGTCGGCGCCCTCGGGCACGAGCGGGCGGTCGCCCGTCGCCAAGGCGAAGACCGTGTCGCCGTCGGACAGCAGATGCACCGGCCGCACCGCGCGCGCCAGGCCGTCATGCGCCGTGCCGGCGAGCTTGTGCGCCTGGGCGCGGGTGAGCACCGCGTCCGTGGCAACCACCGCCAACGTGGTGTTCAGCGGGGGCCGTACGGAGGCCGCCGAGCGCCGCTCCGACTCGGCCCGCGCGGCGGCCAGTCGACGCTGCGCCCTGGCGTGTTCTGCCTCGCCGGGGCGCCGCGCCCGGCCGCCGTCCCGCGCCAACTCAGCTGGCCCGTACGGCTCGTACGGCTCGCCGAACCACTCCCCGTACAGCGCACCCGTCAGCGGATCGACCACCGAGCCCGCCGCGTTGACCGCCGCAAGGGCGGCCACGGTGATCCCGGACGGCAGGACCACGCTCGCCGATCCGATGCCTCCCTTGACTCCTCCCGCCACCGCGCCCGTGCCGGCCCCCACACTGCCCTGCGTGACCGGCGCGCCCATGTCCGTACCGGCTGCGGCGTCGATGGCCTCGCGCCCCAGCGCGGCGCCCGGCCGGGCCCGCCAGTCGCCCCCGCGCCCGAGGTCGAAGAGGGCGGCGGCCGGTACGACCGGCACCACCTGGGCCGGGTCGGGTCCGACCCGGAAGCCGCGGCCCCGCTCCTCCAGCCAGGCGGCCACTCCGGAGGCGGCGTCCAGCCCGAACGCGCTGCCGCCGGTCAGCACGACGGCATCGACGCGCTGGACGAGATTGCGCGGATCGAGGGCGTCGGTCTCGCGGGTGCCGGGGCCGCCGCCCCGGACGTCGACCGCGGCGATCGCACCTCCTTCGGGGGCCAGTACGACGGTTGTGCCGGTGAGCCATCCGCCGTCGGTCCGCTGCGCATGGCCGATGCGCAGTCCGGGTACATCTGTCAGGGCGTCGACCTGGCCGGGGCGGGCGGGTCGGGGTGTTGTCCGGTCGGTATCCATGGGCGCTATGCGTAGCACGGAAGCCGTGGCGAAGGGCCCGCGGGCACGGGAGCCTTTGGACGGGGCCCTCATCAACAGGACGTTCATCAGACGTTGATTGGCCGACGGCAGGCTGTGCGATATGCCGTTCGCCCGCGTCCGAAGGAAGACCAACGTGCCCAGTACGTCTCGGACGGAGGAGCCCCCGACCCTGGCCGCCGCCGCGCGGCAGATACCCCGGGTGGCCCTCCGCTGGATCAGTGAGCCGGACTGCGAGGAAGAGCTGACGCACGCCGAACTGCTGGACCAGGCGGGTCGGGCGGCGGCGGCCCTGACCCGGCTCGGCGTAGGCGCGGGGGACCGGGTGGCGGTGCATCTGCCGCTGATCCCCGAGTCCGTGATCGCCACGCTCGCCTGCGGCCGCCTCGACGCCGTACGCTCCACCCTCCCCGTCGGGCTGCGCGCCCATGAGCTGCGCGACCGGCTGGCGGGGATGGACGCGAAGGTGCTGATCACCGCGGACGGCGACTGGCGGTGCGGGGAGCCGCAGTCGCTCAAGCCGCTGATCGACCGGGCGCTGGCGGGCAGCACGCGGATCCCCAAGGTCCTGGTCGTCCACCGCCTGGCCCGCCCCGTGTCCTGGACGCCCGGCCGGGACCTGTGGTGGCACGAGCAGCTGGCCGCCGCCCTCGCCGACGCGCCGTGAGACCGGCCGTACTCTTGACGCATGAGCACCGCCCCTGACCCCGGACCGCGCGACCCGGCAGCCGCGCTGATCTTCGACGATCCGCTGGCGCAGCAGTCCTCGGACGACACGGACCGCGGCTGGGGTGAGCGGTCGCCCGGCGGCGACGCCGGCGATGGCACCGACAGCGCCGCGGACCTGGCCCGCTTCCTCGACGAGAAGCCGCCCCACCACCTCTGAGCTCTGGAACCCCGAGGGCTCAGGTGCTCGATCGGCTGCCGCGCTGCGCGATCAGCTCGTCCCTTATCTCGCGGAGCAGCGCGATCTCGGCGCTCTCCGTCTCGGCCTGCTTCTCCTCTTCCTGCCGCTCCTTGGCGGCCTTCCGCGCCAGATAGCGCGACATCGGCAGCACCATCAGGAAGTACACCACCGCTGCCGTGATCAGGAAGGTGAGCACGGCGCTCAGCACGGTCCCCCAGAGGATGGGGATGCCCTTGGTGACCTCGCCCGCGGCGTTCGCCTCGCAGGGGGCCTCCAGGCAGGAGCGGTACTTCTCCAGGTCCTTGGTGCCGAAGGCGCCGACGACCGGATTGATCAGGCCCTTCACTATGGAGTTCACGACACTCGTGAACGCGGCTCCGACCACGACCGCGACAGCCAGATCGATGACGTTGCCACGCATCAGGAAAGCCTTGAAGCCCTCCATGACGCTCTTCTTTTCCTCGCTCAACCCTTTGCCTCTCTCTTGCCGCACCGATTCTGGAGCGGACGGCTCCGCAACCTACGGTCAAGAGCGGCACAGCGCCACCGCCAACCTCGATGTGGCCTCCGCACCGGCCAGGGCCGCCGCGGTCGGCCGCGGCACCGCGAGCACCACCAGCGCTCCGCCACCCGCCGGTCCGAGATCTCCGGTCTCGACGTCCGCCGCCGCCACACGCCCCGGCCGCGGCACATCGGTCACCCGCGCGCCACGAGCGACCACATGCGCGGTGGCCGGGCCACGGGCCTGATCGGACCCCGGGGCGGCCAGCACATCCACTCGGTCGCCGGGGCGCAGCAGCCGTACGGACGCCGCGTCGGCGATCCGCACCGGCGCGGACACCACGGCCGGAGGCGGCTCGCGTCGGCCGTCGTCCGGTGGCGACGACGCCGCCGGACGCGGGTCGGAGCCGCCGGAGGGCGCGGCGGCAGCCAGCGCGGCCGCGCTCATCGCCAGACCCGCCGCCATCGAGCGCCGTCGCCGCCGTAACGCGCGCCGCAGCCGATCTCCGCCTCGGCTCACCCGCACCGGGCCGAACCGCGGCACCGCGCACGTCGGGGGAGTGCGACGGGACCGATCGGCCCAGGACGGAGCCGAGCGGGGCCGGGATGCGGGCGAAGACGCCGAAGGTGAGGAGAGGGATGGAACAGGCGATAGAGAGGACGGAAGGGGCGGAAGGGATGGAGGCGATAGAGGGGGCGAGGAGGGTGAAGGGGATGCAGAGTGAAGGAACGGGTCGGACACGGCAATCACCGCCTGTCGTGAGAGGTCGGGAGCTTCTGGCCCCTTCACGATGCCCGTCCTCGCCGGATCCCGCTGGAGCCTGTGCACAACCCCCAGGCTGTGGATAACTCCGTCACCCCTGCGGGTAAGTCCGCCGTCCGCTACGGCAGTTCGATCCCCAGGTCCCAGCCGTCGTGCCCATGCGCGCACAGACAGTCCCGCGCCTCGGTGGCCGGCAGTGCGCCCACAGCGTCGAACAGCACGTCGCGCAGCCGCTCCAGGTTCTCCCCGAACACCCGCAGCACTTCCCCGTGCGAGACCCCCTCGCCCGTCTCCGCCCCCGCGTCCAGGTCCGTGACCAGCGTCAACGACGTGTAGCAGAGCTCCAGTTCACGGGCCAGCACCGCTTCCGGATGCCCTGTCATGCCGACCACCGACCACCCCTGCGCCGCATGCCACCGAGACTCGGCCCGGGTGGAGAAGCGCGGCCCCTCGATCACGCACAGCGTGCCGCCGTCCACCGGCTCCCAGTCGCGCCCACGTGCCGCCGCCACCGCGATCTGCCGCCCTGTCGGGCAGTACGGATCGGCGAAGGTGGTGTGCACCACGTTCGGCACCCGCCCGTCCGGCAGCGCCTCGCCGTCGAAATAGGTCTGGACGCGGCCCTTCGTACGGTCCACCAACTGGTCCGGCACCAGCAGCGTGCCCGGTCCGTACTCTGGCCGCAGCCCGCCCACCGCGCACGGGCCGAAGATCTGCCGCACGCCGACCGAGCGCAGCGCCCACAGGTTGGCGCGGTAGTTGATCCGGTGCGGGGGCAGGTGGTGCTTACGGCCGTGGCGCGGGAGGAAGGCGACCTTCCGCCCGGCGACCTCGCCGAGGAAGAGCGAATCGCTCGGTGCGCCATAGGGGGTCTCGACAGTGATCTCGGTCACGTTGTCGAGGAAGGAGTAGAACCCCGACCCGCCGATGACCCCTATCTCCGCCATCTCCGCATACGTGCTGCTGGTGGTCTCCGCCATGCGATCACCCTAGCCAGCGCCGTCCGCGCATACGACATCCCGCCGCTCTCCCTCAAGGGAGAGCGGCGGGATGTCGTATGCGATTGAGACGGTCGCGCGTCAGGCGGCCGACGAGGTGCTGCTCGACGTGGACGACGAAGAACTCGACGACGAGCCCGAGCCCGACGAAGAACTCGACGACGACGAAGACGTGTCCGAGGAGGAGGACGAAGAGCCCTCGCTCTTCGCGGGCGTCGACTTGGACGAGCCGCCGCTCGTGCTGCTGGACGAGGAGCCGCGGCTGTCGTTCCGGTAGAAGCCCGAGCCCTTGAAGACGATGCCGACCGCCGAGAACACCTTCTTCAGGCGTCCCTTGCAGTTGGGGCACTCGGTGAGCGCGTCGTCGGTGAACTTCTGCACCGCCTCGAGGCCCTGGCCACACTCGGTGCACTGGTACTGATAGGTCGGCACTTACTCCTCCTGGCACTCTCACTCAATGAGTGCTAACGACGCTCCATAGTGCAGTATTCCGGCCCGCCAGTCCACTGCGGCGGGCCATACGGTGACCCAGGCCACGCGGCCCGGCCCGGCAGCCACACGGCCCGACCGCTTGGCCACGCGCCCCGGCCCGGCGGCCGCGCAGCCCGCCCCGTCACTCGCCTCTCGTGCCCAGCCAGCCCGCCAGCTTGCCGCCCCGGCCCACCGCCCGCAGCCGCTCCTCCGCCGCGTCCCGCACCGGGTCCGTGGCCACGACCAGCAGCTCGTCGCCGCGCCGCAGCACGGTCGAGGGCTGCGGCACAAAGCTCTTCCCGTCCCGTACGACCAGGGTGACCGCGGCCCCCGTCGGCAGCCGCAGCTCGCCGATCTCCACGCCGTGCATCCTGGAGTCCTTGGGGATCGACAGCGACAGCAGATGCCCGCGCAGCCGCTCCAGCGGCGCCGACTCGATGCCGAGGTCCGCCGCGGCCTCCTCCTCGCCCAGGCGCAGCCGGCGCGCGACCCAGGGCAGCGTCGGGCCCTGGACCAGGGTGTAGACGATCACCAGCACGAAGACGATGTTGAAGACGCGGCGGCTGTCGGGCACGTTCGAGACCATCGGGATGGTGGCGAGCACGATCGGCACCGCGCCGCGCAGCCCCGCCCATGACAGCAGCGCCTTCTCCCGCCACGGAATCCGGAAGGGCGCCGCGCTGACCAGCACCGAGAGCGGCCGGGCCACCATGGTCAGCGCCATTCCGACGCCGATGGCCGGCCAGACGTCGTCGCCCAGCTCGTGCGGGGTCACCAGCAAGCCGAGCAGCACGAACATCCCGATCTGCGCTATCCAGCCAAGCCCCTCGGCGAAGCCGCGCGTGGCCGGCCAGTGCGGCAGCTTCGCATTCCCCAAGATCAACGAGGCCAGGTAGACGGCGAGGAAGCCGGAGCCGTGGGCCAGTGCCCCGCCCGCGTACGCGATCACGGCGATCGCCATCACCGCGATCGGGTAGAGGCCCGAGGCGGGCAGCGCCACATGCCGCAGGCCGTACGCCCCCAGCCAGCCGATCGCCAGCCCCACCACGGCGCCGATGGCCAGCTCCAGGGCGATCTCGCCGAGCATCACGTACCAAGGGCTTATCGCGCCCTGGGCGGAGAAGGCGACCACCAGGATCACCACCGGGGCGTCGTTGAAGCCGGACTCCGCCTCCAGGGTGCCCGTGAGCCTCCTGGGCAGCGGCACCTTGCGCAGCACCGAGAAGACCGCCGCCGCGTCCGTGGACGACACCACCGCGCCGATGATCAGCGCCTGCCGCCAGTCGAGCCCGACCAGATAGTGCGCGGCCACCGCCGTGACCCCGACGCTCACCGCGATCCCCATGGTGGACAGCACCGCGGCGAGGGGGAGGGCGGGTTTGATTTCCCGCCACTTCGTGCCGAGGCCGCCCTCGGCCAGGATGACCACGAGCGCGGCATAGCCGAGGACCTGCGTGAGCTCGGCGTCTTCGAAGACGACGCCGATCCCGTCCTGCCCGATCGCGACGCCGAGGCCGAGGTAGATGAGCAGGGTCGGCAGCCCGCTGCGCGTCGAGACCCTGACGGCCGCCACCGCTACGAGCAGGACGAGAGAGCAGATCAGGAGGAGTTCGTTGAGGTGGTGGACAGTCAGCGGCCGAACCTTTCTCACGGGAGCGGCCGGAAGGCTCCCCGACCGACCGGAACTTCATTGCCTTACCTAACATTTTACGGGTTCTTGACGCGGGTGGCTGACATGGATTTTTTGCGGGTGGTGGCCGGTGGGCGGCCCCAGTCATGACTCCGCGTAGGGGCGGCGACAGCGCTGCGCCTATGGTTGCTCCAGCACTCCAGGATCACCCTGCCCCTCCGAAGGACAGCGATGCCCGCCAACAAAAACGGCCCTTCTGGCAAGAAGAAGGGCCGACGTGCCCGCCTGATCGTGATCGCAGTCGTGCTGCTGCTCGTGGGGGGCGTCGGATACGGCACGTACTGGAGCATCAGTACGGTGCGTGCCTCCTTCCCGGAGACCACGGGATCGCTGCAGCTCAAGGGGCTGTCCGGCCCCGTACAGGTCAAGCGCGACGGCTACGGGATACCGCAGATCTACGCCGACACCCCTGAGGATCTTTTCCGCGCCCAGGGGTTCGTCCAGGCCCAGGACCGCTTCTGGGAGATGGACGTACGCCGCCACATGACGGCCGGTAGGCTCTCCGAGATGTTCGGCTCCGGACAGGTGGAGACCGACGCGTTCCTGCGCACCCTGGGCTGGCACCGGGTCGCGAAGCAGGAGTACGACACCAAGCTGTCGCCGACCACCAAGAAGTATCTGCGGGCCTATTCCGACGGGGTCAACGCCTATCTCGCGGACCACCAGGGCAAGGAGCTGTCCGTCGAGTACGCGGCTCTGGAGTTCGAGAACGACTACAAGCCCGAGAAATGGACCCCGATCGACTCGGTGGCCTGGCTCAAGGCCATGGCGTGGGATCTGCGCGGCAATATGCAGGACGAGGTCGACCGCGCGCTGGCCTCCAACCGGTTGACCGCCAAGGAGATCGAAGAGCTGTACCCGGCCTACCCGTACAGCCGCAACAAGCCGATCGTGGACGCGGGCGCGGTGGACGAGACCGCCGGCGCCTTCGACCCCAAGGCGACCGCGACGGGCACCTCCGCCGACTCCACCGCGAACGGGGTCGCGGACGCCACCCAGGGCTTCCAGACCCAGCTCAACTCGCTCTCCAAGACCCTCGACGACGTACCGGCGCTGCTCGGCCCGAACGGCACCGGCATCGGCTCCAACTCCTGGGTGATCGCGGGCCGGTACACGACCACCGGCAAGCCGCTGCTCGCCAACGACCCGCATCTGGCCCCGCAGCTGCCGTCCGTCTGGTACCAGATGGGCCTGCACTGCAACCAGGTCAGCGCCGCGTGCCCGTACGACGTGGCGGGCTTTACGTTCTCCGGTATGCCGGGGGTCGTCATAGGCCACAACCAGGACATCGCCTGGGGCATGACCAACCTGGGCGCCGACGTGACCGACCTCTACCTCGAGAAGGTCACCAACCAGGGCTACCTCTACGACGGCAAGCAGACGCCGTTCAAGACCCGCGAGGAGACCATCAAGGTCGCCGGCGGCAAGTCCCGGACGATCACCGTCCGCTCGACCCGGCACGGCCCGATCGTCTCCGACCGCGATGACGAGCTCGGGGATGTCGGCAAGAGTGCACCGGTCGGCAGCGACGTCGGCGATGTGGCCCCTGACCGCGGCGACGGCTACGCGGTCTCGCTGCGCTGGACCGCGCTGGACCCGTCCAACACCATGGACGCGGTCTTCGGGCTCAACACCGCCAAGAACTTCACCGAGTTCCGCAAGGCGGCCCGCGACTTCGCCGTCCCGTCCCAGAACCTGATCTACGCCGACACCAAGAACCACATCGGCTACCAGGCGCCCGGCAAGATCCCCACGCGCGCCAAGGGGGACGGGCGTTACCCGGCGCCCGGTTGGGACTCGCGCTACGACTGGAACGGCTACATCCCGCAGTCCGAGCTGCCCTGGGACTACGACCCCAAGCGGGGCTACATCGTCACCGCCAACCAGGCCGTCATAGGCAAGGACTACAAATACAAGCTGACCGACGACTGGGGATACGGGGCGCGCAGCCAGCGGATAACCGACCTGATCGAGTCGAAGATCAAGGACAACGGGAAGATCTCGACCGATGACATGCAGTCCATGCAGATGGACAACAGCAGCGAGATCGCCGAACTGCTGACCCCCTACCTGCTGAAGATCAGCGTCAAGGACGACTTCGTCAGGGAGGCGCAGAAGCTCCTGGAGGGCTGGGACTACACCCAGGATTCGGACTCCCCGGCCGCCGCCTACTTCAACGCCGTCTATCGCAACGTCCTTATGCTCGCGTTCGGAAATAAACTTCCGAAGGAGCTGCGGGTGAAGGGCCAGTGTCTGCGCGTCCGGCCCGCCGATGACTCCGGCCCCGCCGACGACCTGAACGGCAAGGCGCGGCTGGTGCGCGAATGCGGTCAGCGCGACGCGGCGTCGGCCCAGCCGGACGGCGGCGACCGCTGGTACGAGGTCCTTCGGAAGATCATCAAGGACCCCAAGAACCACTGGTGGAAGACCACCGGCAGCCGCCTGGAGCCCGCCGCCACCAACCGGGACGAGCTCCTGGCCGAGGCCATGAAGGACGCGCGCGCCGAGCTCACCGCCAAGCTGGGCAAGGACATCAACAGCTGGAGCTGGGGCCGACTGCACCGGCTGACGCTGAAGAACCAGACCCTGGGCACCGACGGCCCGGGTGTGGTGCAGTGGCTCCTCAACCGCGGCCCCTGGAACCTGTCCGGCGGCGAGGCCGCGGTCAACGCCACCGGGTGGAACGCGGCGGGCGGCTACGGCGTCACCTGGGTGCCGTCCATGCGGATGGTCGTCAACCTCGACAATCTGGACAAGTCGCGGTGGATCAACCTCACCGGCGCCTCCGGACACGCCTACAACGCGCACTACACCGACCAGACGGAGAAGTGGGCGAAGGGCGAGCTGCTGCCCTGGTCCTTCAGCAAGAGCGCGGTGAAGAAGTCGACGGACGACGAGCTGGCGCTCACGCCCTGACCCCTCCCGCCGGCACGCCTCCGCACGCCCCCCGCGAGACCCCTGCCCATGCGGCGGACAGGTTTCGCGGGGGGCGTGCGGTCGTATAGGGGCTTGCCTAGCCGTATAGGGGCTTGCCTAAGTCGTTTAGAGGCTCGCCTAAAGGGACTCGAAGCGGTGCACCGCCGAGGGCGTGACCGCCGCGTGCACCGGACGGTCGTGGGCCTCACCCGGGACCTCGTCGAGCACTTCGCCGTCGTACAGCAGCACCACCAGCGCCGGGCGTGCCCCCGCCCGGTCCAGCCGGGCCAGCACCCGGTCGTACGAACCGCCGCCGCGGCCCAGGCGCACCCCGCGCCGGTTCACCGCGAGCCCGGGCAGTAGCACGACGTCCGCCCTGGTGACCGCCTCGGGGCCCAGCCGCGGTCCGTCCGGCTCCAGCAGCCCCCGCCTGGCGCGCACCAGCCGCTCGGGGCCCTCGTCCTGGCCCCAGTCGAGGTCGTTGTCCTCCTGCAGAACCGGGAGCAGCACCCGTACGCCCCGTGCGCGCAGCGCCTCCCTCAGGTCCCGTGTGCCGGGCTCGCTGCCCACCGAGACATACGCGGCCACCGTCCCCGCCTCCGCGAGCTCCGGCAGCTCCAGCGCGCGACACGCCAGACGCGCCTGGGCGTTCGCGATGTCATCCGCCGTCAACCTGGCTCTCACCGCGATGAGGCTTCGCCGCAACTCCGGCTTACTACCTTCGGCATTGATCACTGAGTGCACAAACTTCCTGTCTCATGTCATATTCACCGAATCCTCATCAACCGCTTAAAGGCACCCGATAGGGTTCAGTACATGACTCAAGCGCGTACTCGGATCAGCAAGGCTGTCATCCCCGCTGCCGGGCTTGGAACCCGCTTCCTGCCGGCCACGAAGGCCACCCCCAAGGAGATGCTGCCGGTCGTCGACAAGCCGGCGATCCAGTACGTCGTCGAGGAAGCCGTCACCGCCGGGCTGTCCGATGTGCTCATGGTCACGGGCCGTAACAAGCGGCCTCTGGAGGATCACTTCGATCGCAACTACGAGCTCGAAGAGTCCCTGAGCCGCAAGGGCGACGAGACCCGACTCGCCCGCGTGCAGGAATCCAGCGATCTCGCGACCATGCACTACGTCCGCCAGGGCGACCCCAAGGGCCTCGGCCACGCCGTGCTCTGCGCCGCCCCGCACGTCGGTGACCAGCCCTTTGCCGTCCTCCTCGGCGACGACCTCATCGATGCCCGCGATCCGCTCCTGTCCCATATGGTCGAGGTGCAGGAGGAGCACGGCGGCAGCGTCATCGCCCTGATGGAGGTGGACCCCGCCCAGATCCACCTCTACGGCTGCGCCGCGGTCAAGCCGACCCTGGACGGCGACGTGGTGCGGGTGACCGGGCTCGTCGAGAAGCCGGACCCGGTCGACGCGCCCAGCAACTACGCCGTCATCGGCCGTTATGTCCTCGACCCCGCTGTCTTCGACGTGCTGCGCGCCACCGAGCCCGGGCGCGGCGGCGAGATCCAGCTCACCGACGCCCTGCAGGCGCTCGCCGCCGATCCGGACCTCGGCGGGCCGGTCCACGGGGTCGTCTTCAAGGGGCGCCGCTACGACACAGGCGACCGTGGCGACTATCTGCGTGCCATTGTCAGACTCGCGTGCGAACGTGAAGACCTGGGCCCGGATTTCCGGGACTGGCTTCGCCGTTACGTCACCGAGGAGATGTAGCACTGTGAGCAGCACCGCAGCACGCGCCACCGACCAGGGCCCGGACCAGGAGCCGGGGCCGGGCCCGCGGCCCGGCACGTCCGGGCCGGGGCGGGGCGAGGATCGGGGCGGGGGCCGGAGCGGCGAGGACCGGGGTGAGAGCCGGGGCGCGGACCGTTTCTGGACGGTGGCCGAGCATCTCGACGACATCCTCGACCATCTCCATCCCCTCGACCCGATCGAGCTGCAGCTACTCGAAGCCCAGGGCTGCGTCCTCGTCGAGGACATCACCGTCCCCACCGCCCTCCCGCCGTTCGACAACAGCTCCATGGACGGCTATGCCGTCCGTACGGCCGACATCGCGGCGGCGACCGAGGACTACCCCGCGGTGCTCACCGTCATCGGAGACATCGCGGCGGGCAGCGAGACCTCGCCCGCCGTCGCGCCCGGCGAGGCCGCGCGCATCATGACCGGCGCCCCGCTGCCGCCCGGCGCCCAGGCCGTCGTGCCCGTCGAGTGGACCGACGGCGGCCTCGGCCAGGGGCCGGTCACCGCCATGCCCGCCCACAGCGAGGCCCCTGAGGGCGCGAGCGGCAGGGTGCGGGTGTACCGCCCGGCCACGACCGGGCAGCATGTGCGTCCCCGCGGCTGCGACGCCAGGGCGGGCGAGCTGGCGCTGGGCGCCGGCACGCTCCTGGGGGCGCCGCAGATCGGGCTGCTGGCCGCACTGGGGCGCGCCACGGTCAGGGTGCGGCCGCGGCCGCGCGTGGTGGTGCTGTCGACCGGCAGCGAGCTGGTCCAGCCCGGCCAGGAGGCGGGCCCGGGCCGGATCCATGACTCCAACAGCTTCCAGCTCACCGCCGCCGCGCGGGACGCCGGGGCGATCGCCTTCCGGGTGGGCGCGGTCGCCGACGACGCCGGGACGCTGCGGGCGACCGTCGAGGACCAGCTGAGCCGGGCGGACATCGTGGTCACCAGCGGTGGCGTCAGCGTCGGCGCGTACGACGTGGTCAAGGAGGCCATGCGGGAGGTCGACTTCCGCAAGTTGGCCATGCAGCCGGGCAAGCCCCAGGGCTTCGGGCGGGTCGGCCCGGACCGCGTCCCGTTCATCGCCCTCCCCGGGAACCCGGTCAGCTCCTATGTCTCGTTCGAGCTGTTCGTACGGCCCGCGATCCGCACCCTGATGGGCACCGGCCCCGTCCACCGCCCCATCGTGCGGGCGCGCTGCCCCGAGGGCGTCGGGTCCTCCCCGCGGGGGCGGCGCCAGTTCCTGCGCGGCTGGTACGAGCCGCCGGGGATGGACGCCGAGACCGGCCTCGTCACCCCTGTGGGTGGCACGGGATCCCACCTGATCAAGGCGCTCGCGCACGCCAATGCGCTGATCGTGGTCCCCGAGGAGACCACGGAGGTCGCCGCCGGTGCCGAAGTGGACGTCGTCCTGCTCACCTAGGCGCCTGGCCGCCGCCCGCGGCGGGTACGGTGTCGTCCCACAGGAGCCACCTGGCCCGGACCGGGAGAACGATGAGCAGCGCCCAGGACCATCTCACCCATCTCGACCCATCGGGCGCGGCGCGCATGGTCGACGTCTCGGACAAGGACGTCACCGCCCGCACCGCCCGCGCCACCGGCCGCGTGCTCGTCGCCCCGCGCGTCGTGGAGCTGCTGCGCGGCGATGGCGTCCCCAAGGGCGACGCCATCGCCACCGCGCGCATCGCGGGCATCATGGGCGCCAAGCGCACCCCGGACCTGATCCCGCTGTGCCATCCGCTCGCGCTCTCGGGCGTGACCGTGGACCTCGCGGTCGCCGACGATGCCGTGGAGATCACCGCCACGGTCCGCACCACCGACCGTACGGGTGTCGAGATGGAGGCCCTGACGGCGGTCAGCGTCGCCGCGCTGACGGTGATCGACATGGTCAAGGCCGTGGACAAGTCCGCGGTCATCACGGACGTACGGGTGGAGGAGAAGACGGGCGGCAAGTCCGGCGACTGGAGCCGGACATGAACGGCTCGCCGACCTACCGCGCCCTGGTCGTCACCGCCTCCAACCGCGCCGCAGCCGGGGTCTACGCCGACAAGGGCGGCCCGCTGCTCGTGGACGGGCTGGCGGCGCTGGGCCTAGCGGTCGACGGGCCGCGGGTGGTCCCCGACGGCGACCCGGTGGAAGCGGCCCTGCGCGAGGCGGTGGCCGCTTCGTACGATGTGGTCGTGACCACGGGCGGCACGGGGATCTCGCCCACCGACCACACCCCCGAGGCGACCCGCCGCGTGCTCGACTACGAGATTCCGGGCATCGCGGAGGCAGTCCGCGCCGAGGGGCTGGCCAAGGTGCCCACCGCCGCGCTCTCCCGCGGCCTGGCCGGGGTCGCCGGCACCACCCTGATCGTCAACCTGCCCGGGTCGACCGGCGGCGTACGGGACGGGCTCGCGGTCCTGGGGCGGATCCTGGTCCACGCGGTCGAGCAACTGCACGGCGGCGACCACCCCAGACCCGCGGACCCTCCTGATCCCGCCGGCTCCACTGGTGCTGCCGACCGCACGGATCCTGCGGGTCCTGCCGACCCCACGAGTCCTGCGGGTCCTGCCGACCCCACGAGTCCTGCGGGTCCTGCTGGTCTTCCGGGTCCTGCCGGTTCTCTTGGGAGCGCGAGCTGAACGCGCCCTGGCCCGTCATGCTGGCGGACGGCGATACGGTCCTCCGCCCCATAAAGCTGCGTGACCAGCGCGCCTGGCGCGAGGTCAACCAGCGCAACCGCGAATGGCTGCGCCCCTGGGAGGCCACCATTCCGCCGCCCCCGCCCGCCGGCCCCGTCACCCACCGGCCCACCTACCGCCAGATGGTCCGCCATCTGCGCGCCGAGGCACACGCCGGGCGGATGCTGCCGTTCGTCGTCGAATACCGGGGACGGCTGGCCGGACAGCTGACCGTGGCCGGGATCACCTGGGGCTCGATGTGCTCGGGCCATATCGGCTATTGGATCGACGAGGCGGTCGCCGGCCGCGGAGTGATGCCGACCGCCGTCGCGCTCGCCACCGACTACTGCTTCCGTACGGTCGGACTGCACCGCATCGAGGTGTGTATCCGGCCCGAGAACGGGCCGAGCCGGCGAGTGGTCGAAAAACTGGGATTCCGCGAAGAGGGGCTGCGCCCCCGCTACCTCCACATCGACGGCGCCTGGCGTGACCACCTGGTCTTCGCCCTCACGGCGGAGGAGGTTCCGGAGGGATTGTTGGCCCGGTGGCACCGGATGAGGCCCAGCGCATCACAGAAATAAAATATGTGTTCGAAAACGCCCGGCATTTGAGCACATTCCCAACCTGGTCATCCCACCAATCACAAAAAAAGCTCGAGATATCAGCCAGATCGTGCGACACACCGCGCCAATTGGCAGATGGCCTCGCGCAGACCCCTCTACCGTGTGACCGTGAGCAGCAGTGGCCTCATCTACGCAGTCATCGTCGGGGCCTGGGCCGCCTATTTGGTGCCGATGTGGCTCCGTAGGCAGGACGAGCTCAATGAAGCCCGTCCCACGGAGCGCTTCAGTACCGCCATCCGGCTGTTGTCCGGGCGCGCGGGAATGGAGCGTCGATACGCCAAGGAACGGGCGGAGCTCGAGGTCCTGGGGGGCCTGGAGGACCAGGAGGGCCGCGCCGACGATACGGACCGCCCCGAGGCCGGGGCAGACCCCGTCGCCCCGGACCGGCGCGTGGCCGACCCGGACGCCGTGACCGACGCGGTCGACGTCCGGGCGTTCGCCGACCCCGTGACCATGCGCACGCCGGTGCCACCCCCCGCCCCACCCGCCGACAGCCCCGCCCCGGCCCCCTCCTCCGGCCCTTCCGGTCCTTCTGGCCCTTCCGGGCCCTCCGGTTCTTCCGGGCCTTCGGGGTCGGTTCCCACGGCCGCGGCCCGCAGTGGGCGCGCGAAGGTGCTCGCGCGCCGTCGGCGCACCACCATCGTGCTCTTCCTCGCCTTCACCCTCGGCGCGGTCGTCGCGGCGGTCGGTGGCCTCACCTTCCTGTGGGCCCCGGCCCTCCCGGCCGTCCTGCTGAGCGCGTACATCGCCTATCTGCGCACCCAGGAGCGCCGCCGCTTCGCCTTCACCATGGACCAGCGCCGCGCCGAGCTGGCCGCCCAGCGCCTCCGTGAGCGCCGTCCGCACCCCCGCCCGCCCGCCGAGGACCCCACCGACGACGACGGCCCCGCCGAGCCGCCCGCCCGCGCCGAGGCCGCCCGCCCGGCCCCGGCCGGCTCCCCGCACGCGGCAGGCCGCCGCGCCCTGGTCGAGCAGACCGACCATGCGGAGTGGGTGGACCTGCAGCGCGAGCGTGACCGCGGCCCGTCCACCGGCGAGAGCTGGGAGCCGGTGCCCGTCCCGCTGCCCACCTACGTCACCGCGCCTGTCGCCCCCCGCGCCACCGGCAACGTCGACCTGGGCGCCCCCGACGCCTGGAGCTCCGCCCGCTCCAGCACCGCCGAACCCACCCACGCCCCCGACCCCGCCACCCACCAGCCCCCCGCAGCCCGCGGCCCCCGCGAGCGGGGCCGCACCCCCCTCTTCGACCAGTACGCGGACGAGGACCGCCCGCGCGCCGCCAACGAGTGACCGCTGACCAGCGGGGACCGGCCCGGGGGCCGCGAGGAACGGATTTCCAAGCACCCCGGAGGGGATGCTAGAGTTTCACTCGCTGCAAGGGCCTGTGGCGCAGACTGGTAGCGCACCTCGTTCGCATCGAGGGGGTCAGGGGTTCAAATCCCCTCAGGTCCACACAGCTCAAAGCCCCCGCCGGGAAATCCGGCGGGGGCTTTCTCAGTTGCTCAGCCTGCTGTTGGGCTCTGCGGGCACCTACGCTCGCGTGAACCCGTGGCTCCGCTCCACTTTCGCTATATGCAGCGTGTAGCTCTCGTACCACTCGGCTTGCCCGCGCTTTTGCGCCGCGCGGTGCTCGGCGTTGGTCCGCCACTCCGTGAGGGCGTCGGCGTCGCGGAAGTACCCGACGGTGATGGAAAGCCCACCAGGAGTATGCGCTTGGTCCATCCCCAGGAACCCAGGGACGTCCTTCACCAGGTCTTCCATGCGTGCGGCGGTCTCGCTGTAGCCGCTCTGGTCCTGGGTGCGCACCGCGGTGAAGACAGCGGCGTAGTAGGGGGGTTCAAAGGCCTCGACGGGCGTGACAGGCGCTTCGGAGTGATTGCTCATGGCGACACTGTGAGGCGGGACGCGCCCAACCATCAAGCGTCTTTCCTGAACGGGATACATAAGGGATCCGGCTCTTGACCAAAGCTCTCTGAGCTGACGTTCTCCGGCCACCGCCCAGCCTACGGATCAAGGGGTCTGAAGGCGGATCCCCGAGGCGAAGGCGGCGGCGAGCTGATCGTGGAGAGACCCCGCACAGGGGTGGGGATCGCGCCGTGGTGTGACCGTGTAGATGCCCCTGGTCGGGGGATCGACGAGACCCACTGTGGTGACGTCGGTCCGCAGCGCGCACGTCAGCACCCCGGGTATCAACGCGATGGCATGACCGGTCGCGACCAGGGCCAGCTTGCCGTGCAGATCGGCCGCGGTGAGGTCGATGCGGGCGCTGACTCCGGCACGGGCGGCGTGCTGGCGCAGGAGTGCCGCCGAGCCGTCGTTGTCCTCGACCCAGGTCTGGTCGGCCAGCGTCTGTATGTGCACCGGACCGCCCCCGGCCTGCGGATGGCTGACGGGCAGCACGACGACCATGTCGTCCAGGCCGAGGAACCGCCGATCGACCCGCGGGTCATGGGGCAGCCCTGGCGGTGCATCGGTGACGACGGCGATGTCGAGATCGCCGGCGATCACACGCTGGTGCAGCGGCGCGCTCAGGCCGGGGACCAGGCTCCACCGGATGGATCCGGCCTGCTTCAGCAAGCCCCGGATGGCCTCGGGGACGACCCCGGAGGCCAGAGAGGGGGCGGCACCGACAGCCAGCGGCCGACCGCACGGCCCGTCGTGAACGTCTCGTGCGGCGCGTACGGCACGGTCGGCCTCGTTGAGCGTGGCCAGGGCGTGGCGCCGGAACACCTCGCCGGCGGCAGTCGGACGCACACCGCGCGCATGGCGATCCACCAGAGGCACGCCGATCTGCCGCTCCAGCCCGGCGATCTGCCGGGAGACGGCCGATTGCGTGTGGTTGAGCTCGGTGGCCGCCGCCGACAGCGACCCGAGTCGGCACACGGTCACGAAGGTCCGCCACACGGTCAGTTCCATGGAGCCAGTATGCGCAGCTGGTATGCGTATCTCGCAGGGCCGGCCTGCGAAATCTGCGCTTGTCGCAGCCGTCGCGGTGAACCACTGTGGCGCGCATGACCGCACCACACACGCCCCGCACCCTCGCCGTCCTCGGCTTGGGGCGCATGGGCACCGCGCTCGCGACACGACTCGCCGCCCAGGGCTGGGACATCGTCGGCTGGACACGCTCCGGGCGCACATCAGGCATCGTCAAGGTGACCGGCGATCCGAGCGCCGCCGTGGCGAAGGCCGACCTCGTGCTCCTGTCACTGTTCGACGGACCTGCCTGCCAGCAGGTCCTCGACGACGTCCGCGACTCGCTGCGCACGGACACGATCGTGCTGAACACGAGCACGATCGCCCCCGCCGAGGCGTCGAAACTGGCCCGACAACTCGGCCCGTCCTATGTCCACGCACCCGTGCTCGGCTCCGTACCGGCCGCTGCTGCCGGCACCCTGCAGATCCTTGCCGCCACCGACCAGGACACGCTCGACAGAGTCCGACCGGTTCTGGAAACGCTCGGCACCGTGCAACGCGTCAACGACGCCTCCACCGCCGCCGCGCTCAAGCTGATCGCGAACAACAGCCTCGCCGGCGCCGTCCTCGCGCTGCGTGACTCACTGCGGCAAGGCGACGCCCTCGGTCTGCCCCGTGCCCAGGTGCTGGATGTCCTCGAACTCGGCCAGCTCGGCAAGCTCGTGGGCCGTAAGCGACACTTCCTCCTCGGCGAGCCGCCCGCTGCCACGGCCGAATTCACGATTGGTGCGCTGGCCAAGGACATGGCTTTGCTGAACGCCGCGTCGAGCACCCCCTTGGGCAGCGCAGCCGGCCTGGCCGACACCCCTGCTGACTGTGAGGCTGACATCGCGGTCGCCGCCACGGTCCCCGCCGTCGAGGACGCCGTGCTCGAACCGCTTCGCGCGTACATCCGCGGACACGCCACTGGCGACCCCGCCCACTTCCGCGACGCGTTCCTGCCCACTGCCCACATCGAGGGAATCCGGGAGGGCGCATTCGTCTCGTGGCGCCTGGAGGAGTACTGCGCTCTCTTCCAGGGACGGCCGGCCTTGGATGAACCGACCCGCTCCCGCCGCATCGACGCCATCGATGTCCACGGCACCGTCGCGACCGCCACCATGACGCTCCGGCACGGTCCGGATACATTCACCGACATCTTCCTGTTGGCTCGCGTCGACGACCGCTGGCGCATCGCCAACAAGGCGTATCACCGGCACTCCTGAAGGAGTGGAGCCGTTAGTCGGCGGTTTCGTCCTCATCGGGAGTGTCGGCAACTGGCGGCTCCATAACGAACGAGCCCTTGCCACGTACGGTGATGATCAGCCCTCGCCGCGGAGTTCCTGTGCGGCGCGCCGTGCGGTGAGGCGTGCCACTCCGTACTCGTCGGCGAGGTGGTTCTCGGAGGGGATCGGCCTGTCCGGGGCCAGCTCCCCGGACTTGATCTTCCCGGCGATGATGTCGGCCAGCTGGACGTAGAGCGGCCTCGCGCTCATCGGGTCCAAGGACGACTTCGTCTCCTCTGCATCGCTCATTTGTCCAACATAGGCATCCATCGACCTACACAATCGAGTAGATCCCTCTGTACTTGTATACAGGGGGCTATATCCCGATGCAGCCTCGGGCCGGTGAAGACCCCGGCGAGGTGGCTAGACCTCCCGGGGCGCGGCCAACGCTGACAAGGAGCGTCGACATGCGGAACCTTATCCGCCACGCCGCCCATTGGCTGAGCCTTCTGCTCACCCCCGGGACGGGAACCCATCGCGCAGGCACCCGTCCGACCCGCAAGTTGCCGACACCACCCCGCGCGCCGCCTCGCCCGCAAGGTGCTGGGTGATCCCATGTCCCCCTACACCGAGGTGCGGTACTCCGGAATCCGGCTTGCCGAGTGCCTCAGCGATGCCTTGCGCGTCGCCGAGTCGCGCGGGCTCCGCCTTCCCGTACCGGATACGGACGCCGGGGGCGACGGGGCCAGCGAAGAGTAACCCACCCGGCCCCTTCGGGCTGGCTCCCGTCCGGCTGAGGCCGCGTCGACCGGCCGGACGGGAGGCGGGGTTCGGCTCATACCAGTGGCGTTCAGGTGGCCGGCGGGTACTGGTTGTAGTCGTGCCAGCTCGGCTCTTGGGCCATCAGTTGCTGCCAGGTGGGCCAGGGGGTGCCGGTTTTCTGGCGGAGGAGTTCGCCGGGCATGGTGAACGGCGGCGCTTTGTGCGGTTTGGCGAGTGCCTGGTCGACGATCGTGTCGTAGAGCACGGCGGCGGCGTGCAGGCGGGGGAGTGCGGCGTGGACCTGGTGGGCGTAGCCGGGTGGCAGGGGGTGTTCGGGGTCCGGGCCGAGGTCGTAGCCGGCGCCCGCGGTGACCAGGGCGATCTCCGGGCGTTTACGGGCGGCCAGGTCGGGGTGCAGATGGAGGGCGATGGCGTCCCAGACGACCTCGACGCGGTCGGCGGCCATCCCCTGGTCGGTGAGGAAGCGGGCGGCCAGGTCGGCACCGTCGACGTTGAAGGTCTGGTCGCCATCGCCTTCGAGGCTCAGTCCGGCGTCGTGCAGTGCGCAGCCGACGAACAACAACTCGTCGTCGTAGTCGTGGCCGGGCTGCAGGCCCTGACGCTCGCCGAGGAAACGCCCGTAGAGATAGGTGCGCAGGCTGTGGTTGAAGATCGCCGGGGATTCGAGGTCGCGGGCGTGGCGCAGGGCCTTTAGGGCCAGGTCGGTGCGCGGGAACGGCAGCCCGGCGTACGGGTCGGTCATCTCAGGTTCCTTGTCGGTCATCTCATGCTCCTTGGGGCTGGATTCGGCGGAGGACGAGCAGGCCGCCGATGCCTGGGATGGCGGCGAGCCAGCGGGCGGTGGGGGTGGGAGTGGGGGCCATCCAGGTGCAGACGATGACGGTGAGGTAGCACATGCCGTGCACGGGGCCGCCGAGGGCGGTGATGGCCTTGGTGTGGATGGTGGCCAGGTTGAGCAGCAGGGCCACGAGGGATATCGCCTCGACGGCGGCCGCGATCCGCAGGGTGCGCATGGCGGTCACGCTCCTGTGGTGGAGCCGGGGCGGACGATCATCAGGACGACCACGATCGCCCACAGCAGATTGAAGATTCCGGTGGTCATGGCCAGTCGGGTCGCCGCCGCTGCCCGCGTGTTCCCGGCGGTATCCGTGCCGTCCGGCGCGGCCAGCAGGCGTTGTTGGGTGGGGAGGATGGCCAGCGCCAGCAGGGCGGCGGCGATGGTGGTCAGCACGATCGAGGTGATGAGCCAGGCATCGCCCAGGACGCCGAGCTGGGCGCCGGTGGCGAGGCCGAAGACCGGGACGGCCAGGCCGACGACGGTGTAGCCGCGACAGATGCGGTGCAGGAACGCGGCTATCGCCGGGTCGCGCCGGTCGTCTGGTTCCCGGGCGTCGTCTGGTTCCTGGGCGTTGCCAGGGGCCTGGGCGTCTGGTTCCCGGTCGTCTGGTTCCGGGGCGTCGCCGGGGTCTCGGGCGAAGCGAGGGAAGAGCGAGGCGGCCACGGCGATCGGGCCGATCGCCAGGATCGCGGCCAGGACGTGTACGGACAACAGCAGCTTGGTCACTGCGACTCCGTTTGAGTAAGCAGCCTACATGTTGGCTGCCAATATATAGCGCGTCTACAGGTGGATAGGTAGGCTGCCTACTGTGAAGGGAGATGCGGTACGCGGGCACCTGGACGCGCTGCTGCTGTCCGTGCTGGAGCAGGGGCCGTTGCACGGCTACGCGATCATCACGGCGGTTCAGCAGCGCAGCGGCGGCGCCCTGGAACTGCGGACGGGCACGATGTATCCGGCGCTCAACCGGCTGGAGCGGCTCGGGCTGCTGCGCAGCGACTGGCAGTCGGTCGGCGAACGCCGCCGCCGCTGCTACGAGCTGACCGACGCCGGACGGCGCAGCCTGGCCGAGGAGCGTACGGCCTGGCGCGAGCTCACCGCCGCGATCGGTGCTGTTTTGGACCCCGCCCCGGCGCCGAGGCCGGCTGTATGACGGCGCTCGACCGCGGCGCCGCGCCCGGCCTCGACCCGATCGACGAGCATGTCGCCGCGCTGGCGGGCGCCCTGCACGGTCCGGTGCGGGTCAAGGAGCGGATGCTGACCGAGGCGCGTGACGCGCTCATCGACGCCGCGGCCGACATCGCCGAAGGGGGGAGCGTCGACGGCCGCGCCGCACGCCAGGCGGTCGACGACTTCGGGAGCGTCAAGGACATCGCGCCCGCCTTCCAGCGGGAGCTCACCATCGCCCAGGCCCGCCACACCGCGCGCCGCGTCGCGCTCATCGTGCCGTTCCTGATCCTCTGTTGGTATGTGCTGGTGATCGTCGACCGTGGCCGGGTCCTGCCCCGCCCCGTCGAGGTCCTGGCCGCCCACGTGGGCGGCGTGGCGGCCGCCGCCGCGCTGCTGGCGGCGGTGTCGCTGGCCGCCACCGGCGCCCTGGCCCGCCGGCTGCCCACCCCGCGGCGGCTTCCGCTGATGGTCGCCTGGACCGGCACCGCCGCCTGTGCGGCCCTGGCGATCAGCGCGTTGACGCTCACCACGGCGTCGGCTCTGGCCGGGAACTGGCTGGTCAGCACGGGCGTCGGCGTCGTCACCATCGCCTCGCACGTACGGATCGCGGCCTCCGCCCGCGCCTGTCGCGAGTGCGCCCGACTTCCCGTCGTCGTGCCGTACGCGATCTCTCCCCAGCGCGGCTGAGGCGGCATATGGGCACCTCCGCGGCGCGTGCCGGCAGCGACCGCGCGGCCGTCGGAATCGCGGTGGCCGCGGCCTTCCTCGCCACCGTGTGGTGGGGGATCGCCGGGGTCGGCACCGAGAACTTCGGCAGCGACTGCCTCTTCTATTACGGCGAGACCGGACCGCGAGCCGAGCACTGCTACCAGGTGAACGACCGAGCGGAGGCATGGCTTCCGCGGCTGGTGGCCCTCGCATGGGTCGGCGCGGCGCTGAGTCTCGTCCTGCCGCGCCGGTTGCTTCCCGGGAAGGTGCCGCTGCGGCGGGCAGCCGCCGGGGTCGCCGTCGGCTGCCTCGTCGTCGCCGTGGTGCTCGGGGTCCGCGCCATGGACGTCTCCGCGCCATGACGGGCTATGACGAGCCATAACGGCCTTGATCCGCGGACGGTCAGCCCACGCGCTCGATGACGGCTCGGCGGATGAGGAACTTCCCGGGCTCGCGTACCTGCTCGAACGCGGCGTTGTTGAGCAGCGCGCAGCTGCCCGAGGCCGAGGTCACGCTGACCGTGGTGGACTTGTTGTTGTCCAGATTGGTGACCTTGAGCCGGGTGCCGATCGGGAACTGGTTGCTGGAGGCGGCGGGCGCGCCCTCCTCGCCGGAGAGGGTGACCGTGGAGCCGGCGCAGACCACCTCGCCGGAGGCCCCGCCGGTGTCACCGCCCGGCTGCTGGCCGCCGCCGGTCGCAGGGGAGGTGGCCGGGGCGGTGGTCTCGGGGTCCGCGGCCGTCGGGGCGGAGGTCGGGGCGGTGGTGGGGGTGGAGGGCGTGACGGTCTCGGTGCAGCCCGCCACCTGGCGGCGCTGCTGGATCTGGGTCACCACCTCCTGGCGATTGGCGATCCTCGCCTCCGACTGGGCGTCGGGGTTGGCCTGTTGGCCGGCGATGAAGTTCAGATTGTTCCGCAGCGCGGTGTCGAGCCCCGCGCAGTTCTCCGTGGGCGCCTTGGCCTGAGTGGTCTCCGAGGCCTGGCTGACCCCGACGCCGACGGCGAGGCCGCCGCCCACGAGACCTACCGCGCCGATGGTCAGGGCTAGCTTCTGGGGCCGGGTCACACGACGCTTCCGGGACATGCGGAACTCCTCGTTGGATCGGTCCGTGCTGTGCGGTGCCTTTCGCAGCCGAGATACGGCCGTGCGCGGCGAACCGTTCAACGAGGTCCAGACCTTTGTCATCGGCCCTGGCCAGAGCTTTGGTGTAGAAGGCTCAGGAGTGGACGGCCGGGCCGACATCCTCCATGACGAGGGCCGGGAGCACGGCCACGGCCACCTGCCGGGGAACGGCGTGGGGCGAGGCGGTCCGCTCCGCGAGGGCGGGGCGCCAGGAGGTCAGGCGGTGCAGGGCAGTGCCGAGGCCCCTCTCGTTGTCCAGGAGCGCGGCGATCAGGGCGACCGTGTCGGCGCGGGGTGAGCCGGCCGGGGCGGGGAGATCCTTCAGGCGGGGGACGAGGTGGGTGCCGACGCCCTCCGGTGCCGTGGTGGCGGCCAGCGCGGCGAGTACGAACCGGGCCGCGTCGGTCTCCTCGTCCCAGCGGTCCAGGAGACGCGGCAGCGCGCGGCCGATCGCCCGCCGCGTCATCTGCACGTCGGCCGGCTCCTGCCATACGCCGCCGAGCGCGGCGACGCGGTCGGCCGTGAAGACGGCGAGCGAGGCGCCGGCTGACGAGAGTTGGAGCAGGTCGCCGAGCACGATCACCCGGGCCGCGGGCGGAATCGCGCCGTCGCTCGCCAACTCGGCCAGGAAGGGGACTGCATCGACGGTGTCATCGGTGCAGTCGCCCTGGTGGGCCACGGCATCGGCCAGGTCGCCCAGGAACGCGCCCGTGGTCTCGTACGGCTCCCCGAAGGCGAAGTCCTCCTCCAGCAGCCACCCGACGGCTTCGGGGGCCCCGTCCGAGCTGCCGTACATCCGCTCCGCCACCGCCACCACAGCCCGGACGACATCCTCCGGCCGGTGCGGTTCGGCGGAGGCCAGACCGGTCCACCGCGGCCCCGGGGCGGGCGGGGCCGGATCGTTGGGCAGCGGGACGGGCGGGGCGACCTCGGCCGTGGTGCGCTCGTGCACCAGGCCGTCCCGGGCGAAGACCTGCTGCAGGGTGACCGCGTGCCCCTCGGCGCGGCCCTGATGGAACCCGCCGCGGGACCGGGCGACCCCGGCGATCCGTATGTGCTCATGCCGGAGGAACGGCCCCAGCGCCCGCCGGTCGTGGCCGGAGTGGACCGCGAGCGAGAACACCTGCCACCAGCCGGCCAGTTCGGGGTCAAGCGACGGCTTGCCGTACCAGAAGCTCGACGGATTCGACCGGAAGTGGTCATGGGCCCGTATCGCGACCAGCCGATGCCCGCCCGCGGCCAGCTCCGCGGCGGCCTGCCGCGCCGCGTCCTCGGTGGGCAGACACAGGGTGTGCTGGACGCCCCACGCGGGTGGGGCGGTGGCGGTCGAGTCGGTACGTGCCATGTCGCCCATGGTGCACCCGGCTACTGACAGTGCCGGTGGCTGACAGTCCGACCACTGACAGTGCCGATGGCTCGCAGTGCCGCCCGCGGAAATCCTGTTGAGGCACTGGGCGCTGGGCCACAGACTGCGGGCATGGCCGGTCAGCGTTTTGTCTTCCTCGACCCCGATGGGGCGTCGGAGGAGTGGATCTATGTGGTGGTCGAGGCGGCCACCGGGGTGTCCTACCAGCAGCAGTACGGCGGAACGGCCTGTCGGCAGGGGCGGGTCGAGGGGTATCTGGTGCCGGTGTACGCGCCCGATGAGCTCGACGGGCTGTGCGAGATGTTCGAGGGGCATTTCCGAGGGGCCGGGACCTGGAATCACCAGTGGACGGCCGACGAGTCGGCCAAGCTGCGGGAGATCGTCGCGGGCGTGACCTTCTGGGCCTGCGACGGTACGAACGAGGAGCCGCGTTCGCTGCGGCTCGACGAGGACCGGCTCGCCGAGGCCGACGAGGCGTGGGTCCCCGTCACGACGCCGGACGGGCCGGGCGTGCTGCTGTGGTGCAACTCTGACTGAGCCGCATGACTTGATCCCGCCGTGATCCTCGCCGGGGCGATCAGCGCGCCGATGCGCGGGTGATGGCCTCGGCGGTCTGCCAGAGGCGGGGGAGGAAGCGTCCGACCTCCTCGGCGCGGTGGAGGAGGTCGGACGTCGAGGCGATGCCGAGGTCTGCGAGGGCGGCGCGGAAGGGCGGGGTGAGCGCCTGGTGGGTCTCGGGGGCGTCGGTGGCCAGGATGGTGTGGCAGCGGGCGAAGGTCGCGATGATCCAGAAGACCGCCTCGTGGTGGCGGCCGCGGTCGATGAGGGCCTGGCTGCCGTCGATCGCGATGGGCCGCGCCGCCGGGGTGATGTCGCTGCTGAAGAGGAACGGCGTCCTCGCGACGGCGGCGGTGGCGTCGAACGTCGTGGCCAGCTCCCGCAGCTGGCGCCGGACGCGCTCGGCGGGCAGGCGGGCGCAGCCGAGGAGGCCGAGGAGTTCGGGGTAGAGATCGAGACGGCCGTGGGCGGCGAGGACTTCGCGGGCGGCCAGATAGCGCAGCCGTACGGTGGGGTTGCGCAGGGCGGCGACGAGCAGCACATGGGTGGTCACGCCGGTGGGGAACAGCCAGGACGTCACCTGTTCGTGGAACGGCGCCGACGTGTCGATCGCCGCGAGCCCGCGCTCGATCCGGCGCCGGGCGTCCTCGCATCTGCGGCGCACCCAGGGCGTCGCGTCGAAGTCGCGCGAGACGCGGGCGTGCAGTGCGCTCAGCCGGCCGGTGGGGTCGTCGATGACCGTGTCGGTGCGGAAGCTGCCGGCCAGGTGGTACGAGGCGAGCACGGCGTCGGGCGGGGCGAGCCGCGACCAGGGCAGATAGCTGATCTCCAGCAGGGCGCCGTGGTGGCGGAGTTTGCCCGGTTTGGCCGGGGGATCGTCCTCGGCGGTGACGACCACGACATCGACGTCGGAGGTCGGCGGCAGCTCGGCGTCGTCGGGCAGGCCGACCGTCGAGCCGCTGAAGTACGCCCCGCGGAAACCGGGTTCGGGGCGGGCGTACTGGTCCACCCACCGGGCCGCGGCGGCACGTGCGGAGCCGATCTTCACCCTGCGTCCTCCCTGCGTTGTCAGACCCCCCTGGCACAGTCGACCACATGGACACGGATCGCTTCTGGACCGTCATCGAATCCGCGCGGGCTGGCGGCCCGGACGGAAAGCCTGGCGACAAGCCTTTCGACGAGGCGCTGGTCGACCTGCTCGCCGCGCTCTCGAAGGAAGACATCCTCGAATTCCAGACGCGGTTCGACGAGATACACGACGCCGTCTATCGATGGGACGTCTGGGCCGCCGCCTATCTCATCGGCGGCGGCTGCTCCGACGACAGCTTCATGGACTTCCGCGCCGGGCTGATCGCGCTGGGCCGCGAGTGGTACGAGCGCACGGCCGCCGACCCGGACAGCCTCGCGGAGCACCCGGCCGTGATCGAGGCCGCGGCCGACGGCGGCTATGAGGCCCTGTTCTACGAGGAGGTCAACTACGTGGCGAGCACGGCGTTCGAGCGGGTCGCGGCGGTCGGGGAGGACTTCTACGAGGAGTGGAAGCGTCATCGGTGCGCTCAGGGGGAGAGCGGGGACGGCGGCCTCGGGGCGGGTGCCGAGGCGGACATGGGTGAGGACTTCGACTTCGACGACGGCGAGGAGATGAGCCGCCGTCTGCCGCGCCTCGCGGCGCTGTGTCTGAATGAGCTCGTGGCCTGAGACGCTGCCGCATGACGGGCCTCGTGCCCGTCACGCCGAGGACATCACCTCGTACAGATTTCCCGTCTCGTCCTGGAAGAACAGGCCCCGGGGACACAGGGGGTGGTCGATCCGGCTGTTGTCGGGCTGGGTGGGGTCGTTGCCGTACGGGATGCCCGCCGTACGGATCCGGGACAGGATCGCGTCGAAGGTGGCCGGGTCCACGTCGAAGGCCAGGTGGTGCCCTTCGGGGTCGGTCACGGTCATGAAGTCCAGGGTGAGCGTGTTGTTCACCCGTACGGGGGCGAAGTGGCCGTTGCGGCCCGCGGGGTGCAGTTCCTCCAGGCCCATGACGGAGGCGAAGAAGTGGGCCGCCTCGCGGTGGTCGGCGGCGGGGACGATGGTGTGGTTCAGCGTGACGCTCATGTGCCGCTCCCGGGTTGGTTGAGGGTGCCGTGCAGGAGGACGTCGACGAACTCCACCGGATCGACGTCGGCGCCCTCGGCGCCGAAGTGCAGCTGGGTGAAGAGCATGCCGAGGAAGATCGAGGCGACTCTTTCGGGGGGCAGGCGCAGGGTCGCCCGGTCGGGCTCGACGAGTTCGGTCAGGGCGTCGCGGGTCGCCCGCATCGATGTCTCCCGGCTGTCCGCCGGTCGGTCGGATCCGTCGTGCGGGTTGTCGGAGGTCGAGGTTCGGCCGCCGGTTGGTCGGGCGGCGGTCGGTTGGGCGGCGGTTGGTCGGCCGCCGGTTGGTCGGGCGGCGGGGGTGCGTTCGCGGCGGTGGCCCGAGGCATGGAGGGCCCCGGCGACCGCGCCCATCCGCGTCAGATGGGCCCGCATCGCCTCGGCCGCCTCGGTCAGCCGGTCGGCGAGCGGCTGGTCGAGGGAGATGGAGGCCAGCTCGCGCAGTACATGGCTGGGGTTCATCGCCTCGGCCGTGCAGGCGGCCAGCACCTCCTCCTTGTCCTTGAAGGCGCGGAAGATCGTCGCCTCGCCGATGCCGGCGGCGCGGGCGATCTGCGCCGTGGTCACCGCGGCGCCGTACTCGGCGACCAGCGGGAGCGCGGCCGCGACGATCATCGCCCGGCGCTGCTCGGTGCTCATGCCCGGTGCACGTCGCCGGGCCGGTGGTTCTGCCATGCGCCCACCGTACGGAGTGAGTACTCACTCCGTCAATGCGCATTGAAGCGATGTCATGGAATCGTGCCGACCCCGTTTGTGTTGTGTGCGGGCTGTGAACCAGGTGACGGCTGTGGCCTGAGGCGCGGGCATAGTGGGGGGTCTGTCCGAGAAGGGGCAGCTGGAAGACGGCTTCACGCGCAAGCAACAAGCGCGGCACAACAGCACACAGGGGGACGAGGCTCCATGCCATCCATACGCCGCTCCGCCGCGGCCGCCGCGGCCATGGCCGCCCTGCTCGCGGTCACCGCCACGGCCTGCGGGCCGAGCGACGACAACGCCG
The DNA here is from genome assembly GCF_044334165.1 of Streptomyces sp. NPDC020845. Classification (NCBI taxonomy): domain Bacteria; kingdom Bacillati; phylum Actinomycetota; class Actinomycetes; order Kitasatosporales; family Streptomycetaceae; genus Streptomyces; species Streptomyces sp. NPDC020845. The sequence continues at coordinate 149,433 of NZ_JBIRSJ010000005.1, read as the reverse complement.
GGTCCGAGCCGAGCGCTTCGGCCACCACCGGGGACAAGGGCAAGGAGAAGGAAGGCCTGAGGATTCCGGACGGGGTGCCGACCAGTCTGGACGACCTGAAGAAGTGGAAGGACGGCGGCTGGAAGAACTGGGACGACTGGGCCCGCAAGGCTTCCGATTTCGCCAACCCCGTCATCAAGGACTTCTGGCAGCCGTCCCGGATGGCGAAGGCCAAGGACTCGCCGAGCACCGTCGCCACGCAGAGCGCCGGTGCGGGCCAGGCGGCCACCGACCCCGAGCCGTCCGCGATCCAGGCCAAGCAGGTCTCACGGCCGTACCACCAGAACATGGCGCCGGTCGGCAGGATCTTCTTCGACAGCCCCGACGGGCCGATGGTCTGCTCGGGCACGGTCGTCGAGGACCCGGCCCACCCGGGCAAGTCCAACCTGGTGTGGACGGCGGGCCACTGCGTGCACTCCGGCAAGCAGGGCGGCTGGATGCGGAACATCGTCTTCGTGCCGTCGTACAACGACAACGGGCTGCCCGCCAACCGGACCGAGACCGCCGCGAGCCAGGACGTCGCCCCGTACGGCGTGTGGTGGGCGGACTGGTCGCAGACCTCCTCGCAGTGGATCGACGGGGGCGCCCACACCGGCAATGTCGCCTCGTCGTACGACTTCGCGGTGCTCCATCTGAAGCCGGAGAACGGCGGCGGCAAGTCGCTGCAGGAGACGGTCGGGGCCGCGGTCCCGGTGTGGTTCGACGCGCCGTCGGCGAACCAGGTCAGCTCGATCGGCGCGTACGGCTACCCGGCCGCGCCGCCGTACGACGGGGCGCTGATGTTCAACTGCCTGGACCGGCCCAACCGGCTGTCGTTCTCGCCGACCGCGCCGACGATGTACCGGATCGGCTGCACGATGACCGGCGGCTCGTCCGGTGGCGGGTGGCTGGTGAACCGCGGTGGCAAGACGGCGCTGGTGTCCAACACCTCCATCAGCTCCAATGCGCACACCTGGCTCGCGGGGCCGCACCTGGGCAGTGAGGCCAAGGGCGTGTTCGACGCGATCAGCCGGAAGTTCGCGGCCAACGGCTGACCGGCGGCGCCCCCGCGCACCTCGTGTGCCCTGCTTATGCGGTGGTCACGAGGTGCGTGGGGGCCGGTCTGCGGCAAGAGTGGGGGTATGGCCGAGAACATCTTGTTTATGGATCTTCCGGGGCCGGAAGCGGCCCCTCGGGCGCTCGACGCACTGCTCCGCGCGGATGACGAGGGCGAACTGGTGCTGTGCGAGGGCGCGGTGATCGCGCGGGCCGTGGACGGGACGCTCGATCTGCCGGACTGTGTGGACAGCAGCGGCGCCCGCTGCTTCACCATGGATGACCTGATGGGCGGGCTCGTGGGCGTTCTGGGCGGGCCGCTTGGCCTCATGATCGGCTTCGGGGAGGGCGGGTTCGTCGGCGCGGCGCGGGACACCCGCGAGGGTATGGGCGCGGGCCGAGGCGGGGGTGAGGGTGAGGGTGCGGGCGGGGCGGCGGGCGTGAGTGCCGCCCTGGAGATGCTGGCCGCCGAGGTCCCGCCGGGCACCACCGTGCTGGTCGCCGACGTACGCGAGCCGTCTCCTGACGCGGCCGACCGGGCCTTGGCGCCGTACGGTCACCCGGTCGCCCGGTATCCGGCCGGGCGGGTGCGCAGGGAGATCGAGTCGGCTAAAGCCGAACGTTCCTAGGCGCCCGCCGGCAGCCACCCGGCCGCGAGCCCGCCGGCAGCCACCCGGCCGCGAGCCCGCCGGCAGCCACCCGGCCGCGAGCCCGCTGCTGCGGCCTACGCCAGCGGCTTGCCGTAGCAGCGGCTGGACTCCTCGAAGCGGTACAGCCCGAACTTGGTGATCGGCACATAGCCGCAGGAGGTGTAGAGCGCTATGGCCTCCGGCTGCTCGGTCCCCGTCTCCAGCACCATCCGCTGCCGCCCCGCCTCCCGGGCGCTGTCCTCCAGCGCGGCCAGGATCCGGCGGGCCAGCCCCTGCCCCCGCGCCTCCCGGACCACGAACATCCGCTTGATCTCGGCGTCGCCGTCCACGTGGCCGTCCTCGCTGTGCTCCTGGCTGCGCCAGCCGCCGCTGGCCACCGCGCGGCCCTGTGCGTCGTAGGCGAGGAGGTACAGCCCCCGGGGCGGTTCGAAGTGCGTCGGGTCCATGACTGTCAGGTCGGGGTCGCCGTAGCGCTCGACGTATTCGGCCTGCACCTCGTCGTTGAGCTTGACGGCGTCGGGGTGGTCGTAGGGGACGGACTGGATATTCATGCGAGAGATCGTACTTCCATGCGAACCTGCGGGGCGCTCGGTTTTTTCTGGCGTATCGTGCCGGAATGCTCACCGTGACCACCGTGAATGTAAACGGGCTGCGCGCCGCAGCCAAGAAGGGCTTCCTGCCATGGCTCGCGGGCACCGCCGCGGACGTGGTGTGCCTGCAAGAGGTGCGCGCCGAGCCCGGTGAGCTGACCGCGCCGGTCCGCGAGCCCGACGGCTGGCACACCGTGCACGCCCCGGCGGACACCAAGGGCCGGGCCGGGGTCGCCGTCTACACGCGGCGCGAGCCGGAGGGCGTACGGGTCGGCTTCGGGTCCGCGGAGTTCGACGGCAGCGGCCGCTATCTGGAAGTGGACCTGCCCGGGGTGACGGTCGCCAGCCTGTATCTGCCGTCGGGGGAGGTCGGCACGGAGCGGCAGGAGGAGAAGGAGCGCTTCATGGGCGAGTTCCTGCCGTATCTGAAGGAGCTGCGGGAGCGCGCCGCGGCCGGCGGGCGCGAGGTGCTGGTGTGCGGCGACTGGAACATCGCGCACCAGGAGCCGGACCTCAGGAACTGGAAGGCCAACCGGAAGAAGTCCGGGTTCCTCCCCGAGGAGCGCGCATGGCTGAGCCGGGTGTACGACGAGGCGGCGTACGTGGACGTGGTGCGCAAGCTGCACCCGGATGTCGAGGGGCCGTACTCGTGGTGGTCGTACCGCGGGAGGGCCTTCGACAACGACGCCGGGTGGCGCATCGACCTGCTCGTCGGCACGCCGGGGCTGGCCGAGCGGGCCGTGAAGGCGCAGGTGGAGCGGGCGGCGAGCTACGACCAGCGGTGGAGCGACCACGCCCCGGTGACGGCGGTCTTCGGCGGCTGACACGGGTGGCCCCGGGCTGAGATGCTGCGCCGGTGAACACTGCGGCATCGGATTGGGAACGGCGGGTCGCGGACCTGTGGACCGCCTTCGACGACCACGACCCCGCCGGCTTTCTGGCGGCCATGACGGCACTGGCGGCCGAACTCCCCGCCGGCGACCCCGTCGCGTCCTTCGAACTGGCCTCGGCGTACGACGCCACCGACCGCGAGGAGGAGGCCGCCCCGCGCTACCGGGAGGCCCTGGCCGCCGGACTCACCGGGCCGCGGCGCCGCCAGGCGGTGATCCAGCTGGCCAGCACGGTGCGCAACCTCGGCCGGCCAGAGGAGGGCGTCGCGCTGCTCACCGCGGAACGGGAAGCGGAATCCGATGAACTCGACGACGCCGTCGCCGCGTTCCTCGCGCTGGCGCTCGTCGACGCCGGGCGGGAGCGGGAGGCGGTGGGCCTCGCCCTGTCGGCCCTGTCCCGCCATCTGCCCATGTACAACCGCTCGCTGGCGCGCTACGCCGACGAACTCGCGGGCGGGGCGGACGGAGCAGGACGCTGAGCGCCGCGCCGAGCGGCGCGCGTGTGCACCGTTGGCCGGACGGGGTCGGTCGGGGGGACACCCCCGCGTTCGCCCTGGCCGACTCGGATGACCAGAGCGCCTGGGGGGTCTGCGCCGATGTCTCGGGCCTGTTCGTCGACCCGCCCGTCTGCTCCTACCAGCTCCTGGCCTGCGCCCCCGCCGGTCCGCTGCGCGAAGCGCTGTACGAGAGCGGAAAGGCGCCGTACGAGCCGCGGCCGCTGGGCGACCTGTGGCTGCGGCCCGTCGGCGACGAACGGTGCCCGGAGGATTCGGAACGGCTCGATGCGTGGCGGTTGGAGGACGTACGGGTCATCGGCCATCGCCCCCACCCCGCCGACCCCGCCCTGACCGACGTCTTCATCGAGGGCGCCGACGGCTACCCGGACCCGCCCGACGATCCGTACCTGGCGGCGGGCCTGCTGCTGCACAACGGCCGTGAACATCTCGGCACCTGCGCCGACTTCTCCGACATCGTCGCGCCGGACGCCCCTGACGACGAGCCGCCGGACACCCCGCTGTGTCTCCTCGGCTGTGCCCCCGGCGACCGGCTCCGGTCGGCCCTCGCCGCCGGGACCCGCCGCCGGCTGCGGCTGGGGGAGGCCCAGCTGCTCGTCCTCGACCGGAACGGCGCGGAGGACGCGTACCGGTACGTCACCGCCGAGATCGCCGACTGGAAGCCCTCACCGCTCGGCCCCGGCCTCCTCGACATCCGCCTCACCCAGGGCCTCTGGGACCCGCCGCCCCCGCGGGCCCGCCCCTTCTGGCAGCGGTGGTACGACGGTCCGCCGACGGCCCCCAACCAATGGGCCGGGTACGGGACCCGCGACCGTGAGCTCTGGCTCGACTGCGTGCTCGAACGAGGGTGTGCCCCGTCCGTTCCGGCCGCGCCGCCCGGGCGCGTGTACGAGCTGGACGGGCGGCACATCACGGATGTGCCCGGCCTCTATCTCGCGCTCGGCGAGGCCATGCGCGGCCCCGGCGGCTACTACGGCTGCAACGCCGACGCCCTGGACGACTGCCTCGGCGGAGGCTTCGGGGTCACCACGCCGTTCACGCTGGTCTGGCACGACGCGCGGATCGCGCGGCGGAGCCTGGGGCGGGTCCTCGACTCGCAGGGGGATCCGTACAGCTACTTCGACCTGGTGCTTGAGGTCTTGAAGGACGGCCGGGTCGAGGTGCGGCTGAGGGACTGAGCCCGAGCCGCCTCAGGTGCAGTCGTTGGTGGCGTCCCAGCAGGTCTCCTCCGGGAAGGGGTCGCCACCGTCGGACGTCGGCGAGGTGCCCGTCGTGGGCGGCGGGTCGTCGGGGAGCGACGGCGGGTCGTACGGGGTCCACGTCGATGTCGGCGAACTCCGCGTGGGCTTCGGCTCCTTGGGGGCCGTCGTCTTCGCGGGCGTGGGCGTCGACGAGGTCTCCCGCGGTTCGGTGGGCGACGGTTCGTCCTTGACGGGTTTGGCGTCGGCGGCGCTGGAAGTGGCACCGCCCGAGGGGCGGCTTGGTGTGCCCGAGGGGGTCGTGCTCGCCGGCGCTTCCGTACGGCTGCTCTCGCGCGGCTCGTCGGGGCGGTCGCCGGGGCGCAGAATCGCCGTGGCCGCGGCGGTCAGGAGCACGATCGCGACCGTGGCGGCGATGATCACGCCCGGTCGCCGGAGGCGGCGCCCGGCCGCCTTCAGCCCCTTCGGCTGCGTTGGCCCCTCGGGGTGCGGCTCCGGTTTCGGGGCCGGTACGGGGTCCGGGTTCTCGGCCACGGGTTCGGGATCCTCGGCCAGCGGCTCGGGATCTCGGGGTACGGGCTCGGGGTCCTCAGCCACCGGCTGGGGATCCTCAGCCACCGGTCCGGGACCCTCAGCCACCGGCCCACGGTCCTCGGCCACCAGCCCGGGGTCCTCGGCCACCGGCCCACGGTCCTCGGCCACCGACTCCGCCTCCACCGTGGGTGACGGCTCCTCGGCGTCGGAGGGTTCCTGCTCGACCTCGACGGCCAGGCGCTTGCGGACCCCCACCCACGCCTCGACCGTGGCCTCGTCACCGCCGCAGGCCCGGACGAAGGCCGCCACCAACTCCTCGCGGGGCAGCTCCTGTCTGTTCAGCGCCCCGGCGAGGGTGGCGCGCGGCAGCACGTCCCCCGCCGCCCCGGCCCGGCGTTCCAACTCGCGATAGCTCAGATCCGCCCACTGGCGCAGCTGGCGCATCACCGCCACGAACTCCGTGGAGTCCTTGACGTCGTGTGGCAGTGGAATCCTTCCGTCCACCTCGGCCCCCCGTGTGTTTTGTTGTGTCGGAGCTCGGTCCTCCCCGGGAGCTTAAAGGGCTTGCCATGAAAACTCGCCAAGAATCAGGGTCACTTGCCGCGCATATGCCGTTCGACGACCTCGCGCACCCGAGGCCGCAGCCACCCGTCTTCGCCGCCCGGGTCCAGCCCTTCCGCCTTGAAGACGGAATCGGTGAACTTGTCCACATCGGCGGGCGGCGCTTCGCGCAGCCGCCGTATGTCGTGCGGTGGAAGACAGAAACCGAGGTCGACACACAGCTCGTAGAGGAGCGCGTAGACCTCCTCCGATGACAGTCGTTTTGTCATGCCCCGGTACGGTACCGGCGGCGCCCGGCCCGGGCACGTGAGTTACGGTCCGGACAGGGCCCGGGCGTCAGGCACCCGCCGCACGCCGAGGGGCGCGGCCCTGCGCCTCGAACCGGTCCTGTGCGGCCAGCACGTCGTCCGCATGACGCTTCGCCCACGCGCCCATCGCCCGCATGGGGACGAGCAGGGCGGTTCCGGCCTCGGTCAGCGCGTAGTCGACGCGCGGCGGCGCCTCCGCGTACGTACGGCGCTCGATCAGGCCGTTGTACTCCAGGCGCCGCAGCGCGTCGTTGAGGACCTTGGGGCTGATGCCGCCGATCCGGGCGACCAGCGCCCGGGGCCGCATCGGGCCGCATGCGCCGAGCGTGTAGACCACGACGCTGTCCCAGCGGTTCGCGAGCACCTCGAACGCGATACGCGCATGACAGTCCGCGGTGTACGCCGTGTCCCCCGTGTCGGCGGCGTGCGCGGCGTCTGCGTGCGCAGCGTTCTCAGCGTCTGCATGCGCAGCGTTCTCGGCGTCTGCGTGCGTAGCGTTCGCGTGCGCGGCGTCCCGCGGGCAGCTCGGCTTCTCCATACGCGCATCCTGCCCGATCCGATGCACACCACGCGGTGTGCATCGGCCGCCCCGGACCCGGAGCCCCGGGCCACCGCGCCGGTCGTCAGGCCGTGACCACGGTCAGCCCCTCCGGCGCCGTCACGCTCACCGACCCGTCCGCCGCCAGCGTGACGTCCAGCCGCCCGCCGCCGACCTGGAGCCCGGTCACCGTCAGCGGGCCGTACGCCCGGGCGAAGGTGGGGGCCACCGTGACCGTGCCGCCCGGGACGTCCGCGTCCAGGCCGAGGGCCGACGCGAGGACCTGGACCGAGGCGGCGGCCGCCCATGCCTGGGGGCGGCAGGACGCCGGGTAGGGGGCGGGGCGCGGGCCCGCGTCGGCGCCGTGGCCGGCGAAGAGCTCCGGCAGCCGGGCGTCGAAGGCCGCCGAGGCCGTCAGCAGGCCCGCCGCCAGCGACGCCGCCGCGTCCGGGAAACCGGCCCTGACCAGGCCGTGGACGGCGATCGCGGTGTCGTGCGGCCAGATCGAACCGATGTGGTAGCCGTACGGGTTGAAGCCCACCGAGTCGCTGCTCAGCGTGCGCAGGCCGTGGCCCGAGTCGAGGTCGGGGCCGGCCAGCCGGGCGGCCAGCGCCGCGCTCTCCTCCTGGTTCAGCAGGCCGGTGCCGAGGAGGTGGCCGAAGCCCGAGGTGACCGAGTCCACCGGCCGGCCGTCGCGGTCCAGCGCGACCGCCGGGTACGGGCCCCGCGCGTCCTCCACCCAGAAGCGCTTACGGAAGCGGTCGGCGAGCCCTTCCGCCCACTCCTCCCATGCGTCCGCGCCCGGCCGCCCGAACGCGCGCAGCAGCGCCGCCCCGCCCCGCGCGGCCTCGTACGCGTACGCCTGCACCTCGCACAGCGCGATCGGCGGGTCGGCGAGGCGGCCGTCGCGGTGGCGGATGGCGTCGCCGGAGTCCTTCCAGCCCTGGTTGGCCAGGCCCCGGCCGGTCCGGTCGACGTACTTGAGGAAGCCGTCGCCGCCCGCGTCCGCCTGGTCGCGCAGCCAGCCGAGCGCCGACTCGGCGTGCGGCAGCAGCTGTTCCACCTCGGCCGGGGCCAGGCCCCAGCGCCAGGCGTCGTGGAGCAGGGTGATCCACAGGGGGGTCGCGTCCACCGTGCCGTAGTACACCGGCGGGAGGGAGAAGGTGTCCGTGAAGTCCTGGGTGGCGCGCCGCACCTCGTGCAGGATCTTGCCGGGCTGCTCCTCCGTGGCCGGGTCGACGGCCGCGCCCTGGCGGCGGGCGAGGGTGCGCAGCGTGCCGGCCGCGAGGTCGGTGCCGAGCGGCAGCAGCATCCGGGCGGCCCACAGCGAGTCGCGGCCGAAGAGGGTCAGGAACCACGGGGCGCCCGCGGCCAGGAACTGATCCACACCGCCCGTGCCGGCCCCGCCCCTCTCGTCGGATCGCGGGTCCATCAGGCGCAGCCGGTCCGCGTCGGCGACCGACTGGTCCAGCCACTGGTCGAAGCGGCGGTCCGCGCTGCGCAGGGCCGGGGTGCGCCACGGCACGGCGTCCGCCGGGGGCGCCGGGAACTGGTCGCCGTCCGCGTACGCCGCCGTGCAGCGCAGCCTCGCCGTCCACGAGGTGCCGGGGGCCAGTTCGATGTCGTACGACAGCCGGCCCTCCGCCGCCCGGCCCTCCGCCGCCTCCAGCACGTCCGGCGCCGGCTCGCTGGTCAGGCGTACGGAGAACCCGTCACGGGACCACACCAGACCGTGTCCGTCACTCTCGACCCGCGCCCGTACCGGCTCCAGGACGTGGCCCGACTTGACCCGCTCCATCAGGGCGAGGTCCGTGGCCGCCGTGACCGTCAGCCGGAAGCGGACCCGCTGGGTGCCCGCGTTGGTGACCTCGAAGCTCTCCTCCAACCGCCCGGAGGCGACGGTCCGGCGGCGGAGCAGGGTGACCGCCGGGTCGGGCGTCACCTCGCCGAGGCCCCGCAGGATCGACCGGAAGTCCGCCCGGTCGGCCCCCCTGAGCCCGCCGCCGACCGGGGCCAGGGCGATGGGCCCGGCCGTGACGGTCAGATGGGACAGCGCCCTGCTGTCGCCGTGGTAGAAGCCGTCCGCATCCCCGCCGAGCTGCCCGTCCGCGCGCGAGATCACAAAGCTCGGCGCGTACAGCGTGACGACCGCGTCGTGCAGGAACGGCTGCAGGTCCGCGGCCACCGAAGTGGTTGCCGTGACCGAGTCGTTGGTGTCCTGGGGCTTGACAGTGGTGTCCAAAAGAGTAGAACCTCTCAGCGTTGGATCGTTCAAAAGACATTAACGGCCTCTTCAGGGCGCTGACAATGCCTTTGTAACGCTCAAATCAAGCCCTTGGGACTGGGCTTGCAACCTCGTAGGCCGGAGACCCGTATGCCCCGCTCCACCAGCAGTTCCTCGCCCAAGGGCAGCACCAAGGGCGGCCCGGTGACCCTCGCGATGGTCGCCCGCCGGGCCGGTGTCTCCACGCAGACCGTGTCCAACGCGATCAACTCGCCGGAGCTGCTGCGCCCCGAGACCCTGGACCGGGTCCGCCAGGCGATCGACGAGATGGGCTACCGCCCGAGCCGCGCCGCGCAGACGCTGCGCACCCGCTCCAGCAAGCTGATCGGCTACGGCATCCAGCCCGCCCCGGGCGGCAACACCGCCCCGGTCATGGACCGCTTTCTGCACGCCCTCTCCCAGGCGGCCGACGAGGCCGGGTACCGGATCCTGCTGTTCTCCTGCCCGCCCGGCGGCCCGAGCCTGGAGGGGTACGACGAACTGCTCGCCCAGCACGACGTCGACGGCTTCGTGCTCAGCAACACCGCCCGCCAGGACCCGCGCCAGGCGTGGCTGGCCAAGCGGGGCGTGCCGTTCGTCGGCTTCGGCCGGATGTGGTCGGGGCGGCAGATCGGCGACTGGGTCGACGTCGACGGCGCTTCGGGCACGGACGCCGCCGTGGAGCACCTGGTCGCCCTCGGACACCGCAAAATCGCCTTCCTCGGCTGGCCGCGCGGCTCCGGCGTCGGCGACGACCGAGCCGAGGGCTGGCAGCGGGCCATGCGCCGGCACGACCTGCCGACGCGCGGGCGGCGCGCGGAGAGCGTGGGCGACGTCGAGGCGGCCCGTATCGCCGTGAAGCCCTTACTGGACGCGGGTGCCACGGCCGTGGTCGCGGCCAGCGACATGCTGGCGCTCGGCTGCTACCACGCGCTGCGCGAGCGGGGCGCCGTCCCGGGCCGGGACGTCGCGGTGGTCGGCTTCGACGACTCGCCGACCGCCGGGATCCTCTCGCCCTCCCTGTCCTCCGTCGCCCAGCCGCTGGAGGCGGTCGGCCGGGAGTGCGTACGGCTGCTGCTGGCCCGGATGGCCAACCAGGACGCGGCACCGGAGCGCGTCCTGTTGGAGCCGTCCCTCGTCGTCCGAGACAGCGCCACGGCGCCGGGTTCCGACGCACCGACCCCTGACACACCGGCCCCCTGACGCACCAACGCGTCCGATGCCCTGACACGCCGACGCCCCGGCGCACCGACGCGCCGGTCCCCTGAAACGCCGGCACGCCCCGACGCGCCGCGCCACCGACATCACCTCTCCTCCACCCCCCTCGAGCCGCACGTACCACCCCGAATCCACGGAGGAATCATGGTCCCCCGCACGGCCGCCGCCGCCCTCCTCACCTGCGCGGCGCTTCTGACCGCCACCGGATGCTCGTCGAGTTTCGGCGGCGACAAGGAGAAGGAGCAGGACACCAGCGCCAAACAGCACCTGAAGGTGCTGATAGCCACCTCGGGCGACGCCGAGACCAAGGCGGTCAAGGAGGCGGCGGCCGCGTACGAGAAGAAGTCCGGCAACAAGGTGACCGTCGAGGCCGCCAAGGACATGAACCAGCAGCTCGCGCAGTCCTTCGCCGGGCACAAGCCGCCGGACGTCTTCTATGTCAACTCCGACATGTTCGCCAACTACGCCAAGGGCGGCTCCCTCTACGCGTACGGCGAGAAGATCAAGGACGCGGACGACTTCGCCGAGCAGCTGCGCTCCTCCTTCACCTACGACGACAAGCTGGTGTGCCTGCCCAAGGACACCTCCACCCTCGCCCTCGCCATCAACACCGACCTGTGGAAGAAGGCCGGGCTGACCGAGAAGGACTACCCGACCTCCTGGGAGCAGCTGCGCAAGGTCGCGGGCAAGCTGACCGGGGACGGGGTCACCGGCCTGGTCACCAGCGACGAGTACCAGCGGCTCGGCGTCTTCATGAAGCAGGCGGGCGGGTGGATCACCGACGCCGGGCAGACGAAGATGACCGCCGACAGCGCGAAGAACGCCGAAGGGCTCGGCTTTGTGAAGTCCCTGCTGAAGTCCGGCTCGATGAAGTACGCCAAGCAGGTCGACACCAGCTGGGGCGGTGAGGCCTTCGGCAAGGGCAAGGCCGCCATGACCATCGAGGGCAACTGGCTGACCGGCGCCATGAAGCTCGACTACCCGGACGTCAAGTACAAGGTGGTCCCGCTGCCCGCGGGCCCGGCCGGGAAGGGCACGCTCGCCTTCAGCAACTGCTGGGGCGTGGCCGCCGAGAGCGCCCACCAGTCGGCGGCGGTGGACCTGGTGAAGTACCTGAGCTCCGGTGAGCAGCAGCTGAAGTTCGCCGAGGGCTTCGGCGTGATGCCCTCGCGCACCAGCGCTCTCGCCGAGTACGCGAAGCAGGAGCCGGACGCCAAGGCCTGGGTCGACGCCAACTCCTACGCACAGGGCCCGGTGACCATCGCCGGATTCGACAAGGTGCTCAGCCAGTTCAACACCGAACTGCAGTCGCTGCCCACCACCGACCCGAAGAAGATCCTCGCCAACCTCCAGCGCAACGGCGAACAGGCCCTCGCGAAGGGCAACTGAGCCGCCATGCCCTTCCGCCCCACCCCGCGTACGGCCCGCCGCACCCCTCGCGGCGCGTCGTCCGGCCCCCGCCCGGCCCCTGAGGCCGGCGGCGGGGGTCCCCGTACGGTCGGCTCGCCGGGCGCACCTGACGCGCCCGGCGGGTCCGGCCCCAAGGCGGCGCCCCGCACCCCAAACACCCCGTCCGCGGGGCGCCGCCGCGGAGAGGGCGCCTGGGGATGGCTGTTCGTCAGCCCCATGGTGCTGATCCTCGGCCTGTTCCTGGTGCTGCCGATCCTGATGGCCCTGTGGGTGAGCCTGCTGGACTGGGACGGGCAGTCGAACCCCTTCGACGGCCAGGCCAAGTTCGTCGGCCTGGACAACTACCGGGCGCTGCTCACCGAGGACGGCCTCGACCGCACCCTCTTCGCGACCTCGCTGCGCAACAACGCCTACTACGTGCTGCTGACCGTGCCGCTGCAGACCGGGCTCGCGCTGGTGCTGGCGCTGATCGTCAACCAGCGGCTGCTGCGCGCGCGGGGCGCCCTGCGCACCACCTTCTTCTTCCCGTCCGTCACCAGCTCGATCGCGGTCTCCACCGTCTTCCTCTTCCTCTTCCAGGGCAGCGGGGCCGTCAACACGCTGCTGTCCTGGATCGGGATGAAGGGACCGAACTGGTTCGCCGATTCGCGCGGGGTGCTCTCGCTGCTGCTCGGCGGCCTGGGGATCGTCGACCCCGACCACCCCACGGGCGCGCTGGCCGACCACTCCTTCATGGGTCTTTCCTGGTACGAGTGGCTGTCCGGGCCGTCCGTCGCGATGTGCACGATCATCCTGCTCGCCGTGTGGACGACCTCAGGCACCTTCATGCTGATCTTCCTCGCGGCCCTCCAGGACATCCCGCGCGAGCTGGAGGAAGCGGCCGCCCTGGAGGGCGTGAACCGGCGCCAGATGCTGCGGTACGTCACGCTGCCCGCGCTGCGTCCGGTGTTCTTCCTCGTCCTCACCCTGGGCACGATCGCCACCTGGCAGGTCTTCGACCAGGTGTATGTGATGGGCCAGGGCGCCCCGGGCAACACCACGCTGACGCCGGCCTTCATGTCGTACTCGGCGGCCTTCGACGGCGCCGACTTCGGGCAGGGCGCGGCCATCGCCTTCATCCTGCTCGCGCTGATCCTGTGCATCACCGCCCTGCAGCGCTGGGCGCTGCGGGAGCGCGGCCCCCGCCCCGGGAGGAACCGATGAACGCCAAGGCCAACGCCCGGGCCGACGCCAAGTCCGACGCCAAGTCCGCGGCCGCCGCCCGGGCGCAGGGGCGCCCGGTGCTCGGCCGGTTCCCGCTGCCGCTGCGGGTGCTGGGGTATGCGTTGGTGGTGGGGCTCGGGCTGCTGTATCTGCTGCCGTTCGTCCTCCAGTTGGTCACCGGGTTCAAGACGGACCCCGACGCGGCGGCGCACCCCCTCGGGCTGGTGCCCACCACCCCGACGACCGCCGCCTACCAGCGGCTGTTCGGGCTGAGCCAGGCCGGGGACGGAGTGCCGTTCCTGCGCTGGCTGGGCAACTCCGCGTTTGTCGCGGTCCTGGTCACGGCCGGGCGGGTGCTGTTCGACTCGATGGCGGGGTACGCGCTGGCGCGGCTGCGCTTCCGGGGCCGCTCACTGCTGTTCGGCTTCGTCCTCGCGGTGATGGCGGTGCCCGGGGTGGCGCTGCTGATCCCCAAGTTCCTGGTGCTGAACACCTTCGGGCTGTTCGACACCTACACCGGCATGATCGTTCCGCTGCTGGTGGACGCGGCGGGCATCTTCATCATGAAGCAGTTCTTCGAGTCGATCCCCCGGGAGGTCGAGGAGGCCGCGCGGGTGGACGGCGCCGGGGTGATCCGGACCTTCTGGTCGGTGGTGCTGCCGATGGCCCGGCCCGCGCTGCTCACCCTGACGATCCTGTCCTTCCAGAGCTCGTGGAACGAGTTCACGCACTTCCTGGTGTCCACCCAGTCCGGCGAGTACGAGACGCTGACGACCGGGCTCGCGCGGTTCATCTCGGGCGGCCTCGGCGGCGGTACGCAGTACCCGCTGAAACTGGCGGCGGCCCTGCTGGCGACGGTGCCGGTGGCGGCGCTGTTCTTCTGCTTCCAGCGCTACTTCGTCCAGGGGGCGAACTCGGGGGCCGTCAAGGAGTAGTGGCCCGCCGCTGCCCGCATCCTGCCCGATCCGACGCACACCGCGCGGTGTGCGTCGGCCTGCCTAAAGTCTCCGTCGTCACCACGGTTTCTCACGACGGGAGCACCATGCGCATCGGCATTCTGGGCACGGGCGGGATAGCCACCACACTGGGCGGCGCGTGGGTCCGCGCCGGGCACGACGTCCTCGTCGGCGGGCGCGACCACGCGGCGGCCAAGGCCACGGCGGAGCGCATCGGCGCCACCGGCCACGGCACGCTCGCCGACGCGGCGGCGTACGGCGACGTCGTCCTGGCGGCGGTCCCGGCGGACGTGGCGCCCGAGTTGGTCAAGGGGTTCGTGGACGTCCTCGACGGCCGTACGGTGATCGACTGCACGAACCCCCTCGTGCCCACCGACGACGGCCTGACGCTGTCCACCAACGGCACGACCTCCATCGCCCTGCGGATGGCGGAGGCCGCGCCGGGCGCCCATGTGGTCAAGGCGTTCAACCTCTGCCACGACTCCATCTGGACCCTGCCGCAGCCGACGTTCGAGGGTGCCCCGCTGGCCGTCCCGTACTGCGGCGACGACCCGGGCGCCCTCGACCGCACCGCCGCGCTCATCACCTCGATGGGCTGCACGCCCATCCCCTGCGGCGGGCTCGCCCGCGCGGTGTACGTGGAGGCGACGGCGGCCCTCGCCATCGGAATGTGGCTGAACGGCGCGGAACCCCGGTTCGCGTTCCCAGTACCCATGGCGGCGCCGGGCGCGCCGAACGCCTAGGACACAATCGTCCCCGCACAGGTTGGCGCGAGAGTTGTGTGAGCGGGGAGCAAGGCAGTGCGGATAGAGCGACACCAGATAGGCGAGGCCGCGGTTTCGGCGGCTCTTGAGGACTTCGCCAACCGGATCGGTTCGATGGTCCACTCCATGTCGAGGGCCGGCCGGATCTCCACCTACGAGTGGGACCTGATCGCGGAGGAATTCCTCGACTACCTGGGCGCTCTGTCCGTCGGGACCCCCGACCTCGACACCCCGGAGGCCAAGGCCGTCCTCGACAACGCCACCGAGGCCGCCGCCGGTGCCGTGGCGTATGCCGCGTACTACCCGACCAACCACTTCCAGGTCTTCCTCGACTATGTGAACTTCGGGATGACCTACGACCCCGGTTCCGAGGGCGACCCGGAGTCCATCTCCGCGCACCGCTGGCTCGACGCCTTCTGCCTGGCGGTCCTCGCCGACAGGGCCTCATGGCACGGCGAGGCGTTCCACTTCGCCCGTGAGCCGTTCGAGAAGGACGGGGCCGGGCGGCCCGCCGTCGAGCTCATCAAGGGCTTCATGGCGTATGTCATCGGGGATACGGGAGACGACGCCGAATACCCGCCGACCAGGGAACAGAAGCTCGCCGCGCTGGATGCCGCGCTGGCCCGGATACGGGCCCTCGACGCCGCGCCCGGCGAGGGCGGGCTGCTCGACCAGCCGCAGTCCATCGGGCTGGCCGCGCTGCGCGCCCTGACCACCGGAGACCGGGACTCCTTCCGCACCGCGCTGGCCAAGCTGCTGCTTCCGCACAGCGCCATCCCCGGCCCCGGCGCCAGGCCCCGCACCCTGCTGCCGCTCCTGCCGCTGGCGCTGGCCGCGCTCGCGTACCGCCGCGAGGGCTGGCAGCCGCCCATCGACACCGGGTATCTCCCGCGGGCGCTGGTGACCGGGTTCGAGACCGCGGGGCCACGGGTCCAGGCGTACGGCCGCGTACGGCGGCCGGACGCGGTCGCCGCGCTGGCCGCCGGGCCGGTGGTGGTCGAGCGGCCCGAAGCCCCGCAGGAGATGCACCCGGAGAGCGAGGCCCTGTTCGAGCAGTACACCAGGGAGGCCCTGACGTCGGAGGACGGAAAGCCGCTCTCCGCCTGGAACCTGTCGGATGCCGTGCGCTACCAGGACATCCTGTTCAAGGCCCGCGCCTCGCTCACCGCCGATGTCACGGACCAGCAGCTGGAAAACCTGCGCCTCGCCGCGGAACTGGGCGCGGCCCTCTTCCGCGCCACGCTCGCCGAGCCCGGTACGGACGTCGAGGTGACGATCGGCGGCAGCACGCTCAGCTACCCCGCCTACCACGGGGATCAGGCCGGGCCCGGCGCCTGGCACACCGCCATGAACTTCGCCCTGATCGGCGGCCGGCGCGAGGACATCGCCGCGCTCGTCCTCAGCGGTTCCGCCCGACTGGAGGGCGACGGCTCCGCCTTCGCCTCGTACCGCCGGGCGCTCCACGACTATTTCCGGGGCGTGGACCCCGAACCCGCCACGGACCGTGCGCTTGAGGACTGCGAGAAGGCCAGGACCTGGGGCTTCTTCCCGCCGCCCGGCGTCCTCTTCTCCCAGCTCGTCGAGGGCGACGAGGAGAGCTTCAACCTCGCCCTCATCGACGCCCTCGAAGCGCACCGCGACCACTACCGGGTCGCCGACCGGGCCGACGACTCCGACGCCGCCATCGACCTCGACATCCTGGCCCTGGCCTGCCACGCCCGCCGCCGGGGCTGGAACATCCGGGTCGTCTCCCCCTATCTGCCGCCGCGTCTGCTCGTCAGGTGAGCCGCAGGGTCAGCTGAAGTCGGCGGCGTGGTCGGCCACCCAGGCGCGGTAGGTGCGGGCCGGTGCGCCCGTGACCGCCTCGACGGCCCCGGTGATGGCCGGGGGAGGGGCGTCGAGCATCGTGGCGTAGCCGTCGAGGAGCGGGTCCACGAAGGAGTCGGGGAAGGAGTCATCGGCCAGAAGCCGCTGACGTGATTCCTCCCGGGACAGCTCCTGCCACCGGAGGGGACGCCCCAGCACCTCGCCGATGGTGCGCACCTGCTCCGCCTGGGTCAGGACTTCGGGTCCTGTGAGGGCGTAGGCGGTGCGGCCGTGGCCGTCCTCGGTGAGGGCCCGCACCGCCACGGCGGCGATGTCCGCCTCGTGGAGCAGAGCCATGGGCAGGGCCCCGTACGCGCCCCGCACGACGTCCCCGGCGCGGATCTGGTCGGCCCACCAGAGGGTGTTCACGGCGAAGGTGCTCGGGCGCAGATGGGTCCAGACGAGTCCGGACCCCTCGATGAGCTGTTCCACGCACGCATGGGACCGGCCCACGGGGTGCGCCTGCCGTTCGGGCGCCACGCCGTCCTGGACGGCGCCGGACGACAGGAACACCACCCGGCCGACATGCCACTTGATGGCGTCCACGACGGCGGGGGCCGGATCGGCGCCGTGGAAGGGCCACATCAGGAACACGGCGTCCGCTCCCTTCAACGCCGCCTCCAGCGCGGCCGGGTCGGCCAGGTCGCCCTGGCGTACGTCGACCCCGCCGGGCAGGGTGGCGGCGCGAGGATCGCGGGTCAGCGCCCGCACCTCGCCGATGTGCCCGGTCATGAGCTGGGACACCACCTGCCGCCCCACATTCCCGCTCGCCCCGGTGACGAGGATCGTCCTCTCGGCAGCCATCCGCGCTCTCCTTGCCCGTACGTCCGTTCTCACGGCTTCACGATCGGCGTACGAAGGGAGCGGTGCCAGCCAGCCGGGCCCAGATACGGGAAACCGTCATTGAAGTGCTCGATATGACGGATGCCGTCAGTGGCACTGCCAGGTGAAGCGGGCCTGGTCGAAGCGGCCGGCGGCGAGATCTTCGGGGTCGATCAGCCAGTAGAGGGCGCCCGCGTCGCCCCACATCATGTCGGCGTCGTCGTCGGAGGCGATCTGGAGAAGGAGCCGCCACCGTGCCTCCTCGGCGAGGATGTCGTCGAAGTGGGGGTTGTCGGGATTGAATTCGTCCAGGTCCCAGTCCTCGGGGAAGTCGCCGACTTCGTACGCGACCTCGCCCTGGATGTTGGAGGGTTCGCCGCCCACCTGGTGGTGGACCCGGCGCAGATTCCACACGGCGTCCTGGAACTCGACGTACACCGGGTCGGTGGACACCGTCTCGTAGTCGAGGCCCAGCGGTTCGTGGAGTTCAGCGTTGGTGAGTTGCGGCAGGTCGACGGCCGCATCGGTGCGCAGCGGCACGCGGCGGTACGGCTTGAGCGGGGCCGGGGCCGGGCGCGGCAGAACGGGCGTGCCGGCGGGGACGTACAGGATGCGGGACCCAGGGCGGGACTCGGGGTTCGAGGGATTCACCCACGACTCGTATTCGTCGGCCTGTCCGTCGAAGTAGAAGAACAGCAGGGTGCCGTCGGCCGGCAGGGCCAGTCCGGTGGCGGCGGCCGACAGTTGGGCGCAGTCGAGCGAGGCGACGAACGACAGAGGGCCGTGCCCCTCCCACACCGGCCACTCGACGGCCTCGGGAAGCTGCGGCTCACCGCCGAGCACGCCGACGTGTTCGTCTCCGGGACGGGCGGCCGAGAGGATCTGACCTCTCGGCTCCAGCAGGGAGCAGAACCGGTCCGCGAGGCCGGAGGGAAGCCGTTCGTGCGCCAACTCGCTGAGGAGGGGAAGACTGAGCATGGGCCGATGATGGCAGGGGCCACTGTCACCCCCGGTCCTGATCTGCCTCCGCCCACGCCGCCAGTTCCGCGCGGATGCGGCGGTCCATGGCCATCGACAGCTCGGCGTCCACAACACCCTTGGCCATCGGCCGCAGTTCCTCCAGCGTCGCGCCGATCCGGGAGGCGGGCTCGGCCAGGACCGTGGTGCGCAGGAGGGCGGCGAAGACCTCGGCGATCGCGTCCACATGGTGGCGTACATCGCGGGCCGCCCCCAGGACGGCGGCGAGCGGGAGGCCCCGGTCGACCAGATCGCGGGAGACGTCCAGCAGACGTCGGCTGACATGCACCAACTGGTCGCCGTCGACCGCGAGATAGCCGAGGTCGAGGGAGGCCGCGAGGTTTTCCGGCGTCGCCTGCCCCTGGAAGTAGTCGGCCAGTGCCTCCGGGGTGAGCCGGACCGGGGTCTCCTGCGACCAGGCGGGGACGGGGATGGGGGTGGAGCGCAGACCGAGGAGGTCGGCGACGTCGCGGGCGCCGCTGTCGAAGGCGGCGAGGAGTTCGGCGATGCCGCCGAGGGTGTGGCCGCGCTCCAGGAGGGCGGCGATCGTATGGAGCCGGGTCAGGTGGTGGTCGTTGTACCAGGCGACGCGGCCCTCGCGGCGCGGCGGCGGGATGAGCTTGCGCTCCCGGTAGAAGCGCAGGGTGCGCACGGTGATCCCGGCCTTCTCGGCCAGCTCTGCTATGCGGTATTCGCGGTATTCACCGTATTCGCGGGTTTTCTCGGGGCTGTTGGGGTCGGGGCCGCCCAAGTCAGGACCGCCCAGGTCAGGGCCGTCCGCACCCTTGCGTTCTTCGCTCGTCGCCACGTCAGCAGCCTATGCCCGCACCACAGAGCGGTGAACCGCCGGTAACTTCCCTCCATCCGGCCCCTACCGCTCGGTAGCACCCTGTCCTACGCTCAAACCGTGCCAGTAATTGCTGGCAACGTTCCGAGTGTTGCGGGAGGCGGCCATATGACTGGCGCTGAGGTGACGCGAGAGCACGTACGGGTGGCGGTGATCGGAGCCGGATTCGGCGGGCTGGGGGCGGCCGTAAGGCTGCGCCGGGCGGGGATCACCGACTTCGTGGTCCTGGAGCGGGCCGGGGCGGTCGGGGGCACCTGGCGGGACAACACCTATCCGGGCTGCGCCTGTGATGTGCCGTCCCATCTGTACTCCTTCTCCTTCGCGCCCAACCCCGAGTGGCCGCGCAACTTCTCCGGACAGCCGCATATCCGCGCGTATCTGGAGCGGGTCACCGATACGTTCGGGCTGCGCCCGCATCTGCGCTTCGACTCCGAGGTGCGGGCCATGCGCTGGGACTCGCGTGCGCTGCACTGGGAGATCGACACCGCGTCAGGTGCGCTGACCGCCGATGTCGTGGTCAGCGCCACAGGGCCGCTCTCCGACCCCAAGATCCCGGACATCCCGGGCCTGGCGGACTTCCCCGGCCGGGTCTTCCACTCCTCGCGCTGGGACCACGGCTACGATCTGCGCGGCAAGCGCGTCGCGGTGATCGGCACCGGTGCCTCGGCCATCCAGATCGTGCCCGCCATCCACCGGGAGGTGGACCGGCTCACCCTCTTCCAGCGCACCCCGGCCTGGGTGCTGCCGCGTATGGACCGCCGTATCTCCGCCGCCGAACACTGGCTGCACACCAAGGTCCCCGCGACCCGCGCGCTGCGGCGGGCGGTGCTGTGGGGGGTGCGGGAGCTGCAGACCGGTTCGTTCACCAAACGCCCAGATTCGCTGCGGCTGGTGGAGCGGATGGCCGTCCGCCATATGCGGCGGGCCATCGAGGACCCGGCCCTGCGGGCCAGGCTGACGCCGGATTACCGGATCGGCTGCAAGCGCATCCTGCTGTCCGGCGACTACTACCCGGCGCTCGCCCAGCCGCATGTCGACGTCGTCGCGGCGGGGTTGGAGGAGGTACGCGGCTCGACGCTCGTCGCCGGCGACGGTACGGAGGTGGAGGCGGACGCGATCATCTTCGGGACCGGCTTCCATGTGACCGATATGCCGATCGCGCGACGGGTGACCGGGGCGTACGGGACGACGCTCGCGGAGGAGTGGCGGGACGGTATGGAGGCGCTGCGCGGCACCAGCGCGGCGGGTTTCCCCAACCTGCTGACGATCATCGGGCCGAACACCGGGCTCGGCACCAGCTCGATGATCCTCATCATCGAGGCGCAGCTGGCGTATCTCGTTGACTTCATGCGGCAGTTGGACGTGCTGGGCGGGAAGGTGGCGCTGGACGCCCGGCCGTCGGCGGTGCGGGCGTGGACCGACCGGATGCAGGAGCGGCTGAGCCGTACGGTGTGGAACGTGGGCGGCTGCGACAGTTGGTACCTGATGGGCGGGCGCAATACGACGGTGTGGCCGGGGACGACGACGGAGTTCCGCAGGGTGACGCGGAGGGTGGACGTCACGGAGTACCGGGTGTTGCGGCCGGAGCGCGAAGCGCCGCCCGGCGCCGCGCCGGATGTCGTGGGTGTCGGTACGGGCGCGGGGCGGGAGGCCCGGTGAGCCGCCGTCCGGCGCGGCAGGCCGCTGGTCCGTACGCGCCGCCCGTCGCCGTGAGCGAACTGACCGTCATCTCCTCCGACGGCACCCGCCTGCACGCCGAACTGCACGGGCCCGAAGGCGCCCCGGCCGTCGTGCTGGTGCACGGCTGGACCTGCTCGACCGCCTTCTGGGCGCCGATCGTCCGCGAACTGGCCGCCGACCACCGGATCGTCCTGTACGACCAGCGCGGCCACGGCCGCAGCCCGGTCGTCGATCCCGGCGGCTACAGCACACACACGCTCGCCGACGACCTGGCGGCGGTGCTCGACCAGACGCTCGCGCCCGGGGAGCGGGCCGTCGTCGTGGGCCACTCCATGGGCGGTATGACGCTGATGGCCGCCGCCGACCGGCCGCAGCTGCGCGAGCGCGCGACGGCCCTGCTGCTGTGCAACACCGGCGCTTCGCGGCTGCCCGCGCGGGGCCGCGTCATACCGCTGCGCGGTGAGCGTCTGCGGACGCGGGTGCAGCGCGCGCTGCTGTGCTCGCGCGCGCCGCTCGGGCCGGTGACACCGGTCTCCAGACGGCTGCTGAAGTACGTGACGATGGGCCCGGCGGCGGGCCCCGCCGTGGTGGAGGCGTGCGCGCGCATCGTGTACGCCTGCCCGCGGGCGGTACGGGCCGCGTGGGGACGGGTCATGAGCGACCTCGATCTCGACGCGGAAGTCGGCCGGCTGGCCCTGCCCACCGCCGTGCTCGCCGGCACGGCCGACCGGTTGACCCCACTGGACCACGCCCGAGCCCTGTCGGCTTCGCTGCCACGGTGTGTCGGCCTCACGGAGCTGGACGGGCTCGGGCATATGGCGCCCGTCGAGGATCCGGCGGCGGTGAGCGGGGTGATCCGCGGGCTGGTGGCGGAGTACGGGCAGGCACACGGGCACGAGGGGACGGCGCAGGGCACGAGGCAGAGGGCGCTGGGCGCCACGGACGACGACACCGTCGAGGAGCCGACGACATGAATGCGCGCAGGAGTCTGGAAGGCCGGGTCGCCGTCGTAACGGGCGCGGCGCGGGGCGTGGGGGAGTCGCTGGCCCGGAAGCTGTCCGCGCGGGGGGCCAAGGTGGCGTTGGTGGGGCTGGAGCCCGACGGGCTGCGGCGGGTGGCGGAGGGGCTGCATACCGAGTCCGCCCACTGGCACGCCGATGTCACCGACCAGGAGGCGATGGCCCGCGTGGCCGGGGAGGTCGTCGAGCGCTTCGGCGGTGTGGACATCGTCGTCGCCAACGCCGGAGTGGCTCAGGCCGGTCCGTTCGCCGACACCGACGAGACGGCCTGGCGGCGGGTCATCGAGGTCAATCTGCTGGGCAGCGCCGCCACGGCCCGCGCGTTTCTGCCCGCGCTCGTCGCGCGCCGCGGCTATCTGCTGCAGATCGCCTCGCTCGCCGCGCTCACGCCCGGGCCGATGATGTCCGCGTACTGCGCGTCCAAGTCCGGTGTCGAGGCGTTCGCGCACTGTCTGCGCGCCGAGGTGGGCCACCGCGGCGTACGGGTCGGCGTGGCCTACCTCAGCTTCACCGATACGGACATGGTGCGCGGCTTCGAGCGGGACGATGTGTTGTGGGAGTTTCGGCGGCGGTTGCCCTGGCCGGTGAACCGCACCTGTCCGCTCGGCCCGGCGGTCGACCGGCTGGTGGCCGGGATCGAGCGCCGGTCGGCGCATGTGTACGGGCAGTGGTGGCTGCGCGGTATGCAGCCCGTGCGGGGGGCTCTGCCCGCGCTGATCGGCACCTTCGCGCAGCGCGATGTGCGGCGCTTCGAGCCTCGGTTCGCGGCGACGCGCGAGCGGCGGACCGGGCTGGTGGGGGCCGGTGGCGAGGCGGACAACAAGGCGCGGGGGATTGATTGACCTCCGGGCCGAAATGCGTGGAATGTTCGCACATGTCACGCTGGTTTGGCCTATCCTCCGCCACCCCATGAGAGGCGACACGATGGCCAGCAAGGACCAGTTCAACGAGAAGGCCCGTCAGGCGAGGCGCAAGGCGCAGGACGACCGGGGCCGGGAGGCGCAGCAGGCGCAGCAGCCGCGGCGTGAGCAGCCGCCGCGCGAGAGCCGTGAGCAGCGCCCGATGCGGGACCGGGAGGAAGGGATCGAGGACCAGGAGCCCTACGAGGAGATGTGACCTCGGTGGGGCGCCCCCATGCGGCATGGGCGCGCCCCACGCGCTCCGCTCAGCCGCTCCTCGGCGGCAGCTTCGGGCGCCGCAGGTCCGGTACGTCCGAGTAGCCGGGCGGCGTTGCCGCCGGATGGCGTTCCAGCAGGTCGAGCGCCGTACGCACCGCGACACCCAGCTGCGGATGGCGGCCCTCCGCCCAGTCGAGCGGCGAGCGCAGCGCCTCGATGTCCGGCTCCACGCCGTAGTTCTCGACTCCCCACCGATACGCGTCGAACCACGCGGCGTTCATCGGCACCGTGATCGACGTACCGTCCCCGAGCCGGTGCCGGCCGGTCATGCCGACCACCCCGCCCCAGGTGCGCAACCCCACCACCGGGCCGATGCCCTGGATCTTGAAGGCGGCCGTGATCATGTCGCCGTCGGAGGAGGTCGCCTCGTCCGCGACCGCGACGATCGGGCCGCGCGGCGCGTTGCTGGTGTACGAGACGGGTTCGGCGTGGCGGGTCAGGTCCCACCCCATGATGGTGCGGGTGAGCTTTTCGACGACGAGCTCGCTGATATTGCCGCCCGCGTTGCCCCGTACGTCCACGATCAGCGCGGGCAGCGACATCTCGCTGCGCACATCGCGGTTGAACT
Source organism: Streptomyces sp. NPDC020845 (assembly GCF_044334165.1). NCBI lineage: Bacteria > Bacillati > Actinomycetota > Actinomycetes > Kitasatosporales > Streptomycetaceae > Streptomyces > Streptomyces sp. NPDC020845. The sequence goes on along the minus strand of NZ_JBIRSJ010000005.1, from coordinate 125,763 downwards.
GGGCCCAGCCGGAGCCGCCCATATCGGGGATGTGCAGATAGCCGCACCGCCCGTCGCTCAACTCGCGCACCACCGCGCGCCGCTTGGCCACCCAGTCCTGGTAGCGCAGCGGCCGGTCGTCGATGAGTGGCTGGACCGCGACGCGGCGCGGCGGACCCGCCCCGTCGCCGTCGGTGGAGCTGTCCCCGGCCTTGCTGTCACCGGCCCCGTCGTCCCCGGCCTCGTCGGCGGGCTGGAAGGTGAGCTCGACCGTCGTCCCGCCCGCGGCGGTGAGCAGCGGGAAGGGGCCGGCCACCGGGTCCACGGGGCGGCCGTCGACATGCGTGAGCGTGGCGCCCTCGCGGATGCCGGTGCCGGCCAGCGGTGAACGCGCCCGGGAGTCGGAGGACTCGCCGGGCAGGATGCGGGAGATGATCCAGCGCCCGTCCTTCGTACGGGCGAAGTTGGCGCCGAGCAGCCCGATGGGGCGCTGGTAGTGGGCCGGGCCCTCGTTGCGGCGGGCCGGCATGACGTACGCATGCGAGGTGCCGAGCTCGCCCTGCACCTCGCGCAGCAGATCGGCGAACTCATCGGGGGAGGCGACGCGTTCGACCAGCGGACGGTACTGCTCGAGCGCCGCGTCCCAGTCGACGCCGCACATGCCCGGCTCCCAGTAGTAGGCGCGGGTGATCCGCCCCGCCTCGTCGTAGGCCTGCCGCCACTCGGCGGCCGGGTCGACGGTGTGCTGGATGCGCCGCATGTCGATATGGACGGTGGCGTCGCTGTCGGCGGTCTCGGTGGCGGGCACCGCCCGCAGATCGCCCTCGTCGTTGACCACCAGTCGGGTGCCGTCGCCGCTGACCGCGAACCAGTCCAGGTCGTCGGTGAGTTCGGTGCGCTTGGCCTTGACCAGGTCGAAGTGTTCGAGGGTGGGGCGGGAGGAGGTCTCGGCCGGATTGGCGAAGGTCTCGCCGAGCGCGCCGGAGATCGGCCAGCGCAGCCACACCAGCCCGCCGCCGCTGACCGGGTACAGCGTCGAGTACTTCGAGGCGGCCACCGGGAAGGCGGTGACCCGGCTCGGCAGGCCCTCCACCTCGATCGTGACCGTGCCCTCGGCGGCCTCGCCGTCACCGTCGTCGCTGCCGCCCGGGTACGCGCTGTCCAGGTCGAGGCCGCCCGCCGCCGGGCGGCCCTCGGGGGAGAGCGCGAAGGGGGACGGGGTCGCGGAGGACAGCGGTACGAGATAGGGGCGGCAGCCGAGCGGGAAGGACAGGTCGCCGGTGTGCACGTCGTAGACCGGGTCGAAGCCGCGCCAGGACAGAAACGCCAGATACCGGCCGTCGCGGGTGAAGACCGGCTCCTCGTCCTCGAACCGGCCGCTGGTCACGTCCACGACCGTACGGTCCGCGAGGCGGGCGATCTTTATCTGGCGCAGCGAGCGGCCGATACCGGGGTGCGACCAGGCCAGCCAGCCGGAGTCGGGGGAGAACGCGAGGTCGCGCACCGGCCCGTTCGTCGACCGGATCAACTCGCTGACCTCGTCGACGTCCGGTATTTCGGCCGAGGTTGAGGGGTCGGGTGCGGGGTCGGTTGAGGGGTCGGGCGCGGTGTCCGGCGCCGCGTCCGACGCCGCCTCCGGGGAGGTGTCCGCGGCTGCGTCCGGTCCGGGGTCCGGCGCCTCGGCCGCGCTGTCCGGCGAGGTGTCCTCCGCCTCGGGCGCGCCGTTCTCCGACGCGTCCGCCGACGTGTCCTCCTCCTCCGTCTCCTCCGTCTCCTCCGACACGTCCTCCGCCGCGTCCACCGACGTGTCCACCAGCAGCAGCCGCCCGTCGTGTGCCGCCACCGCCAGCCGCTTGCCGTCCGGCGACGCGACCATCTCGTGCACCCGCCCGAGCCGGCCCACCGCCAGCCGCCGCCGCTCCCGCGGACCGCTCGCGCGCGGCAGATACGCGATCTCGATGGCGTCCTCGCCCTCGGCGTCCGTCACATACGCCACGCGCCCGGTGTCGCCCAGCATCTCCGGCAGCCGGACCCGTACGCCCGGGGTGTCGGCGAGGGTGCGGGCGGGGCCGTCGCGGTGGGTCAGCCAGTACAGGCTGCCCCGTACGCATACCGCGCTCGCCCGGCCCGTGGTGTCCACGGACAGCGAGTTGACGTGCGAGGAGGCGGGGACCTGGTACGGGCGGCGCCCGGTGCGCGCCCCGCCGAGCCGTACGTCCAGCCGGCGCGGCTCGGCGCGCGGGCTCAGATCGTCGATCAGCCACAGGTCGCCGGCGCACTGGTAGACGATGCGCGAGCCGTCGGTCGAGGCGTGGCGGGCGTAGAAGTCGGTGTGGTCGGTGTGGCGCCGCAGGTCGGAGCCGTCGGGCAGAACGGAGTAGAGGTTGCCGATGCCCTCGTGGTCGGAGAGGAACGCGATCCGGCCCGCGACGAACATCGCCGAGGCCAGGTGTCCGTTCAACTCCGGTACCAGGCGCGTGCCGTGCAGCCACAGCCGACCCGTCGCGCCGCCGCGGTAGCGCTTCCAGGAGGCGGGCTCGTGCGGGGGCGTGCCGGTCAGCAGGAGGGTGCGGCGCTCGCCGCCGACGTCGGTGACCGCGATATCGGAGACCGGGCCCCAGGGCAGCCGCCCGCCGGGGCTGCCGTCGGTGGGCAGGCTGTAGGCCCAGGAGAAGTGGGAGAGCGGCTGGTCGTGGGAGGAGACGGCCAGGATGTGCGAGGTGCCGTCCTGGTCGGGCGGCGTCCAGCCGCAGACGCGGGCGTCGACGCCGCCCCAGTACGTCAGGCGCCGCGCCGCGCCGCCGTCGACCGGGACGAGATGGATCTCCGGGTCGAGGCTGCGCCAGGTCGTGAACGCGATCTGCGAGCCGTCGGGGGAGAAGCGGGGATGCCCGACGCGGGTGCGGTCGACCGTCAGCCGCCAGGCCCGCCCCGGTGGCTCTCCCAGCGCGGCCAGCGGCGCCACCCAGAGGTCGTCCTCGGCGGCGAAGCAGAGCAAGTCGTCGTGCAGGTGCGGAAACCGGAGATACGCGCCGTCGCCTTGGCCCGACGCGTTCGACAAAGCATCCTTCACCTGACCATCCTTCCGGGGCTGCCCCTTCAGGGCAACTCGGTCTTGTGACGCATCCCACGAGCGAAACGGGCTCGTTTCGTACAGTGCCACTCAGAACCGCGCTTACGCTATTGGTGTACGAAACCGTTTCGTTCGCGACGCTCCCATGTTCGGGAAGGAGGGCACGATGCAGGCACTGGACCGACGCCGCAGCCGGCTGTCCCCCGAGCGGGAGAGCGAGCTGTACGAAGCCGTCATGGGCATTCTCACCGAGGTCGGCTATGACGCGCTCACCATGGACGCCGTCGCGGCCCGTACCCACTCCAGCAAGGCCACCCTCTACCGGCAGTGGAAGAGCAAGCCGCAGCTGGTCGCCACCGCGCTGCGGCACACCAAGCCCGTCTCGCTCGAAGACATCGACACCGGCTCGCTGCGCGGCGATCTGCGCGAGATGGTGCGGTGCGGGGACCAGGCCCGGGAGCGGGACGCGGCCCTGATGCGAGGGCTGGCCCTGGCCGCCCACCAGAACCCGGATCTGCTCGAGGCGCTGCGCGAACTCATGGTCAAACACGAACTCTCCGCCTTCGAGACGGTGCTCGGGCGGGCCGTCGACCGCGGTGAGGTCGCCCCGGACCGCCCCGCCCTCCGCTACACCGTGCACATGCTGGTCGGCGCCTTCACCACCCGGCTCATGGTCGAGGCCCAGGAGCCCGACACCGACTATCTCTTCGACTACATCGACGCCGTCGTCCTCCCCGCCCTCGGCGTCCGGTCCCCGGCCTCCCCCTGAGGCGCCCCTCCCCCACACTCTCCCCGCACCACGGCCCCACCACCACACAACCCCATAGAGCTCCAGCCGGCGCGCCGCTCTCGTCGCCGTCTGGTTCCCCACCCCTGCCAGTAACGCCTACTCGACGGGAGCACCTCTCCTCGTGGCCACGTTCCTCTATAAACTCGGCCGATTCGCCTTTCGGCGACGTCGGTTCGTCGCCCTGATATGGGTGGCGCTCCTCGCGGTCGCCGGTGTCGGGGCCGCCACCGCCTCACCACCCTCCAACGACAGCTTCTCCATCCCCGGTACGGAGGCCCAGAAGGCCTTCGACGTGCTGGAACAGCGCTTCCCTGGAGGTAACGCGCAGGGCGCCACCGCGCGCGTGGTCTTCCGCGCACCGGCCAACGAGAAGATGACCGACGCGGCCAACAAGGCCACGGTCCAAAAGACCGTCCGTGAGCTCCAGTCGGGCTCGGACGAGGTCGCCTCGGTCGCCGACCCGTACAAGGCGGGCGGGGTCAGCAAGAACGGCACCACGGCATACGTCCTGACCACCTACAAGGTCAGCGCCATGGAGCTGGAGGACAAGACGCGGGACGCCCTGAAGGAGGCGGGCCAGGACGCCCGCAAGTCGGGGCTGACGGTCGAGATCGGCGGTGACGCTCTGCAGCAGATGCCGGAGACCGGCGCCACCGAGATCATCGGCATCGCGATCTCGGCGGTCGTCCTCCTGATCACCTTCGGCTCGCTGGTCGCCGCCGGACTGCCGCTGCTCACCGCGATCATCGGCGTCGGCATCGGCATCTCCGGGATCACCGCGCTCGCCACCACCCTGGGCCTTTCCAGTACGACCTCGACGCTGGCGATGATGATCGGCCTCGCGGTCGGCATCGACTACGCGCTGTTCATCGTCTCCCGTTACCGGGCCGAACTGGCCGAGGGGCAGGAGCGGGAGGAGGCCGCCGGGCGTGCGGTGGGCACCGCGGGATCCGCGGTGGTCTTCGCCGGACTCACCGTCGTCATCGCCCTCGCCGGCCTCGCGGTCGTCAACATCCCGATGCTGTCCAAGATGGGTTTCGCCGCGGCGGGCACGGTGGTCATCGCCGTCCTCATCGCGATCAGCCTCATCCCGGCCCTGCTCGGCTTCGCGGGCAGCAAGGTGCTCAGCCGTAAGGTCCGCAAGGCCGCCAAGAAGGGCGCGGAGAACGAGGCCGCGGGCGAGGAGAAGCCCAACGCGGGGACCCGCTGGGCCCGTTTCGTGCTGCGCCGCCCGGTGATGGTGCTGCTGGTGGCCGTGCTCGGCCTGGGCGCCGCCGCGCTCCCCGCGGCCAGCCTGGAGCTCGGCCTGCCCGACGACGGGTCGCAGCCCACCGACACCACCAAGCGCAAGGCGTACGACCTGATGTCCGAGGGCTTCGGCCCGGGCTTCAACGGACCGCTGATGGTGGTCGTCGACGCCAAGGGCAGCGACGATCCCAAGGGCGCCGTGGAGCAGGCCCGCAAGGCCATCCACGACGTCGACGGCGTCGCGAGTGTCAGCCCGGCTCGGTTCAACAAGGCCAATGACACCGCGATGCTGACGGTCATCTCCAAGTACAAGCCGAGCAGCGTCGACACCGAGGATGTGGTGCACCACATCCGGGACGAGGCCGCGTCCCTCAAGTCCGGGACCGGCGCCGAGATGCTGGTGACCGGCCAGACGGCGATGAACATCGACATCTCGCAGAAGCTGAACGACGCGCTGCTGCCCTACCTGGGGCTGGTCGTCGGCCTGGCCTTCCTGCTGCTGATGGTGGTCTTCCGGTCGCTGCTGGTGCCGCTCAAGGCGGCCCTCGGCTTCCTGCTGTCCGTCGTGGCGGCGCTGGGCGCGGTCGTCGCGGTCTTCCAGTGGGGCTGGGGCGGGAGCCTGTTCAACGTCGAGGAGCCCGGCCCGATCATGAGCATGATGCCGATCTTCATGATCGGTGTGGTCTTCGGTCTGGCGATGGACTACGAGGTGTTCCTCGTGACCCGGATGCGCGAGGCGTACGTCCACGGCGAGCGGCCGGGCCAGGCCGTGGTCACGGGCTTCAAGCACGGGGCCCGGGTGGTCACCGCCGCCGCGGTCATCATGATGAGCGTCTTCGCCGGGTTCATCGGCTCGTCCGAGTCGATGGTGAAGATGATCGGCTTCGGCCTCGCCACCGCGGTGTTCTTCGACGCGTTCATCGTCCGTATGACCATTGTTCCGGCGGTGCTCGCGCTGCTCGGGAAGGCCGCGTGGTGGCTGCCGCGCTGGCTGGACAAGGCGCTGCCGAACGTGGACGTGGAAGGCGAGGGCCTGCGCAAGCAGCTCGCCCCGGACTCGGCGGTGCGTGTGGAGCGGGATGAACGGGATCCCGATGCGGATCTGACCCGGGTGTAAGCCCGGCCCCGATGTTGTGGCGGCCCTTCGCGAATGCGCGGAGGGCCGCCGTCGTGTGCGGGGTTGATGTGTGCGGCACGTGTGTGCGCTGACTTTCGCGGGTAGAGCGCTCTTGCGAATAGGTTGCAATAACGGGTTACCATCATCGGGCGGATAACCGGATTGGCGGATTCCGTGGATGTAGCGGACACCCCCGGCGCAGAAGCGGAGCCCCGTCATGCATGTCCCCGACGGATTTATCGACGCCCCGGTGTCCGTGGCGACGGGCGTGGTCGCGGCGGCGGCGGTAGCGGTCAGCCTGCGTGGCGCCCGGCGGGAGCTGGGGGACGCCGGGGGCGGTTCGGGCGGGTTGGGCGGCTCGGGCGGTGAGCGCACCGCGCCGCTGGCCGGTCTCGTCGCCGCGTTCATCTTCGCCGTCCAGATGCTGAACTTCCCGGTCGCGGCCGGGACCAGCGGGCATCTGCTCGGCGGGGCGCTGGCCGCGATACTCGTCGGCCCGTACACGGGCGTGCTGTGCGTCTCCGTGGTGCTGCTCATGCAGGGCGTGCTCTTCGCGGACGGCGGTCTCACCGCCCTCGGTGTCAACATCACGGACATGGCGGTGGTCACCACGGTGGTGGCGTACGCCGTCTTCCGCGTCGTCCTCAAGCTCACGCCCCGCCGGCGCCGCTCCGTGACCGTCGCCTCCTTCGTCGCCGCGCTGCTCTCCGTACCGGCCGCGGCCGTCGCCTTCACCGCGATCTACGCGCTCGGCGGCACGACGCATGTCTCGCTCGGCAAGGTCTTCACCGCGATGGTCGGCGTCCACGTACTGATCGGCATCGGCGAGGCCGTGATCACCGCCCTGACGGTCAGCGCGGTGGTGTCCGTCCGCCCCGACCTCGTATACGGCGCGCGCGGTCTGACACGCACCTTGGAGATCCGTACGGCTGCCGTGGCCACCCCGGCGGCGCCGGGCCTCACGGCGACGGCCGTATCGGCCGCGGGCGGGGCCGCCGGGCGGGCTGTGGAACCCGGCGACGAGACGGGGGCGCCCGCGACCGGCCAGGCCGCACGCGCCGTGGCGGGGACGGCGCCTGCCGCGGCCGACGCGGCCGCCCCGGCGGCCTCCGGCCCTGCGGCGGCGCCCGGCGTGCCGCTCGGCGCCGCCGCACGAGCAGGGGGTGCGGCGTCGGGGGGCGCCGCAGCCCCGGCCTCCGCGCCGACGGCGCGGCGGTCGGCGCGGCGGGTGTGGGCGATCGGGGTCGCGGCGGCGCTGCTGTGTGCCGGGGTGGTCAGCTTCTACGCGTCCGCCAGCCCGGACGGCCTGGAGAAGGTCGCCCACGACAACGGCATCGACAAGAAGACCGAGGACCACGCCGGCAAGGACTCCCCGCTCGCCGACTACGGCGTCAAGGACATCTCCGACGCCCGGCTCTCCGGCGGCCTGGCCGGGGTGATCGGGGTCGGCGCGACCCTCGCCGTGGGCTCGGGGCTGTTCATCGTCGTACGGCGCCGCGCCAAGAAGGCCGCCGCCGGGCCTGCCGCCGTTCCGTCCGCGCACCCCTCCGAGACGGTCTGACATGGGCGCGGGTCACGCCCACAAGCTGTACCGGGAGGGCCGCTCACCGGTGCACGCCCTGCCCCCGCAGTGCAAGATCGCCGCGGTGCTCTGCTTCGTACTGGTCGTCGTCTCCACCCCGCGCGAGGCGGTGTGGGCCTTCGGGGCGTACGCCGTGGCGCTGGCGGCGGTCGCGGCGGTGGCGCGGATTCCGGCGGGGTATGTGCTGCGGCGGCTGCTGATCGAGATCCCTTTCGTGGCCTTCGCCGTGCTGATGCCGTTCGTCGCGGACGGCGAGCGCGTCGCGGTGCTCGGGATGGAGCTCAGCCGCCCCGGCCTGTGGGGCGCCTGGAACATTCTGGCCAAGGGCACGCTCGGGGTCGCCGCCTCCGTGCTGCTGGCCTCCACGACCGAGCTGCGCGCCCTGCTGCTGGGGCTCCAGCGGCTGCGGATGCCGTCGCTGCTGGTCCAGATCGCGTCGTTCATGATCCGCTACGGGGACGTCATCACGGACGAGATGCGGCGGATGCGGATCGCCCGTCAGTCGCGCGGCTTCGAGGCGCGCGGGGTGCGCCACTGGGGCGTGCTCGCCAAGTCCGCCGGGGCGCTGTTCATCCGCTCGTACGAGCGCGGCGAGCGGGTCCACCTGGCGATGATCAGCCGGGGCTATGCGGGCACCATGCCCGTGATCGACGATATGACGGCGACCCGGGCCCAGTGGCTGTCCGCCGCGGCCCTTCCCCTGACCGCGCTGGTGGTCTGCCTGACCGGATGGATGTTGATATGACCGGATCGTCTCCCGCGGAGACCACTCCCGAGAACACCTCCCGGACCGCCCCGCCCTCGCACGCGCCCTCCCTCCGGGTATCCGGCCTGGCGTACGCCTACCCCGACGGCCACCAGGCCCTCTTCGGCGTCGACCTGACCGTGGCCCGCGGTGAGCGCGTCGCGCTGCTCGGGCCCAACGGCGCGGGCAAGACCACCCTGGTCCTGCACCTCAACGGGATCCTGGACGCGGGCGCGGGGACGGTCACCGTGGCCGGGCTGCCGGTCGCCAAGCGGAATCTGGCCGAGATCCGCCGCCGCGTCGGGATCGTCTTCCAGGACCCCGACGACCAGCTGTTCATGCCGACGGTGCGCGAGGACGTCGCGTTCGGCCCGGCCGCGGCCGGACTGCGCGGCGCGGGGCTGGAACAGCGGGTGATCACGGCCCTGGAGCGGGTCGGCATGGCCGAGTTCGCCGACCGCCCGCCGCACCACCTCTCCTTCGGACAGCGGCGGCGGGTGGCGGTGGCGACCGTCCTGGCCATGGAGCCGGAGATCCTGGTGCTGGACGAGCCCTCCTCCAACCTCGACCCCGCCTCGCGCCGCGAGCTGGCCGACATCCTGCGCTCCCTGGACGTCACGGTGCTGATGGTCACCCACGACCTGCCGTACGCGCTGGAGCTGTGCCCGCGCTCCGTGGTGCTCAGCGGCGGAGTGATCGCCGCCGACGGCCGCACCCAGGACCTGCTGTGCGACGAGGCCCTGATGAGGGAACATCGACTGGAGTTGCCCTTCGGCTTCGACCCCCGCTCGGTGACGGCCCCGGTCTGAGGTATCCGGCGGGGGCGATGCACCATGGGGGGAGCACACTTCGCCCTCGGCATGGTGGGAGTACGGATCAGTGGTGGACGTCCAGGGCACGGTGGCCGACGGATTCGAACCGGTCCGGGACGCCTTCGTGGACAACTTCGCCCGGCGCGGCGACCGCGGCGCGGCCGTGACGGTGTACCGGGAGGGCCACAAGGTCGTCGACCTGTGGGGCGGTACGAAGGACGCCCACGGCGGGGGAGGGGCTGGAGACCCCGACGGCGAGCCGTGGGCCCAGGACACCGCGCAGGTCGTCCGGTCCGTCACCAAGGGCATCGCCGCCGCCGTACCGCTGCTGCTCCACCAGCGCGGCCAGCTCGACCTGGACGGCCGGGTCGGCACGTACTGGCCGGAGTTCAAGGCGAACGGCAAGGAGCGGGTCCTCGTCCGGCATCTGCTCAGCCACCGCGCCGGGGTGCCCGTACTGGACACCCCGCTGGCCCCCGTCCAGGCCATCGACGGCTTCCACGGCCCGCGGGCGGTCGCCGCCCAGCAGCCCGTATGGGAGCCGGGCACCGCCCACGGCTACCACGCGCAGACCTACAGCTGGCTGATCGGCGAACTCGTCCGACGGGTCACCGGGCGAACCATCGGCCGCTGGATAGCCGAGGAGATAGCCCGGCCGCTGGGGCTCGACCTGTGGCTCGGGCTGCCACCCGAGCAGCGCGCCCGCGTCGGCCGGATCGGGCCCGTGGAGGCCCCGCCCGTGCCCGCCGCACAGGGCCCGCGGCTGCGGCCCAAGCGGTCGGTCGCCGAGGCGTACCAGAACCCCGACTCGCTCACCCGGCGCGCCTTCGGGGCGATCAGCCCGGCGCCGGACGAGAACGACCCCGCCTACCTCGAGGCCGAACTGCCCGCCTCGGGCGGCGTCGCCACCGCCGACGCGCTGGCCCGCTTCTACGCGGCGCTCATCGGCCCGCTGCCCTCGGCGGGCCCCCTGCGATCCGGCGGCCGCCTCTTCGCACCCGCGACGCTGACCCTGGCCCGTACGGAGGAGTCCGCGGGCCCGGACGAGGTGCTGGTCGTCGGCACCCGCTTCGGCCTCGGCTACATGCTGCACGGCCCGGCCTCCCCGCTCCTGACCCCCGGCTCCTTCGGCCACCCGGGCCGCGGCGGCTCCCTCGCCTTCGCCGACCCCGAATCGGGCATCGGCTTCGGCTATGTCACCAACGGAATGCAGCGCGGCGTGACGGCCGACCCGCGCCCACAGGCGCTGGTGCGGGCACTGCGGGCCGCTCTGCGGTGACGCGCTACTCCCGGGGGGTCCCGGGGGTAAACCGGTGCCCGGCTCACGACTTGGGGAACTGCCCTCGCTGGGTGATCACCCACATCCACGCCTCCAGGGTGGCGACGAACTCGCCGAGGTCGGGAGTGGTGTAGGAGGCCCGCTCATGGTCCCAGTCGGGGTCGAGGACCACGACGCGGAAGCCGTAGCCGCCGTACCAGCCGGCGTCTATGTTGATCTCCCGAGCCCGCAGGCCGCCCTCCTCCGCCACCTCCTCCGCGGTCAGCCACGGCGGTGGTGCCGTACGCGCCCAGTACAGATCCTCGGAGTCGTTGGCCTCGACCCTTCCATCCGGCAAGCGTCGGGCCGACAACTGGTTGTAGATGACGTTCCAACCGGCCGGAACACGCAACGGGATCAGGCCCCAGTCCTCGGAAACCGTAACGGCCAGCGGGGAGCTGGGCGGAAGTCGGAAGATCGGGTCCATGCGCCTGCAGCGTAGTCGGGGGGTGTGTTTCGAGGCGTCGGCCTCTCGCATAAAGCTGCGGCGCATCAGGCCGCGCTGCGCGTTGCGGGTGGCTGCGCTGCGCCTGTGCGCCGTCTCGCGGCATTCGGCTCGCACGGGTGCGGCTTTCGTCTCGGACCCTCCGGGTCCAAAGCGCCAGCGAGAAGGGGGAAGGGGGAGGCCGACCCGGTGCCCCGGGTCCTTGGCCCGGTGGTGGCTGGGCTCACGACAGGCTCCGCTGCGCTCCGCCGCGACTGCTGCCGCGTGGTGGCCGGTCTGTCAGTCCAGCGGTGCGCTGAGTCGGGGCCTGGGAGTGCGACGGACGGGCGAGCTACCGGACGGGATCGGGCCTCCCCCACCCCCTCTTAGAAAAACGTTTGATGTAGCGCAAGTATTTTTTGAGAGGGGGTGAGGGGAGGCCCCTAACCGGACCGGCGTCTACCGCTCCGGGGCGACCATCTACCGTGCCCCGCTCGCCAACCGGTGACGACCCCTTGGGCGGGACGGCGACGATGCCTCTGGCGCCCCTCCCTTCCCGCTGCTGGCCGCATTGCGCCGAAGGCGCGAGATGATGCCTGCTTTCGGCGACCGGACCATGCCGTCCAGCAGCGTTGGCCCGTTCGTCGTGCTCCCGCGCCCCCAGTCGAGCGCACCGCTGGGCTGACCGGTCGGCCACCGCGCGGCAGCAGTCGCGGCGGAGCGCAGCGGAGCCTGTCGTGAGCCCAGCCACCCACCGGGCCAAGGAGCCTGGACACCGGGTCGGCCGCACCCTTCCCCCGCGGGGGGCGCGTGGTGGACTGAGCTACGCCCCCGGCAACGGCTCGCAGGATGCCCTCGTGCGTCTGAGCTGCGCTGCCTAGCGGTCGAACTCCCGCTGCTTGACGCCCAGGAGGAACGCTTGCCATGCCCAATGTGTGAACGTCAGATGCGGGCCGCGCTGATCCTTGCTGTCCCGCACGGCACGGCCGCCTCCGGTCATAGCCGCAATCTCTACGCAGTTATTGTTCTGACCCGAGTAGGACGATCTAACGAAGGTGCCCATGACTTCAGGGGTCACTATTCGTCTTCCTTGCTGCTCCGCAGTGTGCGCCGGATGACTCTTGCGCTCGCATCCGGTGCCAGTGCTGCAGATCGTAGCTGATCAAAAGCGCGTGTGTAAGCTGCTAGATCCTCAGCACCTTCGAGGATTGACGCGCCCCTTAGGTTGTCAATTGCGACAGCTTCAACATTCGGCTGTCTATCGAAAGAAAACGACGAGAACGGGTATGTCATTCCCGCTTTCAGTCCAGCAGACAAGGGCAGGACTTGGATGGAGGCGTTCTGCCGCTTTCCAACTTCAAGTAGGCGCTTCAATTGTTCAAAGTGGATGTCGCGAGGAACGAGCGGGTGGGTAACCACCGGTTCCCAAATGATCGCCGCATAACAGGCAGTCACCGCGTAACGGGTGCGCGCGCAGGGGCCTCGCAACTCCGCAGGCGGGGCCCCTGCGTCCCAACACAGAAACGCCCCAGGACGGCATGCGACGCCATCCCGGGCCAATCAGCCAACAGACAGGAGCTGTTGACCTTGTTAGACCTTATCGTTCGCATCCTCGTCTGGGCGATGGACTTCTGGCCACATCACTCCCCGAGCGGAAAGCACCGGCGCGGCGCCCAGGCGCCCATCGGCCGGCCGCTGCCGGTAGCCGTACGCGAGCAGTCGACGCTGGACGTATGGCTGCCCCGCGCCCCCTCCCGGCGAACGCGCCACGACGCGCGGCAAGCTCCACCCCACTCAGCACCGCCGACAGAGTGGGTGGACACAGGCCCGCTCGTACGGGCCTACGTGGTCCTGCACGAGGAACGGCGGCACGCCCTCTCGCTGCGCCTGGGCATGGGCGGACCGGCCATCAGCCCAAGGGGGGTAACCCCATGACCGAGCATGCACAGGCGGGAGACGAGACATCCGCTGCCGCGCAGCACCGTCCCGCGAGCGCGGACAAGAACCCGGCCCGCGCGGCTGAGTCACAGGCATGGTCCGCGTTCATCACTCATGCCGCAGTCTGCAAGGACCGGTGCCGGACGCACGGTGAAGACTGCGAGACGGCCGCAGAACTGCGCACAGTCTGGCGCACGGCACGCGCTGAAGTCTTTGACCAAGACGTGAAGTGATGCCCCCTGGCGGCCGTCATTCCCCAGGTTCGGCCAGCCGCCTCTGCACACGTGCGCGTACGGCCGTGGCGCGGGGATCGGTATACGGAGCCAGGTGCGTCAGGGCCTCGGCCCAGTAGGCGCGAGCCGCCTCGGCGTCTTCTGACTGGACAGCTGCCGCCAGGTGGTCGAGCTCTACGGCGAGTTCCCACGTATCCCCGAGGTCGCGGTGGACGGCTGCGGCCTGGCGGTGGAAGGCGGCAGCGTCGCCGTGGCGGCCTGTTGCGGCGTACGTCTGTCCCGTGCCGCGCCAGGCCAGGGCTTCGCGACCGCGATCACCGAGGCGTCGGTGGAGCATGGCCGACCGCTGGTAGGAGGCCAGAGCGTCGCCATACTGTCCGCCAGCGCGCAGAATGTCGCCGAGGGTGAGCAGCCAGAAGCCTTCCAGTCCACGATTGCGCAGGCTCAGAGCGATCTCGAGAGCTTCGTCGATGGCCTCGCGGGCCGCTTCGACCTCGTCTTGCTCACGACGGAGTTTCGCGGTGAGCCACAGGGCGTTGCCTACGCTCTGCTGGTTGTCCAGGGAACGGTGAGCGGCGAGAGCGGTTTCGACCGCGTCGTGTGCTTCCCGGAGACGGCCCGCTTCCAGGTAGGTGCCGGCAAGGTTGGACAGAGCGGAGGCAGCCCAGCGGTCACCGTTTACTTCCCGGAAGATGCTGATGGCCTGCGCGAAGTGTCCTGTGGCGGTGTCGAGCCGACGGGTACGCAGGTGGATGAGCCCCATGAGGTTGAGGGCATGCGCCTCATCCATGGGTTTTCCGGCGCTGCGGGCAAGGAGGAGGGCGCGGTTCAGGTAGTGCACGGCACTGTCGAGTTGGGATACGGATCGGTACGACATGCCGAGCTGGTTGAGCAGCAGGAGCTGTCCGTCCGTATCGTCCTCCCGCTCGGCGGACGCCAGCCCGATGAGGCCGAAGTCAAGCCAGTCGGCGAAGGATGCGGAAGCGGACAACGCATTCCACAGCGTTGCGGCCAGCTGCCAGGCGTGCTGGTGCAGGCCAGCGGCGGCAGCGGATCGTACGAGGTGAGGGAAGGCGATGCGTTCGCGTTCTGCCCAATCGGCGGCGGCGTCGTAGTCGGAGAATTCCAGTGGCGGCAGAAGCGCGGTCGTCTCGGACAGACGCACGTGGTCTTCGCCCGGCTGGAGCCAGGTCTGCGCCCCGTCCGCAGTGTGCAGGTACCAGTCCAGCAGGCGACGCAGGGCGGCTTCCCGCTGCTCGACGGGATCCTCGTCGTTGGCCTGGTCGGAGGCGTAGGCGCGCAGGAGGTCGTGGAACTGGAAGCGGTCGGGACCGCTCTGCTCCAGCAGGTGGGCGCCGACGAGGTCGTCGAGGAGCTGTCGGGTACGGCTGAGGGGCAGGTCGGCGAGCGCCGCCGCCGCGTGGAGCCCGAACTCGGGCCCCGGATGCAGGCCAAGGAGCCGGAACAGCCGCCCGGAGTGCGGCGGCAGCGTGCGGTAGGACCACGCGAAGACCGTACGGACGGCCTCGGCCTCTTCGTCCATTCCCGTGCTGAGCGCGTCCCAGAGCGCGGACTCGTCACGCAGATCGTCAAGCAAGTCGTCGAGTCGGAGATGAGGGTGGCTGGCGGCGCGCTCTGCGGCTATACGCAGTGCGAGCGGGAGGCGCGCGCACAGCCGTGCCAGCTCTGAGAGCTTGTCCTGGTCGTCTCCCGAGCGGTAGTCCTGCGTGACAGCCTGCAATAGTTCGATGGCTTCGGGCTCGGGAAGCATGCCGAGGGTGATCCTGCGGGCGCCTTCTCGTACGGCGAGACCAGCGAGGCGATTGCGGCTGGTCACCACGGTGAGGCTGTCGCCGCCGCCGGGGAGCAGCGGGCGCACTTGGCCGACGGTGGCGGCATTGTCGAGCAGGATGAGCATCCGGCGGTCGGCGAGCAGGGAACGGTAGAGGGCGGCCGCGTCGTCCACGTCCTGCGGGATGTCACCCGAGGCCACGCCGAGCGCGCGCAGGAAACGGCGTAAAGCCTGCTCGGCGGTGACGGGCTCTCCCGGACCGTAGCCCCGGAGATTCAAGAAGAGCTGTCCGTCCGGGAAGCGGTCTTTGACCTGGTGAGCCCAGTGCAGGACCAGCGAGGTCTTGCCTGCCCCCGCCGTGCCGGCCACCACATGCACGGACACGAGTGCTTGGCCGCCGTCCCGGCCGGTCAGGATGGCGTGCAACTGGGCTTGTTCGTCAGTCCGGTTGACGAACGTGTAGACGTCGGCAGGAAGCTGGCGAGGGACGGTTCGCGGACGGTCAGATGCTTCCGGTGCCTGGTGGAAGTGGATGTCACCGGTGACATTCCCCGCCTGGACGACATCGCGGGACGAGCCGGAGAGGTCGTTGGCCGAGTCTCCGGGCGATCCGTTGGCGTCTGCCGGCGTACCGATGAGTGTGTCCTTTCCGGGTCAGGCCGCCGGGGGCGGCGGCAGTGGCGCGACGGCACGGTCGAAGTAGGAGGCGATGTCCTCCGCGGTCGCGTAGGCCTCCCGCACGTATTCCGTCCACGGTTCGACGATGTCCGGGTCGGTGAAGCGGATCGCGCCGTCCGGAACCCCGGTATCGGTGTACAGGACGCGGAAGAGCACCTTGCCGTCCTGAATGGTCAGTTCCGGGAGCAGTCCGTCCGTCTCGGCAGCGGCGATCGCCGCGGCAGGCAGGATCCGCACCCGCTCCCCGTACTCGGCGCTGATCCGCAGTGAATGCAGCTCCCACTGTATGTACGGGGTCAGAGGCTCCTCGACCACGCGTACGCGGTGGAACACCGAGCCACGGGCCTCCTCGTCCGCTTGGATGTCGCGCAGGTTGTCGCGGCCCTCTTCGAGTAAGCGGAGCGCCATTTCCCAGTCGCCGCGTCGCAGCGCATCACGGGAGGGAACGCCCACCTCCTCGAAGTGCTGCAGCCGTTCAAGCTTCCATGAGTCGCCGTTGCGGATGGCCGCATCCCGGGCGCGGAAATCCCGAAGGTATTCCTCGTTGCCGAGTCGTTGGCCGCGCTCTACGGGGAGCGCGGGAGCGCGAACGTCAAGCATCGGGGATGTCCGGCTTCGCCGCGCTGAGCATGTTGCCGGGAATGACGAAGATCCGTTCGTCAGCCCCGACTGCCACGCCTTCCGGTAGGCGCGAACCGTAGTGAGCGGTCAGATCACGGCCGACGACGGCGATGTCGCCGTTGCTGAGCTGCCAGATGTCCGGGCACTGCTCCCTGCCCGTAGAGTTGCCCAGCTCTTCCGCTGACTTCCCCAATCGCCTGACGAATAAGGCCGACGGGTCGGCTTCCCAGATGCGGGCCATGGCATGCCACCTCAGGTTCCCGATCGTAACGAAGAGTGATCGTCACGGTACCGCACGCACCAGGACGCATGCACTAGGTAATCGCGCCGTTGTGGACAGTCGCCTCTTGACCAGGGCAGCACCTCGCGCTTCCGGTCCTACGAACCGCCCCAGGTCATATTGGCGACGGCAACGAACATCGCGAGGGCGATCGCCACACCCTGGACGGCCTTCCCCCAGCCGGGCATCGGCTCGCCCCTCCTGGACGCCGAACGCGCGGCGAAGAAGGCAAGCGCCAGCCCGACGAGGACGATGGGACCGAGCAGCACGGACAGCCAATCGACTTGCACGGGCGTCATCGCGGATCTCCTTGTTCCACCTCGGTGACTGTCGGCACATCATCCGCGAGCACCACCGGGACCCCTCCCGGACGCGATATGCGCGGCTCGGACAGGGCCTAGGACCCCGACGGCGCCACCAGGCCCGCCTCGTAGGCGAGGATCACCAGCTGCACCCGGTCGCGGGCGTCGAGTTTGGCGAGCAGCCGGGTCAGATAGGTCTTGGCGGTGGCGACGCTGATGCACAGTCGGCCGGCGATCTCGGCGTTGGACAGGCCGCTGCCGACCAGGGTCAGCACCTCGCGTTCACGGTCGGTGATGCCGCCCAGCTCCGCCCGGGGCGGGGGCGTGGTCGCGGGGCGGGCGGCGAACTCCTTGATCAGTCGGCGGGTGACGCTCGGGGCGATCAGCGCGTCTCCGGAGGCGACGACGCGGACCGCGGCGAGGATGTCGTCCAGGGCCATGTCCTTGACCAGGAACCCGGACGCGCCGGCGCGCAGCGCCCCGTAGACGTAATCGTCGTCGTCGAAGGTCGTCAGGACGACCACGCGGGTCGTACCGGGGCCCGTGGTGATCAGCCGGGTGGCCTCGATGCCGTCCATGCCGGGCATCCGGATGTCCATCACCACGACGTCCGGGGCGAGTTCGGCGGTCAGCCGGACCGCTTCGGCGCCGTCCCCGGCCTCGCCCACGACCTCGACGTCGGGGGTGTCGGTGATGACCATTCGCAGGGCGGCGCGGACGAGGGGCTGGTCATCGGCGAGGAGGACACGGATGGTCATCCGGCTGCGGCCTCTGCTTTCGTCTCGATTGCCGTCGTGGTAGCTGTCGCGGTCGCCGCCGGGAGCGGCAGCCGGGCCGCCACCAGGAAGCCGCCGCCGCGTCTGGGCCCGGCGGTGAAGTGGCCGTGCAGCAGGGTGATCCGCTCGCGCATGCCGATCAGGCCGTACCCCGTGTCGTGTTCGGCGTCCGCGCAGGTGCCCTTGCCGCGGTCGCGGATCTCGATGGTCAGCTCGTCCTCGCCGTAGCCGATGGTCACCCGGCAGGAGTCGGCGCCCGAGTGGCGTACGACATTGGTCACCGACTCCTGGATGATCCGGAACGCCGCGAGGTCGATGTCCGCGGGCAGCGGGCGGCGCCTGCCCTGCCACCACACCTCCACCCGGACCCCGGCGGCGGTCGTGGTCGTGGCCAGCCGCTCCACATCCGCGATCCCCGCGGCCGGGTGCAGCGGCGCGGGTTTCCGCGCCTCGTCGGCCGCCGGGTCGGGCTCGCGGTCGGCCTCCCGGTCCGCCTGGCGCAGCGCGCCCAGCATCCGGCGCAGCCCGGACAGCGTTTCGCGGCCCGTCTTCTCCACGGCGAGCATCGCCTCGCGGGCCTTGTCCGGCTGGGTTTCGATGACCCGGGCCGCGGCGCCGGCCTGGAGGGCGATGATGCCGATGCTGTGCGCCACCGTGTCATGCATCTCGCGGGCGATCCGCAGCCGTTCGGCGGTGACGGCCTGGGCGGCGGCCTGGGCGTGCAACTCCTCGGTGTGGAGCTGGGACTGGCGCACCGAATTGCCGACGAGCCAGCCGATGACCACGGTCAGGGCGATATACGGCTCGGGGATGACACCACTGTCCTGGATGCCGAGGCCCTGCCTCAGGAGGACGTAGCAGGGCAGCGTGGCCAGCGCTGCCGCGGCCGCGTTGAGCGAGGATCGCCGGGGCCGGGTGGCCGCGACGTAGCAGAGGGCGACATCCACTCCCAGGTACTGCGCGGGCGGGATCTCGTCCTGGCGCCACGCCAGCGTCGAGGCGACCGTGCCGGCGAGCAGCAGCCCGTACCCCAGCGAAGTCCTGCGGCGGAGCAGGACACATCCGGCCAGGACCAGCGCGAAGGCGATGGCGAGCAGCAGCTTGGCGGACAGCGGGTCCAGGCCCTGCCGGGGATAGCTGAGCGAGTACTCATGCCGCGGGGGCATCAGGACGTACTTCACGATGGGGCCCAACGCCGCCGCGAACCACACCAGCCCCACCCACAGGCCCGGCGATATGCGCTTGAGCAGCGGGAGAGGCGGAGAGGCGGACATGGCCAGATCGTAGCCACGGGGCCCGCGGCCGGACATCGGACCGTGGCTGTACAACCATGGTCGACACCGGCGCCCGGCGATTGTCAGCGGCGGGCCGACGACGCGCGGGGCGGGCCACCGGCACCGTGGCCTTCGTGATCGAAGTCAACCAACTCACCAAGCGATACGGCGGCACGACGGCCGTCAAGGACCTGACCTTCACTGTGGATCCGGGCTATGTGACCGGCTTCCTGGGGCCGAACGGCGCGGGCAAGAGCACCACGCTGCGGATGATCCTCGGCCTGCACGAGCCCACCAGCGGCAGCGTCACCGTCGAGGGCCGCCCCTTCGCCGCCCGCCCCCGCGGGCTGCGCCACATCGGCTCGCTGCTCGACGCGCAGGAGGTGCACGGCGGGCGCAGCGCGGTGGCGCATCTGTCCGCCCTCGCCCGGAGCAACCGCATCCCGCGGCGCCGAGTCGAGGAGGTGCTGGAGCGGGTCGGCCTCGCCGAGGCCGCCCGGCGCCGCATCGGCGGCTTCTCGCTCGGCATGAAGCAGCGGCTCGGCATCGCGTCCGCGCTGCTGGGCGACGCGCCGGTGCTGCTCTTCGACGAACCGCTCAACGGCCTGGACCCGGAGGGGGTGAAGTGGGTGCGCGAGCTGTTCCGGGGGCTGGCCGCCGAGGGGCGCACCGTGTTCGTCTCCAGCCATCTGATGTCCGAGATGGAGCACACCGCCGATCAGTTGATCGTCATCGGCCGGGGCGAGCTGATCGCGGCGGAGAGCCTGGAGGAGTTCTCGGCCCGGGGCACCCGGCAGAGCGTCGAGGTGCGCACGCCCGCTGTCGGCGTTCTGCGGGATCTGCTCACGGCCGAGGGCGCGGCGGTGCACGCGGAGGGCGAGCTGCTGACCGTGATCGGTCTGGGCGTGGCCCGGATCGGGGAGATCGCGCATGCCCACGGCGTTCCGCTGCACCATCTCAGCGCCAGGTCCGCGTCGCTGGAAGAGGCGTTCATGGAGCTCACCGCCGACAGCGTCCAGTACCTCGCGGGGGAGTCCCGATGACCGCGACCGCTGTGCACCTTCATGCCGCCGAACCCCGCCCCCGGTTCGGCGATCTGGCCGCCGCCGAGTGGATCAAGCTCCGGTCGCTGCGCTCGATCTGGTTCGGGTACGGGGCGACCGCCCTGGCCGTCATCGCGTTCAACGTGGGCACCGCCTATGACACCTACCGCAACTGGTCGCGGCAGAACCCGGAGGGCCCGGAGGGCTTCATCCGGGCCGGGATTCCGCTGGACGAGGCATTCACCGTGAACGCCACCACGGTGATGATGCTCGCGCTCGGCGCCCTCGGTGCCATGGCGATCGTCGGGGAGTACGCCACGGGCACCATCCGTACGACGTTCGCGGCCGTTCCGGCGCGCCGTTCGGTGATGGCGGCCAAGGCGGTGGTGGTCGCGGCGGCCACGGCCGTCTTCGGCGCGTTCGTCGCGGGGGTCTCGTTCGCCGCGACCCAGGCGATCCTGGACCGGCGGGGCGCGGGCGTCTCGCTCGGCGACCCAGGCGCGCTGCGCGTCGTGGTGGCGTCCGCGCTGCTCGCGCCGCTGTGCGCGCTCGTCGGCCTGGCGCTCGGCGCGGTCATCCGGCAGACCGCGGGCACTATGATCGCCTCCTCGCTGGTTCTCCTGGTGCTGCCGTTGGCGCTCACCGACGGCCGCCACTGGTCGGCGGTCGCCTCACACGGCACGCTCTACCAGGCGTGGCGTCGGCTGGTGGCGGTCGACTACCACCCGCTGCACTACCCGTGGACCGTCGGGGGAGCCTGGACCGTCTACGCGCTGTGGGCGGTCGCCGCGGTCGCGATCACCGTGGTCGGTGTGCACCGGCGCGACCAGTGAGCGGACGCCTGACCGGCGCGCGGTGAATGTGCCGTACGCCCCCTGCTGACTCTGCGCGCCGCTGGGCACCCGCACAAGCGGGTTCCAGGGGCCAACAGTCCCTATGCCAGAGCCACTTGCGTCTCCACACTGAAAGGCCTTCCGGCTGGTGGGCGCCCTCGCGGGCGGCGTGTCGGCCGGGAGCAGAGGGGTTCGGGGGAAGCGGGGGGACCGCGTGGCTCTGCATCGGGGGCGGTCGCTTACGCGGCCGGAAGAGGGGCGTCGTGCGCCCGGCGTGAAGGTGCCCGTGAAGGTGCCCGTGAAGGTGCCGTACCGGCGGCGCAGGCCGGGCGCCGAGTCGCCGGCCGTGCGGCACCGGCTGGCGTGGCGCGATATGGAATGGCAGATGCTCCGCATCCTGCTGATCTTCCGGCTGATGCACGGCATCCAGCTGGCCGTGACCGTGCCCGGTATCGCCGGGCACACCCGGCACCCCGGCCGCGCGCTGACACTGCTGCTGGCGGTGCTGGCCGAGTCGCTGTGGTTCGTTCTGCACATCTTCCGCAACCACCGCCGGGTGCTCGCCCGGGACGCGGGCGGCGAGCCGGACGCGGCGCGGTCCGCCGGAACGGCGGAGGACGCGGCGGCGGGGCAGGGGGCGCCGGGGCTGGGGGCGGCGGGGCACGGGCCCACGGTGTACGACTCCACCACGGCGGCGGTCGAACTGGGCTCCGCCGTGGTCTTCTTATGGGCCTGCGCCCTGGTCATGGGGGAGAACCGGGCCGCGGACATGGCCCCGCTGCTGGTGCTGACCACCGAGCAGATCTCCGGCGTGGGCGTCGGCTCGGCCCTCGGCCAGCGGCTGCGCGTCCTGGTCGGCGGCACAGCCGCCGTCGCCGCCTCGTACGCCGCGGTCATCGCCCTGGGCGACCCGTCGGCGCTGGGCCGCTCCGATGTGCTGATCGGGCTCACCGGCTACGGGGCGCTGGCCTACCTCATCCGGCGCGGCGGCGTCTTCCTGCTGCAACTCTCCGCCGACCTCGGCGATATGAGCCTTCAGCTGCATGAGCAGGAGCAGCGGAAACTGCTCGCCATCGAGCTGCACAACCACCTCGGGCACACCCTCAACGCCTTCCAGAGGGTCGACATCACCGATCCCGAACAGCTCGACTCGCTGCGCAAATCCGCGGTGGTGGCCCGGGAGCGGCTGGCCACCTTCATCGCCACCGGGCGGTTCAGCGAGTCGGTGCCGCTGATCGGCATGGTGCACCGACAGGTCGCCCTGGCCACCAACGACCGGCTGACCGTGGAGCCGATCATCCCCGACCACGTCGTCGAGGCGGCGGCCCGGATCCCGCCGCCCGAGGTGGAGCTGCTGGAGCCCGCCCTGCGGGCGCTGCTGATCAACGTGCCGCGCAGCGCGGGGGTGCACGACGCGGTGCTGCACGTGGACGTGATGCCCGCACCGGAAGGTTGGGAGGGCGGCGATGTGGTGGAGCTGGTGGTCACCGACCACGGCACCGGATTCCCGCCCGAGGTGCTGGCGAGCGGGGTCAGCCGGATGAGGTCGCTCGCCGTCCACGAGCGGCTGCTGCGGGAGCGGGGCGGGGCGCTGCAGGTGCAATCGGTCAGCGGGCTCACACAGGTGACGCTCACCCTCCCGATCGCATCGGCCGCCCGCGCCCCGAGGAAGCCATAGAGCACATGCCGAGGAGATCAAGGGGGGCGTCCGTCATGACGTCGGAAACTGAGCGGGATGACCGGCAGCCACTGCAAGTGGCCGTGGTCGAAGACCACGAGATGACCAGACGCGGCCTGGTGGACGCGCTCAACGACGACCCGCGGCTCACCGTGGTCAGCGAGGTCGACTCGGTGAGAAAGCTGCGCATCAGCGGCGCGGAGTACGACGTATGCGTGGCCGATCTGATGGGGGTGGCCACGGCCGAGGAGTTCGCCGAACTGGTGCGCCGCTCGGATGTCGTGGTGTGCACCGCGGCCGAGCAGTGGCGCCAGCGGGTGGCCCCCTGGGTGTGCGGGGCGAAGGCGGTGTTCGGCAAGACCGTGGGGCCCGCCGTCCTGGCCAACGCGGTCTGGGACGCCCGCCACCACCCGCACTGGCTCAAACCCCATCTGGCCTCCGCCCTGGAGACGGCGGTGCGCGAATGCGGGCTGACCCTCCCGCCCTACCTCGCCGAGGTGCTGTTCAAGACGGCCCGGGGCGGGCGGGTGCCCTGGATCCTGGAGGAGCTGGGTGTCGAGGAGGACCAGTACCGCAAGGACCTGTCCGACTTCCAGCAGCAGTGCGTCCAGGCCGGACTCGGCCAGCTCACCCTGCTGGACGCCCTCTACATGGCCGCGTCGGCCGAACAGACGGCGCCCCGCGAGCCCGTGGTGTTCTCCGACTGGGCGGCGGGCCTGAGCGAGGGCCAGGTCCGGGTGCTGGAGTGGTACGCGGACGGCTACTCGTACGAGGAGACGGCCGCCGCGCTGAACGTGAAGGTCTCGACGGTCAAGACACAGATCGACCGGGCGATGACGGCCTGCGGGATCAGCTCGAAACCCGCCGACGTCCGGATGATTTTCGCGATGTACGTATGCTCCCGGCACACCAACCCCGACCTGCTGCTGCGCCGGCTCAACGCATTGGGCGCGCATCCGCCCGGCAAGCTCACGGCGGAGCGGTGACAAACCGGGCGGCCTGTCGGTTTCTGTCCCGGCCGAACAGGGCCCTGTCGTACCAGAGGACGACAGGGGAGGGCGCGATTGCCCGCCCTCCCGGGGGACGAAGAGTGACAGGCGCGACGAGGAGCATCGAGGCAAGCCCCCGCAGGGTGCGCGGGGTCCGGGGGAGCTGGGGGGAGAGGCGCATGTCCGAAGAGAAAGCCGTCCGAGGGGCGGCGAGCGGGTCGGTGAGCGGGCCTGCGAGCGGGCCGGGGAGGGAGCTGACGGGCGGGGCGGCACAGGCCGACCGGGTGCTGGAGACCGCCGACCGGATGCTCCACGGGATCGTCCGGCTCATGGATCTGGGCGACCGGGTCGGCGAGGCCAGGAGCGGCCTGGGCGCCAAACGGGCGCCGCTCCACCCGATCCTCGGCTACTCCGACGTGGTGGCCTTTCTGGTGCGCAACCGCGCCGCGGTGCCCGAGGCGGCGGGGGGCGCGGTGCTGCGGCGCCGCAGCGGCCGCGAATACCTCGTCCAGACCTTCTTCCTGGACGCCGAGGGCACCCCGCTGCACGGCACCGGGGCGGCCGACGCGCCGGTCTGGGTCTGCCGGGCCCAGCGGCTCGACGAGGAACTGGCCGCCGCCTTCGGCGATACGGACCTGATCGTCTTCCAGGGAGGGGCGTGACCGTGCTGAGTCTGCTGACGACCGTCCTTCTCGGCCTCGGCGGGCTGGGCGCCGTCGCGGTGGTGTATGTCGTGATCGTGACCATCGAATACCTCGCCGACTGGTTCCGCGCCCGCAGCGACCGGCTGCACCTCGACCCCGATCTGCGGTGCGTCACGGTCGCGGAGTCCATCCGCGACGGCAAGGTCAGCTACATCCAGGGCGTCTTCGACACCTCGCGCGAACAGTTCGTCGAGAGCCGCCGGGTCAAGGGCGAACGGGCCGACGAGCGGGTGCGCGGCGCCCACCGGACCCACCAGGTCGCCGTCTGGGGCTGACGGGTTGACGGATTGACCATCTGTCCGCCTGACCACCGACGACAGCCGTGCACGCGGCGAGCGGAGGACCGGAGTGAAGAGGAATATCAGGCCCGAGGGCCACCCCGTACGGCCCGGCGGGGCGGCGCCGCGCCCCGCGTTCGCCGTCACCGGCATCCCCGGCGGCACCGACGAGGTCGAGGCGGCCCTGCTGCGCAGCCGCCTGATCGCCGCCGTGGACGCCTTCGGCGGCCACCATGGGCCGGAACCGCTCACCGTCACCATCACCAACCGGCCCCCGGACCGACCACCCGCGAAGGCCGAGGCCGAGGCGGAGGCGGCGGACGGACCCTCGGTGGCGGAGCGCGCGGAGCACTTCACCGCCACCGCCCCGCTGTACACCTTCGACCGGCTGGTGCTCCCCGACCGCACCATGGAGCAACTGCTGCGCGCGATCCACATCGTGGAGCGGCGCCGCACCCTGTTCGAGGAGTGGGGGCTGCGGACCATCCAGCCGCACCCCAGCTCGGCGGTGAACCTCGAAGGCCCGCCCGGCACCGGCAAGACGATGGCCGCCCACGCCATCGCGGACCGGCTGGGCCGCCCGCTGATCGCCGCCCGCGCCTCCCAGCTGGAGAGCAAGTACCACGGGGAGGGTCCCAAGAACCTGGACGCGCTCTTCCACGCCGCCGGGGCCCAGGGCGCGGTGCTCTTCCTCGATGAGGCGGACGGCCTGATGTCCGCCCGCTTCGAGACCACCAGCCACGGCTCCGAGCACGCGGTGAACGCCATGCGCAGCGAACTGCTCACCGCGCTCGACCGGTTCGAGGGTCTTGCCGTGTTCGCCACCAACCTGGTGTCCAGCTACGACACCGCCTTCGACAGCCGCGTCTGGCACGTCCGGTTCCCGGTCCCCGACGAGGCGGCCCGCGCCCGGATCTGGTGCCGCCACCTGCCCGGGACGCTGCCCCTGGCCGACGACGTCCGTACGCAGGACCTCGCCGCCGTCGACGACGTCACCGGGCGGGACATTCGCCGCGCGGTGATCGACGCGGCGGCGGAGGCGCTGCTGACGGGGCGGGACCGGGTCGGCCAGGCGGATCTGCTGGCCGCGGTGGAACGGGTCAAGGAGAGCCGCCCCCACCGCCCGGCGCCGCTCCAGCCCCCGGAAACGCCGCAGCCCCCGGAAACGCCGCAGCCCCGGGAAACACCGCAGCCCCCGGAAACACCTCCGCCGCCGGAACGACTGCGTCCGCCCGCAGCCGGGAAGTGACCATGACGACGCCCCGCCACTTGGGCGGGGCGCGTCACGGGCGCCGGCCCGGTGTCGGAGGGAGCAGAAGGTGCGGCGATTCGAGGGTTATGCGGTCGTACTCACCGGCGCGGGACGGGGCATCGGCGAGGTGACCGCCCGCCGCTTCGCCGCCGAGGGCGCCCGCGTGCTGATCACCGACCTCGACGGCGAGCGAGCCGCGAAGGCGGCCGCGGCGATACGGGCCGACGGCGGCGAGGCCGAGTCGCTGGCCTGCGACGTCGCCGACCGTACGGCGGTCGAGGCGGCCGTCGCACACGCCGTGGACCACTTCGGCGCGCTCGACGTACTCGTCAACAACGCCCTGTCCTGCACCCCCGACACCCCGCTGTTCGAGGACCAGCCGGACGACGCGTGGCACCAGGACCTCGACATCACCCTGACCGGCGCCTTCCGCTGCGCCCGCGCCGCGCTGCCCCA
The DNA here is from genome assembly GCF_044334165.1 of Streptomyces sp. NPDC020845. Classification (NCBI taxonomy): domain Bacteria; kingdom Bacillati; phylum Actinomycetota; class Actinomycetes; order Kitasatosporales; family Streptomycetaceae; genus Streptomyces; species Streptomyces sp. NPDC020845. The sequence continues at coordinate 99,548 of NZ_JBIRSJ010000005.1, read as the reverse complement.
CCTGGCCGCGGCGGGCGGCCGGGGCGCGATCGTCAACGTCGGCTCGGTCAACGGCGAGCGGGACTTCGGCAACCACGCCTACAGCGCCGCCAAAGCGGGCCTGGCCAGCCTCACCCGCACCCTCGCCGGCCACGCCGCCCAACGCGGCGTCCGCGTCAACCTCGTCGCCCCCGGCACCATCCACACCCCCAACTGGGACGGCCGGGAGGACGCCCTCGACCGCGCCGCCCGCGTCTACCCCCTGGGCCGCGTCGGCGAACCCGCCGACATCGCCGCCGCCATCACCTTCCTGGCCTCCTCCGATGCCTCGTGGATCACCGGCGTCACCCTCCCCGTGGACGGCGGTCTGCTGATGAGCAACGTGGGCCTGCGGGCCGCCATCGCGGGGGAGTGACGGCCCTCCCGATCACCTCAAGGCCGCCGGATCATCCGCCGCATGACGTCCACCGGTAGGGAGGGATGCCGGGCTGCCTCCTCCGCGGCCTCGGGATCCCGCAGCAGCCGCACCAGCGCCTCCGCCGGCAGCCCGGGGTGCCGGGCCGCCGCCCTCCGTATGGTCGACTCGGGGTCGTCCACCAGTCGCACTGCCGAATCCACGGACAGTCGCGGGTCCTTCGCGGCCCGCAGCCGTACCTCGTCGTCGGCATCCCGGGCGAACCGTTCCACCAGCTCGGCCGTCGACTGCGGGTCGTCCAGGGCAAGTTGGCGCATGCGCGCGCTGGGGTCGTCGGCATACCGGAGCAGGCCCTGGCGCGGGAAGTTCGGATGGCCGCGCGGCCGGTCGGGACAGGTCAGGCTGCCGGTCCACCACCGCCACACCCCCAACAGCATGTCGGCGGGCGCGTCGTCGCAGGACTCGGCCAGGAAGAGGTGCACGACGCGGTCCTCGTCACGGGCGAGGCGTTCGACCACGTCCGGCGGCAGGCGCTTGGCGCGGGCCACGCTCCGGCGCACCAGGAGGTGGGACGAGGCGGCAAGGCGGCGCATCGCCTCGGGATCGTCGTGGAGCGCGGTGACCCAGTCGAGCGCGTGAGTGAGCCCGTCCGGGTCGATGTCCACCTGGATGTCCGCCCGCTGCTCCTCGGTGAGTTCCGGCCGTAAGGCCACCACATGGCGGACCCCGTCGTCGGGGTCCCGGGCGAGCACGGCGACCAGCTCCGGGGCCAGCCGCGGATTGCGCGCGAGCGAGCCGCGCTGGGCCGGGGTGCCGTGGTGGACCAGGTGCTCGGCGAGGTCGTGCGTCAGATGACAGGTTTCGAGAGCAGTGTCACCGAGATCTTCGGCCTCGAAGACCGGCCGGGGCAGCGGCTGGTGCTCGTGGTGCCGCAGCAGCGCGGCCACGCGGACCTCGCCCTCGGGGTCGGTCAGCAGCCCCTGCCGGGCCGCCCTGTCCAGATGCGGCCAGGCACGCGGGCAGGCGGCGGCCCGTACGCCGGGCTCCGGGTCGAGGGCCAGCGCGGTCAGCAGCAGTACGGGCAGCCCCGTCAGCCGGGTGGCCTCCGCGCGGATACGTGCCTCGGGGTGGGCGGCCACCCGCTCGTACGCGGCCTCGGTGAGCTCATCGCGCCGGTCCGCCGCGAGCAGGGTGAGGACCCACAGGTTCCTGGGCTTCTGCTCGCCCAGGATCAGCCGGGCCCAGCACTCGGCCGTGAGGTTCGGCTGGCACTCGGCCAGCTGTCCCCGCACCTTCCACTCCGGGTGGACGACGGCTGCCTCCACGACCGAGGCAGACTGCTCGCGCCACAGAAGGTAACGCGAGCGGCCCAGCAAATCGCACCGCAGGTCGTCGGGTACGGCCGGGTTGGCCCCCAGCCCCTGCGCCCACATCTCGCCCAACCGCTCCGTGGGCTCCGGCCCCTCGAACAGCGACTCCCACACGGCCGCGCCCCGGCTACGGGGTGACACCCAGCGACGCGAAGTCGTAACCGCCGCCATAGATGTGGCTGGTATAGACGTTGGTCAGCCGGGGGCCGCGCCAGGTGTAGCTCTTCTGGAAGATCAGGGGGACATAGCCGGCGCTGTCGGAGACCTTCCGGTTGATCTGCCGGTACATCTCCCTGATCTTCCTGCGGTCCTGCCCGGCGATCGCCTTGTCGAAGAGGCTGTTGATGGATTTGTCGTCCAGCTGGGGGAAGTTGACATTTCCGGTGGGCAGGATGAAGCGGCCGTCGGCCAGGGGCTGGAGAAATCCCTGGGCGGTCGGGAAGTCGGGGAGCCACCGCCCGAGGATGATGCCGTAGCCCTTCTTCTTGACGGTCGAGGGCGAGCCCACGACTTGGTAGTACTCGCCGAGTTCGATCTGCTCGATGGTGAAGCTGATCCCGATGGGCTTCAGCGAGGACTGCAGCGCCTGAGCGGCGGAGAGGTCGTCGGGGTTTCCGGCGCGGACCGCGATGGTGGTCCGGAAGCCGTTCGGCTTACCACAGGCCGCCAGTTCCTTTTTCGCCTTGGAGACATCGGCCCTTCCGCCGCGCTCCCGGACGCCGTACGGATCATCGGAGGGGTTCGCCCCCTCGATGCCCGGCGGGAGCATGTTGGTGGCGATCTCACCGCCGCCGGGGCCGCCGAGGGCCGTCTGCACGGACTGCCGGTCCGTCCCGTAGATGACCGCCTTGCGGCAGTGGATGTTGTTCATCGGCTTGACGGTCCGCGGCAGGCCCAGATAGCGGATGCCCATGGTGTACGGGTCGTCCAGCCGGGTCTTGAGCTCGGTGCTGCTCACAGCCTTGGCGATGGCCGGCTTGGGAAGCGAGGTCGGTTCGAGATCCACGTCGTAGGAGCCCGCGAAGAGCTGCTGGCTCCTGGCGTTGTCGTCCAGGACGATGTCGACCGTGATCCGGTCGGGCAGGGCGGCGCGGACGGGGTCGGAGCTCTGGTTCCATTCGGTGTTGCGGACCAGCTCCAGCGACTTGTTCGGCGTATACGAGCCGAATTTGTACGGCCCTGAGGAGAACGGACGCTCTTGGTATTTGGCCTTGGTGTCCTTCGCGCTCGGCACGGGCGAACCGGCCGGCATCGCCAGCATCTGCTCGAAGTCGCTGTTGGGCTCGGCCAGATGGAAGACGATGGTGTTCGACGTGGGAGTCTCGATGGCCTTCAGGCCCAGCTTGCCGTCCTTGTAGGGGCCCTTGTACTTCCCGTCGGGGTCGAGGACCTGCTTGAAGTAGGTCGGGCCGCCGGGGAGCACATCGGTGGCCCAGCCCCGCTCGATGCCGTATTTGACGTCCTCGGAGGTGATGGGCGAGCCGTCCTCCCAGGTGATCCCGTCGCGCAGGGTGTAGGTGTACGTCTTGCCGCCGTCGCTCACCTTGCCCTTGCTCGTCGCGAGGTCCGGGACCAGATCGGAGCCGCCCTTGTCGGGTTTGGGGGCGAAGGTGACCAGCTGACGGGTGAAGTAGCGGGAGAAGTTCCACGCGAAGCCGTAGTAGCTGCGCTGCGGATCCCAGGAGTCGGCGTCGCTCCTGCCGACGAACTTCAGCGTGCCGCCCTTGGTCTTCGACGGATTGACGACGTCCTGGGTCGCGTCGTTGTACGCGGGGGCCTTCTTCGTCGGGGTGCTCGTCGGCGACGGCTTCGCGACGGGCTTCTTGGGGGAGTCGTCCTCCGTCCACTTGTTCACCAGGGGGATGCCGGCGGCCAGCAGGCCACCGACGACCGCCACCGCTATCGCGGAGCGGATGAGGAGCCGGCGGTTGCCCGGCCCGCCGCTGCCGGGGGGCGGGGCTTGGGCCGGGGCGAATCCCGGGGGCCAGGCGGGCGGGGCGGGCGGCGGTGGAGGAGCCTGCCCGGGGGCGTACGGCGGGGGCGGCAGGGGAGCGCCGGCGCCGGGCGGCGCGTACGCCGGGGGCGTCGGGCCGAAGACGGGCATGGCGGGGGCCGTGTTGCGCGCCAGGGCGAGGCCGCCCGCGAGGCCGCCGCGGTCGCGCTTGTGCGGCAGCGGCCGTCCCTTGGCGCCCATCGCCGCGTACGCCTGCCCGTAGACGGTGTCCAGGTCGAGCAACTGCGGCCCGCCCGGAACCCCTTCGTTCAGCAGTCTGAGCAGTTCGCCGGTGAAGGCGGTGTGGGGCTCGCCGGGCGGGGCGAACGCGAAGCTGCTGTCGGGGACGGCGGCCAGCAGACAGGCGCCGTCGAGCTCCGCGCGGTCGACCACCGCCTCGATCCCGTCCACGAAGCCGGGCGTCTCACCGCTGAGGCAGCAGTCGAGCAGCATCACCTGCCGGCCCGCCCGGCCGTCGGACATGACATCGCGCAGCGTGCCGTACGACAGTCCCGTATAGGACCGCTGCCGCTGCGATCCGGTGAGGCCGAGGACCAACTCGCCGCGGCGCGACTCGACCAGGGAGTGGCCGGCGAAGTACACCAGCAGGGTGTCGGTGGCCTCCTCGGCCGCGGTCCGGACGGCGTCCAGGACCTCGACCGGGTCCTGGGGGTTCTCGATGACCGTGCAGTGCTCGGGGGCGAGCCCCCACGTGTGCGGGGCGCACAGGGTGGCGGCGAGCGCGCGGAGGTTGTTCGCCACCATCGGCAGCTGCTCTATGTGGTCGTAGCGGCTGGTGCCGATGAGCACCGCCCGAGAAGTGGCCGCGTCGGGCAGGACCGTCACCGCTGCCGCCCCTCATTCGCACCGGCGGGCGCGGCGGTGAGCCGCCGCTGCCCTCGCCCAGCACCGCTCGCCTCAACGCCGATCCGCAACGGGCCCCCCTTTGAGTGATGACGGCCTCATATTGTGCACTACTCAAGGGCGGCCGGAACTGCCCGTTCGGGGTACGTCGGCGGTCCTTCCCGAGCGCTCCCGCTCAGTACTCCTTGAGCGAGTACGAGTTGGCGACGTCCAGGTCCGCCCGGAGGTCGGCGACGAACTCCTCCCCCTCCACCTCGCCGAGGTCCATGGCGTCCCGGGCGTCCATCACGGCCTTGTTGGTCAGCGCCAGCTCCTGGTTGGCGGTCACGTATCCGCGCAGCTCCCGCTCGTACGCCGCGAAGGCGGCCGTGTGGTCGCCGTCCGCGGCCTTGACCTCGCCCGCCAGGACGTACGCGCCGACCAGGGCCATGCTGGTGCCCTGGCCGGACATGGGCGAACCGCAGTAGCCCGCGTCGCCGAGCAGCGCCACCCGGCCGCGGGACCAGGAGTCCATGCGGATCTGGGCCATGGAGTCGAAGAGGAAGTCCGGGGCGCCCCACATGTGCTCAAGCAGCCGGGGCATCTCCCAGCGGGCCTTGGCGAACTCCCGGGCGATCAGCCGCTTCTGCGCGTGCGGGTCGCCGGTGTCGGACTCGGCCGGCGGCTCGTCCCAGTCGAAGCCGACGTAGACGCGGACCTCCTGGTTGTCGCGGACGCTCATCACCATTCCGCCCCACAGGTCGCCGCCCATCTTGTAGACCACCTGCCAGCGGTCGAGGCCGAGGAAGTTGGGCGCCGTCCATACGGCCAGCGAGGTGCCGAGGTGGTGCAGATAGTCCTCCTCCGGTCCGAAGGCCAGCCGCCGGGTGTGGGAGTGCAGCCCGTCGGCGCCCACGACCAGGTCGAAGCGGCGCTTCGTACCGCCGCGGAAGACCACCCGCACGTCGTCCGCGTCCTGTTCCAGCCGGTCGATGGAGTCGCCGTAGACGTACTCGATCCCGGCGCCGCCCGCGTCGGCGACGACCGCGGCGAGGTCGTCGCGCAGGATCTCCACATCGGGGCTGTCGAGGTCGCCGCCGCTGACGGTGCGCTCGGTGGTGCGGAACAGCTCCTGGCCCTCGTCGTCGACCACCGACATCCCCCGCAGGTCGGTGCTGAGGCCGTGGATCCGGTCGAGTACGCCCATGCGCTCGGCCACCTCCAGCGCGGGGCCGCGGACGTCGATCGCGTGTCCGCCGGGGCGGGGCCCCGCGGCCTGCTCGACGACGGTGACCTCGTATCCGTACCGGTCCAGCCAGTAGGCGAGCGCGGGCCCGCCGATACCGGCGCCCGATATCAGAACGCTCTGCTGACGCTTCTTCTGACGCATGGTGACTCCCCATCGGTGCAGCGAGTGGTTGGTCGGACAACTCGATGCTGGTCCGGGCCACCGACGTGGCACCGACGCGGAGCCGACACGCGCCCGCCAACGCCGACGCGGCGCCGACACGGCCTGGGGGCCTGCCGACAAAGGGGGCGCCCTGCTCCCGACGCCGCAGTGACATCAGCCGCTACCGCGGCGGGCGGCGCCTCGCTGCGTTGTCGCACCGCCCGCCACGCCGCGGCAGCGGCAAATCGATCGCAGCGCCCAGTACGAGGACGATGCTCCGCCTTGCGATGCGCCCCCAGCTACCGCTGGGAGGTGCCCCCGGCCAGACGCCGCTCGCGGCCGGACGCCCCCTTTGACGACAGACCCTAGGGGCCGCGCCGACGCCGCGTCGGTCGTGCGTCAGATGGTGTCGCCTGGGTCAGCCCGCGCGCAGCACGGAGGCCACGATCGGCCCCGCCGAGTCACCGCCGTGGCCGCCCTGCGGGACCACGGCCGCTGCCGCGAGGTCGCCGCTGTAGGCGGTGAACCAGCCGTTGGGCTGCTTCTGCCCGTCGACCTCCGCCGAGCCCGTCTTGGCGCCGAAGTCACCGCTCATCCCGGACATCGCCTGGGCGGCGGTGCCCGCGGTGGCGGTCAGCTTCATCAGGCTCTTGAGCTGCTGCCGGGTGCTCGGCTTCATGGCGCGGGCGGCCTTGGCCAGGGTCCGGTTGTCCAGCGAGGGGGAGACCAGGTAGGGCTGGTGGAAGGAGCCGCTGGCGACGGTCGCCGAGACCGAAGCCATGTTGAGCGGGTTCATCCGCACCCCGCCCTGCCCGATGAGCGACGCACCCTTGGAGGCGGCGGACTGCACCGGCACCGCGCCGTCGAAGGAGGAGATGCCGGTCTGCCAGTTCAGCCCGATGCCGAAGACGTCCCGGGCCTCCTTGGTGAGGTCGTCGTCGGCCAGCTTGGGCGCCTGGCTGATGAAGGCCGTGTTGCAGGAGCGGGCGAAGCTCTGCTCGAACTTGCCGCCCTTGATCTCGAACTTGTCGTCGTTCTGGAACTTCCAGCCGCCGTACGAGAAGTACTTCGGGCACGGGTGCGGCTTGCCGTAGCCCGCCAGGCCCTTGTCGATGAGCAGCGCCGAGGTGATGACCTTCATGGTCGAGCCGGGCGCGTACGAGCCCTGGAAGGCGGTGTTGAACCCCTGGGCCGGGGAGTTGGCGACCGCCAGGACCTCGCCGGTGCTGGGCTTGATCGCCACCACCGCGGCCTTGGACCGCTTTTTGACCGCCTGCTCCGCCGTCGCCTGCAGCTTCGCGTCGATCGTCGTGCGGAGCGTGCCGGCCTTGCCCTTGGAGAGCACCTTCAGCGTCTCGTCCGGGGACTTGGAGCCCTTGGCACGGGAGATCCACGTCTCCACGCCGGGCGTGCCGCCCGCTTTCTTGCCGTAGCGCTCCCGCAGTCCGTCCAGGATCGCCTTGAGCGTCGGGTGGTCGGTGGCGCTCAGCTCCGCGCCGTCGCGGTCGACGGCCTTGATCGGGGGCGTACCGGCCGGGCCCGTCTTGAGGGCGTCCCCGGCCTGGAGCTTCGGGTGCACGACCGACGGCTTCCAGTCGACGACCGCCGCCCCGCTGGTCTTGTCGCGGGTGACGGTCAGCGAGGATTCATACGTCCAGGGGATCTGCCGTCCGCCGTAGGCGATCTGCGCGTTGACCGTGAACGGCACCGTGCTGCCGGTGGGCTGCCCCGCCGCCAGCATCGCCTTGCCGATGTGGGCCTTGTCGCGGTAGGCGGTGAGCGCGGCCGTGGCGGCCTTGTCGTCGTCCGTCAGACCGGCGGCCTTCGCTGTCTGTCCCGCGGACCAGGCGGCCAGGAAGTCCCGGGCCGTGGCCTTGACCTCGGCCGCGCTGGGCGGGCCGGTCTTCACCTTCTTGACCACCGGCTTTTCGTCGCTCGTCCCGCTGTCCGCGCCGTCCTTCGAACCGGTCGAGCTGTCCTGTCCACCACCGCAACCGGCGACCCCGACCATGGCGGCGAACACCGCACCGATGACCGCGGCTCTCGCGCCACTCCGCATTGCAGAACCCCCACAGTCCCTCGAAGCCCTCCACCGCTCGATGGAGTGCGTGGTCCGGGGCACTCTACCGGCATCGAGAGCGGCGACTTCGCCCCTCGGATCCCCTCAGATCCAGGTGTCCAGCCAGATCCGGGACCGCCATTGATCCATGGGCAGCGTCTGACCTGTGTAGAGGGGGAAGAAATAAATGAAATTCCAGATGATGAGAAGCACGAGCACACCCGCGCCGACCGTGCCGATCACCCGCCGGTTCTCCGAGGCCCCCGGCGGCCCCACGATGGCGCCGACCATCATCGCCACCGCCAGACACAGGAACGGCACGAAGACCACGGCGTAGAAGGAGAAGATCGTCCGCTCCTGGTACAGGAACCACGGCAGATAGCCCGCCGCCAGGCCGCACAGCACCGCGCCCGCCCGCCAGTCCCGCCGCAGCGCCCACCGGAACAGCAGGTACACCACCGCGAAGCAGGCCGCCCACCACAGCAGCGGGGTGCCCAGCGCCAGCACCTCGCGGGCGCACTTCTCGGTGGCGTCCTTGGGACAGCCGGCCTCGCCGGGGGACGGGGACTCGTAGAAGTAGGAGACCGGGCGGGACTGGATCAGCCAGCTCCACGGGTTGGACTGGTAGATGTGCGGATCGTCCAGGCCCACGTGGAACTTGTAGACCTCGGTCTCGTAGTGCCACAGGCTGCGCAGCGGGTTCAGCCAGGCCCAGAGCCCGTGGTCGCTGTAGCCGCCGCCCCCCAGTTTCTTCGGGGTCTCGGCCCAGTGCCGGAAGTAGCCGCTGTGGGTCCAGCCGCTGCGGGCGCTGTAGCTGCCGCTGGTGGTGAACCAGCCCCACCAGCTGGCGAGGTAGGTGACCAACGCCACAGGCACGGTCGCGAGGAAGGCCCACAGGGTGTCGCGGCGCAGCATCGCCCGGAAGGGGCGGCGCGCCCCGGCCGTGCGGCGGGCGCCCATGTCCCACAGGACCGTCATCACGCCGAAGGCCGCCAGTACGTACAGGCCGTTCCACTTGGTGCCGGCCGCGAGCCCCAGGCACACCCCGGCGGCGATCCGCCACGGCCGCACGCCGAGCTTCAGCCGCGCGGCGATCTCCGCGTCGGGGCGGGCGGTGCCGTCCGGGCCGACCGGCAGGGCGGCGGCGAGCCGCGCCCGTGCCTGGTCCCGGTCGATCAGCAGACATCCGAAGGCGGCCAGGACGAAGAACATGACGACGAGGTCGAGCAGCGCGGTGCGGCTCATCACATAGTGCAGACCGTCCACGGCCAGCAGCAGCCCCGCCAGACACCCCAGGAAGGTGGACCGGAACAGCCGCCGGCCGATCCGGCACAGCATGAGCACCGACGCCGTGCCGAGCAGGGCGACCATGAACCGCCAGCCGAAGGGGGTCAGGCCGAAAAGCTGCTCGCCGACCGCGATGACCCACTTGCCCACCGGCGGGTGGACGACATACCCGGCGGCGTCGCTCAGCGGGATCTGCTGGGGATCCGCGATGATCTTGCCGTTGGCGTTTTTCGGCCAGGTGCCCTCGTAGCCGAGCTGGAGCAGCGCCCAGGCGTCCTTGGCGTAGTACGTCTCGTCGAATATGACCTTGCCGGGGCTGTCGAGCCGCCAGAAGCGGAGCAGCCCGGCGAACAGCGCGACCAGCAGCGGCCCGCCCCAGCCGGTCCAGCGGGCGATCCGCGACGCCGCCGGCGGAGCCGCGCCCAGCGCCTCCCACAGCCGGGTCCCCGGCTGTGGGTAGGGGGGCACCAGCCGCTCCCGTACATCGGACCGCGGCCGGCCCGCGTATCCGAAGCGGCGCAGCCGGCGCTGCCAGGCGGGCGGATGCTGGCCGGCGGCTCGGCCCGGCTGGGCGTGGGTCGCGGTGTCACTCGTCACCCGGCCCATCGTAGGGAAGCGGACTATGAGAGTGGCGAGCAAAGTCGTCCGGCCGGGGATCGGGGGCTTGCCCATCGGGGATCCGGGGTGCCCCCTGCCGCGGCGGGGCGGACGAAAAGGCACAGCGCGGCGTGCTGCGAGGATGGATCGTGTGACTGGAACGCTGGTACTGGCAGGGACCCCCATCGGCGACACGCGGGACGCGCCCCCGCGGCTGGCCGCCGAGCTCGCGGCCGCCGATGTGGTGGCCGCCGAGGACACCCGGCGGCTGCGCCGCCTCACCCAGGCGCTGGACGTGCAGCCGCGCGGCCGGGTGGTGTCCTACTTCGAGGGCAACGAGTCGGCCCGTACGCCCGAGCTGGTGGAGGCACTGGCGGGCGGCGCGCGGGTGCTGCTGGTCACCGACGCGGGCATGCCGTCCGTCTCCGACCCCGGCTTCCGCCTGGTCGCCGCGGCCGTCGAGCGGGGGATCACGGTCACCGCGGTGCCCGGGCCCTCGGCCGTGCTGACGGCGCTCGCGCTCTCCGGGCTTCCGGTGGACCGCTTCTGCTTCGAGGGCTTTCTGCCGCGCAAGGCGGGCGAGCGGCTGGGGCGGCTGCGCGAGGTCGCGGCCGAGCGCCGCACGCTGGTGTACTTCGAGGCGCCGCACCGCTTGGACGACACACTGGCCGCCATGGCCGAGGTGTTCGGCGCGGACCGGCGGGCCGCCGTGTGCCGCGAGCTGACCAAGACGTACGAGGAGGTCAGGCGCGGCCCGCTGAAGGATCTTGCGGCCTGGGCGGCCGAGGGCGTACGGGGCGAGATCACGGTGGTGGTCGAGGGCGCCCCCGAACCGGCTCCCGGCGAGGCCGACCCGGCCGAGCTGGCGCGGCGGGTCGCGGTCCGCGAGGAGGCCGGGGAGCGCCGCAAGGAGGCCATCGCGGCGGTCGCGCAGGAGGCGGGCCTGCCCAAACGGGATGTGTTCGACGCGGTGGTGGCGGCAAAGAACGCGGCACGTACCGAGCCACGCGGAGGTAAAGGGAAAGGCTGAAAAGCAAAGGTTAGGCCGGGTGGCGGGGGCGTTGGGGCATCCGGCCGCCAAATCTCCCTCAAGAGGTGGAAGGGCAGCTGCACTCCGGGCCGGTAAAGGCGTCCACTGGAGGTGGGACGTCCAGTCCCGGAAGCCTTGTCCTGCGGACAAGAGGAGTTGCCATGAGCGAAATTGCGGGTACCTCGAGCGGCGTTCGCCCGATAGCCCACACCACCGACGACGCGACGGACGGGGAGGTCGCCCACGAGGCGTACGCCTTCGCGTGCATGAAGTGCGGGCACGGCTGGGAGCAGTCGTACGACATCGAGCATCACGTGGACGCCGAGGGGAGGGCGTTTGTCATCTACTTCACCGATGGCATGCGCGTACGGTCCCCGCTGACCAGCCCCAACTGCCACAACTGCGGCGCCGACCTCGTACGCATCATGAGGTCGGGCCAGGTGTCGACGGCCCTGCGGAGCCTGGGCGGGGAGCCCCGGCGGCGGGCCCGTCGGGCGGACGCCGAGGCGTCCGACGCCACACCGGCATCGGCCGCCCCGTCGGCGCCGCGGGAGCGGCGTGGCCACCACTGGCATCTGTCGGATCTGCTGCATCCGTTCCAGAGCCGGAAGTAAGGCACAGGGCCGACGGCCGTCGATTTCCGGTGAGCAACTCACCGGTAATCGGCGGCCGATGGTGATCCTGGTCACTTGCGTATGAGCCGGACCGTATCCGAATGAGCGCCAGGGCGCGACTTCTTCGCAGTTCTTCAGCGTTCTCCGGCATTCTCCGGCGATCTCCGGCGATCTCCGGCAAATAGAATCGCGCTCATGGCGCAGTCACAAAACAAAAAGGATCTGCCTCCGCCGCTCCCCGAGCCGCTGCGGGTCCCGGTCGCCGATTCGCATACCCACCTGGACATGCAGTCGGGCACCGTCGAAGAGGCCCTCGCCAGGGCCGCCTCGGTCGGCGTGACCACCCTCATCCAGGTGGGCTGCGACCTCGCCGGGTCGCGCTGGGCGGCGAAGACGGCCGAAGCCCACGAGAACATCTGGGCCACCGTGGCCCTGCACCCCAACGAGGCGCCGCGCATCGTCCACGGCGACCCTGATGGCTGGTCCCGGCAGGGCGCGCGCGAACCGGGCGGCGAGACGGCCCTGGACGCCGCCCTGGAGGAGATAGCGGCCCTCGCCGCACTGCCGCAGGTACGGGGCGTCGGCGAGACCGGCCTCGACTACTTCCGCACCGGCCCCGAGGGCATCGCCGCCCAGGAGCGGTCCTTCCGCGGCCATATCGCCATCGCCAAGCGGTACGGCAAGGCGCTGGTCATCCACGACCGCGAGGCGCATGAGGACGTACTGCGGGTGCTCGCCGAGGAGGGCGCGCCCGAGACCGTCGTCTTCCACTGCTACTCCGGCGACGCCGCCATGGCGAAGATCTGCGCGGAGCGCGGCTACTACATGTCCTTCGCGGGCAACGTCACCTTCAAGAACGCCACCCCGCTGTGCGAAGCCGTCGCCGTCGCCCCGCTCGACCTGCTGCTGGTCGAGACCGACGCGCCCTTCCTCACCCCCGCCCCGTACCGCGGACGGCCTAACGCCCCGTACCTCATTCCGCTCACCCTGCGGGCCATGGCGGAGGCCAAGGGCGTCCCCGAGGACGCCCTCGCGGCCGCCGTGGCGGCCAATACCGCGCGGGTTTTCGGCTATCGCGAGACGGTTTCCGGGGCCGGCGACCCCGGGCAAGGGAATTACTCACAGTAGTCGTACCGCTTTGGAGAGTGGTCGTCGCTCCGCTACAGTCCCGGGACTCATGCCCTGACCAGTGGACTTGTGGAGTGTTGCCGGAGTGTTGTCGTGAGCCGTACGCAAGGCGGCCGCCGTGTCGCGGACAGTCACCGCGGCAGGGGCGGCCGGGCCGACGCCCGCCGAGCCGCGCGCCGCAGACAGCGCGCCGCCGCCCGGCCCGAGCAGCTGCGCCGGCTGCTGCCCCAGGCGCTGGTCGTCGCCGCGCTGGCGGGCGGCACCTCCGCCTTCGTGGCCGAGGACAAGGCCGTACGGCTCAGCGTCGACGGCAGCACCCGCACCCTGCACACCTATGCCGGGGACGTCGCGGAACTGCTCGCGGACGAGGGCGTGGACGTCGGCGCCCACGACCTCATCGCCCCCGCGCCCGAAGCGGCCCTCGTCAGCGGCGACCGGATCGCCGTCCGCTACGGCCGCCCGGTCACCCTCACCGTCGACGGAGAACGCCGCCGGGTGTGGACCACCGCCCACACCGTGGACGGCGCGCTGCGCCAGCTCGGGGTGCGCGCCGAGGGCGCCCATCTCTCCGCCTCGCGCTCGGCCGCGATCTCGCGGCGCGGCCTGGACCTGGACGTACGGACCGAGCGCACGGTCACCTTCATGGCCGACGGGCGCGAGCGCACCCTGCGCACCAACGCCGCCACCGTCGCCGACGCCCTGGCCGAGGCCGGGATCGCGCTGCGCGACCAGGACACCACCTCCGTGCCCCAGGAGAGCTTTCCGCGCGACGGCCAGACCATCTCGGTCATGCGGATCACCGGCCGCGAGGAGGTCCGCGACCGGGCCATCCCCTTCCCGACCTTCCGGCGCGCGGACCCCACCGTCCTCCAGGGCGCCGAACTGGTGGCCGCCGCGGGCGAGCCGGGCCTGGAGCGCACCACCTACCTGGTGCGCACCGTCAACGGCGTCCGGCAGCGGCCCCGGAAGCTCAAGACCCGCGTGGTGCGCCAGCCCGTGGCCCGCGTCGTACGGGTCGGCACCAAACCCCGGCCGCCGCAGCCCGTGGCCGGTGCGGAGGGGCTTGACTGGCAGGCCATGGCCCGCTGCGAATCCGGCGGGCGGCCGAACGCGGTCGACGACTCCGGCCGGTACGGCGGGCTCTACCAGCTCGACCAGGGCACCTGGCAGAACCTGGGCGGGCACGGGCGCCCGCAGGACGCGCCCCCGGCGGAGCAGACCTACCGCGCGAAGAAGCTGTACGTACAGCGGGGGGCGAGCCCCTGGCCGCACTGCGGCCACCGGCTGAGCGGATAGCTCGCGGCAGGGTCTGTCGTCAAAGGGGGCGTCCGGCCGCGAGCGGCGTCTGGAGCAGGGCGCCCCCTTTGACGACAGGCCCTGGTTCAAGGGCCGTAAACTTGCGCCGGTGAGCTCCACCGACGCAGGCGCCCTGCTGGGCCCCGCCGACATCCGCGAACTGGCCGCCCGGCTCGGCGTACGCCCCACCAAGCAGCGCGGCCAGAACTTCGTCATCGACGCCAACACGGTCCGCCGGATCGTCCGGACCGCCGACGTCCGGCCCGACGACGTGGTCGTCGAGGTCGGCCCGGGGCTCGGCTCGCTGACCCTGGCCCTCCTGGAGGCCGCCGACCGGGTCACGGCCGTCGAGATCGACGACGTGCTCGCGGCGGCCCTCCCCTCGACGGTCCAGGAGCGGCTGCCCGGCCGCGCGGACCGCTTCGCGCTCGTCCACTCCGACGCGCTGCACATCACGGAGCTGCCCGGCCCCGCGCCCACCGCGCTGGTCGCCAACCTCCCGTACAACGTCGCGGTCCCGGTGCTGCTGCATATGCTCGACCGCTTCCCCACCATCGAGCGGACCCTCGTCATGGTCCAGGCCGAGGTCGCCGACCGGCTCGCGGCGGCGCCCGGCTCCAAGGTGTACGGCGTGCCGTCGGTGAAGGCCGCCTGGTACGCCGAGGTGAAGCGCGCCGGGGCGATCGGCCGCAATGTGTTCTGGCCCGCGCCGAACGTCGACTCCGGCCTCGTCTCCCTCGTCCGCCGCTCCGCCCCGCTGCGCACCACCGCCACCAAGGACCAGGTCTTCCGGGTGATCGACGCGGCCTTCGCGCAGCGCCGCAAGACGCTCCGGGCGGCCCTCGCGGGCTGGGCCGGATCCGCCGCGGCGGCGGAGGCCGCGCTGACGGCGGCCGGGATCTCGCCCCAGGCGCGGGGCGAGGCGCTGACGGTCGAGCAGTTCGCGGCGATCGCGGAGCAGGCTGCCATGACCGACGAACATCCCCCGACAAACAGCCCTGGGAGAAACCAGCCGTGACCCGATCCGTGACCGCCCGCGTGCCCGCGAAGGTCAATGTCCAGCTCGCGGTCGGCGGCCTTCGGCCGGACGGCTTCCACGACCTGGCCAATGTCTTCCTCGCGGTGGGGCTGTACGACGAGGTCACCGCCACCCCGGCCGACGAGCTGCGGATCACCGTCTCCGGCGCGGACGCGGACAGCGTGCCGCTCGACCGCACCAACCTCGCCGCCCGCGCCGCCCTCGCGCTCGCCGAGCGGCACGGCGTCGAGCCCCGGGTCCAGCTGCACATCGACAAGGACATCCCGGTGGCCGGCGGCATGGCGGGCGGCAGCGCGGACGCCGCCGGGGCGCTGGTGGCGTGCGACGCGCTGTGGGGCACGGCGGCCTCCCGCGCCGAACTGCTGGAGATCTGCGCCGAGTTGGGCAGCGATGTGCCGTTCAGCCTGGTCGGCGGGGCGGCCCTGGGACGGGGGCGGGGCGAGCTGCTGACCCCGCTGGAGACCGGCGGCACCTTCCACTGGGCGTTCGCCGTCGCCGAGGGGGGCCTGTCCACGCCCGCCGTCTACCGCGAATGCGACCGGCTGCGCGCCGCTGAAGGCCAGGGGGCCACGGTGGACGACGTACCCGACCCCGAGCCGTCCGCGGCCCTCCTGGAGGCGCTGCGCACCGCGGACGCCGCCGCGCTCGCCGCCGCCGTGACCAACGACCTCCAGCCCGCCGCGCTGTCCCTGCGGCCCGCCCTGGCCGACACGCTGCGCGAGGGCACCGACGCGGGCGCCCTCGCCGCGCTGGTGTCCGGCTCCGGCCCGACCTGCGCGTTCCTGGCCGAGGACGCGGAAGCGGCCGCCGCCGTGGCGAAGGCCCTGGCCGCCTCGGGCACCTGCCGTGCCGTACGGGTGGCCACGGGGCCGGCGACGGGGGCGGCCGTCGTGCGCGGATGACCCGGGGGTTCAGCGGATGCCCCGGGATGTCGCCGGCCCGGGGGGTCAGCGGATGATCAGCAGGTTCACCAGCCAGGCGATGCCGAGCGCCACCAGCGACGCGCCCCACACCGCGCGGCCGAGCAGACGGCGGGAGAAGGCCCCCCAGGTGCCGGCCAGCGCGGCGACCAGCGAGATGTAGACGGCGATGTAGACGGCGGTGTCCTGGCCGCCGTCGGTGCAGATGAAACGGGTGTCGTCGACGCCGCAGTCCGACCCGGCGGACATCGAGAGCATGGGCAGGAACATGAGGGTCAGCCCGGCGCTGAGCCACACCACCCCGACCGCCACCGCCCGGATGGCCCTCAGCCTGCGCTCCGCCCGCTGCCGTGCCCGCTGCTCCGCGGCGGCCCGCTCCGCCTCGGCCGCTCTCGCCTGGGCCAGCTCCTGCTCCCGATCCGCCTCGATCGTGCCCGCACCGGCCCACAGGCTCCTCGCATGATCCATGGCAGAGGACGCTAGGAGCGAGATCACCCGCGTGGCATCCGTACGGATACTCAGACGGGCTACCTATCGGCATGTACTCACCGCGGCGTACTGGCGTCGTGACATCAGCGGCTCCGCCGCGGGCACACCGGCGCGCCCGGACCGCTTCGCGTGGCGACTACCCTGGGATGCCGATCGATCCGTGTACAGGAGTGTGATGGCCACCAACTTGGTCAACGTCGAAGCCGTCGGCAAGGTGTACGGCACCCGGGCGCTGCTCGACGGCATCTCCCTCGGGGTGAACGAGGGCGACCGGATCGGCGTCGTCGGCCGCAACGGTGACGGCAAGACCACCCTGATCCGGATTCTCGCCAAACTGGAGCCCGCCGACACCGGCCGCGTCACCCACTCCGGGGATCTGCGGCTCGGCGTGCTCACCCAGCACGACTCGCTCGACCCCGCGGCCACCGTCCGCCACGAGGTCATCGGCGATCTCGCCGATCACGAGTGGGCGGGCAACGCCAAGATCCGGGATGTGCTGACCGGCCTGTTCGGCGGGCTCGACCTGCCCGGTTTCACCCAGGGTCTGGACACCGTCATCGGCCCGCTCTCCGGTGGCGAGCGCCGCCGGATCGCGCTCGCCAAGCTGCTCATCGCCGAGCAGGACCTGATCGTCCTGGACGAGCCGACCAACCACCTCGACGTCGAGGGCATCTCCTGGCTGGCCGCCCATTTGCGGGCGCGGCGCTCGGCGTTGGTGGTGGTCACCCACGACCGCTGGTTCCTGGACCAGGTCTGCACCCGGATGTGGGATGTGCAGCGCGGCGCGGTCCATGAGTACGAGGGCGGCTACAGCGACTATGTGTTCGCCCGCGCCGAGCGGGAGCGCATCGCCGCCAGCGAGGAGGCCAAGCGGCAGAACCTGGTCCGCAAGGAGCTGGCCTGGCTGCGCCGCGGCGCCCCGGCCCGTACCAGCAAGCCCCGCTTCCGTATCGAGGCGGCGAACGCGCTGATCGCGGATGTGCCGCCGCCCCGCGACTCCGCGGAGCTGATGAAGTTCGCGAACTCGCGCCTGGGCAAGACCGTCTTCGACCTGGAGGACGTGACCGTCCAGGCAGGACCGAAGGTGCTGCTGAAGCATCTGACCTGGCAGCTGGGGCCCGGCGACCGGATCGGCCTGGTGGGCGTGAACGGCGCGGGGAAGACCTCGCTGCTGCGGGCCATGGCCGAGGCGGCCGACAGCGGCGGCGAGCGGCAGCCGGTGGGCGGCCGGGTGGTGGTCGGCCGGACCGTCAAGCTGGCGTATCTGTCGCAGGAGGTCGCGGAGCTGGACCCGGCCTTGCGGGTGCTGGAGGCCGTGGAGCGGGTACGGCAGCGGGTGGACCTGGGCAAGGGGCGGGAGATGACCGCTTCGCAGCTGTGTGAGAAGTTCGGCTTCACCAAGGAGCGGCAGTGGACGCCGGTCGGCGACCTCTCCGGCGGCGAGCGGCGCCGGCTCCAGGTGCTGCGGCTGCTGATGGACGAGCCGAACGTGCTGTTCCTCGACGAGCCGACGAACGACCTCGACATCGAGACGCTGACCCAGCTGGAGGATCTGCTCGACGGCTGGCCCGGCTCGCTCGTGGTGATCAGCCACGACCGGTACTTCATCGAGCGGACGACGGACCGGGTCTTCGCGCTGCTGGGGGACGCGACGATGCGGATGCTGCCGCGCGGCGTCGACGAGTACCTGGAGCGGCGCCAGCGGGCGCAAGGCCCGGCGGCGTCGGCCCCCGTGGCGCCCGGACGGCAGAAGGCCGCCGAACAGCCGGGCCCGGCGCAGAAGTCGGCGGCCGAGCAGCGCGCCGCGAAGAAGGAGCTCCAGAAGATCGAGCGGCGCCTGGACCGCATCGGTGAGCAGGAGACGGAGCTGCACGAGCGGATCGCCGAGCACGCCACGGACTTCGAGAAGGTCGCGGAGCTCGACGCGCGGCTGCGGGAGTTGACGGGCGAGCGGGAGGAACTGGAGACCCGCTGGCTGGAACTCGCCGAGGACGTCTAGGGCAACGGTCGCGTCACAGGCCGGTCTCAGCTGATCGATGAGGCTGAGACCGGGCCTTGGCATGACAGGGCCGGATGATACAAAGAACTCCCGCTTGTCGGCCGCTCACTGGCGGGTTTTGTGTCCGATTCGCTCCTTCCTGGAGGGCTTTGACCCCCGGGAATCGCGGGGGAGGTCGATCGGTTCACGGGCCCGCGTACAAAGGAACACCTCATGTCACAGCCGCCTCCGCCGCCCAATCAGCCGCCGCAGGGCGGCTTCGGCGCACCGCAGGACCCCTCGTACGGTTATCCACAGCAGCCCCCGGGGCAGCCGCCCGCCCAGCCGGGCTACGGCTATCCGCAGGCGCCGGGCCAGCCGCCGCAGGCTCCCCAGACCCCGCCGCCGCCCCCGCCCGGCCCGGCGACGCCGCCCCCACCCGGCCCGGCGACGCCGCCCCCACCCGGCCCGCCCGGCGCACCCCAGACTCCGCCGTCGGGCATGCCCCAGACGCCCCCGCAGGGCGCCGGCGGCTACGGCTATCCGCAGCAGCAACCGCAGTCCGTGCACGCTCAGCCGACGCAGGTGGGCATGCCCGCGGCGTACCCGTCCGGCCAGCAGCCGCAGTACGGATACCCGCCCCAGGGCCCGTACCCGCCCCAGAACACCTACCCGGGCGCGACGCCGGGCGGCGGCCAGGGCGGCGGCAACAAGTCCAAGCAGCGCATGATGATCATCGTCAGCGCGGTGGTCGCGGTCGCGCTGATCGTCGGCGGCGGCATCTTCTTCGCCACCAAGGGCGACGGCGGCAGCGACGACCAGGCCAAGGACCCCAAGGACAAGAAGCAGAGCCAGGAATCCACTTCGGGCACGACGGGCGGCAAGGACGTGCCCGCGCCCGAGACCGTCGACGCGAAGCTGATCAACAAGATCGACATGCCGAAGGTGAGTGACCAGATCACCACCGAGGGCATGTGGGTCACCGACGACACCTTCGTGAAGGCCGACGTCTACAAGGTCGTCGGCTATCCGCTGGACGGCGGAAGCCCGAAGTGGACCATCCCGCTGGCGGGCGAGATCTGCTGGTCCTCGGACCACGTCACCGAGAACGGCCTGACGACGATCCTCTTCCAGGAGGCCAAGCCCTCCAAGGCGGACAAGTACCCCTCCTGCACGGAGGTCGGGCTCTTCGACCTGAACAACGGCAAGATGCTCTGGCAGAAGCATGTGGGCTCCGGTGACGAGAAGGAGCGCTTCGACGAGGTGACCCTCGGCGGCGGCACCGTCGCCGCGGGCGGCACCAGCGGCGGCGCGGCCTGGTCGCTCGACGGCAAGCTGCTGTGGAAGCCGCAGGACGGCGAGGAGTGCTCGGACGACGGCTACGCGGGCGGCGGCGACAAGCTGGTCGCGGTGCGCCGGTGCGGTCAGTACGACAACCCGCAGATCCAGGTGCAGACGCTGAACCCGAAGACCGGCAAGATCAAGTCCAGCTACAAGGTCTCGCCCGGTCTGGACTACGTCCACGTCCTGTCCACCGACCCGCTGATCGTCGGCCTCGACGCGGGCGACTCGACGGGGGCCGCGGTCTCCGACTTCCTGACGATCGACGACAGCGGCAAGGTGGGCAAGGTCGTCAGCAAGATCTCCACGGAGGGCGGTAAGTACGTCGCCGAGTGTGAGTCGACCAATGTCGAGGGCTGCAAGTTGGTCGCCGTCAGCAAGTCGGCGGACGCTCTGTTCATGGGGTCCGAGGAGCGCTCCAGCTCGTCGTCCGGCACGGTGAACGAGGTCGTCGCCTTCAGCCTGAAGACCGGCAAGGCGATCGGCAAGACCGACGGCGTCGAGGGTGCGGGGCTGACCCCGCTGGGCCTGGACAAGGACGGCTATGTGATCGCCTACCAGGAGTCCAACTATGACGCGGGCGGCGCGGTCTGGCGGATCGACCCCAAGTCGTACAAGAAGGACAAGCTGCTGCAGAACCAGGTCGCCGATCACGAGATGGAATCCAACTTCAGCGCGAAGTACAACGAGGTCATCTACGCGAACCAGCGGCTCTACATGAGCGACAAGTACGCCACCAAGCCCAGTGGCAGCTACGACAAGGACGACCCGCTCGCCGTGATCTTCGGAGCGGGCGGCTGACAGGCGCCCGGGAAGACAGGCGATGGACCCCGGCGGCCCCGCCCCATACCCCCCTTTCGGCTCACTCGCCGGTACGTACGGGGCGGGGCCGCCGCCGTTGCCGCCCGCGCATGCGCGGGCGGCCGGGCGGGGGCGCCGTACCGGTCCGATTCGGACGCCAAGTAGATGTCAAGTAGGCGCGAATGGCCGGGATTTCGGCATTCCGGGGGGCTTCTTCCGGGTAAGGGGCCCATGACGTCGAACAAGCGTGTAGCTTCCCGGGGCAAGGGAGTCCAGGGCCTCTGTGCGGGGCCCCGCAGTCGAGGGGGTGTCGGCGCGGACGGCGGGACTGAGCGGCCGGTGAGCGGCCGGGACTTCGTGCCTGAGCGGATGGGGGGAGCTCGTGGGCGTGCGACTCATGGTGGTCGATGACCACCGTCTGCTCGCCGAGGCGCTCGCCTCGGCGTTGAAGCTGCGCGGGCACCGGGTGCTCGCGGCGGCCGCGCCGAGCGCGGGGGCGGCGGAGCTGGTGGTGAGCCGGGCACCGGAGGTGTGTCTGCTGGGCACGGCGGCGCCCGCCGAGCCCGGGGCCTTCGAACCGGTCGTACGGATAAAGAAGGAGCGGCCCCAGGTCGCCGTGGTGGTGCTGGGCCCGGTGCCGAGCCCGCGCGGCATAGCGGCCGCGTTCGCGGCCGGGGCGTCCGGCTATGTGCGCCACGACGAGCGCATCGAGGGCGTCGAGCGGGCGATGGTGAAGGCGCGTGCGGGGGAGGCCGCCGTGGCGCCGCAGCTGCTGCAGGGCGCGTTCGCCGAGCTGCTGAACCCGACGGCCCAGCCGGACGACGAGGGCTCCCGGCTGCTGCGGATGCTCACCCCCCGCGAGGTGGAGGTGCTGGTCCGGGTCGCGGACGGCGAGGACACCAGGCTGATCGCCGCGGGCATGGGGATCGCGTCCAGCACGGCGCGTACGCATGTGCAGCGGGTGCTGATGAAGCTGGGGGTGGGGTCCCGGCTGGAGGCCGCGGCCCTGGCCGCGCGTACGGGGCTGCTGGACCGGGCGGCGACCCACCAGACCCACCAGCCGCCGCTCTCGCCGTGACTCAGCTGCCGCCGCCGTCGCCGTGACTCAGCTGCCGCCCGCGTTCGGACCTTCCTCGGGCGGCGTGGGTGGCGTGGGCGCGGGGTGCGGCGGGGCGGCGGGGCGCAGCCTCAGCCAGAGCAGGAACAGCAGCCCGAGGACGAGCATGCACACGCCCGTCCAGAGGTTGATGTTGATGTTCTCGGCCTTCTTCAGGTCCGCGTCCGAGACGGTGATCCCGGCGAGGGTGACCATGATCCCGTAGATCACGAACAGCCCGCCGATGATCCGCCGTACGTCGAAGAGCCGGGCCGCGGACGCCGACTTGCCCTCGAGCTCCTCGACCTGGTGCTGGTACTCGTATTCGTCACTCATGGCGTATGAGGCTCCGATCGGCGAGTCGTACCGGGGGTCACGTCGTACCGCGGGTCACAGGGAGAACGGCACGTAGCACAGCGCCGCCAGCACGATCGCGCCCCAGCCCAGCAGCGCCGGCCGGCGGTACCAGGCCTCGTCGCCGACGGCCGGCGGCTCGGCCATACCGGGGGAGGTGGTCCCGTAGACCAGCCCGGCCAGCGACTCCACCGGCTTGGGTTTGGTGCACAGCGAGACGGTCACCATCACCACGCCGCCGGCCACGAACGCCACGATCGCCGAGACGAAGTTGGCCCCCTGGTCGCTGGGGATGGAGATCACCTGCGCCTTGTAGAGCCAGAAGTAGTTGATCATCGCGGCCACGGTCCCGGACAGCAGCCCCCAGAACCCGGCCGCGGCCGTGGCCCGCCGCCAGAACATGCCGATGATGAAGACGCAGAACAGCGGCACGTTGAAGAACGAGAACAGGGTCTGCAGATAGTTCATGATGTTGCTGAACGAGGACGCGATGACGGCCGTCCCCATGCCGCACACCACACCGATCGCCGTCACCACGCGCCCGGTCAGCAGGTAGTGCTCGTCCGAGCGGCCTCTGTGCACATACGCCGCCCAGATGTCGTTGGTGAAAACGGTGTTGAAGGACGAGACGTTGGCCGCCATACCCGCCATGAAGGCGGCGAGCAGCCCGGTCACCGCGACGCCCAGCACGCCGTTGGGCAGCAGATCGCGCATCAGCAGCGGGATCGCGTCGTTGTACTGCAGCCCGCTCTTCGTACTGCCCAGGCCCGGCTCGATGACCAGCGCGATCAGCCCGGGGACGACCACGATCAGCGGGATGAACATCTTGGGGTAGGCGGCGATCAGCGGGGTGCGCTGGGCGGCGGAGAGGTTTCGGGCGGACAGGGCGCGCTGCACCTCGGCGAAGTTGGTGGTCCAGTAGCCGAAGCTGAGGCAGAAGCCGAGGCCGAGCACGATGGTCAGCCAGTTGGCGCCCAGCGGGTTGGCGGAGCCGATACCGGTGCCGCCCCAGGCGGAGGTGAAGTTCTCGCCGTATCTGTCGTTGAGCGAGTCGGCCAGCCCGCCGAAGCCGCCGACCCGCTTGAGGCCGACGACGGTGAGCGGGATCAGGGCGGCCAGGATGACGAAGAACTGCAGCACCTCGTTGTAGATCGCCGAGGAGAGCCCGCCGAGGGTGATGTAGGCCAGGACGAAGAGGCCCGCGACCACGATGGCCACCCACTGCGGCCAGCCCAGCAGCGCCTCGACCACGATGGCCAGCGCATAGAGGTTGACGCCCGCGATCAGCACGGACGCCACCGAGAAGATGATCGAGCTGAGCAGATGCGAGGCGGGCCCGTACCGGTGCAGCAGGAACTCGGGGACGGACCGCACCTTGGAGCCGTAGTAGAAGGGCATCATGACCAGGCCGAGGAAGACCATGGCCGGGATGGCGCCGACCCAGTACCAGTGCACGGTGTAGACGCCGTACTGCGCGCCGTTGGCCGCCATGCCGAGGATTTCCAGGGCGCCCAGATTGGCGGCGACGAAGGCGAGGCCGGTCACCCAGGCGGGCAGGGAGCGGCCGGACAGGAAGAAGTCGAGGCTTGTCTTGATGCTCGCTCTGGCGGCGAATCCGACGCCCAGGACAACGACGAAGTAGAGGATGAGAATGGAGTAGTCGAGTGCGTTGGTGGGGAGCCGGAGCCCTTCGGCCAGATAGTGCATACGTGACTCGCTTCATCGCCGGAACGGAACGCACCAGAAACGTGCGGCGAAGGTATCTGAATTCTCCTGCTTTGTCCGGTCGCCTTCACCCTCATTGACGCGGCTGTTGAGTTGTGGTTCATTGTGTTCGGTTGTGTTGGGTGGCAGCCGTTGGTTGACCCATGTGACAGGAGTTGGCGGAGTGAAGAAGACGGCGACGCGGCTCGCGGACGGACGCGAGCTGATCTACTACGACGCGCGCGATGACGCGGTGCGCGACGCCGTCGACCCGCGGCCCCTGGACCCCATCGCCACCAGCTCCGAAATCCGCCATGACCGCCTGCTCGGCGACAACGTCGCGGTCGCCTCGCACCGCCAGGGCCGCACCTACCACCCGCCGGCCGACGAATGCCCGCTGTGCCCCTCACGCGAGGGCCGGCACAGCGAGATTCCCGCCGCCGACTACGACGTCGTGGTCTTCGAGAACCGCTTCCCCTCGCTGGCCGGGGACTCGGGCCGGTGCGAGGTCGTCTGCTTCACCTCCGACCACGATGCCTCCTTCGCCGATCTCACCGTCGAACAGGCCGCCCTCGTACTGGAGGCATGGACCGACCGGACCGCCGAACTGGCCGTGCTCCCCTCCGTCGAGCAGGTCTTCTGCTTCGAGAACCGCGGCAAGGAGATCGGCGTCACCCTCGGCCACCCGCATGGGCAGATCTACGGGTATCCCTTCGCCACGCCTCGTACACAACTGATGCTGCGCTCGCTCGCCGAGCACCGTGAGCGCACCGGCCGCAACCTCTTCGACGACGTGGTCGCCGACGAGCGGGCCGACGGGCGGCGCATCGTCATGGACGGCGAGCACTGGATCGCCTTCGTGCCGTACGCGGCGCACTGGCCGTACGAGGTGCACCTCTATCCCAAGCGGCGCGTCCCCGACCTCCGTGACCTCGACGAAGGCGCGCGCACAGAGTTTCCACAGATGTATCTGGAACTCTTGAAGCGCTTCGACCGGATATTCGACGGGCGGGGTGGTGGGAACGAAGCTGCCGATGAGCCGCCGACGCCGTACATCGCGGCCTGGCACCAGGCGCCGTTCAGCATTGCGGACCGGGGTGAATTCGCACTTCACCTCGAGCTTTTCACCATCCGCCGCACTTCCGGCAAGCTGAAGTTTCTCGCGGGTTCCGAATCCGGCATGAATGTGTTCATCAACGATGTGCCGCCGGAGGCCGCGGCCGAGCGACTGCGAGAGGTAGCGAGCAAGTGAGCAATGCGCAGCAGAGGAAGTACCTGGTTACCGGCGGTGCCGGCTATGTCGGCAGCGTGGTCGCGGCGCATCTGCTGGAGGCCGGTCACCGGGTGACCGTGCTGGACGATCTGTCCACCGGGCACCGCGCCGGGGTGCCGGAGGGCGCGGAGTTCATCGAGGGGCGCATTCAGGACGCCGCCAAGTGGCTGGACCCCTCCTTCGACGGCGTACTGCACTTCGCGGCCTTCTCGCAGGTCGGCGAGTCCGTCGTCAACCCGGAGAAGTACTGGGTCAACAACGTCGGCGGGACCACCGACCTGCTCGCGGCGATGCGCGAGGCGGGCGTGCGCAAGCTCGTCTTCTCCTCCACCGCCGCCACCTACGGCGAGCCGGAGCAGGTCCCGATCACCGAGGACGCCCCGACCGCGCCGACCAACCCGTACGGGGCCACCAAGCTCGCCGTCGACCACATGATCAGCGGGGAGTGCGCGGCACACGGCCTGGCGGCGGTGAGCCTGCGGTACTTCAACGTCGCGGGCGCCTACGGGGCGTACGGCGAGCGGCACGACCCCGAGTCGCACCTCATCCCGCTCGTCCTCCAGGTCGCCCAGGGCCGCCGCGAGGCGATCTCCGTGTACGGTGACGACTACCCCACCCCCGACGGCACCTGTGTGCGCGACTACATCCATGTCGCGGACCTGGCCGACGCCCATCTGCTGGCGCTGGGCGCCGCGACCGAGGGCGAGCACCTGATCTGCAACCTCGGCAACGGCAACGGCTTCTCGGTCCGCGAGGTCATCGAGACCGTACGCAAGGTCACCGGCCACCCGATCCCCGAGGTGAACGCCCCCCGCCGGGGCGGCGACCCGGCGGTCCTGGTGGCCTCGGCCGAGCGGGCCAAGGAGCGCCTTGGCTGGCGCCCGAGCCGCGCCGACCTGGCCGGAATCGTCGCGGACGCCTGGCGGTTCGCGCAGCACATCGCGTCGTAAGTCGCACAGTAGAAGGAGAGCCGGCAAGTGAACGACAGCGTGAGCGGCCCGGACCGCGCGGTGGAGGGTTTCCGCAAGGTGTTCGGGGCCGAGCCCGAGGGCGTCTGGGCGGCCCCGGGCCGGGTGAATCTGATCGGTGAGCACACCGACTACAACGACGGCTTCGTCATGCCGCTCGCTCTGCCGCACACCTGCCTGGCCGCCGCCCGCGCCCGCACCGACGGCGTGCTGCGGCTGCACTCCGGGGACGCCCCGGGCGGGGTCGTCGAGCTGCGCCTCGACGATCTCGCGCCGGTCGCCGACGACGCGGGCGGCGACCGCGGCGGCTGGGCGGCCTACCCGGCGGGCGTGGTCTGGGCGCTGCGCGACGCGGGGGTGCTCACCGGCGCCGCGGCCGGCGGGGCGGATCTGCACTACACCAGCACGGTGCCGACGGGCGCGGGGCTGTCCTCCTCCGCCGCGCTCGAGGTGGTGACCGCCTCCGCGCTGAACGAGCTGTACGGGCTCGGCCTGGAGCCGCTGCGCATCGCCCAGCTGTGCCAGCGCGCGGAGAACGTCTTCGTCGGCGTCCCGTGCGGAATCATGGACCAGACCGCGTCCGCCTGCTGCACGGACGGGAACGCGCTGTTCCTGGACACCCGTGAGCTGACCCTGCGTCAGGTGCCGTTCGACCTGGCGGCCGAGGGGCTGCGACTGCTGGTCGTGGACACCCAGGTCAAGCACGAACTGGGCGACGGTGCGTACGCCAACCGGCGCGCCGCGTGCGAGGCGGGTGCGCGGGCGCTCGGGGTGCGGGCCCTGCGCGATGTCGCGTACGAGCACCTTGACGAGGCTCTCGCTGCTCTCGACACGCTGGCGGGTGACGAGACGCTGATCAGGCGGGTGCGCCATGTGGTGACCGAGAACCACCGGGTGGAGGAGGTCATCGAGCGCCTTGACGCGGGTGCCACCCGGTCGATCGGCCCCATCCTGACCGACGGGCACGCCTCGTGCCGCGACGACTTCGAGATCTCCTGCGCGGAGCTCGACCTGGTCGTGGAGACGGCGAACGCGGCGGGCGCGCTCGGCGCCCGGATGACCGGCGGTGGCTTCGGCGGTTCGGCGATCGTGCTGGTGGAGGAGGCGGACGCGGAGGCGGTCGGGAAGGCGGTGACCGAGGCGTTCGCGGCGGCCGGGTACCGGGCCCCGCGGATCTTCCCGGCGGTGCCGAGCGCGGGGGCGCGGCGGCTCGCGTAACAGGCAAGTGTAATCGGCCAGTTGACCGCTCACCCGATCAAATACCGTACCGATTCGTTGACTTACTCCTCACAACGGAACACGATCCTCACGAGAGCAGGTCAACGTCGGTGCGCCGACGGTCAGTTTTGCCGAAATTCACCCCCGGTGTCGGACTCCGGCCGTACGCTGTGCACAGCGTCGGTGGGGGCCGACGCTTATCAGGGGGCGAGACAGGCAGGTACGACGCCCGGGGTGGGGTAGTGATCAGCACGGCGGCGGCCGTGCGGTTGCGGCGACCCTCGCACCGGGTGCCGTACCCGCACTGGGTTTTTCCGTATCCGGCGACGTGGGGGGTTCCGTGGCACGTATTCGGGTTCTCGTGGTGGATGACCATCGCATTTTCGCCGAGTCGCTGGCGGCCGCCCTCGCGGCGGAGCAGGACGTGGAGGTCGCGGCGGCCGGCAGCGGTCCGGCGGCGCTGCGCTGTCTGGAGCGCGGGGCGTCCGAGGGGCGCCGCTTCGATGTGATGCTGGTCGACGCGGATCTGGGCGGAGGGGCCAGGGGGGCCGTCGGCATTCCGCCACAGCCGCTGCCCGCATCCGCCGAATCGCTGATGAGCGGCGCGCCGACGGGCCATGGGGCCGTGGGTGGCGGATCGCTCACCGGCGGGCAGCTCACCGGCGGTGCCGGGGGCGGTGCCGTCGGCAGCGGGCCTGCCGGCGGCGGGACCGTCGGCGGCGGGGTCGCGAACGGCCGCGCGGCGCCGGGGCGGATGGCGAGCGGCCGGGTGGTGGATGGCCGGGCGGTGGACGGCATCTCGCTGGTCGGCGGGGTCCGCTCGGCGCAGCCGGGCGTACGTGCGGTGGTGCTGGCCGAGCGCGACGACCCGCGCCGGGCGGCGGCGGCCCTGCAAGCCGGGGCGTGCGGCTGGGTGGCCAAGGACTGTTCGCTCTCCCGGCTGCTCGCGGTCATCCGCGGCGTGCTGCGCGACGAGACGCATCTGCCGCCCGCGCTGCTCACCGGCGTGCTGCAGGAGATGACGGCCGCCCGTAAGCACCGCACCGAGAGCGAGCGGCTGGTCGAGTCGCTGACCCCGCGCGAGCGCGAGGTACTGCGCTGCATGGTGGCCGGGCTCGGCCGCAAGGCGGTCGCCGAGCGGCTGTATCTGTCCCCGCACACGGTCCGCACCCATATGCAGAACGTGCTGGGCAAGCTCGGCGTGCACTCCACCCTGGCGGCCGTGGCCCTGGCCCGCCGCGCCGGGGTCGGCCCGGTCGATCTAGCCGGGGAGATTGTCGAACGGGGCGGTCAGCTGGCGTAGCAGCGCGGCCAGTTCGGCCCGCTGCGCCTGGGACAGCTCGGCGAGGATGGCGTGCTCCTGGTCGAGCAGCCCGGCGAGCGCCTGATCGGCGCGGTCGCGCCCCTCGTCGGTCAGCCGCACCAGCACCCCGCGCCGGTCGCTGGGGTCGGGCAGCCGCTCGACGAGGCCCTTCTTCGCCAGCCGGTCGATCCGGTTGGTCATGGTGCCCGAGGTGACCAGGGTCTGGGTGAGCAGCTGCCCCGGCGAGAGCTGATACGGCGTCCCGGCCCGGCGCAGCGACGTCAGCACGTCGAACTCCCAGGGCTCCAGATGGTGCTCGGCGAAGGCGATCCGCCGCGCCCGGTCGAGATGGCGGGCGAGCCTGCTGACGCGGCTGAGCACTTCCAGCGGCTCCACGTCGAGGTCGGGGCGCTCCCGGCGCCACGCCGCGACCAGCCGATCGACCTCGTCCTCCATGACGATCAGTGTAGTTGGTCTGTCGACATGAAGTCTCTTGACATCAAGATACCCCCTGGAGCACCGTAGGCCTGGACGGCAAAGATCGCCGCACACCATGCGTACCTGCCTGGGGGCTTCGTCATGCACTCTTCACCCAACTGGGATCCGCGCCAGTACCTCCGCCACGCGGGCCATCGCACCCGCCCCTTCCTCGACCTCCTCGCCCGTATCCCCGATCTCCCCACCGCCCCCGGCCGCCCGCCCCGCATCGCCGACCTCGGCTGCGGCGCCGGCAATGTCACCGTCCTCCTCTTCGACCGCTGGCCCGACGCCCATGTCACCGGCCTCGACAACTCCGCCGAGATGCTGGAGGCGGCCCGCGCCCACACCGCCCCCGAAGGCGGCGGCCTGCTGGACTTCCGCCCCGCCGACGCCGCGCACTGGGTCCCCGACGAGACCTTCGACCTGATCGTCTCCAACGCGCTGCTCCAGTGGGTCCCCGGCCACGCCGAGTCCTTCCCGGCCTGGATCGCCGCCCTCCGCCCCGGCGGCACCTTCGCCTTCCAGGTCCCGGGCAACTTCACCGCCCCCAGCCACACCCTGCTGGCCGACCTGTGCGACGCCCCCCACTGGCGAGACCGCCTCTCCACCTACGGCGAACGCCCCACCCCCGTCCTGGACCCGGCCGCCTACCTGGAGCGCCTGGCCGCGCTCGGCTGCGAGGTCGACGCCTGGGAGACCACCTACATCCAGATGCTGACCGGCACCGACCCCGTCCTCGACTGGGTCAAGGGCACCGCCCTGCGCCCCGTCCTCACCGCCCTCCAGGACGACCCCACGGCCCGCGACGCCTTCCTCGCCGAATACGCCGACCTCCTCCGCAAGGCCTACCCGCCGGGCCCGCACGGCACGGCCTTCCCCTTCCGCCGTATCTTCGCCGTCGCCCGGAAAGCGGAATGATGCTCGCCGCGGTCGACCATGTGCAGCTGGCCGTGCCGCCAGGCGCTGAGAGCGCGCTCCGCACGTACTACGGCGAAACGCTCGGTATGACCGAGATCGCCAAACCTCCCGTCCTGGCGGCCCGCGGCGGTCTGTGGTTCCGATGCGGACCGGTCCAGCTGCACCTCGGCATCGAGGAGGACTTCCGGCCGTCGAAGAAGGCCCACCCGGGCATCCGGGTGACGGGCATCGACGCCCTCGCGGCGCGGCTGGCGGAGCGCGGAGCCAAGGTCGTCTGGGACGAGAGCCTGCCGGGCCACCGCCGCTTCTACTCCCAGGACCCGGTCGGGAACCGGCTGGAGTTTCTGGAGCCGGTCGCCTGACCTCGACGACGACGGCGAGTCTCCGGCGTCGGCCAAGGTCACATGCCAGGCACGCTTTGCCGCAGCGCTCCCCATGAGCTGCGTCTCATGAGAACGTGGATGCGCTGAACAACCACATGGTGGGCCAAGGTTTCCACGGGGGAGAGCCATGGACGGCGCGTCAGGCGGGTCTGGTTCGGGAGCGAACACGGGGAGCAGCGAGGAGCAGAAGCAGCGCGGGGTCTGGATACTGGTCGCCGCCGCCCTCGCCTTCGCCGTCCTCGTGTTGCCGCAGGTCGTCGAGGACGACGACAAGACATCGGTCGTGGGCGGCGCCCTTCCGTCCAGCGGCTCCTCGCGGCTGCCGGCGCTCCCCAGCGGGATACCCAGCGGTCTGCCGAGCGGGCTGCCCAGTGGTCTGGCCACCTCGTCGCTGCCCAGTTATGGCTCCGGGGGCGGCAGCGGCGGCGGCAGCGGGGGAGGCGGGGGGTCGGTGGAGACCCAGCGGCCCGCAACGCCCACCGTGGCGCCGGACCCCACCGCGGACGCCTACCGCGCGGTGAGCGCCGGTGACTGCCTCGCCGTGTACGACACGGGCAACGGCGGCTACAACACCCAGGTCCCGTACCGGGTCGGCTGCAGTGCCTACAACGCCTATATGTGGGTGAACGCCGTGCGCTCCAGCAGCAGCGCCTGCAGCCAGGGGCCGGGCCAGAACTACATGTCGTACACCACCTCCCGCGGGCAGACCATCGCCCTGTGCCTGACCCGTCAGTTCAAGGTGGGCTACTGCCTGATGGCCAAGCAGTCGGGCAGCGGGCAGTCGGCGCAGATGCGGGCTGGGCTGATGACCGTGGTGGAGTGCGACGGGAAGGTCCCGGCCCGGTACAACCAGATCCTGCACATCACCGGCGTGTACAAGGCCCCCGCGAACCCCTCCGCCTCGAACTGCGCCCGGGTCCAGGGCGACCGTACGTACTACTGGTCGTGGGTGGTCAACGGCGGCCGGACGCTGCTGTGCACCATGGTGTACCAGCGCTGATCAGGGCTGACTCAGCGCGTCGCCACGCTCACCAGGCCCGCGCTCACGGCCAGCAGCAGGATGACGCCGCCGCCCGGGGCGGCGAGGTACGGCATGAGGGCCACCGTGGCCAGCAGACAGTACGCGGCAGTCACCCAGGACAGCATCTGCTGGGCCTCTTCCGGACCGTGCCGGTTGAGCCGTATCACCAGGGCCATGAAGACGGCCGCCCACAGGGCGGCGCGCGGCTGGCCGAAGGAGACCTTGTCGTAGAGATCCACGGCGGGCTTGTACCAGTCCGTATCGGCCAGCTCCGCCGCGAACTCGATCATGTTCTTGAGATACGAGTGCGAAGCGTACGAGGTCGCGTCCTTCAGATCGGCCCGTACCCACTCCGAGATCGCCAGCACCAGCAGACCCAGCGTGTGGCAGAAGCCCGGCCCCGCGCCGACCGTCTTCTTGCGCGTCTCGGATGGTTCCCCCGTGCGTCCCGTGACCGTGGCCATACGCAGCCCCCTCCCCGTAACCCACATCATCTACCGGAGGAAGAGGCGCGGACCAGCCCCTCGAGGTCAGGACTTGCGGTGGCCTATCAGCCGGGGCTTGGGCTCAAGACCGTCCAGACCGTGCCAGGCCAGATTCACCAGATGGGCCGCCACCTCGGCCTTCTTCGGCCGGCGCACATCCAGCCACCACTGACCGGTGAGCGCGACCATGCCCACCAGCGCCTGCGCGTACAGCGGGGCGAGCTTCGGGTCGAAGCCGCGGGCCTTGAACTCCAGGCCGAGGATGTCCTCGACCTGGGTGGCGATATCGCTGATCAGCGAGGCGAAGCTGCCCGTCGACTGGGCGACGGGGGAGTCACGCACCAGGATGCGGAAGCCGTCCGTGTACGCGTCGATGTAGTCGAGCAGCGCGAAGGCCGCCTGCTCCAGCAGCTCACGGGGGTGGCCCGCGGTCAGCGCTCCGGTCACCATGTCCAGCAGCCGGCGCATCTCGCGGTCCACCACCACCGCGTACAGCCCCTCCTTGCCGCCGAAGTGCTCGTAGACCACCGGTTTGGAGACTCCGGCCTTGGCGGCGATCTCCTCCACCGATGTGCCTTCGAAGCCGCGCTCGGCGAAGAGCGCGCGACCGATGTCCAGCAATTGCTCCCGGCGCTCCTTGCCGGTCATCCGCACCCGGCGCGCACGCCGGGTCCCGGATCCGGACGCGCGGGCCGCCCGGTCCTTGTTACCGCTGGTATTACTTTCGGTCGCCACGCCCCCTATCATGCCGCTTCGGCGGTTTCCTCTTTACGGCGGGCGTCGATACGGGCCTCGCTGGGCCAGCGCACGTCATAGGCCCAGCCCGCCTTCTCGAACCAGCGGATGATCCGGGCGCTGGAGTCCAGCTGGCCCTTCATCACACCATGGCGGGCGGAGGTCGGGTCCGCGTGGTGGAGGTTGTGCCAGGACTCACCGCACGAGAGAACCGCCAGCCACCACACATTGCCGGACCGGTCGCGCGATTTGAAGGGGCGCTTGCCGACCGCGTGGCAGATCGAGTTGATCGACCAGGTGACATGGTGCAGCAGCGCCACCCGTACGAGCGAGCCCCAGAAGAACGCGGTCGCCGCGCCCTGCCAGGACCAGGTGGCCAGCCCGCCGATCAGCGCGGGCAGCAGCAGCGAGACGACCGTCCAGACCACGAACTGCCGGGAGATCCGGCGGATCGCGTCGTCCTTGATCAGGTCGGGAGCGTACTTGTGCTGCGGGGTCTGCTCCTCGTCGAACATCCAGCCGATGTGCGCCCACCACAGGCCCTTCATCAGCGCCGGAACGGTCTCCCCGTACCGCCAGGGGGAGTGCGGATCGCCCTCGGCGTCGGAGAACTTGTGGTGCTTGCGGTGGTCGGCCACCCAGCGCACCAGCGGCCCCTCCACCGCCAGGGACCCGGCGATCGCCAGCGCGATCCGCAGCGGCCGCTTGGCCTTGAAGGAGCCATGGGTGAAGTAGCGGTGGAAGCCGATGGTGATGCCGTGGCAGCCGATGTAGTAGAAGACGACCATCAGCGTCAGATCCAGCCAGCTGACCCCCCATCCCCAGGCCAGCGGAATGGCGGCGGCCAGGGCGAGGAAGGGGACGGTGATGAAGAGCAGCAGGGTGATCTGTTCGATGGAGCGCTTGTTGTCCCCGCCGAGCGTGGCGGAGGGAAATGGGTGCTCTGCCTCGTCCCGGAGGGCGCCGGGCGCGTCGTCGATCACGTCGGGGCTTGCAGTCATGGGATCCCTCGTGGGGCTCGGGGGTACGGCTACGGGACCGTAACCTACGGCGACGTAAGTATGGTAGGGCCCCGAAGCGGGGCAATAGGGCTATGGATTCCCCCGAGGGCGCGCCGCCTATCCTGGTGGCGTCGGACAGCGCGGTCCGCATCTCGCCGACAGCACGGGGTCCCGGGGCCGGTGGCACAGGCAGCCACGGCGTTCAGGTCCCGTCCTCACCCCGCCCAGTGCCCGAACACTGCAAGGAGCCCGCACCTGTGAGCAGTGCCGACAACACCAATGCCGCCCTGCGTGCCGATATCCGCCGTCTGGGTGACCTCCTCGGCGAAACTCTGGTCCGGCAGGAGGGCCCCGACCTCCTCGACCTCGTCGAGCGGGTCCGTGCCCTCACCCGCAGTGACGGCGAAGCCGCCGCGGAGCTGCTCGGCGACACCGACCTGGAGACGGCGGCCAAGCTGGTACGCGCGTTCTCCACGTACTTCCATCTGGCGAACATCACCGAACAGGTCCACCGCGGCCGCGAGCTGCGCGCCAAGCGCGCCGCCGAGGGCGGGCTGCTGTCCCGCACCGCCGACCAGCTCAAGGACGCCGACCCCGAGCATCTGCGGGAGACCGTCCGCCATCTCAACGTTCGCCCCGTGTTCACGGCCCACCCCACCGAGGCCGCCCGCCGCACCGTCCTGAACAAGCTGCGCCGCATCGCCGAACTGCTCGACACCCTCGCCGTCGGCGGCGACAAGCGCCGCACCGACCTGCGCCTCGCCGAGAACATCGACCTCCTCTGGCAGACCGACGAACTGCGCGTCGCCCGCCCCGAGCCCGCCGACGAGGCCCGCAACGCCATCTACTACCTGGACGAACTGCACGCGGGCGCCGTCGGCGACGTCCTCGAAGACCTCTCCGCCGAGCTGGAGCGCGTCGGCGCCCCGCTGCCCGCCACCACCCGCCCCCTCACCTTCGGCACCTGGATCGGCGGCGACCGCGACGGTAACCCCAACGTCACCCCCCAGGTCACCTGGGACGTGCTGATCCTCCAGCACGAACATGGCATCACCGACGCCCTCGCCATCATCGACGACCTGCGGGCCGCGCTCTCCAGCTCCATCCGCAACTCCGACGCCTCCGAAGAGCTCCTGGACTCCCTCCAGCGCGACCTGGAACTCCTCCCCGAGATCAGCCCCCGCTACAAGCGGCTCAACGCCGAAGAGCCCTACCGGCTCAAGGCCACCTGCGTGCGGCAGAAGCTCCTCAACACCCGCACCCGCCTCGCCGGCGGCACCCCCCACCAGCCAGGACGCGACTACCTCGGCACCTCCGAACTCCTCGCCGACCTGCACCTCATCCAGGAGTCCCTGCGCGCCCACCGCGGCCGGCTGATCGCCGACGGCCGCATGGAGCGCGCCATCCGCACCCTCGCCGCCTTCGGGCTCCAGCTGGCCACCATGGACGTACGCGAACACGCCGACGCCCACCACCACGCCCTCGGCCAGCTCTTCGACCGCCTCGGCGAGGAATCCTGGCGGTACGCGGACATGCCCCGCGACTACCGCCGCAAGCTGCTGGCCAAGGAGCTGCGGTCGCGCCGCCCGCTCGCGCCCACCCCCGCGCCGCTGGACGCCGCCGGGGCCAAGACCCTCGGCGTCTTCCACACCATCAGCGAGGCCTTCGAACGGTTCGGCCCCGAGATCGTCGAGTCCTACATCATCTCCATGTGCCAGGGCTCCGACGACGTCTTCGCCGCCGCCGTCCTCGCCCGCGAGGCCGGACTGGTCGACCTGCACGCCGGCTGGGCCAAGATCGGCATCGTGCCGCTGCTGGAGACCACCGAAGAGCTCAAGATCGCCGACCAGCTCCTCGACGACATGCTCTCCGACCCCTCCTACCGGCGGCTCGTCGCCCTGCGCGGTGACGTCCAGGAGGTCATGCTCGGCTACTCCGACTCCTCCAAGTTCGGCGGCATCACCACCTCCCAGTGGGAGATCCACCGCGCCCAGCGGCTGCTCCGCGACGTCGCCCACCGGCACGGCGTACGACTGCGCCTCTTCCACGGCCGCGGCGGCACCGTCGGCCGCGGCGGCGGTCCCACCCACGACGCGATCCTCGCCCAGCCCTGGGGCACCCTCGAAGGCGAAATCAAGGTCACCGAGCAGGGCGAGGTCATCTCCGACAAGTACCTCGTCCCCTCCCTCGCCCGGGAAAACCTGGAGCTCACCGTCGCCGCCACGCTCCAGGCCTCTGCCCTGCACACCGCCCCCCGCCAGTCCGACGAGGCACTGGCCCGCTGGGACGCGGCCATGGACACCGTCTCCGACGCCGCCCACCACGCCTACCGCGCACTGGTCGAAGACCCCGACCTCCCCGCGTACTTCTTCGCCTCCACCCCCGTCGACCAGCTCGCCGAACTCCACCTCGGCTCCCGCCCCTCCCGGCGCCCCGACTCCGGCGCCGGCCTCGACGGACTGCGGGCCATTCCCTGGGTCTTCGGCTGGACCCAGTCCCGGCAGATCGTCCCCGGCTGGTTCGGCGTCGGCTCCGGGCTCAAGGCCGCCCGCGAAGCAGGCCTGGACGCGGCCCTCGACGAGATGCACCAGCACTGGCACTTCTTCCGGAACTTCCTGTCCAACGTGGAGATGACGCTCGCCAAGACCGATCTGCGGATCGCCCGGCACTACGTCGACACACTGGTCCCGGACGAGCTCAAGCACGTCTTCGCCACGATTGAGGCCGAGCACGAGCTCACCGTGCGCGAGGTGCTGCGGATCACCGGCGGGACCGAGCTGCTGGACTCCAACCCGGTCCTCAAGCAGACCTTCCACGTCCGCGACGCCTACCTGGACCCGATCTCCTACCTCCAGGTCTCGCTGCTGCACCGCCAGCGCACCGCCCACGAGCGCGGCGAAGCCGCCGACCCGCTGCTCGCCCGCGCCCTGCTCCTGACGGTCAACGGCGTCGCGGCGGGCCTGCGCAACACGGGGTGACCTGCGGTCCGCGCCCGATGTGACCGCGTCCGGCCGCTCCTGCGGAGCGGCCGGACGCGGTTTTTGTTCGGTGGTCCGGGGCTGCGCCCCGGCCCCCGGCGCAGCAGGCTTCGCCGCTGCGAGGGCGGCGTGATGCGCCCGGCGGGCGCGCTGGGGCGTCAGAACGTCAGCGTGGCGAAGGACGCGGCCAGGAGGGCCGCGCCGGTGAGGCCCATGGCCCAGGCCGTGCGGCGCAGGCGGAGACCGCCCGCGACCATGAGGGCGGCCAGCAGGAGGGAGCCCGCGAAGGGGACCCAGGCGTGCAGGATTCCGGTCATGCCGGTCCGTACGGCTTCGTCCGAGCCCGGCTTGAGGGCCACCAGCAGGCGGTCGCCCTCGCCGTCGGTGACCGCCTTGTCGATCCGCACCTTCGCACGGGCGTGGCCGGAGCCGTCGGCGGGTGTGAAGGCGCCCGTGCACCAGTCGTCGTCGCAGGTGGCGACGGTGATCGTGCCGCGTTCAAGGCCCTTGTTGAACATCGCCGGCTTGGCGGTCGCCCATGAGTACCACACCCCCGCGACGATGACGAACAGCGCCAGGAGCGCCATCACTACGATTTTCGTGAGCAGCAGCAGCCCGTACGCGTTCTCGCCCGCCCGCCGCGAACGGCTGCGTTTGATCGTGCCCGAGGAAGACATGGCCGCGATCCTCCCGACATCCCAGCCCGCCGGTCAACCGTCGGCGGAGGGTCACCCGGGCGGGGATCAGGAGTTGTACGTGGACTGCGCGCGCTCCAGACCGTCGACGATCAGCGTCTCCACGGCGTCCGCGGCGCGGTCCACGAAGTAGTCCAACTCCTTGCGCTCAGCGGCGGAAAAGTCCTTGAGCACGAAGGCCGCGACATCCATCCGGCCGGGCGGCCGGCCGATCCCGAAGCGGACGCGGAAGTAGTCGGGGCCCAGCGACTTGGTGATCGACTTCAGGCCGTTGTGGCCATTGTCACCCCCGCCGAGCTTCAGCCGCAGCGCGCCGTAGTCGATGTCCAGTTCGTCGTGGATCGCGATGACATGCCCGACCGGCACCTTGTAGAAGTCGCGCAGCGCGGTGGTGGGGCCGCCGGAGAGGTTCATGAACGACATCGGCTTGGCGACGATCACCCGGCGGCTCGCCGGGCCCGGCGCACCGACGCGCCCCTCGACGACCTGTGCGCGGGACTTGTGCGCCTTGAACCGGCCGCCCATGCGGTCGGCCAGCAGATCGGCCACCATGAAGCCGACGTTGTGGCGGTTGGCTGCGTACTCGGGCCCGGGGTTGCCGAGGCCCACGACGAGCCAGGGGCTCGCTTCGTCCGTCGTCATCTGGGTGTCTCCTCGAGCGCCGGGGGGAGTGAAGGACCGGCCGCCGCCCGGGCCCGGCCCCAGGACGAGGGGACGGGGCGGGACAGCGGCCGGAACGGGCAGCGGGGACGTCGACGCATCGGGCGGAGGCGTCAACGCCTCGGGTGGGGCATCGACGCCTCGGGCTGAGGCGTCAGCGCCCGCTCGGCGTTGGTTACGCCTCCTCGCCCTCGGCCGCACCCTCGGCGGCCGGGGCCTCGGCCTGGGCGCCGACGACCTGCAGCACGACGGTGTCCTCCTCGACGGCCAGGGTGGTGCCGGCCGGCAGGGTGATGTCCTTGGCGAGGACGGAGTGACCGGCGTCCAGGCCCGCGATGGAGACGGTGACCGACTCCGGGATGTGGGTGGCCTCGGTCTCCACCGGCAGCGCGTTCAGCAGGTGCTCCAGCAGGTTGCCGCCGGGGGCCAGCTCGCCCTCGGTGTGGACCGGAACCTCGACGGTGACCTTCTCGCCGCGCTTCACCAGGAGCAGGTCGACGTGCTTGAGGAAGCCCTTGATGGCGTCACGCTGGACCGCCTTGGGGATGACGAGCTCCTTCTTGCCATCGACGTCGAGGCTGAGCAGCACGTTCGCGGTCTTGAGCGCGAGCATCAGGTCGTGGCCCGGCAGGTTGACGTGGACCGGCTCGGTGCCGTGGCCGTACACCACGCCGGGGACCAGGCCCTCGCGGCGGGCGCGGCGGGCGGCGCCCTTGCCGAACTCGGTACGGGACTTGGCGGAAATCTTGACCTCAGCCATGGCTGCACTCCTCGTAGTCGTTGTATGTCGCTGAATTCCGCTGAAAGCGGATCTGACGGCCGTCACCCGGCCCACGACAGACCATCTCCACGAAGAGCGCGTCGATAACGGACGAGCCGCGTACGTCACCGCACACAGCTTCCCTCGCCGAGCAACCCGGCAATTCTACCGTCCCGGGGCGCATGCCTCAGCACTCGGCCTCAGCACATGGCTGAGGCCACCCCTGGTGGGGTGGCCTCAGATCGGTCGGCGGGTCCCGGCCGCTAAGTCGCCGGTGGCCATCAGTGCTCCTCGAAGAGGCTGGTCACCGAGCCGTCCTCGAAGACCTCCTGGACCGCGCGGGCGATGGTCGGCGCCATCGACAGCACGGTGATCTTGTCGAGCTCGACCTCGCTGGGGGTGGGCAGGGTGTTGGTGAAGACGAACTCGCTCACCTTCGAGTTCTTCAGCCGGTCCGCGGCCGGTCCGGACAGCACACCGTGGGTGGCCGTCACGATCACGTCCTCCGCGCCATTGGCGAACAGCGCGTCCGCCGCGGCGCAGATGGTGCCACCGGTGTCGATCATGTCGTCGACCAGGACACACACCCGGCCCCGCACATCACCCACGACCTCGTGGACGGTCACCTGGTTGGCCACGTCCGGGTCGCGCCGCTTGTGCACGATCGCCAGCGGGGCGCCGAGCCGGTCGCACCAGCGGTCGGCGACGCGCACCCGGCCCGCGTCCGGGGAGACCACGGTCAGCTTGGCACGGTCGACCTTGGCGCCCACGTAGTCCGCGAGGATCGGCAGCGCGAAGAGGTGGTCGACCGGGCCGTCGAAGAAGCCCTGGATCTGGTCGGTGTGCAGATCCACCGTGAGGATCCGGTCGGCGCCCGCGGTCTTGAGCATGTCGGCGATCAGCCGGGCCGAGATGGGCTCACGGCCGCGGTGCTTCTTGTCCTGGCGGGCATAGCCGTAGAACGGCACGATCACGGTGATCGAGCGCGCGGAGGCCCGCTTGAGCGCATCGACCATGATCAGCTGTTCCATGATCCACTTATTGATCGGAGCCGTGTGGCTCTGGATCAGAAAGCAGTCGGCGCCACGCGCGGACTCCTGGAAACGGACGTAGATCTCGCCGTTCGCGAAGTCGAATGCCTTGGTCGGGACCAAGCTGACGCCCAGCTCGTGGGCGACCTCCTCGGCCAGCTCGGGGTGGGCGCGGCCGGAGAAGAGCATCAGCTTCTTCTCGCCGGTCGTCTTGATCCCGGTCACAGCAAGTCTCCTTGGATGTCACTTTAATGCGCTTATCACGGTACGCCCCGCACGGCGCACCCGTGCACGGGTCATCCCTCGCCCGCGTCCTCCTGACGGGCCGATTCGGCGGCCCTCGCGGCGGCGCTTCCGGGGCGCTTGCGGGCGACCCAACCCTCGATATTCCGCTGCTGGCCGCGTGCGACAGCGAGCGAGCCCGGGGGCACATCCTTGGTGATGACCGAGCCGGCGGCGGTGTAGGCGCCGTCCCCGATCGTGACGGGAGCCACAAGCATGTTGTCCGCTCCGGTGCGGCAGTGGCTGCCGATGGTGGTGTGGTGCTTGTTGACGCCGTCGTAGTTCACAAACACGCTGGCGGCGCCGATGTTGGTGTACTCGCCGATCGTCGCGTCGCCGACGTAGGAGAGATGCGGCACCTTGGTGCCCTCGCCGATCCGGGCGTTCTTCATCTCCACGTACGTGCCCGCCTTGGCCTTGGCACCGAGCCGGGTGCCGGGGCGCAGATACGCGTACGGGCCGACGCTCGCGCCCGCGCCGATCTCCGCGCCGTCGGCGACGGTGAAGCTCGCGGTCGCGCCCTCGCCGACGGTGGTGTCGGTGAGCCGGGAGTTCGGGCCGACCTCGGCGTGCGCCGCGAGGTGGGTGGCGCCCAGCAGCTGGGTGCCGGGGTGCACCACGGCGTCCGGCTCGAAGGTGACGGTCGCGTCCACCCAGGTCGTGGCCGGGTCGACGACGGTCACCCCGTCGAGCATGGCCCGGGTCAGCAGCCGGTCGTTGAGCAGCCGGCGCGCCTCGGCCAGCTGCACCCGGTTGTTGATCCCGACGATCTCGCGGTGGTCGCCCGCCACACAGGCGCCGACGTGGTGCCCGGCCTCGCGCAGGATGCCCAGCACATCGGTGAGGTATTCCTCACCCTGGCTGTTGTCGGTCCGCACCTTGCCCAGCGCGTCGATCAGCAGCTGGGCGTCGAAGGCGAAGACCCCCGAGTTGATCTCGCGGATCTCGCGCTGGGCGTCGGTCGCGTCCTTGTGCTCCACGATCGCGGTGACCGCGCCGCTCGCCCCGTCGCGCACGATCCGGCCGTAGCCGGTCGCGTCGGGGACCTCGGCGGTCAGGAC
Source organism: Streptomyces sp. NPDC020845 (assembly GCF_044334165.1). Taxonomy (NCBI): domain Bacteria; kingdom Bacillati; phylum Actinomycetota; class Actinomycetes; order Kitasatosporales; family Streptomycetaceae; genus Streptomyces; species Streptomyces sp. NPDC020845. Next base: position 58,573 of record NZ_JBIRSJ010000005.1, on the reverse strand, counting down.
GGTCACGGCGTTGCCCTCGGAGGCGTGGGTCTCGGCGAGACGGCCCAGGGTCTCGCCGGTCAGCAGGGGGGTGTCCCCGCAGACGACGACCACGGTGCCGTCCAGGGCGACCCCGCTGTCGGCGCTGTCAGCGCTGTCGGAGAGCTGCTCAAGCCCCATCCGGACGGCGTGTCCCGTCCCGTTCTGTTCGTGCTGCACGGCGGTGCGTACGTCGGCGTCGATCTCGGCGAGATGCGCGGTGACCTGCTCACGGGCGTGGCCGACGACGACCACCAGGTTCTCGGGGGACAGCTCGCGGGAGGCAGCGACGACATGCCCGACGAGGGACCGGCCGCAGATCGCATGCAGGACCTTGGGGGTCGTCGACTTCATGCGGGTGCCCTCACCCGCTGCGAGGACGACGACGGCTGCCGGGCGGTTGGCGCTCACGGATGTGCCCTTCGGGCTCGGCTCGGGTGTGGACAACCGCAGGATACCGAGAGGTTTCGGGGCGGGAACGGGGGTGGGTCCTGACGTGGGCGGTCAGGACTCGAACGTGAGCTCCCCTGCAAGGACTCGAACCTTGACAAACAGCTCCAAAGGCTGCTGTGCTGCCGATTACACCACAGGGGATAGCAAAATGGTCAAATCGGACACCTGCTGGAGGTTGTCGACTTGGCCCCCACCACTATGCCGTACCAAGCCCCTTCGACGCGACGGTAGGGCTCGACGCGACGGTAGGGCTCCGCGCTCTGCGCCACGTAGGTCAAGAGGCGGCCCCTGTAGGCGTCTGTCGGGTTCTGGTGCTTCGTCCGGCCGTGTCCCGGGGTGAACCTCCCGCACCCGGCCGTAGTCTGGTCGGTATGACTGCGACGGGGGAAATGGGGGACGTCGAGACAGCGGGTGCGCGAGGCGCGCCCGCTGGGCCGTGGTGGTGGCCACGGCGGCGGAGCATGGTGCTGGACATCGCCCTCGCGGTCATGTCGGCGGTCGAGTGTGCCGCGGAGGGTGTCGCCTTCGCCCATGACGCGCGTATTCCGGTCGCCGTCGGGGTGGCGATGGGGCTGGTCGTCGGCGCGACGCTGCTGCTGCGGCGGCGCTGGGCGATCGCCGTGGTGCTCATATCGATCGCGGTCACCCCGGCGGAGATGGGGCTGATGCTCGGCACCGTGGGCCTCTACACCCTGGCCGCCTCGGAGGTGCCGCGCCGGATCACGGCCGTGCTGGCCGGGATGTCGGGCGCGGGCACGCTGATCATCTCGACCATCCGGTTCCAGGAGGACATGCACCGCGGCAGCGGCGTCCCGGAACCCGCCATATGGTTGATTCCGCTGTTCGCGGTGGTGATGTCGCTGGGTCTCACCGCGCCGCCCATCCTGCTCGGGCTGTACGTCAGGGCCAGGCGCCGGCTCGTGGAGAGCCTGCGGGAGCGGGCGGACGGTCTGGAGCGCGAGCTGTCGCTGCTGGCGGACCGGGCGGAGGAGCGGGCCGAGTGGGCCCGTAACGAGGAGCGCACCCGTATCGCGCGGGAGATGCATGACGTGGTGGCGCACCGGGTGAGTCTGATGGTGGTGCACGCGGCGGCCCTGCAGGCGGTCGCCCTCAAGGATCCGGAGAAGGCCGCGAAGAACGCGGCGCTGGTCGGCGACATGGGCCGCCAGGCGCTGACCGAGCTGCGGCAGATGCTGGGTGTGCTGCGTTCCGAGGACGTCGGCCAGCGGGCCCCGGTTCCGGCCGGCGGGCGCGGGGACGACGGGCTGGTGCCGCTGGCGGCGGTGGCCGCGGCCGCGTCGGCCGCGGCGGAGGCCGCCGGGGCCGCGGGTGCGGGCGGCGCGGAGGGCGTGGGCGGTGCTCGTACGGCCGGGGCCGCGGGGTCGGCCGGGGTGGCTGACATCGTGGGCGGGCCGCGGCTGGCGGAGCTGGAGACGCTGGTCGGGCAGTCGCGGGCGGCCGGGATGGTCGTGGAGCTGTCGGTGGAGGGGGACGAGCGCGGCTATGCGCCCCGGGTGGAGCAGACCGCGTACCGGGTGGTGCAGGAGGCCCTGACCAACGTCCATAAGCATGCGCCGGGCGCGAAGGCGCGGGTCCGGCTCGCCCGTCGCCCTTCGGAGGTCGCGGTGCTGGTGGAGAACGGGCCCTCGGAGCGGGGTGCGGCGGACGCGGGGCTGCCGAGTGGCGGCAATGGCCTGCTGGGGATGAAGGAGCGGGTGACGACGCTCGGGGGCGGTTTTGTGTCGGGAGCCACGGAGTCGGGCGGCTTCCGGGTCTCGGCGGTCATTCCGGACCGTACGGCCACGGACCGTACGGCCACGGACCGTACGGCCGCGGATCGCACCGCCGCAGACCGTACGGGTGCCGACCGTACGGCCACGGGGCGCCTCGATTCCCCGGCGCGGGAGCGGGAGCCGGCCGCCGAGCGGGCGAAGAGCGCGTAACGGGGCGGGAGATGGGGTGAGGGAGGAATGTAGGTATTTGCCTGCTTCATCCCTGCTTGAAATTGGCTCGAAAGAATAGGTGATTCCCCAGAGTCGCTACCCGCGTGGCAGTCGCTGCGGCTGGACCCCCGTCACCAGCGCCGTCAGCGCCGCGTCGATGTCCGCGCCCAGGTACCAGTCCCCGGTGTGGTCCAGGCTGTACACCCGCCCCTCCGCGTCGATCGTTAACAGCGCCTGTCCGCCCGCCTCCTCGCCCAGCGGGGTGAGCGCCGTGTCCAGCGCCCGCCCCAGGTCGCCCAGCGTGCGGGCCAGATGCAGGCCGTGCAGCGGGTCGATATGAAAGGGGGTCGGGGCGATATGCCGGCCGGCGCCCGGCGGGATGACATGCAGCCCGCCGAACTCCGCCCACGCCTCGACGGCCGCCGGGAAGACGGCGTGCATATGCCCGGCGGGGGAGGTGTGGGCGCGCAGGGTGTCCGCCCAGTATTCGGCCTGGCGGATGTCCCGGCGCCCCGGCTGCCAGCCCGCCTCGCGCAGGGCGGCGTCGACGGGGACGGAGAAGCGGGTGGTGTCCATGCTGCGTACCCGTTTGGAGGTGTCCAAGGTCAGCCCCTGACCGGGCCGGCCGCGGCTCCGGCCTCGGGCCCGTTTGTGTGTCCGACGGTCCGTACGCCGAAGTGGGCCAGCAGCGGTACGCAGGAGCGGCAGGGCGGGGCGTAGCTGCCGTGCCGGGGGTCGCCGGCCTCGCGGATCCGGCGGGTGGTGATCTTGGCGTGTTTGAAGGCGCGGCGGGCCTCGCCGTGGGTGAGCGGCTTACGGGCGGCGCGCTTGGAGCGGTTGGCTTCGACGCTGGTCAGATGGCGGGAGAGCAGGATCGCCTCGGGGCAGCGGCCGGTGAACCGCTCGCGCTGGGCGCTGGTGAGGGTGTCCAGGAAGTCCTGGACCAGGGGGTGCAGCGGGGGCGGCTGGTCGCCTTTGCTCGCGGTGCTGGTGAGGGTGTCGCCGCGGACGGAGAGCGCGGCGGCGACGGTCGGCAGGATGCCGTCGCGGCGGTGGACGAGCGACGGCGGTCCGGCCGCGCCGTCGGTGTCGCTCCAGCTGAGCCGTGGGTCGCTCGACCCGGGCGCGGCGCCGTTGCTCTGGCCGGATGCGGCGCCGTCGCGGCCGCTTGGCGTGGTGTGCATCTCCTGCGTTCCCTCCCGTTCCCTCCCTGCGCAATCCGCGCGCAATCCTCGCGCAATCCCCCGGTTGCGAAGATCAGCCTGCCAAATGTGGCGCGTGGTGCGAAAGTCCGGGGGTGGCCGGTGCGGGCCGGGCGGCAGGTCGGCAGGGTGCCCGGCGTCGGGGGTCGGTCGCGCGCGGTCGGGCGCGGCGGGGTCCGGGGTCGCGGTACCGCATAGTCTGTCCGTACCAGCCAGCAGCAGCAGGGGGCATCCGCCATGACGACAGGTCGGCTCGGGCAGCATGCCGCGCCACCGAACACGGCCTACGCCGGGCAGGTCGTGCACTTCCCGGACCCGGTGAGGGCCGCCCGGCACCCCAAGGGCGTCCGGGTGGACGAAAACGGCTATCCGGACTTTACGCCCTATGCGCGCGCGGCGGCCGAAATAGCCGAGCCGCCCGAGGGGTTCGGCGTCGACGAGCTGCGGCTGACGGACTTCGTCTCCGCCAACGCCGCGCTGCACGCCGTCGGCCACGACCTGTGGGACGGCTCGTCGAGCGTGGCCACCCCGCACGGCTGGACCTGGCACCACGTCGTCGGCACCCGCCGCCTGCAGCTGATCCCGGTGGAGGTGAAGGCGCTGCTGCGGCACCACGGCGGGCTCGCGACGGCCGCCGTCGACCAGGACAAGCGCGGCACCCGGCCGCTGCAGGAGACCCGGCCGGTGCACTTCGGGCTGCCCAAGCGCGGGATTTCGGTCACCGAGGAACAGGTGCTCGGCGTCGAGGAGGATCTGGGCTACCGGCTGCCCGGCGCGTACCGGGCCTTCCTCAAGGCGGCGGGCGGCTGTGCGCCCGTCGGCGCGGCGCTGGACCCGGAGCTCGGCCTCCTCGTCGACCAGCCGTTCTTCACGGTGCGCGACGAGGCCGCGGTCAACGACCTGGTGTATGTGAACAAATGCCTGCGCGACCACTTCACCAAGGACTTCCTCGGGGTGGGCTTCGTACAGGGCGGGGTGATCGCGGTGAAGGTGAAGGGTGACGCGATCGGCTCGGTGTGGTTCTGCGCGTACGACGATGCGCGGGACCGCGACGGCTGGACGGTGCAGGACCGGGTCGAGCACCTGATGCTCCCGTGCGGGGACGACTTCGACGCGTTCCTGCTGCGGCTCGCGGGCAACCCGCCGGAGTTGGAGACCGTGGCCAACCTGATGGTGGAGGGCGGCTTCGCGTACGCCGTCCCGGTGGAGGGGTGAGCGCGATGGTGACCTTCGCACAGGCGCAGGAGCGCGCGGAGCTGTGGATCAACGGTGATGTGCCCGCGTATCAGCAGCGCGAGGTGCGGGTGCGGGAGTTCGACCTGGGCTTTGTGGCCTGGGCCGAGGACCGCGCCGACGGACCGGTCTCGGACGGGCCCTCCGAGGGCACCCGGCTGGTCATCGCCCGCGACAGCGGGGACACGACCTTGTGGCCGGCGCTGCCGGTGGGTGAGGTCATCCGCCGGTACGAGGAGGAGTACGGGGCCCCCGGCGGGGGCCAGGAGAGCACGGGCGCGCGGCCGCAGCGCATCGACTTGAACGCGACGTCCTTCCTGCTGACGCCGCCGGACTGGCTACAGGAGGCGGCGGACGCGCGCGGCATCCCCGACCAGCGGTCGGGCGGCGGCAGTGGTGGTGACGGGGGTGGCGGTGCTTCCGGGGCGGGCTCCGGTACGGGGACCTCCGGTGCTGGGGCCTCCGGTGCGGGAGCGGGCTCCGGCGCGGCTGCGTCCTCGGCGGGCGGTTCCGCTGCGGGCGAGCCGTCGGAAGCGGTGGACGACTGGCCGGGGGCGCAGTCCTCGGCCGCGTCCGGTTCGTACGGCGGTGGTTCGGGGGCGGGCCCTTCGGGCGGGCCCGCGGACCGCGAATCGGGTACGGATGACTGGCCGGGGTCCGGCGCGGCCAGTTCTGGTGCGATGGGTTCCGGAGCCGGGGCGTCCGCGGTGGGCGGTCCGGACGGCCGTGAGCCGGAACCGGTGGACGACTGGCCGGTGTCGGCCACGGCGTCCGGTGGCCATGGCGGCGGTTCCGGGGCGTCCGGGTCCGCGGCCGACGGTTCGGCCGAGCGTGGGGAAGACGACTGGCCGGGCGCCGGTGCGGCGGGTTCGGGTCCGTTCGCGCCCGGCGCCCCGGCGGGCACCCCGGGCGCCCCGGGCGCGCCGGACGCGGGCGCGCAGCCCTCGGACGACGCGTCACGCGGCGGGCAGCACGGCGCCGGGCCCGGGCCCGGGAGCCCCTGGGCCGCCCCCGCGGCGCCTCCGGGCCCCGCAGACCCCGCCCCTGCCCCCCCGGCGACACCGGCCGGCGGTACGCCGTGGGCCGGTGCCGACACCAACTCCGGGAGCGACGACAACGACCGCTCGGTCGCCCCGCCCGTCACGGTCTTCGCCCCGCCGCTCGCGGGCTCCGACGACGAGGACACCCCGGTGCCGGGCGTGCGGCCGGACGCCAAGACCGAGTTGCTGTCGGCGGGCAGCGCCCTGCCGCCCACGGCCATCGCGCCGGCCCTGGACATGCCGCCGCCCACCGGCGCGCCGGCCGCGGGCCCGGGCGCGCCTCCGGTGCCGCCTGGTGCGCCGCCCGTCGGTCCGTCGGTCCCGCCGCCGGGAGCGCACACTCCGCCTCCGCCGCCGTCCGGCCCCGGCGCTCCGGGCGCCCCAGCCGGAGGGTACGTACCGACCCAACTGGTCTCGGCGCTCGACTCCGAGAGCCTTGGCGGTCCGGGCGTGGGCCCGGGCGGTCCGCAGACGCCGCCCCCGCCGCCGGCACCGGGCGTCCCGGGCGCGGGCGCGACGCCTCCGCCGGGTGCTCCTGGTCAGCCGGGTGCGCCGGGTGTTCCTGGTGCTCCGGGTGGGGTGCATGCGGCGGCGACGATGCTTGCCGGTGGTCCGGGTGCGCCCGGCGTGCCGGGTATGCCGGGCCCGGGTGGTCCGCAGCCGCCCGGACCCCCTGGCGCTCCCGGCGCTCCCGGTGCGCCGGGTCAGCCCGGTATGTCGGGTCCGCAGCCGCCCGGTCCCCCCGGTCCTCCCGGTCCTCCCGGAGCTCCCGGTGTGCCCGGGGCCGTGGGCGGCCAGACACCCCCTCCACCGGGCCCGGTCGGCAACTTCCCCGGCCCGCCTGGGGCTCCGGGCGCGACGCCTCCGCCGGGTGCTCCTGGTCAGCCGGGTGCGCCGGGTGCGCCGGGTGCGCCGGGTGTTCCTGGTGCTCCGGGTGGGGTGCATGCGGCGGCGACGATGCTTGCCGGTGGTCCGGGTGCGCCCGGCGTGCCGGGTATGCCCGGTCCGGGTGGTCCGCAGCCGCCCGGTCCCCCCGGCGCTCCTGGCGCCCCGGGCGCTCCTGGCGCCCCGGGCCAGCCCGGTGTGCCCGGCCCTGGCGGTGCGCAGACGCCGCCTCCGCCGCCCGGCCCCGGGTACCCAGGTGGCCCCAGCGGCCCCGGTGGGGTGCACGCCGCCGCGACGATGCTCGCGGGCGGCACGCCTCCGCCCGGCATGCCCGGCCCGGGGACGCCTCCGCCTGGTATGCCCGGTCCCGGTATGCCGCCGCCCGGTGGCGGATACGCCTACCCCGCGCCGCCGTCCAGCCAGCCGACCGTCGGCCCCGGCTATATGGCGGTGCTGCGCTACCGCGCGCAGGACGGCTCCGAGCAGCAGCTCATCCGCCGTTCCGCGCCCGGCACCCCGCATCCCGAGTGGCAGATCCTGCACGAGCTACGCGTGATGAACGTCCCGCCGCACCAAGTGCTCGAGCTGCACACCGAGCTGGAGTCCTGCGATCTGCCCGGCGGCTACTGCGCGCGCATGATCAAGGAAACCTGGCCGCAGGTGCGGATCAGCCACACGGCGGCGTACGGGCGTGACCACGCGACCCGCCAGCAGGGCGTACGTCACCTCATCGAGCACCAGGGCGAGTTGCACCAGGTGGCGGACGGCCCGGCCCGCCCGGCCCCGAACCGGGTGCCGCTGCCGCACCCCAGCCAGGTGCAGCGGGTGGCCCCGGTGCCGCCGGAGGTGCTTGCGCAGGAGCTGATCCAGTCGTTCGGTCCGCAGGGCATCTTCCGTTTCGACCAGCGCGCGGTGTCGCGTATGGGCGTGCCGGACGTGGTCGCGCAGACGCTGGTCATGGCGGGGCTGCCGATGGACTTCGGACCGTTCTTCTGGGCGCAGGCCCAGCAAGGCCGCCCGGTGCCCACGCTCGCCGAGCTGGCCGCCGAGCGCGGGGTGCAGCCCGCGTCGGACGCGGGTTCGTACCTGGTCATGGGCAATGACTTCGGCCGTCAGCTGTGTGTGCAGTACGGCACGGCGCATATCGTCGCGGTGCCGGCGGAGGCGGGCCCCGGTGGTGCGCCCGTACCGCCGCAGTTTGTCAACTCCTCGCTGCCGGACTTCGTCCGCTGCCTGGCCCTGCTGGGCCGGATGTGGCGGCTGCGGTACGGGCTGACGCCGGAGCAGGCCGGCCGCTGGACGGTCGACTTCCAAGCGCAGCTGGCCTGCCTGGACCCGGCGGCGCTGTCCTCGCCGGACAACTGGTGGTCGGTGCTGCTGGAGCAGATGTGGGACGGTCTGCTCTGAGCGACCTCTGAGGCGAACAGCGGCAGAACATCAGGACCGAGGCGCCCGACCCCCGTGACGGGGCGGGCGCCTCGTCGTTGTGTTGTCCGGATCCGGTGTCGACGGCGGCAGCGACGTCAGGGGAGGGCATGACATCCCCGGCCGACGAAGATGGGCGGAGTGTCGCGTTATGTGCGATTAGCCGCGATCTATAAAGATGTGCGCCGGAGCGGTTGCATGCCGGACAAAAGGGGTTCCAAGGATGGGCGCATCGGTGTCACGTCAAGGTTTCACCATCGGCGGACGGGGCCGCGGCTACCGGCCCGAGCAAGTCGAACGCACTCTGGCGGAGTTGTCCGACGCGCGCGACGCGGCCTGGGAGCGCGCCGCGCGGCTCACGGTGCTCAGCAATGAACTCGCCGCCGAGGCGGAGCAGCTGCGCGAAGCGGTCGCCCAGCTGGCCCCCCAAACGTATGAATCCCTGGGCGACCGCGCCCGGCTGATCCTGTTCGCGTCCGAAGAGGAGGCCACGAGCATGCGGGCGCGCGCCGAGGCATCGGCGCAGGAGCTGTGGGACGCCGCGCGGGCCGCGGCCCGTACGGTCGAGCAGGCCGCCCGCGAGGAGGCCGAGCGGACCCGGGCCGTCGCCGAGGCCTCCGCCCGCTCGACGCTGGAGTCGGCCCAGGCGGATGTCGACGAACTGCGCGCCGCCTCGCGGCAGGACGCCAAGGAGTGGCGGACCGAAGCCCTGTCGGCACTGAAGGAGACGCGGCAGCGCAGCGCCGCCGTCCTGGCCGAGCAGGAGCGGGACCACGGCGAGCGGTGGGAGGCGGCGGGCCGGGAGATCGCCGAGCGGGAGGCCGCGATGGCCGCCGGGGTCGCCAAGCTGGAGGAGCGCGCGCAGCTGAAGCTCACCGAGGCCAAGCGGGAGTACGCGATGGCCGAACAGGCGGCGCGGCTGCGGCAGGAGGACGCCCAGGCGCAGGCGGCGGAGATCATCGCGCAGGCGCGGGCGCGGGAGGAGCGCCTGGAACGGGAGACGGAGCGGACGCTGCGCGAGCACGTCGAGCGGCGCGAAGAGCTCAAGTCGCATCTGGAGCACGTACGGGGCAGCCTGGCCGCGCTGACGGGCCGGCCGGTCGCCGAGGACGCGGGCTCCCCGCCGCGGCCGGAGGCGTAGTCGGCTTCCCGGGCGCCCCGCTACCCGGCCGACCCCGGCCAGACCGGGGAGCCCGCTACCCCGCTACCCGGCCGTCTGCGCCTGCTCGTCGGCGCCTTCCGTACCGTCCCGGCCTTCGGTGCCTCCGGCACCCGTCGCGCCCAGCTTCCCGTCCGGCCCGGTGGCCGTGCGGCGCGGGGCGAGGAACAGCAGCGCCAGCAGGGCCAGTACGGCGGCGCCCGCCGAGCCGACGTAGACGTGGTCGACGGCGGTGTCGACCGCGCGCCGCAGGTAGTCGGCGGCCTGGTCGGTGAGCGTGGCGGGGTGCTCCAGTGCGCGGGAGACCCCGTCGAGGTCGTCGGGCAGACCGGTGCGGATGGCGGGGGGCGCCTCGTCGAGGCGGGCGGCCAGGGTGGCGTTGGCGACGGCGCCGAAGACGGCCGCTCCCACGCACTGGCCGACCAGCCGGCAGAAGAGGATCGAGGCGGTCGCGGTGCCGCGTTCGGCCCAGCGGACGGAGGACTGGACCCAGATGATCAGCGGTAGCTGGAAGAGGCCGAGGGCCGCGCCGAGCGCCAGCATGATCAGCGCGGGCTGCCAGGCCGCGTCCGGGTTCGCGCCGGGGTAGGGGAGCAGCGGGAAGGCGAGCAGGACCAGTGCCGCGAACGCGATACCGGTGATGGCACAGCGCCGGAAGCCGATCCGGTTGTAGACGCGGCTGCTCAGCGCGGCCGATATCGGCCAGCTGAGCGTCATGGCCGACAGTACGAATCCGGCCGCGATCGGGCCGAGCCCCAGGACCGACTGGCCGTAGGTGGGCAGGAAGACGGTGGGGGCGATCATCAGCAGGCCCAGCGCGCCGAGCGCGAGGTTGACGGCCGAGATCGTACGGCGGCGCCAGACCCAGCCCGGAATGATCGGTTCGGCGGCGCGGCGCTCGATGAACACGGTCGCGGCCGCGCATGCCGCGCTGCCCGCCAACAGCGCGAGCGAGGGCGCGGACAGCCAGGCCCAGGCCACTCCGCCCTGTACGAGGGCGGTCAGCAGCAGCCCGCCGGTCGCGAAGATCGCGAGCGCGCCGGCCCAGTCCACGCCGGCGCCGCGTGCCCCGTCCCGGTTCGGCTCGTGCAGATGGCGGACGATCAGCAGCAGCGCCACGGCGCCGACCGGCAGGTTGATCAGGAAGATCCAGCGCCAGTCGGTGTAGCCGGCGAGCAGGCCGCCGATGACCGGGCCCGCCACGGCGGACAGGGCCCATACGGAGGAGAGCCTGGCCTGGATCTTGGGGCGCTCCTCGAGCGGGTAGAGGTCGGCGGCGATGACCTGTACGGTGCCCTGCAGCGCGCCGCCGCCGAGGCCCTGGACGACGCGGAAGGCGATGAGGGAGCCCATGTTCCAGGCGCCCGCGCACAGCAGCGAGCCCACCAGGAAGAGCACGATCCCGAAGAGCAGGACGGGCTTGCGGCCGAAGGTGTCGGAGATCTTGCCGTAGACCGGCAGGCTGACCGTGACGGCGAGCAGATAGCCGGAGAACAGCCAGGAGAAGACGGAGAAACCGCCGAGGTCGCCCACGATCTGGGGGATCGCGGTGGAGATGACGGTGGAGTCGAGCGCGGCGAGCGCCATGCCGAGCATCAGCGCGGCGGCGACGGGGCGGCGGCGGATCGGGGGTGAGAGGGCCGTCTCGGGGGTGGGTGGTCCGGTGTCCGCGTCCGTCCGCCTCCGTGCGGTGCCGCCCACCGTGTGCGCTCCTTCCCCCGGCCGAGCCGGGTCCGGGGCTCGGCCGCCAAGTCCGTTGTAATACCCACGATTCCACAAGGGATCGGGGGAAGGGAAGCGGGCGTCCGCCCCCTGGAACAGCGGACTTGATCCTTCCGTAACGTCAGGGTGCAGTCTGGACCCCGAGACGGGGTACGCCTGAGGTCTCATTCCCCTTAGGGGTCATCCACCCGTTCCTCCTACCCGGGGTTCGTACTGGCGGAGGAGGAAGGCGACCTGCGGCGCTTCTAGGGTAACTATGGCCGACCTGACCGAGAGGGTAGGGCTAGCACCCCCATCGATACGGAGCCAGGCACCATCGCGACACCCCTCACGCCTGGATCACCCTTGAGGTACGCGGGCGGAGGACCCCGGCTCGCGGCACGACGCGCAGTAGAAGCAGAAGACGACATAGGAGAGTCACCGTGACAACCGCTGTATCGATTCCCAAGACCGGGGGCAGTGGAGGACATACGGCTGTTGCCGCCCGCGCGCGCCAGGTCGTCAAGGCGTACGGCTCCGGCGAGACCCGTGTGGTCGCGCTGGACCATGTGGACGTCGACATAGCTCGCGGGCAGTTCACCGCGATCATGGGCCCGTCGGGCTCCGGCAAGTCGACCCTCATGCACTGCCTCGCCGGCCTCGACACCGTGACCTCCGGTCAGATCTTCGTCGACGAGACGGAGATCACGGGGCTCAAGGACAAGAAGCTCACCCAGCTGCGCCGCGACCGGATCGGCTTTATCTTCCAGGCGTTCAACCTCCTCCCCACCCTCAACGCGATCGAGAACATCACGCTGCCCATGGACATCGCGGGCCGTAAGCCGGACCGCGCCTGGCTGGACCGGGTGGTGGAGACGGTGGGGCTCGCCGAGCGGCTCAAGCACCGGCCGAACCAGCTCTCCGGCGGTCAGCAGCAGCGCGTCGCCGTGGCGCGCGCCCTCGCCGCCCGCCCCGAGATCATCTTCGGTGACGAGCCCACCGGAAACCTGGACTCCCGGGCCGGCGCCGAGGTGCTGGGCTTCCTGCGGCGCTCGGTGGACGAGCTGGGCCAGACCATCGTGATGGTCACCCATGACCCGGTCGCCGCCGCGTACGCCAACCGGGTGCTGTATCTGGCCGACGGCCGGATCGTCGACGAGATGTACAACCCCACCGCCGAGCTGGTGCTGGAGCGGATGAAGAGCTTCGATGCGCGCGGGCGGGTGTCATGACCGTCCTCAAGACCTCGATGCGCAATTTCTTCGCGCACAAGGGACGCATGGCGCTCTCGGCCATCGCCGTCCTGCTGTCGGTGGCCTTCGTCTGCGGCACGCTCGTCTTCACCGACACCACCAACGCCACCTTCGACCAGCTCTTCGCGAGCACCAGCTCCGATGTCTCGGTCAAGCCGAAGGAGGAGGGCGGCAGCAACAACGGCCCCCAGACCGGCAAGATCGAGACGGTGCCCGGGACACGGCTCGCCGAGCTGAAGAAGGTCCAGGGCGTCAAGTCGGTGGCCGGTGAGATCAGCACCGAGACCGTCACCGTCGTCGACAAGAACAACGACGACATCGGCCCGAAGTCCGGCGCCCCCACCGTCGCCACCAACTGGGACCCGACCGAGCTGCTGGCGGTGGACCTCACCTCCGGCCATGAGCCGCGCGGCCCCACCGAGGTGATGCTCGACGCCGACACGGCCAAGAACAAGCACCTGAAGATCGGTGACGAACTGCGGCTCATCGCCGTGCCCGGCGAGTTCCGCGCCAAGATCGTCGGCCTGACGACCTTCAAGGTGACCAACCCCGGCGCCACCATCGTCTACACGGACACCGCCACCGCGCAGAGCAAGCTGCTCGGCCGCCCCGACGCGTACACCAGCTTCGCGCTGACCGCCCAGCCCGGCGTCAGCAACGACCAGCTGAAGAAGAACGTGGTCGCGGCCATCGGCGACGGCTACAAGGTGCAGACGAAGGACGAGTCCGCCGAGGAGGGCAAGGACGACATCGGCTCGTTCCTCGACATCATGAAGTACGCGATGCTCGGCTTCGCCGGGATCGCCGTGCTGGTCGGCATCTTCCTCATCGTCAACACCTTCTCGATGCTGGTCGCCCAGCGCACCCGCGAGATCGGCCTGATGCGGGCCATCGGCTCCAGCCGCAAGCAGGTCAACCGCTCGGTGCTGATCGAGGCGCTGCTGCTCGGCGTCGTCGGCTCGGTGCTCGGCGTCCTGGGCGGTATCGGCCTCGCCGTCGGGCTGATGAAGTTCATGGGCAGCCAGGGCCTGAACATCAGCACCGACCAGCTGACGGTCAAGCCCGCCACGCCCATCATCGGCCTCACCATCGGCATCGTCGTCACCGTGATCGCCGCGTACATCCCCGCCCGCCGCGCCGGGAAGATCTCCCCGATGGCGGCCCTGCGGGACGCGGGCACCCCGGCGGACGCCAAGGCCGGCCGGATCCGGGGCGCGATCGGTGTGCTGCTCACGGGGGCGGGCGTGGCGGCCCTGGTCGCCGCGGCGAACGCGGACAAGGCGACCGATGGGGCGATGCTCCTGGGCCTGGGCGTGCTGCTGACCCTGATCGGCTTCATCGTCATCGGCCCGCTGCTGGCCGGCCTGGTGGTCCGGGTGCTGGCCGCCGTCATCCTGCGGATCTTCGGCCCGGTCGGCCGGATGGCCGAGCGGAACGCGCTGCGCAATCCCCGGCGTACCGGCGCCACCGGCGCCGCGCTGATGATCGGCCTCGCGCTGGTCGCCTGTCTGTCGGTGGTCGGCTCCTCGATGGTCGCCTCGGCCAGCGATGAGCTCGACAAGTCGGTCGGCGCGGACTTCATCGTCCAGTCGGACGGCGGTAAGCCGATCACCGGGGACGTCGTGAAGGCGGTGCACGCGGCGAAGGGCCTGGACCACGTCACCGACGTGAAGAACCTCAACGACACCAAGATCACCACGCCCGACGGCAAGACCAGCACCGACAATCTGGTCGCCGCCGACCCGAAGTTCGCGGACGATCTGCGCACCCCGGTCGTCGACGGCACGCTCGCCGACGCCTACGGCAAGGACGCCATCTCGGTGTCCGAGGACTTCGCCAAGGACCACAAGGTGAAGAAGGGCGACACCCTCACCGTCACCTTCGTGGGCGGCAAGACGGCGGCCAAGCTCAAGGTCGCCGCCATCACCTCGGACGACACCTCGCTCAACAAGGGCGCCAAGTACCTGAACATCACCACCGCCGAGCGCTATATCCCGGCCGACAGGATGCCGGTGAACGCGATGATGCTCGCGGCCGCCAAGGACGGCCAGGAGAAGGCGGCCTACGCCTCCCTCAAGGCCCAGCTGGACGAGTACCCGCAGGTCAAGGTCCGTGACCAGACCGACTACAAGAAGATGATGAAGGATCAGATCGGGCAGCTGCTCAACCTGGTCTACGGTCTGCTGGCGCTCGCCATCATCGTCGCCGTCCTCGGTGTGGTGAACACCCTGGCGCTGTCGGTCGTCGAGCGGACCCGGGAGATCGGCTTGATGCGCGCCATCGGCCTGTCGCGCCGTCAGCTGCGTCGCATGATCCGCCTGGAGTCGGTCGTGATCGCGCTGTTCGGCGCCCTGCTGGGCCTCGGCCTCGGCATGGGCTGGGGTGCGACGGCGCAGAAGCTGCTGGCGCTCGAGGGTCTGAAGACCCTTGAGATCCCGTGGTCGACGATCATCACGGTCTTCATCGGCTCGGCCGTGGTGGGTCTGGTCGCCGCCCTGCTTCCGGCCTTCCGGGCGGGCCGGATGAACGTGCTGAACGCCATAGCCACGGAGTAAGCCCCCACTGCGTAGGACGCTGCCGAACCACCACCAGGCCACTGCCCCTTCGTGGGGGTGAGGGGCAGAGGAGCCCGGCCCGGCGCGCTCGAAGAGAGCGCGCCGGGCCGGGCGCTTTTGGGCTGCGAAGCCTCGTGTCAGGACGTGTAGTCGGCGTTGACGCGTACGTAGCCCGCCGACAGATCGCAGCCGTAGACGGTGGCGGCGGCCTCGCCGAGGCCCAGGGAGACCGAGATGTCGACCTCGCTCTGCCGCATGAGTTCGGTGAGCCGGTCCAGGGTGTCCGCCTCGGGCTCCTCTGGGTAGACCTCGATGCCGCCGAAGCGCACGCTCACCTTGGCCGGTTCGATGTCGGTGTCGTCGGTGTTCTTGCCGATGGCCATCAGGACCCGCCCCCAGTTGGGGTCCGCCCCGTGCACGGCCGTCTTGACCAGCGGCGAGTTCACCACGCTCTTCGCCACCCGCTTGGCCTGTGCGCGGTCCCCCGCCCCGTCGACGGTGACGCGGAGCAGCTTGGTGGCGCCCTCCCCGTCCATGGCCATCTGCAGGGTCAGATCCAGGCACACCTCGGCGAGCGCGGCGGCGAACTCGACCTGGTCGACCGGCCCCGCCGCGCCGTTGGCGAGCACGGCCACCGTGTCGGAGGTCGAGGTGTCGGTGTCCACACTCAGACAGTTGAAGCTGCGGTCCACCGCCCCGCGCAGCGCGGCGTCCAGCGCATCGGGTGCGATAGCGGCGTCGGTGAAGAGATAGGCCAGCATCGTGGCCATATTGGGCTCCAGCATCCCGACGCCCTTGGCGACGCCGACGATCCGCGCCGCCCCGACCGAGCGCGCACTGGTCTTGGGCCGGGTGTCGGTGGTCATCATCGCCCGGGCCACCCGCTCGGTCCCGGCGTCGAAGGCGGCGGCGCCCTGGGCGAGATGCGGCTGGTCCAGATGCGTACGGATGGCGTCCATCGGCAACGGGCGCCCGATCACCCCGGTGGAGCCGATGAGCACCTCGCTCTCCGCGACCCCCAGAATCCCCGCGACGCGTTCGACCACCTCGGCGGCGTTCCGCTCCCCCTCCTTGCCGGTGGCCACATTGGCGTTCTGGGCCAGGGTGACCACCGCCCGCAGCCGCCGTCCGGCGGCATGCCGGCGGCTGAGCACCACGGCCGGGCCCGCGAAGCGGCTGAGGGTGAACATCGCGGCGCTGACGGCGGGCCGGTCCGAGGCGATGATCGAGATGTCGTCGCCGCTGTCGCGGATGCCGCCGTGGCCGGTGTAGGCGTGGAAGCCGAGAGGCCAGGCCGGCGGGGCGGAGGCACCAAGGGATACCAGAGGTGCATGACTATTCTGCATATTGAATATATTTGCATCGATGGTCGGGTCGGTCCAGCGGATATTTCACGGTCGCTCAGAGCCCGGACGACGCCCCGGCCGCGCGCAGTGCCTCCGCGATGGCGGAGCGGATCCCGTCGCCGTACGGACCTTCCGGTACGTCGTCGACGCGGGCGGCGGCCAGCGCGAGGTGTTCGCGGGCCTTGTCGGGCTCGCCGAGCGCCCGGTACGCCGTGAACATGGTCAGGTGCAGGGAGGCGTGGAAGCCTCGGACACGGTCGTCGCCCACTGCGTCGGCGCGGTCCAGGCACTGCTGGTTCCAGTGCAGCGTCCCCTCGGGGGTCGGCTGGTGACGGGCGAGATAGTGGGCGGCCACACAGGCCTCGTAGTCGTCGGCAGCGGTGTCCCAGGCCCGCTGGAACAGGGCGCGGGCGTCCTCGTTCCTGCCTTCGGCCTCGGCGGTCATGCCCTGGACGCACAGGCGGACGACGGGGTTCTCGGGATCCACGGTCATTCGGCCCTTTCTAGGTGGTGGTCGTGCCGCGGACCGGCATGACCAGGGTGGTGAAGCTCCCCTGGTCGGCGGAGCGGACGACGACAGGCCGGGCCTCGGAGGCGACCTCCAGCAGCACATCGGGCCCGACGCTCGCGTCGAGCGCAGGCAGCAGGACGCCGGGGTCGAAGGCGATCCGCAGTGGCGGCCCCGTACAGATCGCGCGCAGCGCGGTCGCGCCGGGTTCTTCGGGGTTCTCGGGTTTCTCTGGTGAGATCAGGAGGTCGTCCCCGGCGGCGGTGAGGGTGATCGCCCGGTGGCCGGTGTCCAGGCGGTCCGCGACGGCCCGCCGTAGCCCGCCCCGGTCGGCGATCACCCGGTGCCGGGCGGCCCCGAGGTCGTCCAGCACCATCCGGTATGCGGGAAACACCTCGTCGGAGCCCACCAGCTCCCGGCACTCGCCGCCGCCCCGTACGCGGGCCTGCCGCCCCTCGACCTCCACGGTCACCTCGGGCAGCCGCCGGGCCCAGGCCGCCGTCTCCGTCAACTCGTCGATGTCCAACAGCAGTTCGCACGGCTCGCCCGCGATCGACAGCGGCCGGAGCGCCCGTACGGCCAGCCGGTAGCGGTCCGTGGCCACCAGCCGGAACTCCTCGCCGTCGATCTCGACCAGTACGCGGCCGAGCACCGGGAACTCCTCCCGGGCCGCACCCGCCGCCACCGCCGAGCCCACCTGCCGCACCGCGCCCGCCAGCTCGGCCCCGCCGATGCTGACCTCGGCGCGGCGGGTGCCCCCGGGCAGCGCGCGCAGGATCTCCTCGAGCGCCGCGCGGGCCGCCGCGGCCGACTCCCTCGTCCGGCCCAGATGAGCCCGCAGCACCTCGCGGGCCTCCTCGTACGGCCCGTCCAGCACGGCCGTCGCATCGACCAGCGGCAGCTCGGCCTCCCGCAGCCGGCGCAGCAGCGCGGCGCGCGGCTGCTGCGCCTGGGCGTAGTAGCGGTAGCCGGTCGCCGTGTCCACGTGGGCGGGGAGCAGCACCGCGCAGTCGCCGTAGAACCGCAGCGCGCTCGGCGCCAGCCCCACCCGCCGGGCGAAGGCGCCGATGCTCAGCAGGCCCTCGGTGCCTCCGACGTTCTCGGCAGCGTCCTTGTCGTCCATGGGCGTGATTGTTGGGCTTCATGCGGCTTGAAGGTCAAGAAAACTCCTCGCGGGGGAGGCGATGAGTTCCGTCGGGCCGGGCGGTCCTACAAGCAGCACCATTCCGTAGGGAGATCATCATGACCGACAGCACCAAGGGCACCCGCATCACCGAGCTGGGCAGGGTGGCCGTTCCGGTGTCCGACCAGGACCGGGCGCTGGACTTCTACGTCGGCACGCTCGGCTTCGAGAAGCGCGCGGACGTCCCCTTCGGCGACGGCCACCGCTGGATCGAGGTGGCGCCGGTCGGCGGCGCGGCCGCGATCTCGCTGGTCCTGCCGATGGAGGGGCAGTCGCCGGGCGTCGAGACCGGCATCATTCTGACCAGTGAGGACATCGACGCCGACCATGCCGCGCTGCGGGACCGCGGTGTCGACGCGGACGAGGAGGTCCAGCGATGGGGCGACCCCGTGCCGCCGATGTTCAGCTTCCGTGACCCGGACGGCAACAAGTTCATGATCGTGCAGTGATTCAGTCCCTGCGGTGATTCAGTCCCTGCGGTGATTCAGTCTCGGGGGAGCAGTGTGCCCAGCGGGCCGAGGTCCAGGTTGAGGTCTTCGGGGCGCAGGCCGTGCTGGGCGCACAGCTCCGCCATGCGCTGGTCCAGGAGCATCAGCGTGGTGCCGATGCGCTCGATCTGCTCGTCGCCGAGTCCGCCGGCGTCGATCCGGCGCAGGGCCTGGCGTTCCATCAGCTGTCGAAGGAGTTCGACGACGGTCAGGACGAGGGCGACCAGGTCGCGGCCCACCGTGTCGGCGTCGAGGTCGACCCTGCCGCCGCCGGTCACAGCGGGCCGCCGTCGGTCCAGGGGGCGGGGACGCGTTCGTTGACCGAGGAGAGCAGGGCGTGCAGGGAGAGGCGTACGAGGGGCACCTCGGCGATGGCGATGACCACGTCGCCGCTGATGACGACCCCGGTGGCCAGCACCCGGTCGAGCAGGTCCACCAGCGGCACACCGATCGGTCCGTGCGCTTCCGCGGGGCCGGTTCCCCAGGTGGCGATGGTCATCGGGGGACGCCCCCGTCGGGTCCGTCGGCGAAGGAGTACGGGGCCCACGGGCCCGAGAGCTCGATCTGGACGGCCGTCTCCTCCCGGCGCAGGGCTTCCAGCGCGGCGCGCAGTTCGCTCTCGCGGGCGCTGTCGATCAGGTAGGCGGCGTTGAGTACGTGGGTGCGGTGCGCCCCGGTGACCTCGACCCCGTGCGGGCGCAGCCGCCGGGCGGCCACGGCGAGGCCGCGTACCACCGCGTCCACCCGTTCCGCGCCCTGGAGCGCCTCGTTCTGGCGCTGCTCGCGGCCCTGGTGCCGGCTGCGTACGCGGTCGAGATAGGCCCGCCCGCCGCCCGCCGCGGCGCCGGGTGTCGGGGAGGGAGCGGGGGAGGAGGCCGGGGGTGCGGGGGCGGTGTAGACCTTAACCCCCCACTCGACGCGGCCGGTGAACCGGCCGAGGGCGGCGAGGAAGGACTCCTCCTTCTCGCGCAGGGCGGCGCGGACCCGTGCGTCGCCGAGATAGAGCGTGGCGAAGGGCAGCGGCACGGTCGGTGTGACGGCCGACGCCGCCATGATCACCTCATGGTGGGCGCGGGCGCAGCGCTCCAGCTCGTCGCGGTCGGTGAGCCTTTGCCGCAGGGCGTCCTCCGCGAAGTCGACGGCGGACACGTCCTGGACCACGGCGGTGAGCGGGCCCGCGGCGAGCGTACGGACCGGGGCGGCGTCGTCGAGCCCCGGGAGCCCGACCAGGGCGGCGGGGTCACACCGTCGGCAGACGGCGAAGGCGTAGGTGACCGTGGGGAGCTGACCGGGCGTCTGCTCGCGGGTCCGCTCGGGGGGCCGTTGGGGGGACTGCTCGTTGTGCTGCTCGGACGTCATCCGTCCCTCCTTTCCTCACCGCCGACGGGGCTCAGCTCCCCCACGTCGCCGCCGGATTCCAGCGCCTCCAGGCGGCTGCGCAACTGTGCGTTCTCCTCGGCGAGGGCGTCGCGCGCGGCGCGGGAGGAGAGCGCCGGATCGGTCTCCCACCAGTCGATTCCGGCCCTGCGGGCGGTGTCGACCGACGACACGAACAACCGGAGCCGGATGGTGAGCAGTTCGATGTCGAGCAGGTCGATCTTGATGTCGCCGGCGATGACGATGCCCTTGTCGAGCACCCGTTCCAGGATCTCGGCGAGGTTGGCGGTGGGCGGGGCCGTGCCCAGGGGGGTCCTGCCCGTCAGCTCGGGATCAATCACGGCCGCCTCACCGGTGCCTCACGGGTAGGGACGGGACCGACCGCTCCAACAGGTCCAGCAGTCGGTCCTCTTCTCGCTCGAACTCCTCGGGGCTGATCACCCCCGCGTCCAGGTCCTCGTTCAGCTCGGCGAGCCTGGTGCGCAGGACCGCCGGGTCGTGCAGCTCGTGCTCCGCGGCGTCCACCAGGCAGTCCGCGATCCAGATCACGCCCCGGACCGGCGCCATGGGGAGGAGGACGAGCCCGCTCAGCAAGCCCATGTCACGCTCCACTCGGGACGGGGTCACGCCGGGGGGTGCCCGGGGCGGGGTCCACAAAGCTGTAGCAGGGCAGCGGCCCGGTGAGGCGCAGCTCGACATGGCTGCCGTGGGCCGCCGCGAAGCGCTCCACCACGGTCCGGAACCGTACCTCCGCACACCGGTCGAGGAGGAAGGAGACGTTGAGCACACACCCCGGCACCTCCGGCCCCCGCACCTGTTCCACCGCCACCGCGGACAGCTCGGCGACCACCGCGGCCGACGCGGCGGCGGCCCGGCCGGACAGCCCCCGCGCCACGGCCTCGCCGAGCCGCACGCTGGCCTCGTACCCCGGGGACCGGCGGGCGGCGGCGCGCGCCCTGGCCACCTCGGGGTTCTCCCGGACCAGCGCGGGCAGCCCGGCCTGGACCGGCATGGCCTTCAGGTTCATCTCGATCCGGCCGTCCAGACGGTCGAGCGCGGTGAGATACGCACGCTCGGAGGCGGTCAACTGGCCCAGCACCGAAGCCTCGTCGGGGGCGATCATCCCGAAGCGCATGGGCAGCACCGGGCCGTCCGCCGCCAGCGCCAGCGCCAGGTCCTGGTGCGCGAGGAGGTCGCGCCGCTTGGCGCGCAGGCCGGGCGGGGCGTCGCTGACCACGGCGGCCAGCTCTCCGGCGCGGAGCGTACGGACCGGGGCCGGATCCGCGCCCACCCCGGTGCGGCCGGGCGGCACCGGGTGGGAGGCGCGGACGACGCCGTAGACGTACACGCCTTGTGCGGCCATGGGGTCAGTCCTCCTCGTCCTCGGTACGGCGGTGGCGGGAGCGGGCGGGCGGGCGCCCCCGCTGCGGGCGGCGCTCCTCGTACCGGTCCTCGTCCCGGTCCTCCTCCTCGTCCTCGTTCTCGTCCTCCTCGTCACGGCCGGTCACGGCCTTCTTGACCTTGCCGCCCACGGTCTCCACCGCCTTCTTGGCCGACTTCTTGGCCACCTTCTTGCCGAGGCCGGCCTTGCCCGCGCCCAGCAGTTCGGGCACGGTCGTGCTGCTGCGGTCGAATTCCAGGTCCAGGCGGTTGCAGGCCTCGGCGAAGCGGAGGTACGTGTCCACGCTCGCCACGACGATCCGGGCGTCGACCTTCAGGATCTCGATGCCGACCAGGGAGACCCGGAGGAAGACGTCGATCACCATGCCGCGGTCGAGGATGAGTTCGAGGACGTCGTAGAGGTTGCCCGAGCGGGAGATGCAGACGACGTCGTCGGTGTGGGTGGGGGCGTAGGTGGGGGCCATGATCGGAGCGTCCTTTCGATGGCTCGGCCCTGGGCGCCGGCCGGGCTCGCCCGGCCTGGCCCGGCCGGTCAGCAGTCGTCGGCCGAGCCGCGCCGATAGCGGCGGACTCTCCGGTACTCACGGAGCTCACCGCGCTCGTCGATGTCCACCTCGTAGGTGGCCAGCAGGCTGGTCGTGTCGGGGATCCGGGCGACCTCCACGACGTCCACGCTGACGCGCCAGCCGTCCTCGACCCGGCACACGGCACTGACGCCCTCGGCGGGGTGGGTTATCAGAGCGGCGAGCCGTTCGCTGGCGCGGGCGGCCGCTTCCGCCGCGCCGGTCCTGCGGGGTGCGCGGTCCGCCTTCGGGGGAGAGGTGTGCCGCTCTCGCTCTGCCATGTGCATCAGTCTGGGCGCATGGCGGGTTCGGCCGCGCTTTGAGATGGGCCAATACGGTGGCCCGCCCCGCCCGGCCCCGCGTACGTACGAGCTGTCGCCGCTCGCGTACGAGCGACGCACCGCCCGTCCGGTGGCTGCCTACGCGCCCCCTACGCGCCGCCGCCCGAAGCTCCGCCCGGAGCCCCGCCCGAAGCTCCGCCCTCCTCCGCGCTCAGCGAGGACCACAGCCGCTCGCTCGCGCACTGCATGTGATCCGCCATGGCCCGCTCGGCCGCCTGCGGATCGCGGTCGCGGATGGCCTGGAGGATCGCGCCGTGTTCCTTCAGCGTCCCGGCCACCGTGCCCTCGATGTCGCCCGCGCGCTCCATCCACACCTGGAGCAGCGAGCGGATGCTGTGGAGGATGTCGCTGAGGACGGTGTTGCGCGCGATGGTGGCGGTCTCCAGGTGGAAGGCGATGTCGGCGTCGATGAACGCCGTGACGTCGCCGCCCGCCTCCCGCATCCGCTCCAGATGCGCCTCGAGCCGTTCGACGTCCGTGTCCTCGGCGCGCTCGGCCGCCAGCCGGGCGGACATGGCCTCCATGAAGGTGCGCACCTCGACCAGGTCGTGGGTGCGGCGCTGGCCGAGCATCAGCCCCCAGTTGATGGCCCGGGGCAGGAACTCCGACGTCCCGGCGCGTACGTAGGAGCCGGAGCCGGGGCGGATCTCGATGATGCCGAGCACATCGAGCGCCGAGAGCGCACCCCGCACACTGGAACGGGCGACATTGAGCGCCTCGGCCAGCTGGCGCTCGGCGGGCAGCCGGGTGCCGGGCTTCAGGTGGCCCTCGGAGAGGTGGTCCAGCAGCCGCTTGGCCACCTCGCTGACCGATGACTCCCGGACGACCGGGCGCAGCAGCGCGGTGAAGTTCGGCTGGTCGGGCTCGGCGCTCACGTGGCGTTTTCCCCTCATGGACTCGGGTCCTCGGACATACCGACCCCCTAGTACATCACCAGCGGCGACGGCCCGGGGCGGCAGTGCTGACCTAAGCGCTGGAGGGCCGCCCGTCAAGAGTTTCAAAAGCGACACACATCACTTTGGTTAATTGGTGACCAATTTTCGGAACGTGGCCTAGCGTGTAGCCACCCCGCAGGACAAAGCCGTCCGCTCAGTCAGGAGCCGCCATGGGCACTGTCGCCCCATCCCCCGTCATACGGGACGTCGAGAGATCGGCCGTCAAGAAGGTCGCGCGGCGTCTCGTCCCCTTCGTCGCCCTGATGTTCTTCGTGAACTTCCTGGACCGGACCGCGGTCTCGTTCGCCGAGCCCAACGGCATGGGCGATGACCTCGGCCTCTCGGCGGCTCAGTTCGGACTGGCCTCCGGCGTCTTCTTCATCGGCTACATCCTGCTGGAAGTGCCCAGCAACATGGCCCTGCACCGGTTCGGCGCCCGCCGCTGGCTGGCCCGGATCATGGTCACCTGGGGGATCGTCTCCCTGCTGTTCACCTGGGTGCAGAGCACCGGGCAGCTGTACGGGCTGCGCTTTCTGCTCGGCGTCGCCGAGGCGGGCTTCTTCCCCGGTGCGATCCTCTACCTCAGCCAGTGGGTCCCGGCCCGCCACCGCACCAAGATCCTGGCGCTGTTCTACCTGGCCCAGCCGCTGACCACGGTGATCGGCGCCCCGCTCGCCGGGCTGCTGATCAACCAGCACGGGGCGTTCGGCCTGGACGGCTGGCGCTTCATGTTCCTCGGCGTGTCCGTCCCCGCGATCCTGCTCGGCATCATCGCCTGGTTCTATCTGATCGACCGGCCGGCCGATGCCAAGTGGCTGACCCAGGAGGAGAAGGACTGGCTCACGGCCGAGCTGGCGCGCGAGAACGGCACGAAGACGGACGGCGGGCAGGGGAAGGCCCCCGGGCACGGCGGGCGCGGCGCGCTCAAGGCGGCGTTCACCAACGGCCGGGTCTGGGTCCTCTCCCTCGTCTACTTCGGCTTCATCTACGGCCTCTACGCCCTGGCGTTCTTCCTCCCCACGATCATCAGCGGCTTCGAGGACCAGTACGGCACCAAGTTCTCCGTGCTGGACAAGGGCCTGATCACCGCCATCCCGTACCTCCCCGCCGCCATCGCCCTGTTCTTCTGGTCCCGGCACGCCACCCGGCACGGGACGCGCGCCTGGCATGTCGCGGGACCGGCCGCGGTCGGCGGGATCAGCATCCCGCTCGCCCTCTACATGGGCTCCCCGAGCGCGACCATCGCGGTCATCACCGTCACCGCGTGCTCGATCTTCGCCGCCCTGCCCACCTTCTGGTCGCTGCCGTCCCAGTTCCTCACCGGAGCCGCCGCGGCCGCCGGTATCGCCCTGATCAACACGATGGGCAATGTCGCGGGCTTCGCCGCCAGTTACATCACCGGCTGGCTCAAGGACTTCAGCGGCTCCTACTACCTCCCGCTCTTCGTCGTCGGCGGCTTCATGCTCCTGTCGGCCGTCCTGATGGTCTGGCTCTCCACCCGGCCCCTGCCACAGGCCGCGGACGCGGAGCAGGAGCTGATCACGACCGGGCACTGACCCGCCCGGCCGGCACGTATCGATCTCACACCCGTGGCCCGGAGGCCGCCTGCCATGACTCGACTGTTCAACACCCCCGCCGCCTTCGCGGACGAGGCCCTGGAGGGCTTCGTCGCCGCCCACCGCAGATGGGTGCGGCGCGTCCCCGGCGGTGTCGTCCGCGCCACCCCCACGGCCCCGGGCCAGGTGGCGGTCGTCATCGGCGGCGGCTCCGGCCACTACCCGGCCTTCTCCGGCCTGGTCGGCCGGGGCCTGGCCCACGGCGCGGCGGTCGGCAACGTCTTCGCCTCGCCCTCGGCCCAGCAGGTCCACCAGGTCGCGAAGGCCGCGCACGGCGGCGCGGGGGTGCTGCTGACCTTCGGCAATTACGCCGGTGACGTGCTGCACTTCGGACAGGCCGAGGAGCGGCTGAACGCCGAGGGCATCGACTGCCGGACGGTCGTCGTCACCGACGACATCTCCAGCGCCCCGGCTGAAGAGTCCGCCAAGCGCCGCGGGGTCGCCGGGGACCTCGCGGTGTTCAAGACCGCCGCCGCGGCGGCCGAGGCGGGTCTGCCCCTCGACGAGGTCGTACGCCTCGCCCGGCTGGCCAATGCCCGCACCCGCTCGTTCGGCATCGCCTTCTCCGGCTGCACCCTGCCCGGCGCCGACGCCCCGCTGTTCACCGTCCCCGAGGGCCGGATGGCGGTGGGCCTGGGCATCCACGGCGAGCCCGGTCTGTCCGAGGCCGCGGTGCCCACCGCCGACGAGGCGGCCGAGCTGCTGGTCTCCACGCTGCTGGCCGAACTGCCGGAGAGCCCCGAGGGTATGGACACCCCGCGCGGACTGCGCGCGGGCGTGATCCTCAACGGGCTCGGCGCGGTCAAGTACGAAGAGCTGTTCGTGGTCTACCGCAGGGTGGCCCGGCTGCTGGACGAGGCGGGCGTGGTGGCCGTCGACCCGGAGGTCGGCGAGCTCGTCACCAGCTTCGACATGGCGGGCGTCTCGCTCACCCTCTTCTGGCTCACCGAGGAACTGGAGCCGCTGTGGACGGCCCCGGCCGACGCGCCCGCGTACCGCAAGGGGGCGCTGGGCCCGACCGCGGACATCAGCTCCGAGCGTCCTGAGGAACAGCCCGAGCAGATCACCGTCCCCGCCGCGAGCGAGGAGTCGCGCGCGGCGGCCCGTACGGCGCTGGACGCGCTGGCCGCCGTCGTACGGACCGTCGCCGAGCACGCCGACGAGCTCGGCCGCATCGACGCGGTCGCGGGCGACGGCGACCACGGCATCGGCATGCGGCGCGGCGCCGAGGCCGCGTACGAGGCCGGACGCCGCGCCCTGGGCCTCGGCGCGGGCGCCGGCACCCTGCTGTGCCACGCCGCCGATGCCTGGGCCGACCGGGCCGGCGGCACCTCCGGCGCCCTGTGGGGCGTCATCCTGCGCCAGGTCGGCACCGCCCTCGGCGACGCCGACCGGCCCGATGCGGCCGCCGTCGCCACCGGTGTGGCCGCCGCCGCCGACGGCGTGATGCGGCTCGGCAAGGCGGAGGTCGGCGACAAGACGATGGTCGACGTGCTGGTCCCGCTGGCCGGCGCGCTCGGCGAGGCCGTGGCCGAGGGGCAGCCCCTCGCCGCCGCCTGGGACGCCGCGGCCACCGCAGCCGAGGCCGCCGCCAAGGCCACCGCCGAACTCCTCCCGCGCCTGGGCCGCGCCCGCCCGCACGCGGAGAAGTCCCTGGGCACCCCGGACGCCGGTGCGGTGTCCCTGGCCCTGATCGCCCGCGCCGTGCACGGCGTACTCGCTGCGAAGAACGATTGAGAAGGCTGAGAAAGCTGAGATGGCTGAGATGGCTGAGATCAACGACAAGCTCCGTATCGTCGTCGGCTCCGACGACGCCGGCTACGACTACAAGGAGGTGCTGAAGAAGGACCTGGAGGCCAGCGAGCTGGTCGAGTCGGTCCAGGACGTGGGCGTGGGCGCCGACGGTCACACCGCCTACCCCAAGGTCGCCATCGCCGCCGCCGAACTGGTCGCGGCGGGCAAGGCCGACCGCGCGCTGCTGGTGTGCGGCACGGGCCTGGGCGTGGCCATCGCCGCCAACAAGGTCAAGGGCATCCGGGCGGTCACCGCCCACGACAGCTTCTCCGTCGAGCGCGCCATCCTCAGCAACAACGCCCAGGTCCTCACCTTCGGCCAGCGCGTCGTCGGCCTGGAGCTGGCCCGGCGCCTGGTGCGCGAATGGCTC
This sequence comes from Streptomyces sp. NPDC020845, assembly GCF_044334165.1. Lineage (NCBI taxonomy): Bacteria > Bacillati > Actinomycetota > Actinomycetes > Kitasatosporales > Streptomycetaceae > Streptomyces > Streptomyces sp. NPDC020845. The sequence goes on along the minus strand of NZ_JBIRSJ010000005.1, from coordinate 31,784 downwards.
ACCTACCGCTTCGACACCTCCTCGGCCTCGGCGGCCAAGGTCGAGCTGATGTGCTCGTATGAAGAAGGCACAGCTGAAGAAGGCACAGCTGAAGAAGGCACAGCTGAAGAAGGCACAGCTGAAGAAGGCGCGTACGAGGAAGAAGGCACGGCCGCCTGATGCCCCGCCCCGCCTCCGTCACCATCGGCGTCAGCCTCAAGATGTACTTCGGCCACCACGAAACGCTCAACTGGTGCCGTCGCATCGCGGACATCGCCGACCGGCACCCGGCCGTCACCGGCGGCCTGGCCGAGGTGTTCGTCCTCCCCTCCTTCCCCACCCTCGTCCCGGTCTCCGGCCTGCTGGCCGGCACCGGGGTGCGGGTCGGCGCCCAGGACCTGGGCGCCCATGACGCCGGGCCGTACACCGGCGAGGTCAGCGGCGCCCAGCTCAAGGAGATCGGCTGCGGCTACGCCGAGGTGGGACACGCCGAACGGCGCCGCCTCTTCCACGAGGACGAGGCGGTCGTGGCCGCGAAGACCGCCGCCGCGCTGCGCAACGGCCTCACGCCCGTACTGTGCGTCGGCGAACCCGAGCGCACCGACGCGGCGCAGGCCGCCGCCCGCTGCGTCGCCGAGGTGGAGTCCGCCCTCGCGGACGCTGAGCGGGCCGGGGTGCTCGGCCCGCTGGTCGTGGCGTACGAGCCCCAGTGGGCCATCGGCGCGCCCGAACCGGCCTCGCCCGAGCACATCCGCGCGGTCTGCGCCGCGCTGTCCGCGTGGCTCGACGGGCGGGGGCCGCTGGCCGGAAGCCGCGTCGTGTACGGCGGCAGCGCGGGGCCGGGGCTGCTCACCCGGCTCGGCCGCGAGGTCGGCGGGCTCTTCCTGGGCCGCTTCGCGCACGACCCGGCGGCGTTCGAACAGATCCTGGACGAGGCGATGGCCCTGCACGGCACGCCTGTCACGGGGGGTGTGTGAGATGGCCCTCGGCCTGAGTACCTACGCCTTCTTCTGGCAGATCTCCGGCAAGGCGCCCCAGCGTCTGACGCTGCCGGACATGCTGCACCGCACCCGCGAACTGGGCGTCGGCGTCTTCCAGATCTGCGACTACCCGCTGATCGAGACGTTTGAAGACGCCGAGTTGGCGGACCTCCGCGCCCTCGCCCGGGAACTGGGCATCCAACTGGAGCTCGGCACCCGCGGGGTCCGCCCGGCGCATCTGCTCCGCTACCTCGACCTGGCGGACAAGCTGGGCGCGACCTTCGTCCGCTCCATGCTCAACACCAACGACCACCGGCCGACCGTGGACGAGGCCATCGCCCTGCTGCGCGAGGCGCTGCCCGGGTACGCCGAGCGCGGGGTGACGCTGGGCCTGGAGACATACGAACAGGTCTCCACGGACGACCTGCTGGCCGTCGTCACCGGCGTCGACAGCCCGCACCTCGGCGTCTGCCTCGACCCCGGCAACAGCGTGGCCCGCCTGGAGCGGCCCGCCGACGTCATCGACCGCACCGCCCCGTACGTGGTCAACATCCACGTCAAGGACTTCTCCTTCACCCGCCGCGACGGCTGGGTCGGCTTCACCTTCGCCGGCTGCCCGCTGGGTGAGGGCCTGCTCGACTACGGCCACATGGTCGGCGCGGTCCGCCCCGAGGAGCGGGGCGTCAACCAGATCGTGGAGCACTGGCTCCCCTGGCAGGGCGGTTTCGAGGAGACCGCCCGGCTCGAAGACGCGTGGACCAAGCACAGCGTCACCACCTTGAACACCCTGATGCACCCTGATGCCCTGATGAGGAGCGCCTCATGACCACCCCCACCGCCCACGAGCCCAAGACCGTCGCCGTCATCGGCGCCGCCGGAAAGATGGGCCTGCGCGTCTCGGCGAACCTCGAAAAGAGCGACTTCCGCGTTCTGTTCAGCGAGAACTCCCCCAAGGGCCAGGAGATCCTGGCCGAGCTCGGCCGCGAGATCATCGACTCCGACAAGGCCGCCGCCGAGGCGGACGTCGTCATCCTCGCTGTCCCCGACCGCGTCCTCGGCGCGGTGTCCGAGGCGCTGGTGCCGGTGATGAAGCCCGGTTCGGTCGTCCTCACCCTCGACCCGGCCGCCGCCTACGCCGGCCTGCTCGCCCGCCGCGACGACGTCTCCAACGCCTGCGCGCACCCCTGCCACCCCTCGGTCTTCCTGGAGCGCACCACCAAGGAAGAGTGGGCCGACACCTTCGGCGGCGTCGCCGCGCCCCAGGAGGTCGTCGCCGCGTTCGAGTCCGAGGACGCGGCGGCCCGCGAGCTGACCGAGGCCGTCATCCGCACCATGTACGCGCCTGTCGTGGACGTCCACTGGGTCACCGTCAAGCAGCTGGCGGTGCTCGAACCCACCCTCGTCGAGACCATCGCCTGCATGGTCGGCGCGCTGCTGACGGAGGCGCTGCACGAGACCGTCCACACGGTGGGCGTCCCGGAGCCCGCCGCCCGCGCGATGCTGCTGGGCCACACCCAGGTCGCCCTCGCCAACACGCTCAAGGGCGACAACCCGTTCTCCGACGCGTGCCTGATCGCGATGGACTACGGGCGTGAGTCGATCGTCCGTGACGACTGGAAGAAGGTCTTCCAGGACGACGAGCTCGACAAGGTCATCACGCGCATGCTCAAGATCAAGGAGATCCGCCGCGCGGCGTGAGCGCGGCTGCCTCCGGCCGTCGTGGGGCGCGACGGGCTGGCGCTGTTGGGCGGCATTCGGCCCCGCCGTCTGCCCCGCCGTCTCGCGCCTTCGGCGCACTGCGGCCGGCGAGAGGCGGGGTGGGCGGCCCGGTCCGGTGCGCGGTGCGGGTTTGGTGTGTGGTGGGGGTGTGTGGTGGGGGTGTGTGGTGGGGGCGGATGTGTGGTGGTGCCGCCGGGGGCTCGCCCCCCACCTCTTTTAAAAATGCTTGCTTCAGGTCAAGCGTTTTTTCAAGGGGTGGGGTGTCCGGGGGCCTGCTGGCTCAGTCTGCGGCGAGCCGCCGAAGGCGTCTGCCTTGACGGCGCGTATGAAGGCCCCGAACGTGGCTGAGCTGGCGGCGAGTTTTACGTCCGGCGTGTCGCTCTCGCGTATGCGGACCGTGCCGTCGCGGTCGGCGGCGACGTTGACGCAGTTGCCTGCATTGCCGATGTAGGACGACTTCCGCCAGTTGTACGTGGACACAGACGTTCCTGCGCTAGATGCCCTGTGCGATGCGGCGAATCATGTCGCGTGACTGCGCGGGCTTCAACGCGAGGGCTTCCAGCCGGTCCAGCGTGCTGCGGTACCAGGTGAGTTGAGGTTGAGTGTCCAGGAACTCGGAGCCGTGGTCCGTATCAAGCTGCACGGTGTCCAGGCGCGGGACATCTCCGCAGCAGTAGATGATTCCCTGCCCCGAGCTGGGGAAGGCGCCCGCTCCGAAGGGGACCACCAGCACGGTGATGTGTTCCCGTTCGCTCATCGTCAGCAGGTAATCAAGCTGTGCGCGGGCGACGCCCGGACTCCCCCCCCAAAAAAAACCCACCACCGCGCCGTTCGATTTCGACCAGGAGGTGTGCGCACTCGTGCTCGACACCGCACCCCGCATGTTCGCCGTGGTCCAGGAGTGCGACCTGGAGACGGAGCACGCGGACGGCCATGTCGCTGCCTGGGGCATTGCGTACGAGGACGGCAGCGCGCATGTGATCGGTGTGGGCGGGGCGGTGACGATGTCGCTCGGTTCGCCGGAGCGCGCGGTGTGGCACTACGGGCGACGCAAGGGCGTCTCCGCCCGGCTGGTGTGGCTCGCTCCGGGGACCGGTGCGGCGTTCGCGCAGGCCGAGGCCGCGTGACGGCGTCGAACGGATCTACCGGCCCCTGGCGCGGAGGAACCGAGCCAGGGGCTCATCCGCCCCTCGCTTGCCATACGGTGGTCGGGGCACCCTTGGAGGGCAGAGGGCGCATGAGCGCGCAGCCGGTTCACGATGGTGGGGCGCTGATCCCCAGACCTGAGAAGACCTTCCCTGCATTGCGGGCCGCGCTCGCGCAGGTCGCGCCCTCCCGCCTGGCGGAGATGACTCCCGAACGGGACACGGTCTTCACGATGGCCACCCAATCCAACACCTTCGGGCCGATCGCAATGTTCCAGCTCAAGTGGGCCACAGTGATCGAGGTCGAGCGGTTTCCCGACGTGGCCCGGCGTCTGCACGCCGCTGAGCGGGCCGCCCAGACGCTCGACAAAGAGGATCCAAAGTGGCAGGCGGCCGTGGATGAGATCCGGGGGATCATGCAGGCTGCACGCGCGCAGGTTGTTGATGGCTGACTGGGGCTGGGAGTACAACCCAGACGCCCACCATGTCATCGGCGAGACGCCGAATCTCGCCTTCGTCGCGCAGGGCCCGCCCGACCTCGCGGTCGACCGCGGTGAAGGCGTGCGCCACTTCGTGGGGGCTCATGAACGAAACGTAAGGGACGAATCAATGGCGAGAAAACGCCATCATCGTCCGAGTGACGGTTGGTGTCGCAATCCCGCCAGTATCTGGTCGGCGTCCTTGGTGAGCTGGTGGTCGCACAGCTTATGGAACGCCCGACACAGAGCGGAAACTTATGCCCACGGCTACCGTGTCCTCTGCCCGAAGCGCTGAATCTACGAGTCGCTCAGCCGTGACGTCATGGCTGGCGGTGGTCTCGGTGATGATGGGGATATTCTCCATCGTCACCACGGAAATCCTGCCCATCGGCCTGCTGACATCCATCGGCTCGAGCTTCACCGTCTCGGACGGAATGGCCGGGCTGATGATGACCATGCCCGGATTCCTGGCCGCACTCTCCGCCCCTCTGGTCACCGCGGCCACGGCACGCATCGACCGCCGGCTGATGCTGTGTGCCTTCATTCTCCTGCTGGCCGTGGCCAACTTTCTCGCCGCGGCGGCCTCCGGCTATTGGCTCGTGCTCATCTCCAGGGTGATGGTGGGGATCACCATCGGCGGTTTCTGGTCCATCGGGGCAGGGCTGGCGAGCCGTCTGGTACCGGCCGATTCGGTGGGGCGGGCGACGGCGGTCATTTTCTCGGCGGTGCCGCTGGGGTCGGTGCTCGGCGTTCCGCTGGGGACCTTCATCGGAGACGCCACCAGCTGGCGAATGGCGTTCGTGGTCATGGGAGTTCTGGCCGTCGCCGTCTTCCTCGCGCTGCTCATGGTGCTTCCGCCGCTCCCGCCCGAGCAGGCCACCCGTCTGAGCGTGCTCGGGGGCATGCTCCGCAGTGTCGGCACACGCTTCGCACTCGTCATGACTTTTCTCATCGTGCTCGCGCACTTCGGCGCGTACACCTACATCAATCCATTCCTGGAGCAGGTCACCGGAGCGAGTCCCGGTCTCATCACCGTTTCCCTGTTCATCTACGGAGCCGCCGGAATCATCGGCAACTTCGTGGCCGGATCCCGAGCGGCGCGCTGTCCGCGCGCCACATTCGCGGTCGCGGCGGCGATGATTTCCACCGCGACCCTGCTTCTGCCGGTGCTCGGCCAATCGCGTGCCGGGGCGGTCGCCCTCCTGGTGATCTGGGGAATGGCCTACGGCGCCGTCCCGGTCTGCTCCCAAACGTGGTTCGCCAAGGCGGCGCCCCATGCGCCGGAGGCGTCATCCGTGATGTTCACGGCGTCCTTCCAGGCCACGATTTCGTTCGGGGCATTGGCCGGAGGCGTCATCGTCGATCTGTCCTCCCCTTCGACGGTCATGACGTTCGGTGGCGTGACCGCTGCTTTGATGGTGCTGGTCGCTTGGCGTTCTCACCTGATCCACGGGAAGTAGGAGGAGATGTCGGACTATCGGTACGAGCCGTGGACGGGCCGTCCCACGGAGTTCGGTGACCTCAGCCCGTTCACCCTTGAGCGGACCGAGTTCCGGGGTGTCTCCCAAGCGCCCGTCCACTGCTTCCCGGTCACCCTGCGCGGCCAATTGATCGGCTACCTCTGGGCCTCGGAGTCGACGGACGCGGCGAGCTTCTATCCCAGGTGGGGCATGGGGGTTGCCGGTTGGGAGGCCCGAGGGGCGTGGAGAAGGCGCTTGAAGGAGGCGTGGGACGCCGGCTTCTCCGCGTGGGAAGCGGTGCAGTTCTGGGTGGGGGAGCCGGAGGATCCGAGGGGTGGCGGTGTGGCCGCTGACGCCGAGGGGCAGGTGCTGCCGGATTCGCAGGACGTCTACCGTCTGACGAGCCAATACCGCCTGACGAGCCAACCCGTCGAAGAGTAGGGGGCGTCGGCCTGGGGCTGTGTGTGTGGGGGGGCGATCCGCCGCCCGCGGGTATCCGCCGATGGCGTCAGAGCTTGGCGGCGAGGGCGCGAAGCTCGGCGAAGGGACAGCGGGTACGCGGTGGACTTCCGTGGCGCGGCGTTCGATGCGCTGGAGGAGCTGGGCATCCTCGACAAGGTCCGCGCGCACGACACGAGGATGCGCGGCACCGCCCTGGTGGACGGGACGGGCGCCGAGGTCGGGCAGCTGCCCGCCGAAGCGTTCGCCGGTGAGCTCGAAGTGCCGAAGCGGGAGCTGACCCGGATCCTGCACGAGATCACCGCGAAGGACATCGAGTACGTCTTCGACGACTCGATCACCACGCTGACCGAGCACGAGTCTGGCGTCGCGGTCGAGTTCGAGCGCGGCCGGGCCCGCGAGTTCGACCTGGTCTTCGGGGCGGACGGGGTGTATTCGAAGGTGCGGCGGCTGACCTTCGGCCCGCACGCCGAGGCGGTGCGGCACCTGGGCATGTCGGGTGCCGGATTCACCGCCGACAACTACCTCGGTCTCGACCGCAGTGGGCTGTTGCAGCACGCGGAGGGCACGGCGATCTACGTGTTCAGCGCGGGCGATCCGGACCGGCTCACCGCCAGCCTCTCCTTCGCCACCGACTCACTCGCACTGGACCGGCGCGGCCGGGACGAGCAGGAGCGGGCGGTGCGGGCCGCGTTCGCCGGGCGTGGCTGGGAGGCGCCCCGGCTGCTGGAGGCGATGGCCGACGCCGACGACTTCTACTTCGCCTCGACCTGCCAGGTCCACCTCGACCGCTGGTCGCGCGGCCGGGTCGCGCGGCCGGGTCGCGCTCGTCGGCGACGCCGGATACTGCGCCGCGCCCACCAGCAGTATGGGCACCTCGCAGGCGCTGATCGGCGCACGGGCGCTGGCCCGGCAGCTGGGCCGGGCGGGCGGTGACCATGTGGCCGCGTTCGCCGCGTACGAGGCGGAGCTGTGGCCGTATGTCGCCGAGAACCAGGCGAAGGGCCGGGAAGCGGCGGCGATGTTCGGTGGTGGGGGCGAGTAGGGCGGCGGTCGGCCCTTTGCTCACGCCACGGAGGTGCTGCCGCTGGGCTGGGCCAAGGGACTCGCGCGCTGGGCGAGGCTCTCCCAGCCCTTCGCCGAGGCCGCGTCCGCGAAGCGGACCTCCCAGTGGCCTTCCGGCGCCGGCGGTGCCGCCCGGTCCCCCCGCCCCGCGCTCACGCGATGTCCCTCGGGTCCGGTGCCGGGCCGTAGTCCTCGCCGTGGTCCCTGGTCAGTGCGGCCAGCAACTCCGGGTCGGAATGGACCTCGGCGGTGTGCTGCCAGGCGACGAGCAACTGGGCCACGGACGCACTGTTGCCGACCGAGTCGGCGGCCCGCATGGTGTCGACCAGTTCGACGGCGAAGGCGTGTAGGTCGGGCTCGGGCAGGAAGCGGACCCAGGGGAAGGCTTCCGGCAGTATGTCCAGCAGCAGCTCCATGCTGCCGGGCTCCCTGTGTGCCATCGCGGTGAGCATGCGGGTGGCGGCCGACACCACGGTCTGGTCCTGCTCGGCCCGTGCCGCTGTGGTGAGGACGAGGTCCTCCCCGTCTCTTCGGTGAAGGAGCAGCCGGGGTGATTCCTTGAGCCGGGCAAGCGTCTGCTTGTTCTTGTTCACCAGCTCGGAGAAGTTGATGGCGGCGTTCTCGTTGGGCATGAGTTTGAAAGTACTTCGAAACTTCTCGCCTCGCCATGACCTGCTCCCGCCTTCACTCGAACGAGGGGCGCAGAGCCGTCCCGGCGGTGACGGGACCCGGCGGACGTTGTCGGCGGGGGGCCGTACTCTGGAAGACCCCCGGCCCGTGAGACGTGTCGGGCCATTCGCGTTGTTCGCCTCCGGGATGGAATAGCCCCTTATGAGCCTTACCGGTCTGCTCGACGCCGTCGTACGGGACCCCGCGCTCGCCGAGGCGGTTCAGGCCGCCGCGAACGGCGGGCGGCACCATGTCGATCTGGTCGGCCCGCCGGCCGCCCGGCCCTTTGCCGTTGCCGCGCTGGCGCGGTCCGCCGCGCGGCCGGTGCTGGCGGTGACGGCCACGGGGCGGGAGGCCGAGGATCTGGCCGCCGCGTTGCGGTCGCTGCTGCCGCCGGACGGGGTGGTGGAGTACCCGTCGTGGGAGACGCTGCCGCATGAGCGGCTGTCGCCGCGGTCGGACACGGTCGGCCGGCGGCTGGCCGTGCTGCGGCGGCTGGCGCACCCCAGCAAGGACGATCCGGCGGCAGGTCCCGTGTCGGTGGTGGTCGCGCCGGTGCGGTCGGTGTTGCAGCCGCAGGTCAAGGGGTTGGGGGACCTGGAGCCTGTGAGTCTGCGGTCGGGGCAGAGCGCCGATCTGGAGGAGATCACAGGCGGGCTGGCGGCCGCCGCGTACGCGCGAGTGGAGCTGGTCGAGAAGCGCGGCGAGTTCGCGGTGCGCGGCGGGATCCTGGACGTTTTTCCGCCGACCGAGGAGCATCCGCTCCGGATCGAGTTCTGGGGCGACGATGTCGAGGAGATCCGGTATTTCAAGGTCGCCGACCAGAGATCCCTGGAGGTCGCCGAGCACGGGCTGTGGGCCCCGCCCTGCCGTGAGCTGCTGCTGACGGAGGAGGTGCGGCGGCGGGCCGCGGCGCTGGCCGAGGACCACCCGGAGCTGGGTGAGCTGCTGGGCAAGATCGCGGAGGGGATCGCGGTCGAGGGCATGGAGTCGCTGGCGCCCGTGCTCGTGGACGACATGGAGCTGCTGCTGGACGTACTGCCGGCGGGCAGCATGGCTGTGGTCTGCGACCCGGAGCGGGTGCGGACGAGGGCCGCGGACCTGGTGGCGACGAGCCAGGAGTTTCTGCAGGCGTCCTGGGCGGCTACGGCGGGTGGCGGGGAGGCGCCGATCGATGTGGGCGCGGCCTCGCTGTGGGGCATCGCCGACGTCCGCGACCGGGCGCGTGAGCTGGGCATGATGTGGTGGTCGGTGAGCCCGTTCGCGGCCGACGAGGACGTCGAGGAGGACACGCTCAAGCTGGGCATGCGCGCGCCCGAGACCTACCGGGGCGACACCGCCCGCGCGCTCGCCGACACCAAGGGGTGGCTGGCCGAGGGCTGGCACACGGTGTATGTGACCGAGGCCCATGGCCCGGCCTCCCGTACGGTCGAGGTGCTGGGCGGCGAGGGGATCGCGGCGCGGCTGGACGGGGATCTCGCCGAGATCAAGCCGTCCGTGGTGCATGTGGCCTGCGGTTCGATCGAGTACGGCTTTGTGGACCCCGGCCTCAAGCTGGCCGTGCTGACCGAGACGGACCTGTCCGGGCAGAAGGCGGCGGGCAAGGACGGCGCCCGGATGCCGGCCCGGCGGCGCAAGACGATCGATCCGCTGAGCCTTCAGGCGGGCGATTTCATCGTCCATGAGCAGCACGGTGTCGGCCGCTACATCGAGATGGTGCAGCGCACCGTCCAGGGCGCCACCCGCGAGTACCTGGTCGTGGAGTACGCGCCCGCCAAGCGGGGCCAGCCCGGCGACCGGCTGTTCGTGCCGACGGACCAGCTGGAGCAGATCACCAAGTACGTGGGCGGCGAGGCCCCGAGCCTGCACCGGCTCGGCGGGGCGGACTGGACCAAGACCAAGGCGCGGGCGAAGAAGGCCGTCAAGGAGATCGCGGCCGACCTGATCAAGCTCTACTCGGCCCGTATGGCCGCGCCCGGCCACGCCTTCGGCGCGGACACCCCCTGGCAGCGCGAGCTGGAGGACGCCTTCCCGTACGCGGAGACCCCGGACCAGCTGACGACCATCGGCGAGGTCAAGGAGGACATGGAGAAGTCGGTTCCGATGGACCGGCTGATCTGCGGCGACGTCGGCTACGGCAAGACCGAGATCGCGGTGCGGGCGGCGTTCAAGGCGGTGCAGGACGGCAAGCAGGTCGCCGTGCTGGTGCCGACGACGCTGCTGGTGCAGCAGCACTTCGGCACGTTCACGGAGCGTTACGGCCAGTTCCCCGTGGTCGTCAAGGCGCTGTCCCGCTTCCAGACGGACACGGAGGCGAAGGCGGTCCTGGAGGGGCTGCGGGACGGCGCGGTCGACATCGTCATCGGCACCCATCGCCTCTTCTCCTCCGAGACCAAGTTCAAGGACCTGGGCCTGGTCATCGTGGACGAGGAGCAGCGCTTCGGCGTCGAGCACAAGGAGCAGCTGAAGAAGCTCCGGGCGAATGTGGACGTGCTGACCATGTCCGCCACCCCCATTCCGCGCACCCTGGAGATGGCGGTCACCGGCATCCGTGAGATGTCCACGATCACCACCCCGCCGGAGGAGCGCCATCCGGTGCTCACCTTCGTCGGCCCGTACGAGGAGAAGCAGATCGGCGCCGCCATCCGGCGTGAGCTGCTGCGCGAGGGCCAGGTCTTCTACATCCACAACCGGGTCGAGTCCATCGACCGGGCGGCGGCGCGGCTGCGCGAGATCGTCCCCGAGGCGCGGATCGCCACCGCCCACGGCCAGATGTCGGAGACGGTGCTGGAGCAGGTCGTCGTCGACTTCTGGGAGAAGAAGTTCGACGTGCTCGTCTCGACGACGATCGTCGAGTCCGGTATCGACATCTCCAACGCCAATACGCTGATCGTCGAGCGCGGAGACAACTTCGGCCTCTCCCAGCTGCACCAGCTGCGCGGCCGCGTCGGCCGTGGGCGCGAGCGCGGCTACGCGTACTTCCTGTACCCGCCGGAGAAGCCCCTGACCGAGACCGCCCATGAGCGGCTGGCCACCATCGCCCAGCACACCGAGATGGGCGCGGGCATGTATGTGGCGATGAAGGACCTGGAGATCCGCGGCGCGGGCAATCTGCTCGGCGGCGAGCAGTCCGGCCATATCGCGGGCGTCGGCTTCGACCTGTACGTACGGATGGTGGGCGAGGCCGTCGCCGACTACCGGGCCTCGCTGGAGGCAGGCGGGGAGCCGGAGGAGGCCCCGCTGGAGGTCAAGATCGAGCTGCCGGTGGACGCGCATGTCCCGCACGACTACGCGCCGGGGGAGCGGCTGCGGCTCCAGGCCTACCGGGCCATCGCCTCGGCGTCGAACGAGGAGGACATCCGCCACGTCCGCGAGGAGCTGACCGACCGCTACGGCAAGCTGCCCGAGCCGGTGGAGAACCTGCTGCTGGTCGCTGGGCTGCGGCTGCTGGCGCGGGCCTGCGGGGTCGGCGACATCACGCTCCAGGGTTCCAACATCCGCTTCGGACCGGTCGAGCTGCGCGAATCGCAGGAGCTGCGGCTGGGGCGGCTCTACCCGAGGTCCGTGGTCAAGCCCGCCACCAAGCAGGTGCTGGTGCCCCGGCCGGCGACGGCCAGGATCGGTGGGAAGCCGCTGGTGGGGCGGGATCTGCTGGCGTGGACGGGGGAGTTCCTGACCACGATCCTGGGGGCGTAGGCGCCGCGTCTGTGGTTCGCGGTGAGTATGAGACGGCGACACGCCGACACCACGGCGTGTCGGTGTCTCATACTCACCGCAACATCACTGCGGCGGTGCCAGCTGCCGTGACGCCTCGACCGGGTCGCCGAGGACCTGGCTCAGGTCGTACGCCTTGCGGCTGAACGACCGGAAGGCGTGCACGACCTCGGCCGCGTCCACGATCTCGCAGTCGGCGCGGCCGAGCAGTTCGCGGGTGATCACGATGGCGTTCTTCGCGTGCACATACCGATCGACCAGGTGCTCCTGGAGCGCGTCCAGCCCTACGTCCGCCAGCAGCGGCCGGCAGTCCCGCGTCCACTGGGCCAGCCAGGCCGCCCGCTCCAGGTATTCGGCGGACTCACCGCTGCCGTCGTCGAGGGCGGCGAAGGTGGGGGCGAGGGCCTTGAGCAGGCGGCGGACGTAGGCGCCGCGGAGGCCCTTGATCTGCGGATTGTCCTTCTGGAACTCGAACCAGTCCGCCTCGACGCTCCCGATCCACTCCAGGAGCACCGGATTCCGCTCGTAGTACCCGCCCTCGACGCCCTGGAAGACCTGGCGCAGCAGCTCGAAGCTCAGCTCGGTGGACTCGGCCAGCAGGACGGCGTCGTACAGGTCCTTGCCCTCGGGGTGCATATCCGTGATCAGCCACAGGATCTTCCAGGCGAGGGAGAGCTCGGGCGTGGCCGCGTTGAGCCGGATCGGGGGCTCGGGGCTGCCCTGCGGCGGTCCGTCCGGGTCGGCGCGGCGGGGGATCGAGGTGGGGGCCGCGGGCGCGGGCAGCGGCTCGTTGAAGACGAAGTCGAGCTGGACCGTGCCCGGCGGCACGCCGTCCTCCGTGGCCCGCCACGGTATGACCAGGCGGCGGCCGGGGACGCGGTCGTACGTCCAGATCTCGTCGCTGACCGCGCCCCGGGAGTCGATACGGACCGGACCGGCCGCGCGCCGGGCGCGGAGGTCGGCGGCGCGCGCGATGCCGTCGATCATCCGGTCCGTACGCTCGTCCTCCAGCTGCCAGGAGTCGGGCACCACGACGAAGTCCAGGTCCCCGGGCTCGCGCGCCGCCTCGCCGTACCAGGCCCTGAGCAGCACACTGCCGCGCAGCACCAGATGCTCGGCCCACGGTGAGTCGGCGATGGCGGCCAGGACGAGGTCGGTGGCGCGGTGGCGGGCGGCGTACCAGCGGCGGCCGGCCTCCGCGTCCTCGAACTGCGGCTCGCCGGCCCGCATCGCCCGCGCGTGGTGGGCCATCGACGGGTCGAACACCGGGCGCTGCAGCACCCCTTCGCCGAGGACCGGCCGCAGCGACTTCGGCAGCCGCATCTGCTCGGCCGTCGCCTCGGTCAGCTCTTCCTGGGGGATGGTGCCGTCCTCCGGCCACGGGCCCCAGCCGAGCCCCGTCCACGACGCCGACGCCGACGCCGACGCCGACTCTGCCTCTGTCTCTGTCTCTGTCATCGCGCTGCCTCCTCCTCGGCTATCCAGCCCGCGTCCAGGCCCTCGTCGCTGTCATACACGACGAATTCCCGCTCCATCGACAGGATTTCGCGGCCCGCCGCGCGCAGGGCAGCGGTCAGCGCCTCCAGTCGGCGGCCCGCCGTATCGCGGCCGACCAGGCGGCAGCGCTGGGTGACGAAGCGCTCGGCGCGCCCGTCGGTTCGTACCCGGCGGGCGTTGCGGGAGAGGTGGGCCGTGTGGGCGGCGACGAGCCCGGCGAGGGCGGGCGGTGCCTCGGCGGTGTCCAGGAGCAGCTTGATGTGGTGTTCGAAGTAGTAGCGCGGGCCGAGCGCCCGGGCCTCCTCGTCGGACACCGGCACCCCCGCCGCCCACGGTGCGGCCTCGACCTTCGTCCGTACGACCGGGAAGCCCGCGCAGGCCAGCCCGGCGGCTGCCGCATCGGCGGCGGAGCGGGCCGCGGGCAGGGTGCCGTCCGTGCGCAGCGTCAGCATCGGCTGGGAGGGCACGCGGCCACGGTCGAGGACGATATGCGCGAACTTCCAGGCCCGCTCGGCCGCGTACCGCTCCAGCGCGCGGTACGGGAGAGGGGAGTCCGCCCTCCCCGTGACAGGGCGGACCGTCAAATGGATCTCGAACTCGCCGGTGACCGTGAACACACCGGAGATGTTCTCAGGCAGTCGGCTTGTCCAGGATCAGTGTCCGGGCGCCGGGCTGTCGCTGTCGCGGCTACCGCGGCGGCCGGGGCGGGGCCTTCAGTGCCGCGCCCCGGCCGCCGACAGGTAGGGGAAGACGTCGCCCGGCACCCCCGTGGCCGAGCTCGCGTCCAGCCCCAGCTTGACGGGCGCGCCGAGCACCAGTTCGAACATCACCTCCGGTACGCAGTCGGTCAGCCCGCGCCCGTTGCGCCGGTCGACCGCGAACACCGCGTCGCTGCCCACTTCGTAACGCAGCACGTCGGGGAGGAGCAGATCCCGTACGCGGGCGGCGTGCGCCGCGGCGTCGGGCACCGCGCCCACGGCCGCCGCGGCCCGCTCGGCGGCCCGCAGGATCTCGGCCCCGTAGCGGCGCTGGTCCTCGGCGGGCTCGGTGGCGTTGAAGTCGATGTCCTGCTCGGCGTCTTCGAGGTCGAAGAGCGTGTTGAGCAGCGGGTTCGCACAGCGGTTGATCTGCCGCCAGCCGCCCGCGTCGGTGGCCAGCACGGTGGAGCCCCAGAAGCCGATGGCCGCTCCGGCGCCGCCGAGGGCTTCGTCCGGCACCTCCAGGACGATCGCCTGGACGTCGGTGCCCGCGAAGAGATTGGTGGCGCCGGCCGGGTCGAAGTCCGCCAGATCGGGCGCCGTGCCCTGCGCGATGGCGGTCTTCACGGCCGTGACGACCGTGCCCTCGATCCAGAACGGATCCCCGGCCGCGCCCGCCCACGCACGCAGCCCGTCGGGCGTCTGCGCGGGCTCGCCGGTGGTGCCGGTGAGCAGCACGGTGCCGTCGGCGAAGCGGTCGCGGGCGGCCGGGCCGTCGAGGCGGCGCAGCTCCCAGTGCTGGCTGCCGTCGGCGGCCGGGGGCTGGAAGGTGAAGCGGTAGGTGATGTCCTCGACGGCGTCGCCGTCCGTGTCCACCTTGATCTCGTAGCGGCTCTCGTCGTCGTGGAAGCCGCCGCCGCCCGAGAGCGGGTTGACGTTGACGACGAAGACGGTGCCGGTGGTGCCGCGGAACAGGTAGGTGTCGCTGATGTCGAGCCGCGGGTCCTGGCGGGCGAGCTCGGAGTCGTGGTGATGGCTCATCAGCGGTCCTGTTCTGTGCGTGGGGCTCGGCCGCCGCGTTCGGGTGCCCGGAGGGCCGTGCCGAGGCGGTCGCCGTACGTAAAGGGGGGGCATGCGTACGGCCCTCAGGGAGGGTGTGAGGTCGGCGCCGGCACGGTCCCCCGGGGCTTGCACAGGACATTAGGCGGGGGCGGCGGGTGCGGCGAGGAACACTGTGCACAGTGGTGGCGTGCGGCGGTTGCGCTTCGAACGGTGAGCTGACGCTGAGGTGTGGTGGCGATCAGAGCGAGCCCGACGCCCGCAGCGCCAGCCACAGCTCGTACTTCGCGCTCGGCGCGCGCAGCAGCGAGCGCCCCAGCACCTCTTCGGCCCTGGCCAGCCGCTTGCGTGCGCCGGGCAGCGAGATGCCGAGGGCGCTGGCCGCCGCGGGCAGCCGGGCGTCGGCGCGCAGCCAGGCGCGTACGGTCTCGGGCACGGCCGCGGGCCCGGCCTCGTCGAGGGGGCCGAACTGGGCACGGGCCCACAACTCGGCTGCGGGGGAGGACAGCAGGGCGTCGAGCGAGGCGGGGGCTGGGGCGGGGACCGCGGGGGTTGCGGGCGCTTCGGCGGGCGTTTCGGCCGGCGGTTCGGCGGTGCTGGGCGGCGCGCTGTGCAGCCGCAGTGCGAGCCAGGCCGCGGACTGGCCCGCCAGGCTGTGGCCGATGTCCAGGCCGAGCAGGTCGCTGATGAGGCGGATGCGCGCGGCGAGCGTATTGCGGTGGATCTTGAGATGGCGGTTGGCGGCGCCGCCGAAGCTGAGCCATGAGCCGAGCGTGCCCAGCAACTCCTGCGGCCCCGGGTCGGCGCGGCGCGGCGGTACGTACCGCAGGCAGGGCCCCAGCAACTCCCGCGCCCACAGCCGCCCCTCGGGGCTCGCGAGCGCCGTGGTGTCGGTGTGTCTGCCGAAACCGGCGTACCGCTGGGGCGCGCCACGGGCCACGGCGAGGGCGTGGATCGCCTGCTCGTAGCCGACCGCGGTGTCCCGCAGCGGGTGCTCGGCGCTCGTGCCGATCCGGCACTCGGGGACCCGCCGGACGATCAGCCGGGCGAGCCCGTCCGCGCGCTTCGGTTCTCCCTGAGACTCCGGGGGTACGAGCGCGATCAGGTGGTTGGAGCGTACGGGGCAGGGCACGATCCACGCCTGGCCCCGGGCCACTTGATCGATCCGGGACGCGATCTCACGCCGTCGGCGGACCGGACACTCGATCACATACACCCGGGCGAGGGCGGGCAGGACCGTGCCCAGCGCCCCGGCGATCCGCTGCGCGGCGGGCACGCTGCCGACCATGAGGAGGTGCAGCACCGCCTCGCGGCTGTGCGCCTCGGCGGACTCCACGCGCCGACGGGCCCGCTCCGCCTCCTCCAGCCGCCAGCACAGCGCGAGGGTACGGGCGGCGTCGGCTAGCAGCACCCCGCAGCGCGGGTCATCGGGCCCGACGACGGTGAGGTACGGCGGCTCGTCCCCGCCCCCGGCGTCGGCGTGGCCGAGCCGGGCCAGGTGTACGGCGTGGCCACCCTCGCCGCCGAGCACCGCGGAGGGCGTGCCGCGGCGGCGCGGTTCGACGGTGGCGGAGGCGGCGGTGGCGGCGGTGGCCAGCGTGTCCGGGTCCGGGTCCGGCTCCGGTGTGGCGAGGACCGTTCCCGTGGGGCCGATCAGCGCGGCGAGGCCGCCGGTGCGGCGGGTGAGCCAGGCGAGGATGGCGTGTACGGACTCCGGTTCCGCGGCGAGGCGGGCCAGTGCGAGCACGTCGGCGGCGCGGTCGGCCCGCGCTTCCGATGACGCTGGTCCCATGGGGCAAAACTGTAGTGCCGCGGCTTTCGGGTGGCGACGGTGGCGACGGTGCTGTCAGCTAGGGTCGGCCAAGTGACCGCCGTCATAGCCGCGATGCTCACCGCCGTCGTCGGCGTTCTGGGCACGCTCTTCGCCCCCTTGCTCCAGCAACGGATCACCGCCCGGCAGCGCGCCGAAGAGGCGCGGGCCGAGGACCGGCGGCGCCACCTCGAGGACCGCCGGACCGCCTACATCGCCATGAACCGCGCCTCCCGCCAGTTCCACACCCTGCTCAAGGACGCCCTGCACCGGATCAGGGACGGCGTCTACACGGAGGAGGACCGCACCGGGCTCGAGGAGGCCCGGCGCGAGTACCGGGACTGCTACGCCCAGGCGCAGATGATCGTCCCCGAGCGGGTCCTGGCGGCGTCCCGCGACCTCAACACCGTGCTCGCCGGGATCGATGCCATGGCCAAGCGCATCGACCGCGGCCTGCCGCGCGAGGGGGAGACCGCCGCGGCGGCGCTGATCGAGCTCAAGGAGGCCGAGCCGAGGCTGTCGGCGATGCGCCGGGTGATGCGCGAGGACCTGGGCATCACGGACTGACGGGCGCCACCCGCCGCCCGTCGTAGCCACTCACCCCTGCGCCCCCTCACCCCTGCGCCCCCTCACCCCGTCGCCGCACGTCACCCCTGCGCCGCCACCCGCGGCTCGCCGCGAGGTACCCGAGCCCGCACCCCACCCCGGGCCCACCGTGGGTATGGACCGGGGCATCGCAAAGCCCCTCGCCCTCTCGGACGGCACCTTCCGCGACCATGCCCCGTGGCTGTCGAAGGGTGAGACCGAACGTCTGCGCCGCCTGGAGAAGGCCAAGGAGCGCAAGCGCCGCGCCCGCAAACCCGGCGAGGCCAACTCCAGGCGGCTGACTCGCACGTACGACCAGATCGCCCAGCTCCGCGCAACAGCCAAGCGCAGGGCTGTCGACTGGCAGCACAAGACCACCACCGAGATCTCCAAGACGTTCTCGCGCATCGGGGTGGAAGACCTGGCCATCACCAACATGGTCAAGTCTGCCAAGGGCACCCTGGACAACCCCGGCAAGAACGTTCGCCAAAAAGCCGGGCTCAACCGTGCCATCGCCGGGGAAGCATGGGGCAGGACCGTGGCCATGCTGGAATACAAGGCCGCCGACCATGGTGGCACCGTAGTCAAGGTCCCCGCACCGAACACCTCCCGACGATGCTCCGCCTGCGGATTCATCACTCCCGGCAGCCGGGAGAGTCAGGCCCGCTTCGTCTGCAAGAACCCCGACTGTGGGTACGAGACGAACGCCGACACCAATGCAGGACGCAACATTGATCACGCCGCCGGGCAGGCGGTGTCAGGACGTGGAGACTTCGGGGTTACCCGGTCGAAGAAGCGTCAACCACTCACTCAGCCGCACGCGGCCTGAGATGGGATTCGGCCCCGCTCACGGGGCGGAGGGTGTCAAATTGGCCGGATGACCAACGACAACGACATGGTGACCAACGACCCCACGATCAGCGAGCCTTTGCCGCGCCGCCGCATCGGCGTGATGTTCGACCGGGACGGCAAGCCCGAGGAACTGTCCGCGTTCGCACGGGCGGTGGAAGAGTACGGAGCGGACGACCTGTGGGTCGTCGAGGACCTGGGCTGGGCCGGGGCGATCGGCTCGGCGACCCTCGCGCTGGCGGCCACCGAGCGGCTGCGCGTCGGCATCGGGATCGCCCCGGCCCCGCTGCGCAACCCGGCGCTGCTCGCCATGGAACTGGCCACGGTGGCCCGGGTGTTCCCGGGGCGCTTCATCGCGGGCGTCGGGCATGGCGTGCCGGAGTGGATGGCCCAGGTCGGCGCCGCGTCCCCGACCCCGCTGGCCCTGCTCGAAGAGACGATCACGGTGGTGCGCACCCTGCTGCGCGGCGAGACGGCCACTCTCGACGGCCGGGCCGTGCACATCGACGGCGTGACCCTGGTCCACCCGCCCGCTGAGCCCCCGCCGGTCGTCTCGGGAGTCGTACGCCCCCGCTCCCTGGAGCTGTCCGGCCGGGCCGCCGACGGCACGGTCATGGCCGAGGGCCAGGGGCCGGGCGCGATCGCCGCCGCGCTCGGCCATATCGCGAAGGGGCGCGCCACCGCCGGTGCCACCCACCCGCACGAACTGGTCGTCTTCACCCATCTGTGCGTGGCCGACGACCCAGAGCGGGTGGCGACGGACACGGCGCCCGTACGCGACGAGTACTCCGAATGGCTCGGTGTTCCGCGCGAGGAGGTGTTCCTCGCGGCGGGCGACGCCGCTACCGCCGCCGAGCGGGTGCGGGCCTTGTGGGGGGCGGGCGCGGAGACGGTCGTACTGCGTCCGGTGGGCGAGGATCCGCTGGCCCAGGTGTGCTCGGCGCTGGGGGCGTTGGAGCTCTGACGGCCGGTCTCCGATTGCGCGGGATCCTGGCACCGACTTAGCGTAAATGTAACAAATAGGGCATGTGGGGCGTGTCGCTCCTGTGCCCTTCCTCGTCGATGTCGTCCTATGGAGGATCCATGTCGGTGATGACTGGCGCCCAACCCATGCAGCAGATGCAGCCCCAGATGGGCCAGCAGCAAATCACCCAGGTCGTACAGCAGGCCATCCAACAGGCCTGCCAGCAGGCGAGCCAGCAGATCGCACAGCGCATGCAGCACACCATCCAGCAGCTCCAGCAGATCAACCAGCAGGGCCTGGGACAGCAGGCGCACCCGTACCTGGCCATGGCGCTGCACTACTCGCTGCACAACGGGGTCCGGCAGTCGGTGGAACAGGCCGTACAGCAGGCGCTGCCGGTCGCCATCGCGACACTGCTCCAGCAGCAGGGCCAGCAGGGCCAGCAGGGCCAGCAGGGCTTCGGCCAGCAGCAGGGCTTCGGCCAGCAGGGCTTCGGCCAGCAGGGCCAGCAGGGCTTCGGCCAGCAGGGCCAGCAGGGCTTCGGCCAGCAGGGGTTCGGCCAGCAGCCGTACCAGCAGTACCAGCAGCCGTTCGGTATGGGCTGACACCTGGGTTGACGTGGTGCGGTGTGCCCGGAGGAACGGTTCCCGAGCACACCGCATCACCGTGGGAGCGCGGCCCCCGGTCGCCGGAGCACAAACGGGAGCACAAGCGTAAGGACGACGTTGGCGTGGTGAAGGTGGACGTGATGCTCAAGAACAGGCCCGAGAACGACAGCGACGGCGCGGGCGCGGGCGAACCCGGGCGCGCGGGCGCGGGCAAGGAGGAGGGGGCGCGCAAGAAGAACACGCGGCGCCCCCTCGCGGTGCGCCCGCGCCGCGAGCGGTACCTGGTGGCCCCGCTGCCCCAGCATCTGCTCCCGCCCGGGGTGGCCGCGCTCGACATGGACGCGGTGTGCGAGCGGCTGGGCCGGATGCCGGAGGTCGCGGTGGTCCGCCGGCTCCGGCCCGCGGCGAAGACTAAGCCGGACTCGGCGGGGCCGCCCGCCTGCTGCCCGGAGATCGCGGTGGTCGAGGCGGCCGAGGACCAGGTGCCGTCGCTGCGGTCGGCACACGTCCATGTGGAGCCGGACCTGCCGCTGACCGGGGCGGGCGGTGGCGGGGGCGCGGGCGCGGCCGCCGGGCGGGTGGCGGGGGTGATGCCGCTGGCCGACCCGGGTCTTCTCGCCCCGCTGGATACGCCCGTGGAGATCTCGCTGCGAATCTGCGGCCCGGACGAGGAGCCGCTGGCCGGGGCCGGGGTGTTCCTCATCGGGGCGTCCTGGCCGGTCCAGGGCATCACGCGCGCCGACGGGACGGCGACGCTGGTGCTGGCCACCGATACGGCGGAGTCCGTCCAGGCCCTGTACGTCCGCCCCGCGGGCGGCTATGTGGACCGCTGGATCCACCGCCCGGACCTCTCGGACACCCAGGAGAACCTGGTCACCCTCACCCCGCTGGCCAAGGTGTACCCGGGACTCGAGGAGCGGCAGCAGTACGGCTGGGGCCAGCAGGCCATGCGCCTCGACCGGCTGCCGCCGACGTTCCGCGGCTTCGGCGTGAAGGTCGCGGTCATCGGCTCCGGCGTCGCCGCCGACCACCCCGATCTGAAGGACCGGGTGCGCTCCGGGGTGGACCTGGTCGGCGGTACGGAACAGGGCTGGGCGCACGACGCCATCGGCACCGGCACCCACGCGGCGGGCGTGATCGCCGCGGCCGATACGGGCCCCGGCGTCATCGGCATCGCGGTCGACGCCCGTATCGAGGCCTGCCGGGTGCTGCCCGGCGGCCGGTTCAGCGATCTGATCGCCGCGCTCGACCACTGCATCGACGCCGAGGCCGACATCGCGCATATCGCGGTGGCCACCCCGTACTCCTCCGAACTGGTCTCCCGCAAACTCGCCGACGCCCACGCCGCGGGCGTCGCCTGCTTCGCCCCGGCGGGCGACTCCGGCGGGCCGGTCGCCTTCCCGGGGTCGCTGCCCACCGTGTTCACCGTCGGCGCGCTGGGCGCCTTCGGCTCGTATCCGCCCGACACCTCCCAGGCCACCCACGCGGGCCCGCCGCTGACCCCGGAGGGCCTGTTCACCGCGCGGTTCAGCGCGTACGGCCCCGAGGTCGACGCGGTCGCGCCGGGCGTGGCGGTCCTGTCCTGCTCGCCGCACGGCGGCTACGCGGCGCTGGACGGCACCGGACCGGCCTCGGCCCATGTCGCCGGTCTCGCCGCCCTCGTCCTCGCCCACCACGAGGACTTCCGCGGCCAGCTGCCGCCCCGCGGACCCGGCCGCGTCCAGCGCCTGTTCGAGATCATCGCCACCGGCTGCCGCCCGCTGGCCGTCCCCGGCTCCTGGGAAGCGGCCCGCACCGGCCGGGGTCTGCCCGATGCCCTCGTCGCCCTGGGTCTGGCCCCGGGCGTACAACTCGCCCCCATGGCGGCGTCCTTCGCCCCGCCCATGGCGGGCTACGGCGTCTCCCCGCAGTGATGGCGCGGGGCCGTGCCCGGCTGTCGGCGCGGCCCCGGCGGAGCGTCACCGTCCGCGTTGGCGTGGCGCGTTGTGCCAGGAGATCGGGGGATGGGGGGATCGGGATGGACGTTCGGGACATGGTGGCCCTGGGGCGTACGGGGCTGTCGGTGAGCCGCCTCGGTCTTGGGCTGGCCTCCATCGGCGGCCTCTTCGCCCCCGTACCCGCACAGCAGGCCGCCGCCACCGTCGACCGCGCCTGGGAGCTGGGCATACGGCTCTACGACACCGCGCCCGTCTACGGATACGGGCGTTCGGAGACGTACGCCGGAGCCGCGCTGGGGCCCCGCCCGCGCGGGCAGTACGTCCTGTGTACGAAGGTGGGCCGACTGATCGAGCCCGGCGGGCCGGACACCCAGCCCATCTGGGCCGACCCTCCGCCGGGCGTCGGGCCACGCCTGGACTACAGCTATCCCGCGGTCATGCGCTCGATGACGGAGAGCCTGGACCGGCTCGGCCTCGACCGGGTCGACGTACTCCATGTCCACGACCCCGACCAGGACTACCCGACCGCCGTCACCCACGCCTACCGCGCGCTGGCCGAACTGCGCCGCGACGGCGTCATCGGCGCGGTCTCGCTCGGGGTCAACCACGCCGATGTCGCGGCCCGCTTTCTGCGGGAGGCCCCGCCGCCGGGGCCCGACTGCGTACTGCTCGCCGGGCGGTACACCCTGTTCGACCACTCCGGGCTGGCCGAACTGCTGCCGCTGTGCGCCGAACGCGGCGTCGCCGTCATGGCCGCCGGGGTCTACCAGTCAGGTCTGCTGGCCGACCCCCGCCCCGGTGCGCCGCACGGCTACCGGAGCATCCCCCGCGAACTGGGCGCGCGGGTGCGGGCGATCCGGGGCGTATGCGACCGGCACGCGGTGCCGCCCCTGGCCGCCGCGCTCCAGTTCCCGCTGGGCCACCCGGCGGTGGTGACCGTCGTGGTCGGCGCCCGCGCGCCCCACGAGATCGCCGAGAGCGCCGGCCTCCTCGCGCACCCGATTCCGCCCGCCTTCTGGGCCGAGCTCAAGGCCCTGGGACTGCTGCCCGAGGAGGCGCCGACGCCCTGACGCCCTGACGCCCTGACGCCCTGACGGCCAACGCGGTCAGCGCGGCCTGCGCGGTCCACTGGTGGTCAGCGGTCCCAGATCTTGCGGTACGCCTGGCGGTACCCCTCCGAGTCCCAGGACAGCGCGCCACCGCTGTTGGCGGCGGTGGTGATGTGGACCGGGGCGACGTATCCGCTGGCCGGCTCCCCGGCGAAGGCCCGGTTGAACTCGTCGACGATCTGCCAGCCCTGCTCGGACAGCGGCTCGGGCACGGTCGCGGACTGGAACTTCTTGCCGTTGACGCGCTCGAAGGCCGACGGGTCGCCGTCACCGGCACCGATGTTGTACGGGGCGCCGTCGCCGTCCTTCCCCGCGGCGCGCAGGGCGGGGGCGGCATGGCGGAAGTACAGGTCGTTGATGGCGACGGAGTAGGTCCACTTGTCCCCGAACCGCCTGAGCAGGGAGGAGACCTCGTTGATGGAGCGGCTGTTGGCCTCGGGGATGGGGATGTTCTTGTAGTCCAGCAGCTTGACGTCGGAGCAGGTGGCCAGCTCCTTCTTGATCAGCTCGGACTTGTTCCTGGGGAAGTCGGACGTGGTGTCGGTGAATATGACCACGCCCGCATGGCCGTTGGACCGGGCGATGATCCAGTCGGCGCTGATCCTCGCGACATCCTCGACCCTGGACGTCACATTGCTGAAGAGCTTCGGATCCTTGCTGGGGCCGGGGGCGGTGGTGGCGTGCCAGCCGATCACCGGGATGCCGGCCGCGTCGGCCTGCTGGATCTCCTTGGGGATGATCTCGGGGCCGAAGCCGCTGATGACGATGCCGTCCGGCTTGCTGTCGACTGCCTCCTTGAAGGCGGCCTTGACACCGGCGGTGGTGCCCTTGCCGTTGAGGATCCGGGCGCGCCAGCCGACGACCTTGGCGGCCTCCCCGACACCCTGGGCGACTCCGGCGGGGCCGGGGTTGGCCAGGGTGTGCGCGATATAGACGATGGTCTTGCCGCGCACGGCCTTGGGCCCGCTGGTGGGGCCGGTCCAGGGCGCGTCCACGTCCTCGGCCTTCTCGACGGCCCGCTTGGCCTTGGTGAGCACGGTGGGACAGCCGGGCTTGGCGGAGCCCGAACCGGACACGTCGGCGTCGGAATCCGCATCGCAGCCGGCGGCGGTGGCCACGGCCAGGAGCGCGGCGGCGGTCGCGACCGCCTTGCGGGTGGGGTGCACGGGTCTCCTCGCGGGGCAAGAAGGGGCTACGACTTCAGGGCGGGGGAGGTGGCGGAAAAACAGGGTACGGGTGGGTGGGAGAAGGCAGCGTAAGGGCGGTTGGCGGAGACACAGCGTACGGGGCAGGGGTCCGCTCGGGCGGCGGGGAGTCCCGTGAAGAGCCCTCAAAGCGTCTTCAAGGGCGCCTTTTCGATGGGCAAATGCCGCAGAAAGCACATGTTTCCTGGTCTTAATCGCCTATGCCTTGCATGCCTGCGCGCAAACGGTAGTGTTCAGCGCCGGTCGGACTGTGGCGCGATTCCATCGTTCGCACGCGGGCGTGAGCCGTCGCGCGCGCGGGCGAGGTGCTGAGAGCGTCATGCTCCCCCGGTCGTCGGCGGTCGGCACCAACAACACCTCGGTCACCGCTCAGAAGCACATGAAAGGAGGCCCGGGGTGTCTGTGGACACGGTGGACCCATCGCTCGGACCCAAGCCCGAAGCCGGTTCTGAACCCAGTCCCGATCCCGACTCGTCCGACAGTGCGCCGCTGACGCCGCGGACCCGCCGGAGGGCGGCAGCGCTTCTCGACCGATGGCCGTTCCGGCGCAAACTCAATGTCCTGGTGGCCGTGCCCGTCGCGGTCGTCGGCGTGCTGCTGGCCGTCGGCGTCACCAGCGAGGTGAACCAGGCCCAGGACGCCGCCCGGACCGCCGACGTGGTGCGTGACAGCACGCAGGTCGCGGAGCTGATCAACGACCTCCAGTCCGAACACCGCCAGGCGCTGCTGCTGTCCGTGCAGCACGACGCGCTCCGGCCCGGCACCGCCCTGCCCTCGACCAACGCCTACCGCAAGGCGCAGCGCAAGACCGACGAGCAGGCATCCGCCGTGCGTTCGGCCTTCGACGAGCAGGGCCTGCCGAAGGAGGAGGCGCAGGCGCTGGAGTACGTCCGGGGCCTGGCCGTACTGCGCGACAAGGTCGAACGGGGCTCGGTCTCGGCCGCCGGCATCAGCCCGGCGTACTCGGCCGCCGTCGAGTACCTGATCGACGGCATCGGGCTCGACACCTCCTCCGGCACCTCGTCGTCCTCGATCATCCGGCTGCTCGACGCGGTGCTGCGCGCCGACGCCGCCCACGCGGCCTTCGAGAGCGGGGTGTTCTCCGCACAGACCCAGGACGCCAACGCCCTCACCGAGTACAGCCACGCGGTCAGCGCCCACGCGGTCTACGACTACCAGGTGGACCGGTTCAGCAGGATCGCCACCCGGGAACAGGTCCTGGCCCTCAGCGGCATCGAGCGCGCGGCCGAGCAGAACGGCATCTCGGACCAGTTCGCGGAGCTCCAGATCGACCCGAGTTCCCTCCAGGGCCAGTCGCCGCAGCAGCTGCGCAAGGCGATGGCCGCCGGAAGCGACCAGGCCGGGGCCCGCCTCGACATCACCCGGTCGCTCATCGGACAGATCGCCGACCAGGCCGACGGCCTCTCCAAGAGCGCCCTGGACAAGGCAATGGCCATGATCGCGCTCGCCCTGCTCGGCTTCGCCGTCTGGCTGACGTTCTCCGTCCTGGTCCGCCGCTCGGTCGTACGCCCCCTGGCGGCCCTGACCGGCGCCGCGCACCAGGTCGTCGATGTGGCGGGCCAGGAACTCGCCCGGGTCGAGGAGGACGACGAATCGGCGGAGCGCACCCCGCTGACCCCGCAGCCGATCCCGGTCCCGGTCCGCGACGAGATCGGCGACCTGGCCGAGGCCTTCAACCAGGTGCAGATCACCGCCGCGGCGCTGCTGGAGCGGCAGGTGCTCAGCCGCCAGAACGTCGCCGAGATGTTCGGCAACGTCGGGCGCCGCGTCTCCAACCTGACCTCGCGCCAGCTCATGCTGATCGACGCCGTCGAACGCGAGGAGACCGACCCCGAGATCCTGGAACGGCTCTACCGCATCGACCACATCGCCGTACGCCTCCAGCGCAACGCCGACAGCCTGATGCTGCTCGCCGGCATCCGGGAGACGGATGTGGAGGCCCGGCCGATCACCCTGGCCAACGTCATCCGGGCGGGCCTCGGCCGGATCGAGGGGTTCCAGCGGGTGACCCTGCGGTCCGAGACGGAGATCACCGTCGCGCCCGACATCATCGCCGACCTGACGCTGATGCTCGCCGAGCTGCTGGAGAACGCGGTCTCCTTCTCGCCCTCCCACACACCCGTCGAGGTGGTCGTCCGGCCCGGCAGCGACGTCAGCTCGGACGGCGGGGCGCTGATCGAGGTCATCGACCACGGCCTGGGGATGAGCGCGGAACGCCTCGACGAGGAGAACGCCCGACTCGTCCGCCGCGAGCGGCTGGACCTCGTACCGAGCAAGGTGCTCGGCCTCTTCGTGGTCGGCAGCCTCGCCCGGCGCTGGGGCATCCGGGTCTCCCTGAGCCGTACGCCCGGGGGCGGGGTCACCGGCTCCGTCTGGATCCCGGCCGCGCTGATGCTGACCGTGAGCCCGCTGGACCTGACGCCGGCCACGGACGCGGCGACGGATGCGGCTACGGCGGCGGACGCGGCCAAGGGCGGGACCGTATGGGAACTCCCGGCGAGGCCGGACCCCCTGACGCAGCCCGAGCGGGAATCCGCCGAGCGGGATTCCGCCGCGCCCACGCCGCTGCCCGTACGGACCCCCACCACCGCGCCGGCGCAGCCGGGCGGGCTGCCCCGGCGCATCCCGAACCGCAAGGGTTCGGACGGGCCGGCCGCCGACGCGGCCACCAGGACATCCACCATCGACTCACCGCCCTCCCGCCCGCTGCGCAGGCGGGTACGGGGAGCGACCCTCGCCACGACCACGGCGCCCGCCGACCGGGGCATCCCGGCCGTGCGCCGGCCCGTCGACGCCGAGGCGGTCCGTACCGAACTCGACGAGTTCGAGGCCGCCGTACGCAGGGCCCACCAGGACAGCGCCGCCACCCCGACGGAGCCGGCACCGTCCCCATCACAGAGATCCCGGAAGGAGTCGGGCAGTGACAACGCCGACAGATAACGGCAGTTCCGAGGAGCGGGCGGAACCCACCGATCTGCGCGCCGCCGCGGCCGACTTCACCTGGCTGCTGGACCGGTTCGCGAGCGAGACCGCCGGAGTGGTGGACGCCATCGCGGTGTCCTCCGACGGCCTGCTGATCGCCGTCTCCCAACTGCGCGAGCAGGCCGACTCGGAGCGGCTTGCCGCGATCGTGTCCGGCATCACCAGCCTCGCCGCGGGCGCCTCCGGCAACTACGGCCTCGGTGGCCTCAACAAGGTCATCATCGACCTGGAGGGCGGCCATGTGCTGGTGTCGGCCATCGGCAGCGGGGCCGTTCTGGGCGTAGTGGCCTCGAAGGAGGCCAAGCTGGGCAATATCGCCTATGAGATGGCCCTGTTCGCCAACCGGGCCGGAGCCGCGCTCACTCCCCAGCTGGTGCTGGAGCTGAAGAAGAGCGCCGGTTCCACCCCGGCCGGCTGACCCGTCCCACCACCACACAGGGGCACAGGGCACAGGCATTCAGGAGAGGATCGTGATGGCCGCCGGTGAACCAGTACCGCACGAGGCAGCGGGCAGTGCGGGCGGGGCAGGCAGCGCGGGCAGCGCCTGGGATGCGCCGGAGCCGACCGGCCGCGCCTCCGCGGTCCGGCCGTTCCTGCTGACCGCCGGCCGGGTGTCGGGGAGCGGCGCCGCGCCGTCGCTCCCGGTCGAGTCCCAGGTCGTGGCGACCCCGACCGGGCTCTCCGCCCTGGACTCGCTCGCCTTCGAACACCACGACCTCGTCGCCGCCTGCCGACGCCCGCAGTCGGTGGCGGAGCTCGCCGCCCAGCTGCGACTGCACCTCAACGTGGTCCGGGTGCTGGCGGGGGACCTGTGCACCGCCGGACATCTGGCGGTCCATGTGCCCAACGCCAAGGCGACCCAGGACATCTCCGTACTGCGAAGGGTTATCGATGGTCTCCGTGCCGTCCCCGACTCCCGGGGCACACTCCGCGACAGCAGCTGAACAGCCGTCGGCCGGCCAGCCGCCGCTGCCGGTCAAGCTGGTCATCGCCGGCGGCTTCGGGGTCGGCAAGACCACGGCGGTGGGCGCGATCTCCGAGATCCGCCCGCTGACCACCGAGGCCGCGATCACGGAGGTCGCGGCGGGTGTGGACGATCTCACCCACACCCCCGGCAAGACCACCACCACGGTCGCGATGGACTTCGGCTGTATCACCATCGACCCGACGCTCAAGCTGTATCTGTTCGGCACGCCGGGCCAGGACCGGTTCGGCTTCATGTGGGACGACGTGGTCGAGGGCGCCCTCGGCGGCCTGGTGATCGTGGACACCCGCCGGCTGGACGACTGTTACGCGGCGGTGGACTACTTCGAGCACAAGGACGTCCCCTTCGCCGTCGCCGTCAACGCCTTCGACGGGGAGGTGCAGCACGACCTCGACGAGGTGCGGTGGGCGCTGGACATCTCCGAACACGTACCGCTGGTCGTCTTCGACGCCCGCGAGACGGGCTCGGTCCGGGACGCGCTGCTGGTCGTACTCGACGTCGCCCTGACCCGAGCGCAGAGCGCGGCGGTGAGCTGAGGCGTGAGCTGAGGAGGCAAAAACGAGCGAGGAGTGGAGGAGCGGGGGAGGAGGATGGCGGGATGACCACCACCTCGCGCGCCCATTCGTTCAACGCGGCCGCCGCCCAGTACGCCGCGAACCGCCCCTCCTACCCGCCCGCCCTCCTGGACACCATCGATGAGCTCATGGACCGTCCCCTAGCCGGTGCCCGCGTTGCCGACGTCGGCGCGGGCACCGGAATCGCCACGGCCCTGCTGCGCGAACGCGGCGCCGACGTGACCGCCGTAGAGCCCGGCGACGGCATGACGGCCCAGTTCCGCCGTACGCTGCCCGACACGCCGATCGTCCGCGGCGACGGCAACGCCCTGCCCCTCGCCGACGCGTCCCACGACCTCATCACCTACGCCCAGTCCTGGCACTGGACCGACACCACCCGCTCCGTCCCCGAGGCGCTGCGCGTCCTGCGCCCGGGCGGCGCGCTCGCGCTCTGGTGGAACACCAGCGCCCTCGATGTGCCGTGGATCGCCGCGCAGGACGAGCGCATCGCCCACCACTGCGGAGTGAAGTCCCCTTCCAAGGAGCGCCCCGACGACGACCGCGCCATCCAACTCGCGGGCCTGGCGGGGCTGAGCGTCACGCGCCGCAAGCTGCGCTGGAGCCGCGCCGTCCCTCTGGACACCCATCTGGCGAACATCGGCAGCCACTCGGCGTTCCTCGTCCTCGGCGAGGCCGGCGCCCGCGCCTTCCTCACCGAGGAGCGCGGCCGCCTGGGCGCGATCTTCCCTGAGGGGATGGTGGAGGAGACGTACGTAGTAGACCTCCTGGTGGCGACCCGGCCCTAACCCTGCCGAACGCCCGCGCCCGTGTCTGTGTCGGCCGCGGCACGACTGGCCAGCCGCTCGTAACGCTGACGGGCGGCCTGCGGAGTCCCGAGCCCGAGCCCGAAGGCCACCTCCTGCCACGTCATACCGCGCCCCCGCGCCATCTGGAGCAGCCCGACCTCCAGCTCGTCCATCTCCCCGCGCACCAGCGGTACGAGGCTCAACGCGGCGGTGATATCGGCCTGATCCACCTCCGCCTCCCCATCAACCGGCTGCGCGGCCCCACTGAGCAGGAACGACACCAGCCTGACGGCCTCGTGCGGCCCGATGAGCGAAGCATGCGCCTGCCGCCGACGCTGCTCGTCGGTGGCGGCATGCCGCTCGGCGATGCGCATCAACGACGCGTAGACGCGGTGGGCTCGTGCCTGGTCCGGTGACGGGGGTGTGAAGGGATCGGGGTGCTGATCGGGAGTTGACGACATGGGATCAGGGTGGGTGACGCACGATCTGATGTCAACTGATCGTTTTAAACAGATCGTTCAAAGAGTGCGATGGTGTGTGACCGACTATCCGACGTCCACCACCGGAACCCCAGGAGCGAAGAGGCTGACCGCGGCGCTCAACCGCTCCCTGTCGAGGCCCCAGCCGCTCTCCGGCCGGGAGATGTCGACGTCGGCGGGAAGGTGCGGCGCCAGGGCCCGCATCGCGGTGCGGCCGACCGGCCCCCGGATGCTTCCGGGCACCGCCGGCGCGCCTTCGCGCCTGGCCAATCCGATGTACGGGATCGAGGCGGCTGAATGCTGTCGCCAGAGAACGACGGCCGTGATGTCCTGCCAGGGCACGTGGACCGCGCCCGACCGGCGAAGGGCAGGATTCCCGCCGAACAGCACACCCGTCTCGTCGACGCGCAGCGCCACCTTGCCGTTCATGGCGGAATACGCCGTGAACAGCCCTCCGACGACGCAGAACGGCAGCACCAGGATCCGCGCGTACAGCGGTTTGTCCGGGAGCGTCACCGCGCCCACCGCGCCGATCGCGAGAAAGATGATGATGAATACGTTCTTGCGATTCCATCCGTAGCGCACCTCGTACACCATGGACCCCCCCGTCCGTTATGGACGGATTGTGGCAGTCCTCTGTGTTCCGTGGGAAGGGACGCGGTGCAACTCGACCGTGCGGGTGCGGGGGCCGGGTTCAGAGGAAGCTCAGAAGTTCCTGTGAGAGTCTGGCGCGCCTCACGGACCGGCACACCCGGCGCCCGTGCGTGCGCCGACTTCTCATGGTCACCTCTGGAGGAAAACCTGATGAGCCTCACCGTCGTCAACGGCCTGCCCGCACACGTCCTGTTCGTGCACTTCGTCATCGTGCTCGTTCCCCTGAGTGCCCTGGCGGTCGTGGTCGGCGCGATATGGCCGAGTGCCGCCCGGCGGATGGGGGTTGTGCTTCCGCTGCTGGCCCTCGTGACCCTGGTGAGCGTGCCCGTGGCCACGCAGGCCGGTGAGTGGCTGGAGGAGCACGTCGACAGCAACGCCCTGGTGCGCAGGCACGCCGAACTCGGCGACGGGTTGCTTCCTTGGGCCGCGGGCCTGTTCGTGCTGGCGACGGTGGTCTGGTGGACGACCCGCAGGTCGACGTCGGTGGAGGCGGCCCCCGGGGAGCAGAACCGGGCGGCCGCGCCCCGGTCCGCGCTGGTCGTCCGTGTCGCGGCGGTGGTGCTCTCCGTCGGGGTGGCCGCGGGCGCCGTCGTGGACGTGTACCGGATCGGCGACTCCGGAGCGAAGGCCGCCTGGCACGACGGCTTCTCCAGGACCGCCGACGGCGAACGCGGCGACAACCGCTGACCCCCTCGGCCGGCTTTTAGTGGGCGGTTCGTAAGGCTATGTCCGTTTCCGGCTGGGGGTGGGCGCAAGGTCGCTGGTGGAGGTTCCGTCGGCTATTGCTTCCGGGTGAAGTTGCCGGTGTCGGCCTCGGTAAGGATCCCGAGTTTGACCAGGCGTTTCAGCTTGGCGCGGGTGCCTTCGACGTTCTTCGGCAGCAGTTCGTGGCCGAGGGCTTCGCAGACGTCCTTGGCCCGTAGCAGCCCGGTCGCGTGGTTGAAGGCGTCGAGGATGCGAGGGTAGTCCGGGTGCTCGGGCAGGTCCGGCGCGGCGGCCGGGAGCCGGTCGGCGAGGCCGGTGACGGTCTTGCGGGTGATGGCGAGGTGCTCCAGGTGTGTCTCGGCCTGGCGTAACCGGGTCTGCAGGTCGTCGATCTGTGCGCGGAGGTCGTCAGCCAGGGCCCGGGCAGCGTCTTCCTGGAGGTCCAGGGCATCGAGCAGGGGCCGGAGATTCATGCTGCCGCCGCCTGCGGCGCGCGCCAGGTGGGGGCGTTCTCGCCGGTGAGGCGTCGGGTCATGACGTGGGTCATCGCCCAGTAGACGCGGGAGGCGGAGGAGGAGGGGCGGTGCTCGTAGTCGCGGACCAGTCGC